>JBFHFE010000021.1:0-91515 GCA_041583785.1 Draconibacterium sp. | reverse complement strand
CTTCTGCCGAATCTTTCAATGCCAAACTAAAAGCTTTTAGGGCTGCATTAAGAGGCGTTAGTGATATAAAATTTTTCTTGTTTAGAGTGGCTAAAATATTTGCCTGAAAATGTAAATCCACCGGATTTTACGGGTGAGCCCGTAAACAGTATACATGAACAATCGTTTTAATACGAAAAAAGCCAGAAGAAAATATCTTCTGGCTTTTAAATGTAGCGGAATCGCTGGATTTATCTAACTTTATTGACCATTATTACCTGCTGGTTAATTTATACGAACTCCTATCGGAAAATGGTTTAATAAAACTCTTTTAATATGGTGAAAAATAAAAAAAATATTTTTTTCACGTATCGGACCCCATATTTTTGCCCAATTTTAACCCCTTAGAAAAGATTTGATACGGGAGGGGCCCCTGCAGCCAGGGGAAACAACCAGGGAAGGGTCCACAGGGCTACCATTATTGTTTTACAAAAAACTATGTTAAATATAAATTTTGCAAGCCAATTTGCAAGATGTTTTTTAGGTTCTGTTATTCAGTAGCTTAAAGGAAATGTTACTGGGAAAATAAACTTACGATGTAGATTATGCTTCATAAAATCGTAAAACAATATTCATTTCAAAACATAGGTTACAACATTATACTTACCTGATACCGAAACTTCCACACCACTATCATTCAAAAACTTACAACTAAAATTACCTTCAATAGCGTAATTAACATCGGTGCTTGTTTCATCCAAACGTTTAATACTCGTTATTGTATTAGTTCCTCCTGATTTTAGATTGGTATCGTGGTCAGATTCGGTATAATCTTCAAATATAACTTTTGCATCAAAATTACAACCTTCGTAGAAATCTTCCCTAAATATATCAAATACGCCTACACCATACTGTCCTTTTTCTGCGGTTTCAAAATCAATTAAATTCTCGTAATGGTTAATATAGAACTCGAAAAACAGTTCTGACGTTTCAATTTGCCCTACCCCCATAAGAAAACCATCCTTTTCGTCACATGTTTCTCGGTCGGAAAATCCCAGAATACCACCGTTATCGGTGTCATACGTTTTGCCATTTACTGTAATTTCAAGGTAATTTTCACCAGATGGTAAATCAGAATCATCTTTATTGCACGAATAGAATCCACACAATAAAACAGTTGCTACTAAAAATAAAATTAGTTTTTTCATATTAATTGGGTATTAAACTATAATTTCAATTTTACCCTACCTCAGCATACTTCCCCGTTATCCCACTAATAAAGGTATCAACAAAGTGCAATACCTTGTTGGTAACCCGTTCTGCTTTAACCTTGCGTTCTTTTAGCGATGGTCGGGTTTTCATAACACCAATTACATCGTCACGTAGTGGTAGCTTCTCGGTAAACAGGTAGTTACCAATCATTTTTTCAAGTTTTTCAGAATCCAGGTTTTCTTCACGACTTAGTGTTACAATTGCATTTTCACGTTCTTTGGTCCAGAAGTTATTGAATTCTTCAGGTATATCGTCAGAATCTTCGATGTGTGGCAAGTTGTGGTCTATAAATTTCTCAATTAGCTCACGTTTGCTTCTTAGTTGAGTATCACCAGCAACAGTATCTATAATAGATTTTCGTTGCTTTTCCTGTTCCTCTGGTGTAGCATCTTTAAGCTTCGCTAATAACTTCAGTATATAAACAACATTAATTTCGTCACGGTGTATCAATTCAAGTTCAAAATCAATATCGTTCAATATCGATACCTTTTCTTTTGCATTTGCACCTTTGGTTTTGTCATACAAATCAAGGTACTTACTTTTGTAATCTTCAAACGATTGTTCGGTCATCGACAAATCATCGTGTGTAAACTCGGTAAATGTTTTTAATACATTTCTTAACCGCATAATTTCACGAAATGCCTTTATAAATTCCGCTTCTTCTTCTTCGCTTGGTAGGTTGTTAACGCTATTAACCGTTGGGGCAATTTTAAGTAATGCAATGAACGCCTCGTTAAACTTCGCAATGTATTCTTCGTAGGGTTTGATGATTATTTCATCAATAGCTTCCTTGTTGGAAAATAGTGTAATTGCCTGGTCGGTTGCATCTTTTAAGTTGCGGAAACAAACAATATTACCCTGCGATTTTAATTCGTTTAATATGCGGTTGGTACGTGAATACGCCTGAATTAAACCGTGATACTTTAAGTTTTTATCAACGTACAAAGTATTTAACGCCTTACTGTCGAATCCAGTTAAAAACATATTCACCACCAATAATACATCTATCTGCTTATGCTTAACACGCTTGGCAATATCGTTGTAATAGTTGTAATACGATTGGCTATCCTTTGTTGTGTAATTGGTGCTGAACTGCTTGTTGTAGTGACCGATAAATTCTTCAAGTGCATCTCGTGAGTGTTGATTTGTGTTGCCGGTCCCCGGCAACACATACTTAGCCCCTTCCTCAGCAACCTGTTTTTGGCTATAAGTATCATCATCTAAAAACTCTTCATCTTCAACAAAACCAACTGCATCTTTATCGTCTTCGTTTGCTTGATACGAAAAGATGGTAGCTATTTTGAGCTTGTGTTGACCGTCTTGTTTTTTCTGGTGAAGAATATTGTAGTACTTAATTAAGTTAGGCACACCAGAAACACATAAAATCGCTGTAAATTCCCTGCTGTGTGTTTTTCTGTTATGGTTAGCAATAATATAATCAACAATATTCTCCAAACGTCTGGGGTCATCCATCACCTCAGCTTCATCAATAGCTTCAACTTCAATATCTGCAATGTGGTCCTTTTTCTTAAATGTACGAATGTATTCCACCGAAAACTTCAACACATTTTCGTCACGGATAGCATCAGTAATTACATACTTGTGCAAGCAGTCGCCAAATAGCATTTTCGTAGTACGCTTACCAAATTCGTTACTACCTGCGTTTTCCTCAAAAATTGGTGTTCCTGTGAATCCGAACATTTGGCATCCAGTAAAAAACTTTTTAATGGTTTCGTGGGTTTTACCAAACTGGCTGCGGTGACACTCATCGAAAATGAAAACAATACGTTTATCTTGTAACGCTTCCATTTTGCCAATGTACCGTTGCTTGCTAATTGCTGTATTTAATTTCTGAATGGTAGTAACAATTAATTTGTTGTCACCAGCCATTTGTTTCACCAACGTATTGGTGTTGTTTGTACCGTCAATACTACCTTTACTAAAGCTGTTGAACTCCTTTGTAGTCTGGTAGTCGAGGTCTTTTCTGTCAACCACAAACACCACCTTATGTACCTTTGGGAAAGCTGTTAAAATCTGGGCTGTTTTAAAGCTCGTGAGTGTCTTTCCACTTCCAGTTGTATGCCAAATATATCCATACTTTCTGGTGGTTTTAACACGCTCTATAATCGCTTCTACGGCATAGTATTGGTATGGTCTTAACACCATTAAAATCTTCTGCGATTCGTTTAACACCACATACTTACATATCATTTTAGAAATGTGGCAGGGTTCCAGAAAAATATCGGTAAATGTTGATAGTTGGGTAACTAATTTATTGTGTTCGTCTGACCAGTAGAATGTCTGTTTAAATGACCGTGCTTTAAGTGGGCTATTCGCATAGTATTTGGAGTTTACACCGTTACTGATAACGAATACTTGTATAAACTGAAACAAACCATAACCTGCACCATACGAATGACGTTCATAACGATTGGTTTGGTTAAATGCCTCCTTCAACTCCAACCCTCTACGTTTTAGTTCAATCTGGACCAGCGGTAAACCGTTAACCAATATGGTAACATCGTAACGGTTTTTGTATTTCCCTTCCATCGTTACCTGTTGTGTTACCTGAAACTGGTTCTGACACCAGTGAATTTGATTAATCAGTTCAATGGTTTTGGTTTCACCCTCATCGTTAGTGTATGGAACTCGGTCACGCAATATTTTAGCCCGTTCAAATATGTTCCCCTTATTAATGTAATTGAGTACCTGCGTGAAATCGTTGTTTGACAAGCTAACTTTATTGTGAACCTCCAGTTGTTTCTTTAAGTTGATTAGCAGGTCCGCTTCATCGTGTATTTCGACCTTTTTGTAACCAAGTTGTGCAAGTTGGGTCACCAGACTGTTTTCTAATATTTGTTCTGGTTGGGTGTTCATTTATTTTCAATTTGGGTTTTTATGGTATCTATTAAATTCTCTGTCTTATCAATATCGTTTGTGTAATATTCTTTTTTCAAATTATTAAAATCTTCTTTTTTAAATGGTAACGAATATCTGCCAGCCCATTGCAAATATCCTTGAATACGATTAATGAAATCAGAATCTACCAAAACTTTATTCGTGCTAAACATCTTAATAATATCGTGATTTGTGTTCCATCCAAATAATTTTAATTCTTTATAGCTTTTAAATTTTGGATTTTTACTGATGATTAAACCTTTTATAGCATTCTCTAACGAAATACCGCATAAGAACAAACACGACTTCTGTATTGCCATAAATTCTTCTTCATTTTCATATAGAATATCCCTTCCTTTTAAAATTATCTCTTTCAGCCTATTATCTAAATATTTTGCAGAAATTAGGTGTTGTTCTGCTGTATAGAGCCAATCATCGGGACTTTTAAAAATCTCATCATATATTTCGTCAGTCAGTTCCATCTTACACAAACATTTTCTGTAACAAACCTTTCTTCCAGCTTGTAGTGTGTTCTATTTGTTGCTTTACTAATTCAATTTTATTATCGAGAGCCGATAAAAATGATGCAATCTTTTGTTGTTCAGAAGGTGATGGAAATGGAATCTTAAATTGTTTTAAATCGCTACCGTTAATTGAATTAATAGTTGCTCCTAAATTTCGATAAACGTTTTTGTAATATTCATCTGTATCAAAAAAATGAAAAATATACTGGTTAAATGGACTTCGATAGACACTCATAAAAGCACCAAAAGCCATTCCCTCGTGTGATTTCTTAATTATTGCGTTTTTTCCAATTAATCGTTGGCTACCATTTCGAACACAAATCAAAATATCGTTTTCCTGAACGGGGTTATAATTTTGGGTTAAAACATAAACGTTATCATCGAACACAATTGACCTATTCTTAACATTGGATGACCGTAATACCAATGTTCCTTTTTCATCAATTTCCTTCGGACTATAAGTTAATCCAGAAACAATTTCACCTACTTCCCCCAACATCTTTTCTTCCCACTCTGGAAAATCATTACCCTCATCATCTTTAAACCGTATTTGTTGGTTAAAGATTTGTTGCATCACCCCTTTTTTGTATTGCTCTAACTTTTCTTTTTGTTGGGTGAGCAGGTTAATGCGTTCATCAACCGTAGTTAGAAAGTTGGCGATTTTGATTTGTTCCTCTTTTGTTGGAACAATTAATTTTAATCGAATTAGTTTGTTTACTGCCAATCCTGGTTGTGCTGATGATTCAGAAAGTCGATTTAAATTATAATAATCCAAACGTTGTGCTAACCATTCAGTACTTGATAAATCATTTTCAGAAACAGCGATGGCATGTTCAGAGATATAAGACTTACCTTGCACCCTATTAATGTTCCCACAAAGTGCTCCCTGCCTCCCAATCAAAAGGAAAAAACCATCATGAGTGAATGTATTCGTGTATCCACGCAAACCATTTCCACCAAAAACGGGGTATTCGCCAGAATCAAATATATTTCCTGAAGTTATACCATACCCACTTTTAAAAGTGGAACATAAGTCGCCAAGTCGCTTAATACTCCAATCACTTTTGAATTCAGGGAAACGTAAATTAGGTACTTTTTTAACTTCCATCATAATTAAAACGGTGTAGGAATTCCAAGTTCGGTGCAAAAAGCTTTTATCCGGGTGTTGGCTTCGCCCAACACCCGATCCAAAGCTTTTAAATCAGCCGAAACTTCGTTTAGGTCAATTGGTGCTTCTTCTTCGAAGGTGTCAACATACCTCGGAATATTCAGGTTATAGTCGTTTTCTTTAATTTCATCAAGCGTTGCAACATAGCTGTATTTATCAATGGTTTCACGTTTTCGGTAGGCATCAACTATCATAGTTACATCCTCATCACGTAACACATTTTGGTTACCTACCTTTTCATAATGACCGTCACCACTTGCGTCAATAAACACAATATTATCATCAATTTCACGGCACTTTTTAAACACCAAAATACAAGTTGGAATACCTGTTCCAAAGAAAATATTGGCAGGTAAACCTATCACCGCATCCAAATAGTTTAATTCTTTAATCAGGTATTCACGAATCACACCTTCAGCTGCACCACGAAATAATACACCATGAGGAACAACCGTAGCCATAGTGCCGTTATCAGCTAACTGATGAATCATATGAGTTACAAACGCATAGTCAGCTTTGGTTTTGGGTGCAAGTTTTCCGTACTGGCTAAACCGTTCATCGGTATCGTTTAACGGATTCGCATCCCCTTTCCAATGTGCCGAAAACGGTGGATTAGCAACAATGGCTTCAAAACGTTGGTCGAGGTGTTGTGGATTTTCCAATGTATCATCGTGTCGTATATCAAACTCACGGTAATGTACACCGTGCAGAATCATATTCATACGTGCAAGGTTGTAAGTGGTGCGTGTTAACTCCTGACCAAAAAACTCGCTAACCACTGCTTCTTTTGCTATCCTTAATAACAATGAACCACTACCACACGTAGGGTCGTAGGCTGTTTTAATTTTCTTTTTACCCGTTGTAACTAACTTGGCGAGTATTTTCGAGACTTGTTGCGGAGTATAAAATTCACCAGCCGTTTTACCTGCACCTGCAGCGAACTTCGAAATAAGGTACTCGTAAGCATCCCCCAACACATCTGCTTCCGTATCTTCCAATTTAAAATCGATTTTATTCAGGTAGTTTAATATCTGTACAATAATTTCGTTACGGGCATTGGGTGTACGTCCAATTTTAGTAGAATTCAGGTCAATATCTTCAAACAATGCATTAAAATCGTCCTCACTTTCCGTACCCATCGTGGATTGTTCGATGTGATTCATCACCGCCTGAAGGTCGTCTAATATATATTTATTTTCACCGTGGTTTCCTTTGTTTGCAAGGGCTGAAAACAATTCCGATGGCAATAAAAAGTACCCCAGCGTAATTAACGATTCGTCTTTTATCGCATCCAATGTTTCCTCATCGGTAACTTTGGAGTAATCGGTAACCTTTTCACCTTCGAGTAGGTGGTTGGCGTATAATAACTGTTTTTCTGATAGGTATTTATAAAAAATGAACCCAAGTATATAATCACGGTAATCGTCAGCACTTACCTTTCCGCGGAGTAAATTAGCAATA
Source organism: Draconibacterium sp. (assembly GCA_041583785.1). Lineage (GTDB taxonomy): Bacteria > Bacteroidota > Bacteroidia > Bacteroidales > Prolixibacteraceae > Draconibacterium. The sequence continues at coordinate 84,213 of JBFHFE010000021.1, read as the reverse complement.
CCCCAAAGTTGTGCTTCAAGTAGTTTCTTCTGGTCTTCTGACATTAGTTGATTGATTTTAAAAATAAAAAAATAAAAGTAGGAATTTATGTTGGGGTAACCAGCGGTTTTGAATAGTTAGAGTTAATTTAATTCAAGCTCAACTCAGTATTAACCTTCTTGACCTTATGTATAGTTGAATACGAACATTTCAGTATTTTACTGATTTCATCAAATGTGTACCCTGAGTTCAGATAGTGCAGAATTTTTTGGTTTCTGGGTTTTAAGATAAATTTATCTTTACTTTCCGTTGTATTTACCTTTCGTCCTCGGTACACCCCACGTTGCTTTGCAAGTGCAACCCCTTCGAGTTGGCGTTGACGAATCTGTGATTTTTCGTAACTCGCCATAATTGAAAGGATGCTTATAATCATAGCTGAAACTTCATCTGGTGAACCATCGGCTTTAAAATTGGTTAGGTTTGGGTTACGGCACACAACCCTTACACCAAGTTCCGTAAAATATTGCCAGTTCTGCAACACATCAACCGTATTTCTTCCAATCCTGTCAATTGAGTGGATTTCGATGTGCTTAACCTGCTTATTGTCCAGCATTTCTTTAATTTGTGAACCTTTGGGGCGGTCAAATAGCGGAATGCTACCCGAACACTTGTCCACGAACACATAATCAAAACCTTCGGTATTCTGTAACTGACGTTCTTCGTTTTGTTCAGCAGTACTAACCCTTGAATAAAGCACTTTCATTTGATACTATTTATAGATGATTAAAATATATGCTAATATAGTATCTATAATGCGGAAAAGCCAGAGTTTTCCAGCTTTTTTTTCTTACCGTTCAAAGTATAATCTAAAATTGTATTGAACTACTGGTGAAATTTTTAATACCGACATATTTATATATGTAATCGATGCGTAGATTTCATATGTTTATGAAGGTGGGGTTATTAATAGCCCTCCTTCTTTTATTTAAGACAATTTAGTCCTTTATTGACGAAGTGGTCTAATTCTCCACCTGAAAACCTACACAAAATTGAATAAGAAAACTCCGTATCGCATACACCGTATCAATACAATTGCAAATTATAATGAAGTATTTCGGTTAGAAAAAAGAATAGCTGAAATACGACAAAAATAAAACTATATAAAGTATGAAAACTATGAAAATGACTACACGAATTACCAAAATTATTTCAGAACCAGTAAGTCAGAGACTTGATGGCTCAACCAATGGGTTAAAACTAAAAGCAATCGGCATCTACACCCTACCAATAAACCTCAAAGAAACAGACATCTTCCTCTTTATCTTGCACAACTTGGATAACGAAAACACCAACTTTGTTATAATTCCGTCATCTGAACTTCGTTCCCGAATGGACTTTCATAACCTACTGGTAGCTGATATGATGCAAATAAAGCTTTGGTTAACCACCGATGGAAGAGTATTTGAAATGCGTCATCGTGGAACTGAATTTGAATTTATGGGTATGTACACCGACACCAACAGAAATTGGACCAAATATTTAAATGATTGGTCGCTGATAAAAGCCAGTATAAGAACAAAATAGAGTAAAATTAACCACCCCTGGATTTCTTTTTTAGCGTAATTTTTCGTATATTTTTATATATGAGCCTGAAAACACACAATTTAATTTACAGTATCGATGGGTCGGAAGCAGAAGACTTTTACAACAACTACGTGGCGTATTTGGAAGAGCAAAGAGCTACCAGAGATTTTACCGCAGGTAATTCTCCTGTTGTTAATGCGGTTTCTGAACAGTACCTAAAAGATTTCAGTTTTAAGGACCCAGGAAAACCGAGTGAAGCTATTACTAAAAATAAATTTAAATTATTGATTCACTTGTTAATATTGGGCAACTATGACAAAGATAGTCACCGCTTAAACGCAACAATACTTCAGAAGGTAATTGGTCCCCATTATAATCTAATGCTTCGCAGTATGTGTTTTAATGGTATAATTTCAAAATCTGATTATTATATACCAGGCAAATCTTCATATACCTACACTATATGCGAACCTTATCAAGTAAAGATTCGAACAAATAAAAATGTTTACGTACAAAAAGGTTTAGAAAAACTTAAATCATTATATGAAAAATTTAACGACAAAGAAGTAGAAAAAATATCGGATGAAGTTTTTAGGAAACAGTATCAATCTAATCTTAATAAATTAAGTTTGGTTAAATATGATATTCATAATTTTATCTACCAATTACCCTATTCAGAAAAATCCAAAGTGACGTATTTTGAAGTTTTAGATAAGTTGGAGAATACGGTATTTAATTTAACTGAGGATGAAAGGGGAAGAATCTATTCTACTTTTACAAGAACACCTAAAATAATGAGAAACTTTCTACAATTACGATTCAGTACAGATGTTAGTAATAGTCAACCATTATTATTTACTTATTTCCTTATACAGAAGTATAATATTGAATTACATATATTAAATGATATTTATAATGCTTCATTTAATTATAATAATAAAGATGGCACTATTATCCATAATGCTGGTAAGAATCTCTATAACAAACTGAAAAACAACTCAAAAGCTTTTGTACGTAATAACCAAATACCAAAGGACGTACTACTTTACATTTATTTGAGTTCGAATGGTAAGCTGTGGAATTATTTTCAATTATCGGGTGGATTTCAAAATGTGCCACGATACCTTATAAAAGAAAAGCTTTTTGAACAGGTTTTTTACAATAGTAAACTATCAAGTTGGAAGCGTGAGTTTGCGAAGTCATTTAAAACAATATTTCCAACCGTTTATTCAACCATACTCGGTTTTAGAAGAGAAGTAAATAAAAATGGTGAAGAAAATTTAGCACTTAAAATGACTAAATTAGAAAGTGAAATATTCAGAAAAATATTACAACAAACCTGGAATATGGGTATGGAAACCGTAAATATCCACGATGCTCTAATTGTTTTGGATACCGAAAAAAATAAAGATTTTACAGAAATTCAGGTTAATGAAATTATAAAATCGGTTTATAGAGAATACGGTTTGTTCGTAACAACTTCCACAGATTATTTTAGTATCGAACAAGCGAAAAAACAACTTCAAATTTTGAAAAACAACCAGAGTGAACTGTTAGAATTTGAATACGAGCTAAAAGATAAAGTTATAGAAGCAACTAATGAAACAGAAGAAAACTATTACTTTAAACTTTGGGATGATTTTAAAAATGGGGTTATTTCGGTGGAATTTGAAAATGGTGAACCGTTTGTGATTTTTAATAATTAGGGATAAAAAAATGGTGTTATGGGTTTTCTGCCGGTATCCGGCAGAAAACAAATAGGATAAAATATTTTGATTTTTTTTTACCCATTTCATAAAAATTCGTTTCGCCTTATATTGTTTTATCACAATAAGTTAGAAAAAATATAATAAATATAACTTTATATATCCCAGACAATCAGTTGATTAAATACTTATCCGATTTCTTTTTCTCGTTTTTTTTCGTTATATTTTATTTAGAGGGTCTTGAAATTGACGAAAATCAGTTTCAACTCCCAATCACCAGACCTTGATAAAAAAATATAAAAACAAGGTAGGGAACAAATTGCCCGAGGTCAAATAAAAAATGGGATTTGGTCGAAGCACACAATGTTTGAAAATGACGAAAAGTATGAAGAATACGAATGGTCGCTTACTGACGAAGAAATTAGGTCCGAAAAAGGATTTGAAAATGCAACTGACGAGGATATTCAGTTAATAAGACAAACTTTCGCATTGCTAAGTCTTGCAATGTTTGAATCAGAATTATATAAAAATTAGAAATATGAGTAACAGAAACTTAAATGAATTTAAGGTTTTTATGAAAAAACCTGAGGAAGAAAAAGAGGTCAATAAGACCATAATAGCTTACACCAGGGTGAGTTCAAAACAGCAACAATCAAATTTTAGTTTACAAGAACAACAACGGGAGATTCGTGAGTATGCAAAAAATCATAACCTAACCATTGTAGATACTTTCGGAGAAAAGTATGAAAGTGCTTCGAGCGATTTTACCCGAAAGGAATTTCAAAGGCTAATAAAAAAAATAAAAATGCGTAAGGATAGACCATATGCAGTTGCAATTAAATTTATCAATCGGTTTTCAAGAACAGGCGACAACGCAATAGCAATAGTGATGGAATTGGTTGATAAATATGGTGTACATCTTATTGAAACCTCGTCAGGTCTAACCACCGAAACGTTTGACGGGAGAATGGCTATCTATAGCAAGCTGTTAGAGGCACGAAAAGAGAACCACGAAAGATTAAAGAAAACCATCCCTGGAATGAGGGCATTTTTAATGGCTGGCAACTGGTTAGGTAATGCACCATACGGTTACACAATTTATGGGAAAAGAGTAATTGATATTACCAGAATAAGAGAAAAACAGGAAATGGTAATTAATAAAGAAGGTGAAGTACTTAAAAAGGCCTGGCAATGGAAGCTACAGGGTGAAAGAGACTGCATTATTTTACAAAAAATGGCAGATTATGGTGTTGTAATAAGAAAACAAAAACTAAGCGACATTTGGAGAAAACCAGTTTATTGCGGTGTAAATACTAATAGTTTGCTGGATGAACCTTTAATAGGAAATTGGGAAGCTATGATTAGCATTGATGGTTTCAAGAAGATAAACCAAATGCTGAAACCTTCAACAGGTGGAACATATAATACAAACTCCGTAAATGATGATAGACCCTTAGCACGGTTCTTAATATGCGAAAAATGTGGAACACCATTAACAGGTTATATAGTGCGTAAAAAGAATGCACACTACTACAAATGCAATGTTTGTAAAGGTGTTAATATGAACGCTAAGACAACGGTTAGAGCAAGAGAGTTGGGGCTTAATGACAGTTTTAATCAATTGTTAAAAGGAATTGAGTTGCAACCAGAATCAGCAAGACTATTTAAAAAACATGTCAATAAAGTGTTTAATCATTTAAATAAAGATGCTGTTCAGCTTCAGAGTAGTTTGAACATGCAATTGAAAGCAGTTGATGTCAAGATACAGAAGCTTGAAGATAGGTACATTTATGATGGTTTAGAACCTGAAATTTACAAGAGGCATTTGGCGAAATTGGAAGAAGAAAAAGCCACTATTTTATCAAAATGCAAAAACATGAACGGTGACTTATCTAACCATCTGGTACATTTAGAAAGTGTTGCATTTGCATCACAGAACCTCAGTAAATACTGGGCAATGGGAAGTTATCCAATTAAAGATAGAATCCAAAGAGCGGTGTTTCCAAGGGGTTTGGTCATTGTTCCCGAAAAAAGGCAATATCTAACCAAAGATATTAATAGGTTCATGCTTATAAGACCAAGGAAATCAAGGGATTCAGAGGGTGCTAAAAAAGAAAAGGTCGGTGAAAACACCGACCTGTCCTATCTTGTAGCGGGAGCAGGACTTGAACCTACGTCCGGCAGCTGCCGGATATGAGCCCAACGAGCTACGTTTTTATGATTTCGTTTTTTATAAAATCTCTACCCTGGTGGGATTTCAATTGCTTTTCGCGTTTCATTGCTTCGGGTTTGGTGTTGTATTGTTCAGAATATACCAATTTCCAGGGTCTGAAGCTTTTTGTCCACCCTTTGGGAAGGTTGTTATGTGCATACAGCCTTTTTTTCAGGTCAGAAGTTAGGCCAATATAGATTTTGTTGTGCTTTTCAGAATACAAGACGTAAACAGTATACATGAACAATCGTTTTAATACGAAAAAAGCCAGAAGAAAATATCTTCTGGCTTTTAAATGTAGCGGGAGCAGGACTTGAACCTACGACCTTTGGGTTATGAGCCCAACGAGCTACCAACTGCTCCATCCCGCAATATATTTTTATTTCTGTTGAAATGTCTTCTTGAACGCGGGTGCAAATATAATACCTTTTTTATATTCTGCAAAAAATATTGCATTTCTTCAACAAGAAAATACGCTACTTATCTTTAAACGTCTGTGATTCAGATAAAACTAATTATGCATGAAATATTAATAATGGCATTTTGCTGTGAAATAGCATTTTTCGTGCCAGGCTCGGATTAAATAACCTCGAAATCATATTTCTTTTGTGGGTTGTTAACGACAACAAGTCGACTTTTTCCTTTGATATATAATCTTCTATCGATTGTAAAACATCATTACCTTCAAGCAATACGCAATTAAAGTTTTTGGTTTTGTATTTATCTTTTAATACATTCTTCATCCCTTCCAATCGCGCCATATCCCATCCATTTCTTCTGGGTTCGCCAACATGTACACAGGTTAAGTTAATATCAAAAGGAGCTAATAGTGCCAATAACTTATCGAGTGCGGCAAAGTCTTTCTCGTCGAAATTTGTAGCATATAAAACATTGGTAAAATCGGTTACTTTGCATGACGTAGTTTCTTTGGGCATTATCAGTACAGGCACATTTGCATTGTACATAATATCGGCGGTAACACTACCTATAATCGAATGTGGAGAGTTATCACCATGACTTCCAACTACAATAAGCCGGGGATTATTTTTGCGCGCGTATGCAAGTATATCGTCTTCGGCATATCCCGATTTAATAATGTATTCGCTTTTTACTGCATCCCACTTTTCCTTTTCGGTTTCTTTTGCCAGCTCGCCAATAAATTTTTGAAAGTTGGTGTTGGCTATTTTCTCTGCGTGTTCTATTTTAAACACAGCGGTAGCATCGTAAGCATAAACATCTCCATAAGGTATCGAATGGATGATTGGATTTATAAAACTATGCATAAATACAAGATCGGAGTCCAAATGGCAGGCAATATCAATTGCCAGGCATGCAGCTTTTTTCGAGGTCTCTGAAAAATCAATTGGAACAAGTATTTGTTTTGCTTGTGACTGAGTTACGGGAGAAGGACTTGAACTTCCCATAAATTCTTCGAGTTCGTGAACCACTTCGGGAAGGTCTTTTTCAAGAATTTTTATCTTTACAGTGGTTGATGATGCCCCTTGTATTACATTAATATCCTCAAGTTCGCATTCAATCTTCTTTGCCTCTAAAAGCATTTTAAAAATGTATGCTTTGGAATAAGGCAATACAACAACGGTTATTAGTTTCTCTTCCATGATGTTTAGTTTTTAGTGAACGTATTATTACTTCTGTATTCGAAGAAATATGAGAATATGTTTCATAAAAACTAAAAAAGGATGATTCATCAAATGAAGAACCATCCTTTTAGCGTGTTATTAATACACCCCCCGGAATTAAATTCCGAAAGTTTCTTTAACCTTGTCAACAAAATCGAGTTTTTCCCAGGTAAAAAGTTCCAGTTCTCTGGTAACTTCGCCATTGTATGGTGATTCAAATTTTTTGGTTACCATACGGGGGGTTCTTCCCATGTGTCCGTATGCAGCAGATTCAACATAAATAGGGTTGCGTAATTTCAAGCGTTCTTCAATGGCTGCAGGACGCAGGTCGAAAGTATGTTTAATCTTTTCAGCAATTTCACCATCAGCAATTTGCACATTCGAACGGCCGTAAGTATTCACAAAAACACCCACTGGTTTGGCCACACCGATAGCATAAGCCAGTTGTACCAAAATTTCGTCGGCAACACCTGCTGCAACAAGGTTTTTGGCAATGTGCCGCGAAGCATAAGCTGCCGAGCGGTCAACTTTCGATGGATCTTTACCCGAAAATGCACCTCCACCATGTGCTCCCCTTCCGCCGTAGGTGTCCACAATAATTTTACGACCGGTTAAGCCGGTATCGCCGTGTGGCCCTCCAATTACGAATTTACCGGTTGGGTTTACATGGTAAATAATATCGTTACCGAACAATGCCTGCACACGCTCAGGGAGCAAAGCCTTAACACGAGGAATAAGGATGTTGATTACATCTTCACGGATTTTAGCCAGCATTGGCTCGTCTGCATCAAATTCGTCGTGTTGTGTTGAAACAACAATAGTATGCACTTTTACTGGTTCATTTGCATTGTTAAACTCAATGGTTACTTGCGATTTTGAGTCGGGGCGCAAATAAGTCATTTCTTTTCCTTCGCGGCGAATTGCTGCAAGTTCCCATAAGATTAAGTGCGAAAGTTCAAGCGATAAGGGCATGTAGTTATCGGTGTCTTTACACGCATAGCCAAACATCATTCCCTGGTCGCCTGCGCCCTGTTCGTTTCTGTCTTCCTTGTCAACACCACGGTTAATATCGTCGCTTTGTTCGTGAATTGCAGTAAGTACACCACACGAATTGCCATCGAAACGGTATGCTGCTTTGGTGTAACCTATTTTACTGATAATACTTCGGGTTACTTCCTGTACATCAATGTATGCATTCGATTTTACCTCTCCGGCAACAACAACCTGTCCGGTAGTTACCAATGTTTCAATTGCTACCTTCGAGTTGGGGTCGAAAGCCAGAAATTGGTCAAGCAGGGCATCTGAAATCTGGTCGGCAACCTTATCGGGATGGCCTTCCGAAACCGATTCACTTGTAAATAAATAATTCATAATCCCATTAATTTTTTTAGCTGACAGACAGCCGTTTAACAATTTTAATTTCAACTGCGGGATATTGTGATTGTAATCAATGAAAAAAAGCACGATTGCTTTAGCATTTTTTTCCTGTGGTTGCAATCAATCTCAAATCTTTCCACGTAGCAAGAACAAATGTAAGGGCTTTATTTGAAATAAAAAAAGATTATTTAGAATTATTTTAAATCACCCCATCATTATAAAATCCCTCTTCTCTTTATAATTCCGCTTTAACAGAAACTCTCTGATTTTCGGTCCTGCTCCTGTATTGGCAACCATCGACACTATAAATATTTTGCCTGCCTTCGGAATATCTTGATAATAAAGGGAACCTGATTTCGATTTAATAATATCAATAAACCCCTGAACTTGTAAACCTTGCCTTTTTAAATGAGTAACGCGTTGCCGGGTTTTTCGCCCTGCTCCCCAAACGTGAATATTTGGGTGAAACGGGTTGTATTTTTCCGACCAGTTTTTGAAATAAACAGCCTTAACTTTTAAGAAAGAATCGCTTGAATAACGACCATCGTTACGGGTAAGACGTGTAGAATAATCGTGCCACTCCAAAAGAGCTTGCGGGAGTTTAGCCATTTTTACCCCGGCCTCGAGGTAGCGCAACTGCATTTCATAATCTTCCGGAAAATCGCCATCAAGGCATCCTCCCAGTTTTTCAAAAAGTTCGCGACGAAACAGGATGGTCGGGTTTATAACCGGGATTTCAATAAAACGATTCGATTCTATCTCTGCGGTAGAGTGAAACGAATTTGCCCAATCGACAAAACGTTGAAATCCGCGAGTGTTTTTGCTGTGTGCTATATAAGTGACATTAGAACCAACAAGGCCTATCTCAGGGTTTTTAGTAAGAAAGCTGATTTGCTGCTCCAACCTTTCACGTAAGGCAATGTCGTCGGCATCCATTCGGGCAAGGTATTTTCCCCGTGCATTTTTCAAGCCACAGTTCATTGCATTGGCAACACCGGGTTTGATTTCATTCAGCAAATAAATTCGGGAATCGGTTTTAGCCAGACTTTCGGCAATTTCTAAACTTTTATCGCTTGAATTATTATTAATTAGCAGCAACTCAAAATTATTGAAACTTTGGTTTAGAATACTTCTTACAGCCATACCTAAAGTGTTTTCAGCATTATAATATGGCAATATGACAGATACTGTTGGTTGCATATCAGATTTTAGTAGAGTGCATCAAAAGCATATATTTTTAACTGCGCGTAAAATTTATTTTCAGCTAAACTTCCTTGCTGAATTATGCCATCGTCGATCCATTCGTGAATAGTGTTTTGAAGGGAAGTGCGGATGTTGTCCGAATCATAGCCCACCGAAAGAGTAAGGAATTGATAGTGCAGGTTCAGGAATAAAATACCGTGCGAGTAATCAGCGCCATATTGATTGCTCATATCGTAAACCTGGCCGTTATCGAGGTTACTAAGTCCTTTGGTTGAGCCTGTCCAAAGCGTTGCTCCCACTCCAATTCCCCAAAGTTTGTTGTTCTTTATAAATTTGTAATCAACAGAGGCAGCCCCGGTACGGAATTCATCCAATCCTAAAAAAGCAAGAAAATCGTCTTCAAATTTTAAACTTAGCAAACTTTTCCTGAAGAGCACAGTGTATTCAATTCCACCCGACAGCTGATTGGTTTTGTCGGTGCTGGCGTAGTGGGTGTAGTAATACCTAAAATTGTGTTTCCTAAACTGTTGATACCTGAAATCGTTAGCAAAAGCTGCATATTTTTCGCCGGATGAAAAGCTTGCTGTAATTTTATTCACCGCACTAAGGCTCGAACCCTCAATGCCCAAATAGCGTTCGTTACAGCGTATTTCAGAATTTAAACGAAACTGCAGTTGCGAATTTTCAGAAATACGAAAACTGCAAGCCGGCGAAACGGTGTACGACAACTGGTTAATGTGTGTGCCAATGCTTAATCCGGGAAAATACTGAAAGCTGAAATTTTCTTTATCACTACCGGAAATAATATATCGGTATTTTTTGTCTAAAACCTGTGCCTGAGTATGAAAACAAAAGAATAAAAACGCCAATAAAAGGATGATTTCCCTGCAGCACAATGGGCTTTTGGTCACACTACTCATGGCAAAAAGATAAAATCTATTTATGTGTCAGCTGCTGAAAAACGGTTTCCAGGTTCTGTTGTTTTTCTTGTAGGGTTAATAGGATAAGCTGTTTTTTTACAGCAAATTCGAAAATTGCAGGACGAATATCGTGTATTGTTCCCGCTTTAATCTCCCAAATGCCACCGCGATAATCAACCTCCTGAACTCCTGAAATGGCGAGCAGTTGTTCTTTGGCTACCCTCTGCTTAAACTCGGCTAAAATAACCTGATGGTGTCCCGGGTTACCTGTTTTCACTTCCGCAATACTGCCATCGGCAACAATTTTCCCCTGATTGATGATAACCACCCGATTACAAACCGCCTCAACTTCCTGCATAATGTGCGACGAAAGAATAACGGTTTTCTCTTTGCTTATTTCACGAATTAAAGCTCTTATTTCTTCCAGCTGATTGGGATCGAGGCCAGTAGTTGGCTCGTCTAAAATTAAAATCGACGGGTTATGAATAAGCGCCTGTGCCAACCCAACACGCTGTCGGTAGCCTTTTGAAAGCGAACGGATTTTTTTATGCTTTTCGCGCCCTAATCCTGTAAGTTCCACCATGTGTTCCACCAGCTGTTTTTTGTTTTTCAGTTTGTAAAATCCTGCTGTAATTTCCAGGAACTCTTTTACATAAAGATCGGTGTACAGCGGATTGTGTTCTGGTAAATACCCAATCTGTTTTTTATATTCCAGATTTTCATTCGAAACATTTTTGCCATTTATCAGCACATCGCCCGAATCTTGTGGTAAAAATCCGGTAAGAATTTTCATCATTGTTGATTTTCCGGCACCATTGGGTCCTAAAAATCCAACCACTTCTCCTCTGTTTACACAAAAGCTCACATCATCGAGTGCCTTTTGTTTTCCAAATAATTTGGTAATATTTCGTGTTTCTACTGACATATAGGAATATTGCGAAAACAAAAATAGGTGTTTCTTTTTATTTTAGCCGCATTACTTTAAATTTGCAACTCAGCTTAACAGGTTTAATTAATGAAAGATCATAATTTCAACTATATTAAGGATTTAACGAAGTACCAGAGGCAGGAAACAACAGAGGTAACAATTGGCGGCATTCCGGTGGGGGGGAATAATCCGATAAGGATACAAACCATGACCGACACCAGTTCGAAAGATACCGAAGCTACCGTAGAACAAATTATAAGGGTAGTAAAAGCTGGAGCCGATTATGTGCGCGTTACCGTAAAAGGGATTCACGATGCCGAAAACCTTAAGAACATTAAAAAAGAATTGGTAGCAAGAGGGTATAATACTCCTTTGATTGCCGATATACATTTCAATCCCAAGTTGGCTGAAATTGCCGCCCAGTATGTTTCAAAGGTCAGAATTAATCCTGGAAATTTTTACGACAAAAGGGCTCAGTTTCAGAATAAAATATATACTGACGAGGAATACAAAACAGAACTGGAAAGGATTGAAGAGCAGTTTGTTCCTTTCGTTAGGTTACTAAAAAAGACGAAAACAGCACTTCGTATTGGCGCCAATCATGGTTCACTTTCCGATAGGGTGATGAGCCGTTATGGGGATACACCTGCAGGAATTACCGAATCGGTGATGGAATTTTTGCGAATTTGCAAGCAAGAGAATTATAATGACGTAGTGGTGTCGATAAAATCGAGCAACACGCGTGTAATGGTCTATACGGTTCGAATGCTAAATTTTAAAATGCGCCTCGAAGATATGCAATATCCCTTTCACCTTGGAGTTACCGAAGCGGGTGAAGGTGAAGACGGACGAATAAAATCGGCTGTTGGAATAGGTGCTTTATTATCGGATGGCATTGGCGACACTATTCGTGTTTCGCTAACCGAAAAGCCGATAAACGAAATTCCGGTGGCAACAAAATTGGTCAATCATTTCAAATCATACCTGAACCATGAGCCGATTACGGCACCAATGATTGCACAAACCAATCCATTTGAATACGAACGTCGTGATACGCGTCCGGTTCTAAATATGGGAGGAAAGCAACTGCCGGTGGTAGTAGCCGATTTGGGCGATCGCAGCCTTCGAGAAATGATCCCGATTCGTGGAAAACTTATTCCCGATTACTTCCTCTCGGGAAATAAAATTATGGATATTGAAGGAGAAGAATATCCGGTAATTACACTAGGGGAATATTTATTTGAAAGCACACGTTGGGGCAGAATGAAATTTATACGTACCAGCAAAGCGGAATTCGACCGTTTTATGGATATGCACCCCGAAATTATAATGAAACTGAAACAAACACGTAAAACTGTTTTGGTTCTGGAAAGTTATAATGCCAACCCAATGGCCGAACTTCGGGCATTTTTTATGGCCCTGGAAACGCACATTTGGAAAGTGCCTGTAATTCTTTACCGCCGTTACAGCGAAAGCCTCCTTGAAGACCTTCAAATAAAAGCCTCTGCCGATTTGGGTTCTTTGTTAATTGATGGTTACGGCGATGGGCTCTGTATTTCGAACGACAGCGAAAATATAACGTTCACCGAATTAAAAGATTTAAGTTTTGGCATTCTTCAGGCCAGTCGGATGCGGGTTTCGAAAACAGAATTTATTTCATGCCCGGGATGTGGCCGTACCTTGTTTGATTTGCACGAAACCACAAAAAATATAAAAGAACATTTCAAACATCTCGACCACCTTAAGATTGGAATTATGGGCTGTGTGGTTAATGGCCCCGGAGAGATGGGTGATGTTGACTACGGTTTTGTTGGGGCCGGAAACAACAAGGTAACCTTGTATAAAGGCTTAAAAGCGGTAAAACGTCATATTTCATACGAGAATGCTGTGGAAGAACTTGAACAACTGATTCGCGAAAACGGAGACTGGAGCGATCCTGTTGACTAAAACTCAGAAGAATGGCACGAACATATTGGAAACCCGGAACGATTATCTACCCTCTGCCTGCCGTAATGGTAAGCTGTGGCGAAACGCCCGAAGAATTCAACATTATTACCATTGCCTGGACCGGTACAATTAACAGCGATCCGCCCATGTGCTACATATCGGTGCGTCCCGGGCGTCATTCGTACGATATTATAAAACGTACCGGCGAGTACGTTATCAACCTTACCACCGAAAAACTTGCGCGTGCTACCGATTGGTGTGGCTGCCGCTCGGGCAAAAAGTACAACAAGTGGAAGGAAATGAATCTTACTCCGGCACCTGCCAAGATTGTGAAAGCTCCAATTATTGAAGAGTCGCCTGTAAATATCGAATGTCGGGTAAAAGATATTATTGAACTGGGTACACACCACATGTTTATTTCCGATGTAGTAAGCGTTTCGGTTGACGATTCCTACTTAAACAAAGAGCAAGCCTTTAGCTTTTCGAAAGCCAACCCTCTGGTTTACAGCCACGGGCACTACTTTGGCATGGGCGACAAAATTGGCAAATTTGGCTGGTCGGTCGAAAAGAAAAAAAAGAAAAAATAACTCCCAATCAAACATTTTAACCCTGGCTTTGTAATTATAAAACTGATCTGATAACTTTTCAGGACAATATAAATTTGTGAGTATATGAAGCGTAATATTTTATTAGTTGTAATCTTTTTTATGAATTTAGGAATGGTAAAAGCACAAAATAATCCGTTGCTTGGCGCATTTAATACGCCACATAATGCAGCGCCTTTCGATAAAATTAAAAACGAACATTTTCTTCCGGCCTTTGAAGAAGCAATTAAGCAAGGTGAGGAGGAAGTTAAAAGCATAAAAAACAACCAGGAAGCTCCAACTTTTGACAACACAGTGGTTGCTCTCGACCATGTTGGCAGATTGCTGGGGCGTACTTCGGGTGTATTTTTTAACCTGCTAAGCTCCGAAACCAACGACGAACTTCAGGCGATTGCACAAGAAGTTTCGCCTATGCTTACAAAGTTTCAAAACGATATTTCGCTCGATCCGGTTCTCTTCGAACGTGTAAAAGCCGTTTATGCTCAGAAAGACAAACTGAATTTAACCACCGAACAACAAACGTTACTTGAAAATAGTTATATCGGGTTTGTTCGTAAAGGGGCAAATCTTTCGGAAGCTGATAAAGAGAAATTTCGCGAAATAAGCACAGAGCTTTCAAAACTTACGTTAACGTTTGGCGAAAATGTATTAAAGGAAACCAATAGCTACGAACTGCACATTACCGATAAAAATCAATTGGCAGGATTACCTGAAAGTGCCCTGGAAGCCGCTGCCGGCAAAGCAAAATCGAAAGATAAAGAAGGCTGGCTATTCGACATTACCATGCCAAGTTACCTGCCTTTTATGAAGTCTGCCGATAACCGTGAGCTGCGCAAAGAGTTGTACCTGGCTTATGGTTCAAAATCCTTTAAAGGAAATGAATTTGATAACAAGAAGAATGTAAAACGAATTGTGGAGTTGCGCCTGCAAACGGCTAAGCTTTTGGGTTACGAAAACTATGCCGATTACGTATTGGAGCGTCGCATGGCGATGAATCCCGAAGGAGTTTACAAATTGCTCGACGATTTATATGAAGCTTCGTACAAAGTGGCTTTGGAAGAGAAAGCTGAAATACAGAAATATGCTGAAAAGACAGGCTTCGAAGGCGAAATTATGCCCTGGGACTGGAGTTACTACAGCGAAGAATTAAAAGTTGAGAAATTCGATTTGGACGATGAAATGCTGAAGCCCTATTTCGAGTTAAACAACGTGGTTGATGGCGTTTTTGGTCTTGCAACCGAGCTTTACGGAATTACTTTTAAAGAAAATAAAGAGATTCCGGTGTATAACGAAGAAGTTAAAGCTTACGAAGTAAGTGATGCCGACGGCAAATTCCTTTCGGTACTTTACACCGATTTTCACCCACGTGCCGGAAAACAGGGCGGAGCATGGATGAACGACTTTAAAGGGCAATGGAAGGAAAGTGGTGTTGATTCGCGTCCTCACATAACCATTGTAATGAACTTTACCCGGCCCACCGAAACCAAACCTGCGCTTTTAACTTTTAACGAAGTAGAAACTTTCTTGCATGAGTTTGGACATGCGCTTCACGGAATGTTGGCAAACTCTACTTATTCGAGCCTTTCGGGAACAAATGTGTACCGCGATTTTGTGGAACTTCCTTCACAGATTATGGAAAATTGGGCTGTAGAAAAAAATTTTCTCGACCGTTTTGCAAAACACTACAAAAGCGGAGAAACGATTCCTGCCGAGTTGGTTGAAAAAATTGTTGCAGCGCAAAATTACCTGGCCGGTTATCTTTCGGTGCGGCAACTAAGCTTTGGCTATTTAGATATGGCATGGCACACCATGAACCAGCCATTCACGGGTAATGTGAAGGATTTTGAGGAAAAGGCCTGGCAGAAAACACAAATTTTTCCGTCAATTGACGAAGTGTGTATGAGCACCCAATTTGGGCACTTGTTTGCCGGGGGTTATGCTGCCGGTTATTACGGGTACAAATGGGCTGAAGTACTCGATGCTGATGCCTTTAGCGTGTTTAAAGAAAAAGGCTTGTTTAACAAAGAAGTGGCTGCTTCGTTCCGAGAAAATATCCTGGAGAAAGGAGGAAGCGAACACCCAATGGTTCTTTATAAACGCTTCCGCGGACAGGAGCCTACGGTTGATGCCTTGCTTGAAAGAAGCGGTTTAAACTAAAAAACACCTTACGCAAAGGGCAGAATAAAACTTCTTTTGCGCAAAAAAAGTTTTCATCCGCTTACTCAGCGTAAATGCGGATGAAATCTTTTCTCTTCCAAAGAAATCATTCAAGTATTCAGGTGAGCACAACTCTCACGCCTAGGCATTTGCGAGTTCCGATATATTTTCAACCAAAAAATCGATGTCTTTTTTTGTGATGTAAACGGCCAGCGAAATACGAAGTGCATTTAGCTCAAAATCGCTCATTGGTCGTGTATCAATTCCGCTTGTTTCAAATAGTTTATTTTTCATCTCTAACACATCCTTTCCTACAATTTCAACTACCTGAATGGCTCCGGATTGCTTATCGGATGCCGGGGTTTTTAGTTTTACACCAGGAATTTCTTCAATTTTTGAGCGGAAATATTCTTTCAGTGCAAAGGTTCTTTTCGTTGTTTTCTCAATTCCAATCTTATTGTGAAAATCAATGGCTGCACCCAGTCCTAAGACCTCAGGCAAATTTCGTGTGTTGTAATTTTCCAGGCGGCGAATACTGGTATCGGTGTGGCCTTTTGCAACAATTAAAGGTTTTAAATGGTGCTGACTTTCTTTTTTTGCATAAAAAACCCCAACTCCCTTTGGCGAAAAGAGCCATTTGTGCGAACTGGCAGCATAAAAATCGCATCCCAAATCATTTAAATCAATTTTAAACATTCCAGCAGCCTGTGCACCGTCAACCGCTACCAAAATTCCTTTTTCATGTGCCATTTCAGAAACTTCTTTCACGGGCAAAATCATGCCGTTTGTATTTACAATGTGGCACATCGAAATAATTTTTGTTTTCGGAGTAATTGCTTTTTTATAGACTTCAACCAGATCATTAACCGATTTTGGCAAGATTGGCAATTCAGGGCGAACCAGTTTTATTCCTTTTGTTTCCTGCCACACTTGCCACGGAATTGTTCCGCTCGGATGTTCGTGGTCGGCTACAATTATTTCATCGCCTGGTTTTAAGTTGAAGCTGCGTGCTATCAGGTTCATTCCTTCCGTGGTATTGTGAATCAGTGCAATCTCTTCGGGCGAAACCATAAGGAATTCGGCAGCCTTTTGCCTTACGGTTTCAATTTCTTCCTTCCATCCGCCCCACATATATTTCGATGGAAATCCGTCGAGCAGTTCTCTGTATTGGGTGGTAGCTTTCTGAACCGGCAGAGGAGATGGCCCTAAAGAAGCATTGTTGAAATAATTTACACCTTCGGCGATTTTGAACTGGTATTTTACAAAGTCCCAAAAATCTTCGGTATTATCATTGGGTTGAAATCTTTTCTCTGAAAGGGCAATATTCTTTGCGGAGCTAATGTTTGGTAACACGAAAGTCCCGGCAACTCCTGCTGAAATTGATTTTATAAAATTCCTTCGATGATTGGTTTTCATGTGATGATAAGTGTTGATTTGAGCAAATAAAGATAACCATGAAAACGCGATTTAAAAATTGGGGTAACAATAAAATTGTTCAGGTAAACAGTGCCTTCGTTTCCAGATCTTTTATGTATTTACACAAAAAACTCCACCTTCGAATTATTTACCATTCGATTTTCCAGAATACCGGGTTCCTCTCAGCTTCCAATTCTTTAAAAGTAACCCCCGTCACTAAAGGAGTGTTACTTCAGGGGTTGGGGTCCTTCGGTGTCAGGCATGAAAAATCAACAGTGGCGTATTTGTATGGAACACCATTTGTCGGGCCAGGCTTGGATTGAACAACCTTGAAATCATATTTCGTTTGTGGGTTGTAAGCGCTAAAGCATCTACATTTTCGGTTTCCAAATAGCTTTCCAGAGTTTTCAACACATCGCGCCCCATAAGTAGTTTACATTCAAATTGTTTGCCTTTAAATTTTTTATCTAAAACATCCTTCATTCCTTCTAAACGTGCCAGGTCCCACCCGTAGTCACCGGCCTGTCCAACATGCGCACAGGTAAGTTTTATATCAAAGGGACGGAGTATGTCTATTAGGTTATCGAGAGAAGAAAAATCTTTTGCATCGAAATTGGTAGCATACAAGATTTCCGAAAAATCGGCCACGGTTTTATTTTCCATTTCTTCGGGCACCACCAGAACCGGCACGGGGGCATTATACATAATATCGGAGGTAACACTTCCCACAGTTCCCGGCCACGATTTGTCGCCCCCGCGACCGATTACAATTAATCGTGGCAGATGCTCGCGGGCATAGGCCAGAATATCTTCGTTGGCATAACCCGGTTTTACAATATATTCAGGGTTCAGCGCTTCCCATTTTTGAGTTCCAACACTTTCTGCCAAATTTGAAACAAACTTTTTAAAACTTTCATGGGCATCCTCTTCTGCTTCTTTGGTTTCGAGCATCAGGGTAGTGTCGAAAGGGTAAATATCGCCGTAGGGAATAACAAAGTGCACCGGACTGATGTACGAATGCATGATAACCAACTGTGCTTTTAGGTAGTGCGCAATGTTAAAGGCCTGCAGGGCTGCTTTTTCTGAAACCCGTGAGAAGTCGATGGGTAAAAGCACCTTCTTTTTTTCTTCTGCTTTATCCTTTTCGCTGCCCGCAGAAAAACCGAGAAAGTTGTCTAATATCTTCATCGCTTCCTGAATATCATCTTCCAGGATTTTAACCCTTACCGTTGAGGTTGTAGATCCATCGATTAAATGAACATCTTCGAGTATGCATTTAATCGCTTTTGCCTCAAGGCGCATTTTTAAGATATGCGCTTTTGTCAGAGGCAATACTACGATTGTTAATAATTTCTCTTTCATGGCTTAAGCTTTTATGTTCCTCTATTAACTTATTCGGTTTTGGCAACATTTAAGTTTCAGTTCCGACTGAAAACTTGATCTATAGTGAAGTTATTCAGTACTGAAGTTTATGAATAAAGGGCTGAATTAAAAGGAATGGGCAATTCGGGGGGTGTTATGCCGAATGCCTGCAAGCCTAAGCTTTACAACGGCTGTTCCGTTTTTAAGGAAGAGCTATCTATGTTTTTGAAGATAAATAATTGAGAAGCAGAATCAATTTGTTAAAAATAGATTTCAGCCAGAATATTTTCGAAAGCAACTCCCTTTTCAATCAGTAAATCGCGCACCTCAACCACCATCAGCGCACTTCCACATATAAAATATTTCACCTTTGGGAAAGTAGTGATTTCGGAAAGATAATCGGTTACCCGGCCCGGCACAACATTACACGACGTTTGCCGCGAACAACAGCGCACATAATTTTCCCCCATCTCCCACTCCAGCTCATCTTCGAAATAAAACTGGTTGGTAAACGAAACACCATGAATGAGCTTTTTATTCTCTGTTATTCCGGATCGGAACATGCTGTAAAAAGGGGCAATTCCGGTGCCGGTAGCGATTAACCAGGCAGGTTCGTTTGTGCCGAGAAAGCTTCCGTAGGGCTGCGAAACCAGTATTTTGTCGCCGGGAATCATGGCTCCCATTTTGGGAGTAAGAAATCCATCAGCTTTTATATTGAAAAGGATACTTACCTCATCATCAAGCGAGCCGCTGCATATGCTGTAAATCCGGGGTGGATTAACGGCGTCGGCAGCAATATTCACCACCTGCCCAGGTAGAAAATCAAAATCCCGACGAAATGAAATAAGGTGTATTCCCGGAGAAATCTCCTGATTACTGGTTATTGTTTTCTCGTAAAGCTGGTGTTTCCTTTTGCTATTATCCGTCATTATTGTGGTATTTCTTCTCCCGAAGATAACATGAGTAAAACCACTTTGTTCAGAAAGAAAACGAGAGAGCGGCTAATTATTTGCAAACGTAAAAGTTACCACAAGATTTTCGCTGGAGGAGGTAAACATATTTTTTATTGCATAATAAACATCAATAGTACGGGCCGAATTTATCTCATCCGAGTTACCACCTAGAGTAAGGGCAGTAATATGCCGGGCTTTTAGGGTAAGACTTTCGGGTGCATTAAAACCCACTCCGGGCTGAACCAGTTCGAGTTCGAAGTCGACATCAGAATTATTTTTAATATAAACAACCTCGCTTTCTCCGTTTTTGAGTTTTAACGGCGACTTGTCGTACTTCAGCGATTCGAAAAATAAAGGCTCAAGAAAAGCAGACTGCCCCATCAGGATATTATCGAAATAAACCGCAGTCCGACGATTAAACAGGGCTTCTTTTATTCCGCCTTCGGTATGGCTTTTGGCAAAAACCAAGGTTAGTGGCCTATGTCCCCCGCTTACATCCATGGGATCGTGTACATCGGAATTGGCAAATATGGTCAGTTTTTCTTCATTCGCCCAATCGATGGCTTCGGGATAATACTCATTATAATTATACACCTCTATGCCATGCATTAAATCGTTTTCCAGTAACTCGGTATGTTCGTCCCACCACTTTGTAGTATCGGGTTGCTGCGCTTTCCAGCCCGGATGGTTCCACAAAATAAAAGCACCCTGGTCGCGGGCTTCCTTAATAGCGTTAAACACATCTTCGCGCTCAAGTAAATTTGCATTGGTAATAAACAAAGCATTCAAATGCCCGGGCGGCATGCTACGGGTAATTTCAGCACCGCGTATCAAAATTATATCAAGCTGTTTCGAAAGCGGTTCAGCAATTTCAAACGAACGATTATGATCGGCAACCACGTCTTTTGAGTGGGGGCGGTATTCAATATGGTCGGTAATAGCGATGGCATCCAGCCCTTCATTCCAGGCTTCCTGCACCCGCACGGTTGGCCAAACCATCCCATCCGAGAAAATCGTATGCATATGGAAATCGCATTTTAAGGTTTTATACCCTTCAATGTCGGGAATGTTAATTATCCTTCGCGACTGAGCATTTACCAATTGAAAGAGGATTAAAACAAGACCAGAGAACAGCAACTTTCGTAATAACATAGCTTACTAATTTTCAATTTAAAAACGCGGTTTCAAATATCCTCTAAAATACGCAACATTTAAATATCTCTACATTAATTTTCTATGAATTGTAAATGAATAGTTAAATTTAGGCGAATCATTGCGGTCTTTTTAAAATTTTTAAAAAGATGCTTGTTTAATATTTAAATTATTCTGATTTTTGCAATCATTAATTATGGAAAACCTATTTAAAAACCAGGGAAATCAAAGTCAGGCAGTTGAACTTAAAAAGATTGCCCAAAAAAAACACATCCTACGAGCAATCTATTTCAATGGATCGCTTTCAAATTCTGAGTTAGCAAAAATAATAAAGTTAAGTACCCCAAAAATCAACAGTTTACTGGTTGAATTAATTGACGAGGGACTTGTAAACGAATTAGGGCGCGGCGATTCCAGTGGCGGAAGAAGGCCCAATATTTATGGCTTGGTTGAAGATGGTTTTTATGTAGTAGGAATTACAATTAATGTAACCCGCACTATTATATCGATTTTCAACAGTTGCAATCAGGAAGTTAGCGGCCCACACTACTTTCCCATTAAAATGCAATCAGATCTTGATATTTTTAAGCAAGTAAACGAAAAGCTGGAAGAGGTAGTTAAAGAAAGTGACATTCCTTACAATAAGATTTTAGTTGCCGGCATTGAACTTCCGGGGCTTATTAACGTAGAACAAGGTATAAACAAAACCTATTTTCCCAATGTTGAAGACCTGTTTGAGGAACTCAGAAATATATTTGGCATACCTGTATTTTTTAACCACGACGCTAAATTACGCACTTTTGCCGAACAACATTTTGGACTTGCTAAAGGCAAAAAAGATGTACTTATGCTTCAGGCCGACTGGGGACTTGGGCTAGGTATTATTGTCAACGGAAAGTTATGTTCCGGAAAGTCGGGATTCTCGGGCGAATTTGGCCATATACCACTTGCCGACAACGGGGTATTGTGTGTGTGCGGAAAACAAGGCTGTTTGGAAACCATTGTTTCGGCCACAGCTGTTGCCCGCCAAGCCAGGGAGGGAATTCAAAATGGCAATTCGTCGCTTATAAAAGAACTGGTGAAAGACGATTTAAGTAAGATAGATATTTCAACAGTAATTCAGGCAGCTAATTCAGGCGATCAGTTTGCAATTTCGCTGTTCTCAGAAATTGGAAAATGGCTGGGGCGCGGCATCGCTTATCTCATCCAGATTTTCAATCCTGAACTAATAATAATTGGTGGCCAGGTTGCCATTGCCAACCAATTTATAATGGCTCCTATTCAGCAGGCCGTTAACACGTTTAGCAACCGCGATATAAGTAACGACACTGAAATAAAAATCTCTGAACTGGGTTCGAGAGCAGGAACCATGGGGGCAGCAGCTTATGCATTAGAGCGAATTTCAAAACTATAATAAATGAAACATAATTTCACAAAGGTTGAGCAGGCATTTTTCGAAGAAGCGCGAGCACAAGAAATATCAACCCGCATTCCTTATATCACTACAGAAAGTTTTCCGAAACTCGGATTACTTTCAGCATTAAGTTTTTTAGAATGGGTTAGCGAAAATCCTGAAGGTGTAGTTAGCCTCCCGACTGGAAAAACAGCCCAATATTTTCTCGACTTTACGCATTCATTACTCGATAACTGGAACGACAAAAAAGGTCGCGCTATTCGTGAACAATACGGCCTGGCAGAGTTGAAAAAGCCCGATTTAAGCGAACTTTCCTTTGTACAAATGGGTGAGTTCTTTCCCATTAATCCGAAGCAGCACAATAGCCTTTACAACAATGCAATAGCACAATACATTGAAGGTTTCAACCTCAAAAAGGAAAAAGCGTTACTAATTAATTCTGACGAGATTAAACTGGCAGAAGGGAAACATTTTACTGAAGTTTTCCCCGATTATACCATTGACCTGACGCTGCGGTTTCGTGAGGCCAAATCGAATTTGGAGAAACTACAGCAGCAATCCATCTTTAAAATTGACAACTGGTGTACTGCCTACGAAAATAAAATCAGGGAAAAAGGAGGAATTGGCTTTTTCCTTAGCGGTATTGGCCCCGATGGCTTGATTGCTTTTAATACGCGTGGATCGGATCATTTTTCAACCACTCGTTTAACAAAAACCAATTTCGAGACACAAGCAATTACAGCTGCCGACCTTGGCGGAATAGAAGTTTCGCGCAACCGCCTGGTAATTACAATCGGCTTGGGAACACTAGGTTTTAATCCAAACAACAAAGCTGTTATATTTGCTGCCGGAGAAGCGATTGCCGATACCATTAAAGAATCGTTAGAGAGCGAACCAACGGTAACTTTCCCGGCAACATCGTTGCAGAAACTTAAAAACGCCCGCTTTTATTTAACCGAAGGAGCTGCCGTAACACTCAACGACAGCATTGACTGTTATTACAAATGCGGCCCCTGGAACCACCAAAAAACAGAAAGGGCGGTTATTGAGCTTTGTCAAAAGATAAATAAATTTGGTTCGAAACTCCAGCTGGAAGATTTAAAAGCCGATAAGTATTGCAGCATGATTCCCGATTTGAATGCGAATACAGTTCAAACGGTTATCGACTCGATATTGGCAAAACTCCGCAAGGGAATGAAAAAGGAAACCAACCAGGTTTACTACCATACCGGGCCACACCACGACGATATTATGCTGGGAATTATGCCGGTAACCAACCGCCAGTCGAGGGATGCCAGCAATGAAATTCATTTTTCCGTAGCCACATCGGGCTTTACCGCGGTTACCAATCAGTTTTTGTACGATTTACTTGTAGAAACAAAAGACCTGATTAATCACGGAAAGATAGAAATGATTCATTTCCCCGATTTTTTTAAGGATGGCTACAAATACAAATGGGATAAAGATGTTTACCACTACCTGGATAACATTGCCGCCCAGGATGCAGAAGAAAAACGCCGCGGTGTATGCCACCGGGTTGTAAGAGCCTTGGTTTCTATATGGGGCGTTAAAAATCAGGACGAAC
Source organism: Draconibacterium sp. (assembly GCA_041583785.1). Lineage (GTDB taxonomy): Bacteria > Bacteroidota > Bacteroidia > Bacteroidales > Prolixibacteraceae > Draconibacterium. Next base: position 60,073 of record JBFHFE010000021.1, on the reverse strand, counting down.
TGCGCGAAACTATTTTCGAAATTCTTAGCGTTTTGAAAAACAGTTACGACGGTGGTAAAAACCCTCCAAATATTCAGAAACTGAAGGGGATGATTCGTGAGTTTGAAGAAGAACTGGTTTGGGCACATTACGGAACAATGGTGAAAAATGTTCACCACCTGCGACTTGGATTTTATTCGGGTGAATCGAATTACGAAAAGGACGTTCTTCCAATTCTCGAAGATTTCAGAAAATACAAGCCAACAGTAATTAGTTTGGCCATGGACCCACAGGGTAGCGGCCCCGATACACACTTTAAAGTGTTGCAGGCTGTTGCAAAAGCGGTAGAGGCCTGGAATAAAGAAGAGGATTTAAGCAATCTTCGTATTGTTGGCTACCGTAACGTTTGGTTCAAGTATAATCCGTGGGATGCCGAAGTTATCGTTCCGGTTTCGTTAAACTCGCTGGCAACACTTAACAAATCGTTTACAGAATGTTACATTACACAGGTTAATGCCTCATTCCCAAGCTATCAGCTCGATGGAAAATTTAGCGACTTAGCTCAGCGTACTTGGTTCGAACAGCACAAACAAATACAATTTCTTTTAGGCAAAAACTTTTTCTATCAAAACGAATCGCCATTACTGCGAGCTACGCATGGGGTTGTGTACCATCGCGAACTTAGCGTAACCGATTTCTTAGAAGAGGCTTTTAAACTTGAAAAATCGATGGCAAATATTTTATAACCATTTTAAATACAACGACTAAAAATGCAATTAGTAATTCATAAAAACTACGACGAACTTAGCCTTTGGGCTGCAAATTATATTGCAAAAAGAATTAACGCGTTTAAACCAAGCGAGGAAAAACCTTTTGTTTTGGGTTTGCCAACCGGTTCGTCGCCACTTGGCACTTACAAAGCACTTATTGATCTTTGTAAAGCAGGAAAAGTTTCGTTTAAAAATGTTGTTACCTTCAACATGGACGAATATGTAGGCATTGCCGAAGATCACCCGGAAAGTTATCACAGTTTTATGTTCGAGAACTTTTTTAACCACATCGACATAAAAAAAGAAAACGTTCATATTCTTAATGGCAATGCAGCCGACTTAAACAAGGAATGCGCCGATTACGAAGAAAAGATTAAAGCCATTGGAGGCATTGAGTTATTTCTTGGAGGAATGGGAGCCGATGGCCACCTGGCATTTAATGTACCAGGCTCGTCGTTGCAGTCGCGCACCAGGTTAGTTAACCTGAATTACGACACCATTGTTGCCAACTCGCGCTTTTTCGACAACGACTTGAACCAGGTGCCAAAACAAGCATTAACAGTAGGTGTTCAAACAGTTCTCGACTCGAAAGAAGTTTTAATTATTGTAAACGGATATAAAAAGGCACGTGCCCTGCAAAATGTTGTTGAAAACAGCATGAATCATATGTGGACGTTGTCGGCACTTCAGGCGCATCCAAACGGCGTAATTGTTTGCGACGAAGATGCAACCATGGAATTGAAAGTTGGCACGGTAAAATATTTTAAAGAATCGTTCTAGTATTTAGAACCATACAAATAAGGTATAAAAATACACTGCCCACCTGTTTACAGCGTGGGCAGTTTTGTTAAATAATCCCGAATTGATTAGTGAATAAGTAACATCCGAAAATACGTTTTCTTTTGTTTTGAAACAAACAATATTTAGCCTTCATCGAAGTTTTAATCCGAAATAATGGCCCATTTATAAAATTCAAAATCAAAACTTATTTTTAGGCTTCTTAATCGGCTTAATTACTACTTCGGCATTACACTCAGGACAAATGTAAATTTCGCAACCTGTACAGGCAAAACAATTGCTGCACGTTCGCCGTACATCGAGGTTTGAAAACTTAAACCCACAGCTGTCGCATTTGTAAATCTTTTCGTTTTTTTGTCCCAATATCATACCAACGCTTTTGCCACCCGAAGCAGGCCGAAAATTAACACCTGTGTAAATATAATAGCGGCTCCCGATGGAATATTGAGAAAATAGGAAATAAACAGACCTGAAATAGTACCAACAAATGCAAATACAGATGACAAAATCAGCAAATTTTTAAAGTCTTTGGTAAACAAATTTGCTGTAGCCTGCGGTATGGTTAAAAGCGATAATATTAGGATAATACCAACTACCCTTATATTTAGCACAACGGTTAAGGCTATTAAAGTTATGGTAAGGTAATTAAAAAGACCTACGGGCAAGCCTACTGCCCGGGCAAACTCCTCATCGAAGGCGATGTACAAAATTTTACGAAAGAGCAATACAAAAAAGGCTATAATAACCACATTTAAAGCAAGCATCCACCAGATTTCGGAGGTGGTTACGGTAAGGATATTACCAAACAGGTAACTCATTAAGTTAGGGGTATAGCCCGGGGTAAGAAATACAAAAATAATTCCGAGTGCCATACCCAGCGACCACCAGATGGCGATGGACGAATCTTCTCTTATTTCGGCCACTTTAGTAAAAAACTGAATTCCAAGAGCTGCTAAAACTGCAAATAAAACAGCCCCAAGAAGTGGGTTAAATCCAAGGAAAAAAGCTAATCCAATTCCGCCAAACGAGGCATGGGTTATTCCTCCACTGATAAAAACAATGCGACGCGAAACAATGTAGCCGCCAATAATTCCGCACGAAATGCTGGCAAATACAGCAGCAAGAAATGCTTTCTGAAAAAAATCGTAAGAAAAAAGTTCTATTATTGCGCTCATTACTGATGATGATGTTTTAAAACGGTATGTGGTATCTCGCCGTGCGAAATTATCTGTATCGGGCAATTGTAGTTGTCGAGTTGCTCTTGCGAAATGCTGTTGCTCGGGTGATAATGAAGGTTATTGTTAACACAGGCAATGGTTTTAACATAGCTCGAAATCGTTCCCATATCGTGCGAAACTAACATTATCGACATTTCCTTGTTCAGCTGCAGTAGTTTTTCGTACAATTCGCCCTCAAATCTGTTATCGACAAAAGTATCGGGTTCGTCTAAAATTAAAAGTTTTGGTTTACCCAGCAGGGCTCGGCACAAAAATACACGTTGCATTTGCCCGCCCGAAAGTTCGCCTATGGCCTTTTTTCTGATACCGAAAATGCCCATTTCTTCCAATAGATTATCGACTCTGTTTTTTATTGCCGCCTTATCCTTTCTGTGGTTTTCCATAACCGAACCCGAAAATACCACATCGAAAACGGTTATCGGAAATTTCCTGTCGATATGTTTTACCTGAGGCAAGTATCCTATTGGCTTTTTTCTCCCCAGCATATCGTTCCGAAACGAAATAGTTCCTTCAACCGGTTTTATCAAACCCAGTATGGCCTTTAACAGCGTTGTTTTACCTCCACCATTAGGACCTATAACACCCAGAAAGTCATTTTCGAAAATCTCGAGGTTTACATTTTGCAGCACGGGCACTTTATCGTAAGCAACCGTCAGGTTTTTAATTTTAATTAAAGCTTCCATTAAAAATTGGCACTAAGTAAATCGGTCATCTTTCTTAAATTATCAGCCCATTTTGGGTCGAGTGGCCACACCGAAACTATTTCACCGCCAATTTCATTGGCAAAAACGCGGGCATGTTCGCGATCGAATTCACTCTGAATATAAAGAACCTTAATTTCATTTTCTCTGGCCATATCCACTAAATTTTTTAATTGTTGTGGGGTGGGTTCTTTCCCTCCCGATTCGAGCGAATACTGCTCCAGTCCGTACTCGCGGGCAAAATACGAAAGACTGGGATGATAAACGATAAACTTCCTGCCTTTATAATCGTTTAGCTTGTTCTTCAATTCATTATTCAACTCGTCGCACTCTTTGGCAAAACGGACGTAGTTGGCGCTATACTCTGCGCTTTTTTCCGGCCTAAGAGCGATAAGTTCATCTAGAATTCGTTTTGCAAGTTTTTTAACAATAAGGGGCGACAACCAAATGTGAGGATCAACACCATCCACATGAATGTGGTCGCCATGTTGTACCACTTCGCTTGAAATTAAATCGACCCCTTCCGACAGGTCAACTACTTTCATATTTGAATTTGCCTGGGTAATTTTATCTTTCCACGAATGCTCGAAACCAATGTAGCCAATCCGGAACCAAATGGCCGAACGCGAGACATCTTTTAGCTGCGAAGGTAACAAGGTATAAGCAGCCGGACTCGATCCCGGTGGAATAAGTACATTTACCTGAAAATCATTTCCGGCAATTTTCTCCACAAAAGTGCGCTGTGGTAAAATACTCACGGTAATTACATTGTTTTCTGCCTTTTTAGTATTCGTTTTCGAATTACACGCCGCAAACAGAACTGCAACGGCCAATAATAAAACAATTTTTTTCATAAATAAACTATTGAATTTTCCATCTGTTAATTTAATCGCTACTCAAAGTAAGCTCCGCAACTTCCCTAAAAAGAATCATCTTCAAGAAGAATAAAAACCGTTTGTTCAGGGACATTTCATCACAACAAAACGAAACAAATTTAGTTTTATGTTTTTAATATTTTGTATGAAAGGAGACACTTCGCCCCAATTCTACTTTTTTTCTCTGGGAGGAACAGGGTCGTAACCATGCGTTCCCCATGGGTGGCATTTCGAAATCCGTTTCACGGTTAACAGAAAGCCTTTAAATGGGCCATGTATTTTTATGGCCTGTACCGCATATTCCGAACAGGTGGGAACATGCCGGCACGAAGCAGGTGTTAATGGCGAAATTCCGTATTTATAAATATAAACGGGAACCAATAAAATCCATCCCAAAAATTTCAATATGCCTTTTCCTGCTTTCTTCATCGTTATACTCACAAAGCTACAAGATTAATTGCATTGTTAAAAACAATCAAGTTTTTAAAATAATTATTAAAATTCATTACGCATTACAATTTTTTTTCAATCAATGTGCGTATTAGTTCTATTAAACTCCATAGAATTGTATAATATTTTTAAATTTGTTCTTTCACTAATAGGCTTGAATAGAATAATAAGAATATAGAATGAAACGAGCATGAGAAATATTCACACATTGGCGATTTATTAAAATCATGCGAGTTCCATCTTATTCCATAGAAAACAAACAATTTTAATAAGATGAAACGAGCATGAGAGATATTCGCACATAAGCGATTTATAAAAATCATGCGAGTTGCATCTTATACCTTAGAAAAAAAACAATTTTAATAAGATGAAAAAAGTTGCAATAGGTGTTGATATTGGCGGAACAAATACCGCCATTGGTGTTGTTGATGCAGAAGGAAATGTAATGGTTAAAGACAATATTACTACTCCCTCGCACGGAGATATTGATCGTTACATATCTGATTTAGCAATAGCAATTCAAGAGTTAATTAAATCGCTCAAACTTTTAAACGACGAAATCGAAATTCTGGGAATCGGGATTGGAGCTCCAAACGGAAATTATTACAGCGGAACCATTGAATATGCTCCGAACCTTTCGTTTAAAGGAATGCTCCCATTTGTGAAATTGCTTCGCAATCATTTCCCTGAATTGCAAGCTGTTGCTCTTACCAACGATGCCAATGCTGCTGCTCTTGGCGAAATGATTTACGGTGGTGCAAAAGGCATGAAAAACTTTGTGATGTACACTCTGGGAACAGGTGTTGGAAGCGGGGTTGTTGTAAACGGCGATTTGGTATACGGTCATGATGGTTTTGCCGGCGAATGCGGGCACACCACACTTATTCCTGGTGGTCGCCTTTGCGGATGTACTGCTCTTGGTCACCTGGAAGCTTATTGTTCAGCACCGGGAATGAAACGCACAGCTTTCGAACTGATGGTACAGTACAATGCCACCGACAGTTTATTGGCCGACAAATCGTTTAACGAGCTCGACTCGAAAATGATTTACGATGCCGCAGAGAAAGGTGATAAAGTGGCTCTGGAAGTTTTTGAGAAAACCGGAGAATGGCTCGGTCAAGGTTTAGCTGACACAGTTCATACATTAAGCCCCGAAGCTGTATTCTTGTTTGGCGGACCAACTGCTGCCGGCGACTATATTTTTAAACCCACCAAAGCAAGCATGGAAAAACACCTGCTTCCTATTTTCAAAGACAAAATTAAAATCCTTCCTTCGAAACTGAAAGCCGGCGACGCTGCTATTGTTGGCGCCAGCGCTTTAGTTTGGAAAGAATTGGAAAAATAAGTTTTTCAGATAAATATTATTGTAAAACAGGAGCCTTTTGGTTCCTGTTTTTTTTGTGCCATTATGTAAGCCCTGCACTATAAACACACTACAATGCTATGATAAGCACAACCTTAATGCTTGGCATATAATAAATAATTTTTTGTTAAGCATTATTAATTTTTTTTTTGAACTTTGTACGTGTCAGATAATTCTTGATGGATTTCAGTAACTTTTATACCCTTTTATCAAGTGTTAACTGCCACAAATATATTTTCTACCAATTTAAAATACTCATTATGAAAAAACTCTACTTAGCATTTATTTCCTTATGTCTAATTCCGATTGCGGGCAGGTCGCAGGACAACACTAATTTTAGTGAAAAAGCTCCAAATGCCGGCAACATAAAAACACTCCTAAAATCGACTTCCTTCGATCTTGAGGACAATTTAAAATCGGCCTCTGCTTCATGGGAGCTTCAGCTTTCCGCTACTTGTGCAATAGCAGATGGCGAAGCAGGAATCGAAACTGACGGAAAATATATCTACGTAACAAAATGGAACGGTAGTGAACTCTACAGATACAATATGGACGGAACTTTTGTTTCCGCATTTACTATTGCTGGCGTTGCGTATGTGCGCGATTTGGCTTACGATGGAGAATATTTTTACGGAGCAGCTGCCAACACTATCGTTTTTAAAATGGATTTTACTGAGGGAGCTGAAACTTTAGTTGGCACAATTAACGCTCCTGTTGCCGTTAGGGCAATTGCCTATAACGATGATTTAGATGCTTTTTATGCAAACAACTGGAGCACTGACATAACCCTGTTTAACCGCAGTGGTTCAATCATCTCTCAAGGCTCTTGCACCAATTGGGACTCATATTATGGCTTTGCTTACGACAACCTATCCGAGGGAGGCCCTTATCTTTGGGCATTTAGCCAAAGCGGTAGTGGAAGTGTAATTGTTCAGCTAAATGCAGCAACATACACAGAAACAGGCTTTACGTTCGATGTCAATACGAATCTTGGCACTACAGAAATTGCCGGAGGTTTATTTACTTCCGATAAAATTGTTAACGGAACTTTTTCAATTGGTGGTTTAGTGCAAAATGATAAGATTTTTGCCTATAAACTTGCTGATTATTATGCAGCTTGCCAGGATGCAATCATTCGGCTTGATGCCGATGGAAGCGCCTCCACAACTGTAGCAGATATTGATAATGGTTCTAATTCAATATATGGGATTGCTTCGCTTACTCTTAGCAAAACCGACTTTACTTGTGCTGATGTTGGTGAAAACACAGTAATACTCACTTTAGTAGATAGTAGCAGCAACACTGCAACATGTAATGCAATTGTAACCGTGCTCGATACCATAGCTCCGGTAACAATTTGCCAGGAAGCAACCATTTACCTCGATTCTACAGGCAATGCCAGTATCGACTCAAGCTTTATCGACAACGGTTCTTATGATGTCTGTGGAATTGCTACAATGGTGCCAGATGTCACGTCTTTTACCTGCGGTGATGTTGGCGACAATACAGTACACATGACCGTTACCGATGGTAGTGGGAACAGTTCATCCGACAGTTCAACCGTAACGGTGATAGATACCATAGCTCCGGTAACAATTTGCCAGGAAGCAACCATTTACCTCGATTCTACAGGCAATGCCAGTATCGACTCTAGCTTTATCGACAATGGCTCTTATGACGCCTGTGGAATTGCAGCAATGGCTCTGGATGTTACCAACTTCGACTGTACAAATATTGGCGACAATAAAGTACACCTGACGGTTACCGATGTTAATGGGAATAGTTCGGCCGATAGTTCAATGGTAACCGTGCTCGATACCATAGCTCCTGTAGCTTTATGTCAAAACATTAATATTGACCTCGACAACGAAGGGAATGCCACAATTACTGCTGACCAGATAGACAATGGCTCATACGATGTTTGCGGAATTCAATCCCTGTCAATCGACAAATCTACATTTACCGGCTCCGACCTGGGAAATAACACGGTAGTACTTATGGTAACCGACAACAATGGCAATAGCTCAACCTGCAATTCAACGGTTAGAGTGTCTGATCGTTACTCGCCCGGGGTGCAGTGCAATACAAAAGATTTTGTGTTGCCATCGAATGGCATCTACGAACTAACAGAGGCCGATATTTATAAGCTTTCGAAGGGAACCATCGACAATGTTGATGACTACGACGATTTAACAATTTCTGTTTCACCATCGACATTAACCTGCGAACACATTGGAGGAACCACAATAAGAGTATACGCCTCTGACAACAGTGGAAACGGGAGCTATTGCACAGTAGAAGTGGGCGTTACAGCTGGAGATAGCGAACCAACCATCGATTCAATCTACGATGTTAGCACCAACGAAGATGTTCCGGTAAGTGTTGCCCTATCGGGCATTAGCGATGGCAGTGCCTGTTTCGAGAAGGATATTACAGTAACTGCATCGAACGATAACAGCAACTTAATTAGCAATATTACAGTAAATCATTCAACATACGACGAAACAGCCACACTCGATATCGATTTGGTAGCTAACCAAAGCGGAAGTAGCCGGGTTACCGTTGTGGTGGAAGACAACGAAGGAGCTATTACTTCCGAATCGTTTACCCTTGATGTAACGCCGGTTAACGATGCTCCTATTCTGGTGCATTCCTTGTCCGACCAATCGGTAAAAGCAAACGAAAGCCTGGAGCTGACATTGAGCAAATTACTCGGTATATTGTTTAACGATATCGACGACTCAACCCTGTTTTTCGATATTCACACTACCAACGGACTACTTCCCGAATGGATTACAACCAGCGACAGCGCAGATATGGTAATAATAAACATTGAACCCATGCAAACTGATACCGGATACTACGACATAGTTGTGGAAGCAATGGACATGTCCGGTGCCACTGCTGCCGACACCTTCGGGTTAAGCGTTAACAAACTACTTACAGGCGTTACCGGAATATACAATTCCGATATGGAATTCAATTTGTACCCAAATCCAAGCCATGGACAAGTAAACATCAAGTTAAGCACCCTATTTGCAGGCGAGGCCGAGCTGGTAGTTATGAATATGGCAGGGCAGCAGGTATATCACAAAACTTACCTGCCAACCAGCAACATTACGCTCGACCTGGGCAATAATGCAAGCGGAACCTACATGGTTATTCTGAAAGCTGAGAATAAGGTTATGATTAAAAAAGTAGTTCTCGATAAAAATTAAAAAAGAACCACGATAAGAAAAAGCGAGCCAAACAGCTCGCTTTTTTTATGCCTTTTTTCTGTGAAGCCGTTCGTGTAATACCAATCGTATATACAAATGATTGAAATAAAAACTGAAGGCATAACGCACAATATCTCCGCGTTTTAACCAAGCCCAAAGTAAAAAGAAAATGCCAAACAAGCCCGTTTTTAATTTATAACGAGCGTTAAGTCCATGGGATACATACCCGACTCAGCTCCGTAAATGGAAAGACCACCCCGATCGCTGGTCTGCTCGTCAACGTACAAGCGAATGGTAACTTTCCCTTCTTCCAAAGCCTGATTTTTGGTCGCTTCGTCGAGCTTTGCCTGAACAAGATAACCATACGAACCGGCTTCATCAAGCAGCCAGGGTTTATCGGCATCTTCGCTTCCCCACTCCCATCCCGGCTGCTGGTTCATCCACGAGAGAACACCCCGGTGGTCGGCCGGATCGTCAGGCAACTGAACTTCTGCAATTAGTTGATCGTTGGCCGTAATTTTAACCAGCGAGCCATAGAACTTTTCATCGGTTTGAGGATAGCTGTTTTTCCCGTACCCCGGGGTTATTCCTTTGGAAGAAACTACTTTCATACCAATAGGCTCGGCATCACCATCTTCCAGGTATTTTTCCTGCGGATATCGCGCCGACATTTCAGCCCTGAATTCGATCAATTCAATCTCGTCGGGTTTCAAATTTTCAGGTAAAACAAACTGGTATTCGAAATAACCCGAGCCCATTCCCCAAACTTTGTTTCCATTTTGAGTTGTTAAATGTTTAATGTTCCAATCGGCTTCTGTATAATCAGAGGGAGCCTGGGTAACGGTCACAATTTCATTCTTTTTGCTTGTTTTAATCCGAAAGGGAACAAAATTACGCTGAATTACCTTACGGTTTCCATTCATCAGCTCTGTGGCAAAAATGGCAGTTATATTTTCATCTGGAAGCGTTAAATTTATCGGTGCCAGTTCTGTAAAAACAAACGGCTCTGCTTTGGCTTCCCTGTCTCCGCTGTCGATATCAATTTTTTCGCCCAATTGGTCCCATCCATAAACCGAATACCTCAGGTGCAAATTTTTAGGAATTTCATTAGTAGTGGCACTCACACCAACAGGCATACTTATGGAGCTCCCTCCCTGCCAGGTCTGAAAGAAATCTTTGCCGGAAACCACATACAAATCGGCATGAAGATCTTTCATCCCCATACCCGGACAAAGCTCATCCAACCCGAAAAACTTTTCACTGCGGTCGAAACGGTAATAACCATTCCATTCGTTAATTACATCGTGAAATTCGGTGAAAAGAAAACCGGCGATTTGGGGTCGTTTCCTGAATTCATTCATCATAATATGATATTCCCACGAAATATCAATATCGCCTGTGCCTCCGGCATATCCCCAAACAGCGCCGCATTCCGAATTAAACATCGGCTGATTGCCCTGAACCTTGTCGCCAATATAATTCCAACGCGATCCCGGATAGGTTTGCTTAACCACCTGGTCGAAAAATCCGGACCAATGCCGTGCCGGAGAATAACGATGCCAGGTGTTAATATCAGTAAGCACATGATCGTTGTTACATGGTGAATTGTCCTCAACCAAACGAGTTGAATCGAACGTTTTTATTTTGTGGAACCACGCCCCCACCCAATCCTGCACATCTTTAGTGTACTCCCCTTCGCCCTTGTCATTTTTGGTAAGCAATCCCCAGCTTTCGTTAAAAAGCACCCACGAAAAAATAGACGGGGAGTTATAATCTCGGGCAATTTCGGCTAATGCCACTTGTTCCCAGTTCGCTTTGGCAGTACTGTCGGGTTCGCCCCAAAAATTAGGAATATCCTCTTGTATTAAAAGTCCCAGCTTATCGGCCCAATACAATTTACGGGGCATTTCGGCTTTTACATGAATACGTAAACCATTCAACCCTAAAGCCTTGGCACGCTGAATATCCTCTTTTATAAATTGGTCGGATGGGAAAGTATAAAAACCATCGGGATGATAACTTTGGTCGAGCGAAAGTTTCAGATAAATAGGTTTATTATTTAGCGCCACATACTTAAAACTCTGACCGGGCACCTGCATTGCTGAGATTTTCCGCATTCCAAAATACGTTGCCACTTCATCGGTAAAACCAGCTCCTATTACAGAGGCTTTCACTTCGTACAAATAAGGATGGTCCAAATCCCACAGCTTCATGTTATTTATCGGAAGAACAAAACTTACATCTTTGCTGTCTGCTGGGACTTCACGATTAAAATCTATCCCCGATCCCTGTAACATAAAAACGAATTTCTCCGGCGATGGATCATTCAGCACTACTCTTACCTTTACTTGTTTTTTATCGATATCGGGTGTAAAAAACAGTGCCGAAATAAATTTCTCTGAACGGGCCTCCAGGTAAACAGTTTGCCAGATTCCTTTAGCGTTACCGTAATATTGTTTCCCCGATGGCCGGTTGGGTAATTCTTCATCTTCAACACGAACAACCAGCCTGTTTTCCCCTTCGCTTAAGGCACCAGAAATATTAAACCCGAAAGGTGTGTACCCACCCGAATGCTCGCCGATTTTTGTCCCATTCAACCAAACCGAGGTATTAAAGTCGCTGGCACAGAAGTTCAACCAGGTTTGCTTCCCTTCCCATTCTTTTGGCTTCTTCAGCACAAAAGTGCGCGAGTACCACCCCACATTAACATTGGGCAATTGCACACCACTCTTCGGGCTTGCCCACGAAAACGGAACCAAAATATTCTGTTTGAACGTTTCACCGGTATTTTGCCAGTTTTCTGATAAACCTATATCTAACGAATCGGGTCTAAACTTCCAGGTCCCATTCAGATTTTGCCAAACCACTCGTTTGAAATTAGGCCGGGGGTGCTCCGGCAGCGGAATAGAAGACTTGTTTTTTGAATTACAGGAAGATAGCAGAAACAGTATAAAAGATAAAAAAGCTATTTTAACTAATCTGACACCCCATTTATTTGTTCTCATGCATATAAAATTACTCACTTTCAACGAAAGTAAACATTATAAAGTTGTGAAAACAACTGCAATTCTAAGCCAACCACAAAGGATTCAGCAAAACAAATTAAAAACAACACTGCCTTTAAAAGCCTAGCAACCTGAGTTCAACCGTTAACTTTAACCTCAGAATTGTGCTAAATTTGAATTGAAATAAATTGAAACCAAAGCAAGACTATTGATCGTAGGCAGGTTAATATCTCTGGCGGATTTCGGCAACGGCAGCAGCCGAATTGTGGTTATTGGTAAAATCTTTTACAAAAAGGGAGGTAACCGGAGCCAATGAATTTTGGTTAAAAACCATGTCGTGCCCCACACACAGCCCAACAGAAATGTTCAGGTCGGTTTTATTTTGGTTGAGAAAGTCAGCCTGCCCGGCAGGATTGCACAAAATGCGGCGGCTGTTGCCTCCAAGCAAATCCTGTTTACTCAGCCTGCCGTATTTGCAATCAACACAATACACCTCAAAATCTTTCGAAAAGAACGCTTCCAGCACCCGTGTTTCTTGCGCAAATGTTATACAATTTGCAATTCCAATTTTTTTATAACCTGCAGCGCGCGCAAAATTCCTGATTTCTTCAATACGGTTAACACCATAATTGGAAACATCATCTGCAGCCTGCATAAGTTTTAGCGAAACATTATTGTATAATTTTTTCATTTTGTTAAAATTGTTTGTTTTCTATGGTAGAAGACAAAACCCGCATGATTTTTATAAGTCGCCTATGTGCAAATATTTCCCATGCTCGTTTCATCGTTTATATGATGTAATTTTTGTAAAAGCTATAAAAAAAACTCTGGTTCTTTTCGGTCTTTGCACATTTCCGATAGCTTCTTAACAATCCCGTTAATAGTCGGATTCTCGAAAACCCTCACATTTTGCGGACAGTGCCTCACACAGGCACAGCACCAAATACACAGCTTCGTGTCGGTTTCTACTTTTCCGTTAATGGCAATTGCGTTAGTTGGGCAAACTTCAGCACAAACGCCACATTTATCACACCCATCCTCATCTGTTTCTGGCGACAAAGCAGGTCGTTGAGAACGAACCTTGTAAGGATAACTTCCCGGAATTTCAGGTTTTTCTATATCCCCTGTTAAAAACTTCTCCATCTTCAGTCCGATTTCCTGACCAAATTCAGCACATTTTAAAAGATCCTGTGCATCGGGGCGAGCCTGTGCAATGGGCTTACTATCTGTAGAAAAAGAATGTTCGCCAATATAAGCAGCGGCTGCAATGGTTTTAAAGCCAAGTTTTTCGGCAATATCATGAAGTTCTAAAAGAGCATCGTCGAAAGCTCTGTTACCATAAACCACCACCAAAACTACAGGCGCATTATCGGCTTTAAATGCTTCCAACTTCTCAATAACAGGCAGTGGCAAACGCCCCGCGTAAACCGGTACTCCAATAATCGTAAGGCTACTTTTATCAATCTTACAACCGCTTCTACAATCCCGATTTGGCGAAAGGTTAAATTCATGAACCGAATCGCTGTCTATCTCCTTTGCAATTGCTTTCACTACCGTTTTTGTTGTTCCGGTTGGTGAAAAATAAACCAAATTTAAAGCATTCATTTCTCTTTATTTAAGCTACAAACATATTAATTATTGCGAACATACGATTAATTCAAACTCTTTTCAAACAAAATATATAACACAATATACCTATTCATAAAAATCGTAAATACATCAGTAATTAATCAAACAAGGGGCATTCATGGAGAAAAAAGGGGCATTCGTTGATTCTTTTTCCTTTTGATACGCCATGTCCTTTTCTTTGGACTATAAAATAAAACGTTACGCAAATAGCCAAAAAACATAACAAGAGAGCTGAGAGGCATTAGTTTGACAATCAGTTAGGTTATTGGCTCAAATCACTGAAAAATAAATTATGAAAAGAGAAGAAACAAAACAAAACAAAGGATTTTTTGCATTAAACCTAGGGGTAATATTAATGCTGATAGCACTTGCTTTAAGTAATGTAGTTTTTGCGCAGCCAGGCGGCGGTGGACAACAAGGACCACCACAGCCACCAACTACAAAACAAATTAAAAAAATGGTGTCAGAACTTGCCGACGAAATTTCATTAAACGAGGAGCAAGAAGCATTGGTACTGGATATGTTTATTGAGCATTTTGAAGAAGTTGAAGATTTAATGGACGGCGGCAGACCTGATCGCGATGAGATGGAAGCTTTAGAAACAAAATTCGAAAAACAAGTTTGCGAAGTTTTAACTGAAGAACAACAAGAACAATTTCTGGAATACCAGGAAGAACAAAAAGGACAAAGAGGACCTGGTGGAGGTCAGGGAGGACAACGCAACTAATAATATATCTTAGATGTTATAAAAAATGGGGTAGCTAAAACAGCTACCCCATTTTTATGCCCTATCCTTTTGTTACACTAATTAGCATGAAATGCCGCATATAAACTTATTCTTTTTAGTTTTCTCTTTGTTGTAAAATCGAGCTCACCTCATATTCCCATACCTTTTTACATTTCCACAATGCTAAAATGTTTAATCCACATAAAATCAATTTAAACGTCGATAAAAATGCCTCAAACATAAAATAGAATTCATTATTTAAAAAATAACTTTTTCCTTCGTTTTGAAAAAAGAATCGATAAATGATAACACGAACATTAATTTTTATTGCAGGTATTTTATTGTTTTTTAATACGAATGCCGGGAACTCATACCCTTTAAAGTATGAAAATAAGAAAAAGCAAACCGAAGAGATTCTCCCCAAAGAAACACTCGACGGTATAGAATTGAGTGTTACTATTATTGGCTCCGGGAACCCACAGTATAACCCCGAGCGTTCAGGGCCTTCGGCCTTGATACAGTTTAACGGGGTAAAGTTTTTAGTTGATATGGGAAACGGAACACAGGCTCAGCTGCAAAAACTGGATTTTACCAAAAGAAACAGTCCTGATGCACTACTAATCACACACCATCACTTAGACCACAACGAAGAGTTTTTCCCAATGGTGCATCAGAAATTTATGTCGCCGGGAGAATTTTTAGTTGCCGGCCCTGCGCCAATACAAGAAATGACCGATTATGTGGCAAAATTATACAACGAAGATCTGGATTACCGAAAAGGTAACAGAGGCCAAACCTTCGACGAAAACAATACGAACGCAATAGTTAAAGAACTAAAAGGCGAAACTTCTTTCACTTATAAAGGTGTAAAAATATCAACCACAGAAGTTCCGCATTCCATTTATACATTGGCTTACCGGTTCGATACCAACGGGAAATCTATTGTAATATCGGGCGACCTTTCGTACTCGCCAAACCTTGGGAAACTGGCTAAAAATGCCGATGTACTGGTTCTCGATTGCCAGATAATACGCCAGGGAGCCAAGCTAAACAGGCAGGCAAATGCATCAAGGGCGCAAAACCGCCCCGGAAACAAAGCCCATGCAAGTATTGAAGAAGGAGCTAAAATGGCTGCCGAAGCCGGGGTAAAAACATTAATAATTACCCATCTTTCAAATGCAGCAATCGACAAGGAAGCGACCAAAACAAAAATTGCTGAACAATTTAAAGGTCAAGTGCTTATTGCTGAAGATTTTTTAACCGTTTCTGCCGATGGGAAAGTGTATATACTTAAATAATTACATCTCTAATTGTACATTTATAAACGCGTAATAAGATGAAAGACAAAATAATTATACTACTAATGCTACTTGCTGCTAGTGTTTTCGAGGCGAGTGCGCAAACCACAACAACAAAAGGTAAATATAAAATTGTTGATACCGATCAGCAAAAATGTTACAACAACAGAGCTGAAATTGGCGCCCCCGAAAAAGGCGATGCATTTTACGGGCAAGACGCCCAGCATAAGGGCTACCAGGCTTCGTACACCGATAACGGAGATGGAACCATTACTGATAATGTTACCGGTTTAATGTGGCAGAAAGGTTTTGAAGTAATGAGCTATGCCGAAGCGGTGGAGAAGGTAAAAAGTTTCAACCTGGCAAACCATACCGACTGGCGCATACCAACCATGAAAGAGGCTTATTCGTTAATCTTATTTAGTGGAGTTGATGCCAGCAGTCGCGATATGTTTCAGATTCCGAATAATACCAAACCTTTTATCAACACCAATTATTTCGATTTTAAATATGGCGCAAATGGCGACCGGATTATCGACACACAAATGATGTCGTCAACCCTTTACAAAGGGAAAACCATGAATGGAAACTCAACCGTATTTGGAGTAAACCTTGCCGATGGACGCATAAAAGGATATCCGGTAACAACACCCCGTGGCGAGAAAGAACACACCGTGCGTTTGGTGCGCGGAAACACAGATTACGGCCTTAATAATTTTACAGATAATGCCGACGGAACGGTTTCTGATTTGGCAACAGGTTTAATGTGGCAAAAAACCGACAGCAAAAAAGGGATGAACTGGGAAGAAACGCTGGCTTGGGTTGAAGAAATGAATGCCGAGAACTATTTGGGGCATAACGACTGGCGTCTTCCAAACGCAAAAGAGATGCACAGTTTACTGGATTATTCAAATTCTCCGCAGTCGAACAAAAAACCTGCAATAAACTCTATTTTTGAAATCAGTAAAATTAAAGATGAAGGCGGGGCAACCAATTATCCATTTTTCTGGACATCGACTACCTTGGTTGGGCAACGAGGAGGAATGCAGGCGGTTTATATTTGTTTTGGCGAAGCATTGGGTTTTATGAAAGACCGCCGTTCGGGAAAAACAAGCTTAATGGATGTACACGGAGCAGGAGCACAACGCAGCGACCCTAAAATTGGCGACCCAAAAGATTATCCCAATGGGCACGGTCCGCAAGGCGACGTAATACGGATTTACAATTATGCACGTTTGGTAAGAGATATAAAATAAACCATCATATTTTGTGAATAAAGAGTTTTAAACTTAGAACTGTTTCTTTCATTATAATATCCGTTGGTTGGAAGTTAGAAGTCAGAAGCACGAAGTAAAGAACTCCATTGGAGTTCAACATGAATAACCCCGGGTTTTAACCCGGGGATAACAAGCAACAAAAAAATGGCGCATCCGAAATAGTAGTTTGAAAATATATCGTACCATGCGCCATAACAAAAAATGGTTGTAAAAAGATGCTGAAAAACAAAAGCGAAAATATTATTTACCTGATTATTTGGCTAATTGTGCTGTCTCTGCCGGTTTTCACCTTGCAGGGCTCCCGTTATTTTAGCCAAACACAAGTGTATATGGAATGGATTCGCCTGCTTCCATTTCTCCTTATTTTTAGCATCAACAACAGTATTCTTGTTCCAAAATTATTGCTGAATAAAAAAACAGTGTTTTACGGAATTAGTGTTCTTATTCTGGTTGTTGGTGTTACAATGGCAAGTCAGTATTTAAAATATATTCAAAATTTGGTCTTGGAATGGCAACAACAAAGACCAAGGCAGTACCCGTTTCGCTCGCAGGGCAAAACTTTCGAATACAGAATAGCTACCAATATTCTTATTTCCTTTTTAGTAGTTGGATTCAACAATGCAATTAAACTGCTCATTAACCGCGAAAAAGAAGAAAAGTTACGCGAGCAAAAAGACAAAGCCCATTTGCAAACCGAGCTTTCGTTTTTGAGAAATCAGATTAGCCCGCACTTTTTTATGAATACGCTAAATAATATTCACGCGTTGATTAAATTCGATGCCGACCAGGCCCAAAAATCAGTAATACAATTGTCAACGCTTATGCGGCATTTATTGAATAAATCGAAGAATGAAACAGCCACTATTGAAACCGAATTCGATTTTATAAAATCATACGTTAATCTTATGCGCATTCGTCTCTCTGAGAAAGTAAACATTACAGTACATCTCGATGTAAAGGAAAGCGACCGGGTTATTCCGTCGATGCTTTTTATATCGCTGGTTGAAAATGCTTTTAAATACGGAGTCGATTATTCAAAGCCATCGTATGTTTTCATTTCGGCCCATATAAAAAACGATGAATTGTATTTTGATGTAAAAAACAGCAAAGCCGTTTTAAATACTGACAAGACTAAAACAGGAGTAGGACTCAAAAACCTAGAAAATCAGTTGGTTTTGCTTTATGGCACAAATTACAGTTTAACTATTTCCGACGGAGAATCAGAGTACAAGGTAAACCTTAAAATCCCATTGAATCATGGTTAAATGTATAGCAATTGACGACGAACCTTTGGCGCTTCGCCAGGTTACAGAATACATAAATGAAACCCCGTTTTTAGAGTTAGCCGGCGCTTTTGAGAGTGCAATGGAGGCCTTAAGTTTTTTAAACAAAAATGAAGTTGATTTGATGTTTGTGGACATTCAAATGCCCAATATAAGTGGACTTGATTTGGTAAAATCGCTAAAACACCGACCGGAAATTATTTTTATTACGGCATACAGCGAATATGCTATCGACGGTTTTCAGCTCGATGCCATCGATTACCTTTTGAAACCTCTGGATTACGCCTCATTTTTTAAGGCATCGAACAAAGCCTTGGCGCATTTCAAACAAAAAAATACCGAAGAAAAACTCAACTCAACACCCAGTCATATATTTATTAAATCGGAGTATAAAATTATTCGTATTGAACTGGATAAAATACGATACATTGAAGGCAACAGAGGTTATTTGCGTTTCTTTTTAGAAAATGCCTTACCTGTAATGACTTTGTTAAGTATGAAAAAAATTGAAGAAAAACTCCCCTCCTCAAAATTTATCCGGGTACACCGTTCCTACATCGTTAATCTCGATAAAATAAACATGATTGAACGCTCACAAATTATTTTCGACGAGGTGCGTATTCCCGTAAGCGAACAATATAAAGAAAAACTACAAGGTTATATCGACGATAATTTTGTGTTATAACTTAATGATGAAGAAAAAGAATCAACAAAAAAAGGTAGGGTACAACACGTTTTATTCGAATTACTCTTTTGTACTGCAGGTAAAATAAGTCTGTATTTAAAATAAATAATATTGCACAAATTAATCGAATGAGAAATAGCTTATTAGCATTAGCAGGACTTCTAATCCACTTAAATATACTTGCTCAAACCGCACAAAAAATAGTTTTAGAACCCGTAGGAAGGTATATTTATCAGGCTTATAACAACAGAGACGCCGGAACTGATCATTTACTTAATGCCACCGGTTTACCCGATGGCAAAATTTTGATTACCGGAATGCCGGCCCTGGCAGTAGTAGATGTTTCGGAGATGACACTTTCGGGCAGTCAAGACTATGTGAGTAGAAACAACCAGGTTGGAGGACGCGATGTTGTTGTTTATAATGATGAGTATATTTATGTAAACTACCACCAAAAGGAAGATAAAACAAATACTTTCGGATTCGGTGTTAATCAAATTACAGATGATGAAATAACATCAATTACCAAAATATCCGAAACCGATGTGTTTTTCGAGAAAATGAAAATTTACGACGACTATTTATATGTGGCTGCCCACGACAAGGGGTTTCGTATTTATTCATTGGCTAACCCTGAAAGCCCGACCTTAGTGGGTTCTTTAAGCGAAGGTTTTACCGATGTTTTCGATATGGCCAAAAGTGGCGACTCCTTATTTGTTGCCGACGGCGCAGGCGGACTAAAAGTGGTGGATATTTCCGACATTAGCGCACCTACCCTATTGTATGGCGAAACAAATACCTCTGCCCTTGGAACCGCTCAGTCTATAGAAACACGCAACGGAAAGGTATATGTTGCCGCAAGTGGTGCCGGTGTATTGGTTTATGAAAAAGGACTTTTAAGCAGCCGGACTCAATATGAAACAGGAGGTTGCGCTGAACAACTGTGCTGGGTTGGCGATTATTTAGCGGTTTCAAATTTTTCAGGAGTGCACATATTTACCTGCGGAGAAGGTACGCGTATTGAACAAGTAGGCTCCGAAAAAACTTCCCGATTTGGAAGTAAAGCCTCAATTCGGACTTCTTTTGGGGTTGGTTCGGCTGGCGACAGCCTCTTACTGGTATCATGCTGGACGACTACCGATTGTTTCAAAATTGTGCCGGAATCAGAAGCAACACTACCCGATATTACCTGTAGTGCCCAGCGTATTCGCTTTTCATACAATGGCGGAACATCCGAAGAATACATTACCAATAACGGAGGCGCTCCCTTAATTATAACCGGCATTTCTTTAGACTCTGACGATTTTTCAAGCGACTTGGCGTCTCAAACAATAGCGGTTGGTGATACGGTGTTTTTTACCATTACGTACACCGAGGGCAGCGAAATGACGGCAGCCGAAACACTCGTAATTTCATCGAACGACCCCGATGAAGAGGATTTGCCCATTCAATTATTGGGAAAAACAAGCACGCTTGATCCGGGAGAAGAAATGTCCGGTTTTACCTTAGAATCAATGTATAACAATCGGGAAACAGGCACATACGAAGAAGGCAGTTTTACGCTTTCTGAAAACCTGGGCAAAGTAATGTGGTTTGCTGTTTTTGGCACCTGGTGCCCGGCTTGTCCATCGGCAGAGGTTGATATGCAGAACACCATTATTAAAGAATTTGAAAATAATCCGGATGTTGAAACCTATGTTATTAACCAGGTATACAGCGAAAGAGACGATAAAGAGTGGGTGAATTTCTGGACTTCGCGCTGGTACCAACGAGCCCCAATACTTTACGACGAAACCGGTGAAGTAGGAAGTGAAATATTTGAACAGCTCGACGTTGGAAATATGCCATTTGGCCGGGGAATGATAATCGACCAGGAAGGAAAAGTAGCAAAAGCATTTTTTGGGTACAACCCTAAATTGGCCATTGAAACCATTTATTCGCTTTTGGAAGATGAAACTTTAACCTCGACCATCGATTATGCTTACAATAATACTGATGAAATTCAAATTTATCCCAATCCGGTGAAAGATAAATGTACTGTATCGTTTGGGAACGAATATGCAGAAGTGAAAGTTGAGCTATACAATATGGCCGGTCAAAAACTTTTTTCACAGGATTTTGAGTACATACAAAGTGCTACTTTAAATCTCAGTGAATTGGATAAAGGTATTTATGTTGCCTATATCTATTTTGATCATGAATCTCAGGTAAAAAAAGTAATTAAATATTAGAGGAAATGAAACATCTACTATTCGTACTAATTTTCAGCTCCATTGCCCTAATGGCGTTGGCTCAGAGGCAGCAACCTAAAGCAATTCCGAATAACTCATACAGGAATGTTCCGGAAGAAGGCGTTTTGGATAGTGGTAACATTCCAGATATGAATGCATTTACGGCCGACGGCGAGTCGATAAATGTAAGAGACTTGTGTAACGGAAAATATACAGTGCTTGCTGCGGGGTGTTTAACTTGTCCTTTGTTTCATCAGAATTACCCTGAAATAGAAGCAGCTTATGCCGATTACAAAGATAAAGGTGTTCAGTTTTTTTACTTCTACAAATCCCTGAGGCATCCCGAGCTTGATGGTTATGTGCAGGCACAAAATATATCGGAACGTTTGCTTCAATTGGCAGAAGCACGAAAAAAACTGGATACAAAAGTGCCGTGGATTGCCGATACCATGGAAGACGATATTCGCATTGGCTTACGCTCCGGATCCTGGTCGGTTTTCCTTATTTCGCCCGAAGGAAAAATCGTATATGGTTCAGGAAGAATAGACTCACGAGGCTTACGCAGTGCTTTAACGAAAGCTGTTGGTCCGGCTGCTAATCCAACAAGTAGCAGCGACCTGCACTTGCCAAAAATTGCCCGGCCAGGGAGATTGCTTAATGAAGATTCGGAACTGGGTGTAGCTCGTCCCGATGGGCTGACAATTGTAACGATTGTGCCAACAAAGCCTGAAGAAACCTACTATGTAAAATTACGTGCCGAAGCAGATGATGCGCTCCTTAATACCGGAACAGGTAGGCTTTTCCTGGGATTTTATCCCGATCCTATTCACAACGTGCACTGGAACAACCTCACACCATCCATGAAATATAAACTTACCTTGCCCAAAGGTGTTTCTGCCACACCAGCTGAAGCTTCGGCAAAAAAGGGTTCGGGTGATAACGACACCTTACCACGCCAGTTCTGGGTGGATATTACTTCTGATAAACCTTTCGGGGAGATGACATTAAAACTGGATTACTTTGCATGTACCTCTGACATGTGTTTGCCCTTAACACACGAGTACACCATAAAAATGAAAAATGAAAACCGTGGTTCCAGAACTTATGGAATGAACACGGGCAGGTCCGGTAATTCAAAACAACAAAACCAGGGAGGCTCACGTTTCGAACGCCTTGATTCAAATAACGATGGCTCAGTTTCCTTCGACGAAATGTATACCCAAATGAAGCGAAGAAACAATACTATTACCTTAGAAAGAGCTAAACAACAGTTTGCCCGAATGGATTCGGATAAAAATGGATTACTTTCTGAAAACGAGGTAGAAAATGGACCATCAAAACCGGGAACCAGAAAAAGAACAGTTAATTAAAAATTTGAAACAATGTATAAGCAATCAATATTCATTTTAACCCTTTTATTCCTCTCATTTTCAATGGCAATGAGAGCCGAAGACCAGCCAAACATTCTTTTAATAATAGCCGACGACATGGGGGTTGATGCCTTGAATGGTTACAACATTGGAAGCGTGTTGCCAAATACGCCAAACATCGACAAACTGCGCGAAACAGGTGTAACGTTCACAAATGTTTGGGCATGTCCTTCGTGTGCCCCCACCAGGGCGTCGATGCTTTTGGGCGAATACGGTGCAACAAGCGGAATTAATACCGTGCCGGGCATTGTAAAACCTTCCGAGAAATCGATATTTAAAGAAGTTGCCGAACTTACCGATAGTGCATACCAGGTGTGTGTGGTTGGCAAATGGCACAATGGAGTTGCTTCGAATATCGATCACCCCTACTCGCATGGAGCCGACGATTTTATGGGAGTAATAGGTGCCGGAGTTGACGATTATTACAACTGGACCAAAGTAGAAGACCACGATACTACAACTTGTACCGAATATGCAAGCAGCTATTTTACCGATTATGCTGCGGAATGGATAAACAATCAAACAGAGCCCTGGTTTATGTGGCTGGCAGAAGTAGCACCCCACACTCCTTATCATGTTCCTCCGGCCGAATTGTACACTTCTGAAGATGTAGATTCGAAACAACAGAAGTACATAACAATGATTGAAGCCATGGACTACGAAATTGGTCGTTTGCTCGACTCTATTCCTGAAGATGTGCTCGACAATACCGTAATACTATTTATTGGAGATAATGGCACCCCCGGCAGTGTTATTCAAGGCTTTTCAAGCGATAAAGGAAAAAACACGGTATATCAGGGCGGCGTGCACGTTCCTCTTATTGTTTCGGGCAAAGGAGTTACACGTGTTAACGAAGAAGAAGATGCAATGATTAATGTGAGCGATTTTTATGCCACCATCGCACAAATTGTTGATGCAGAAGCATATCCTTCGAACCAGGTAAACGACAGCTACAGCTTTAAACATTTTTTTAGCGATACCGATGGAACCGAACGCGATTACAACTATATGGAACTGGGAGCCAACCAAACGGTTACGTGCGATGAATATACCATCCGCAACACGCAATACAAAATTATTTACGATGCCGATGGAAATAAGGAAATGTTCGATTTAATTGCCGATCCTTTTGAGGAAAGCAATTTATTAGACGATGAACTAAGCGATGAGCTTTTGGCAATACAGCAGGTGCTGGAAGAAGAAATGTATGCCATTAACGGAATTTCTTTCGATGATGAAACAAGTGACGATAATGCAACTAACATTCCTTCAAACCAATACAATATTGTTGATACTGATGTTAGCGACTTTTACGACAATTCTTCGATTATTTCGGAGCCTGAAAGTGGCGAAAGTTTTTACGGACAAGATGCGCATTATAACGGCAATCAACCCTCGTATACCGATAATGGAGACGGGACGGTGACAGACAATGTTACCGGCTTAATGTGGCAGCAAGACATGGGCGAAAAAATAAGCTTTGCAAATGCCTTCGTGAAAGCCGATTCGTTAACATTGGGAGATTACACCGACTGGCGTGTGCCAACCATAAAGGAGCTGTATTCTTTGATTCTTTTTTCGGGGCAGGTACAAGGAGAAACGGCCATTACCATGTTTATTGATACCGATTATTTCAACCAACCGATTGGCGACACTTCTGCCGATGAGCGCGAAATTGATGCACAAACCTGGTCGTCGACCGAATATGTTGGAACCACCATGAACGGCAATGCCACTGTTTTTGGGGTCAACTTTGTAGATGGCCGCATTAAGGGCTATTCAAAAGTTAAAGCAGCAACCGGGAATGCCAATACCATGTATTTTAGAATGGTACGGGGCAACGAAGATTATGGCATAAATATTTTTGAAGACAATAACGATGGTACAATTAGCGACCAGGCCACCGGCTTAATGTGGCAAACCGCCGATGATGGAGTAGCGCGCGACTGGGAAGAGGCACTTGCCTATGCCGAAGCTCTGGAGCTGGGCGGTTACAGCGATTGGCGCTTGCCAAATATTAAAGAGTTACAAAGTATAGTCGACTATACCCGCTCGCCACAAACCACCAATTCGGCAGCAATCGACACCCTTTTTCAAACAACCGAAATTACCGATCCGGATGGCAACGAAGGACAATTCCCGTATTTCTGGTCGGGCACATCGCACCTCGATGGAGTAAATCCGTACCAATACGCCGCATATATTGCCTTTGGCGAAGGACAAGGAGAAATGAACGACGTGCTTATGGATGTACACGGTGCAGGCTGCCAGCGTAGCGACCCCAAAAGTGGCGACAAAGAAGACTATCCGCAATATTGGGGACCGCAGGGTGATGTGCGTTATGTATACAATTATGTACGTTGTGTTCGCGATATCTCTCTCACAACTTCTGTCGACAACATTTCAGCAGGAGAATTAAGTATTTATCCCAATCCGGCTAACAATTTTATCAATATCGACAACAACAGGGCAATTGAAACTATTTTACTGTATTCCATTCAGGGAGTGAAAGTTATAGAACAACACCCAGGCATAAAAAGTACGAAGCTAAACACAACAAACCTTACCAATGGAATCTATTTTATTTCGTTAATTGATGATTTGGGAGAACGGATTTCGCAAAAAGTGGTGGTGAAAAAATAGTTTTACGAAAAAAAAGATTCAACGAATTTAAATCCAATAAACCTTTCATTTTGGGAGAGGTTTATTTTTTTTCGTTCGTTCTTAAACACGGTAAATGCATTAAAACTTCGTGATTAGCATTGAAAATACAACAAAACAAGAACTTGCCGGCAAGAGACATTACCTGATGTCCAAGGCATCATTTTCATCCAAACATCTCGAAAAAAACAGTTAAATTCCTTGCTATTAGCAGCATAAATCTACTAATCGATAGATAAAATAGCGCCATTGGTAGATTCCACTTTCAAAAGCTTAGCCTCACCCATATTTTAGATCCAGCTTAATCGTTTTTTAACATCTATGTAATAGAATGTCAACAATTGTAAAAACATGTTACGTCAGATGCTTCAATGAACAATGCAAACCGGTTGCTTTAAACAAATGACTGTCAATATTTTCATTCGCGACATCAATAAAAACAGCAATCGGTAGGGTAAAAACATTGAAAACTGTAAGAATTAACGAAGAGTAATTTTTTAACAACAGTATTGCAATCGTTTTTTAATAATTAGTTTCTATGGCAATAAATTTTTTCCAACCAATAAGATTAGACGAAATGGATCAGGTGAAGTTAATGAACCGAACCGATACAAAGTACTGGTTTCATGCAGATCGCCTTCAAGAATTGCTCCAGTCGATAAAAGACAACTATTTTATATTAAAAATTAATGGCACGGCAGAGCTGCCATATACCACTACATACTACGATACAGAGGAAAGCAAAATGTATGGCGCCCACCATAACGGAAAATTAAACCGCTATAAAGTGCGCCGCCGAAGCTATGTGTCGTCGGGCATTAGCTTTTTAGAAGTAAAATTTAAAAGCAACAAGGGACGAACCATAAAAAAGCGGATTTCGGCCGAATTTGGAAAGACTTCGTTTACCAGCCAGGAACACGAATTTCTGAACGACCAAATCCCCTTTGATCCTGCCTGTTTACAACCCTCGTTAATAAACAACTTTACACGGCTAACGCTGGTAAATAAAAATTTTAAAGAACGTTGTACCATCGATATCGACCTACAGTTTCAGAAAGCCGACAAAGCAATTGCTCTTGAAAATTTAGTAATTGTTGAAATAAAGTCGGACGGAAGCCCTTCGAATTCTCCGCTGGCACGTGAACTTCGCGACCAACGCATTAAAACATCGGGATTTAGCAAATATTGTGTTGGCCGAACCGTTACCGACCCATCGCTTAAGCGCAACGCTTTTAAACACAAAATACGAACAATAGAGAAAACAATTAAGACTGCACAAAATTTATATTTTACAAATTAAAAAAGAACAATGAACACAACAACAGTAATCGATAAAGCAAAAAACATGGCCGTAGAAAATGTCAACGTGGCAGGACTGGTAAATTGGGAAGATTTACGTTTTTTAGACATAAAATTAATTAACGTTGGCGATTTCAGCGAACTCGCCATAAGGCTATTGTTCAACCTATTTGTCACCATTATGGTGGTGCAATATATGTACGCCCGCAACAGTAGGCGCAAAGATTTCTATTTTAGTTTTATTGCAGTAGGCACCGTTGTATTCTTACTAAGTTTTTTGCTGAATAGCGTAAAACTGGAACTGGGATTTGCCTTGGGACTATTTGCCATTTTTGGAATAATCCGTTACCGTACTGATGCTATTCCCATTAAAGAAATGACTTACCTGTTTGTAGTTATTGGCATTTCGGTAATTAATGCACTGGCGAACAAAAAAGTCAGTTATGCTGAACTGATTTTTACCAACTCGGTAATTGTGTTTGGTTTGTATGTGCTCGAAAAACGTTTAATGTTAAAACAGGAAGCCTCTATAAAACTAATCTACGAGAAAATTGAGAATATTAATACCAAAAGCAAAGATCTACTTCTTGCCGATTTAAAGGAGCGAACCGGGATTGAAATTAAACGCTACAACATTGTAAAAATTGATTTCCTGAAAGATGTTGCTGAAATCATCCTTTACTTTAATGTGAACGGACAAAATGATATAAATAAGAATTGATTTTAAAACTTCCACCTCATAACTGCCTGCAATTCTGCAGGCAGTAGGTTTCACTATTAATTACAAATAACTATTCGTATGAAATACAGAAAGAAAATAACCTATGCCTTTATTTTGGCCACTCTTATAGCAGTTACAGGAAATACATCGTTCGCACAAGATGATGAAGAGGAAGAAACAGTGACCGAAAACACTTTTGAAACCAGAACAGAACTTGGGCTGAGTTATAAATTATCAAAAAAAATAAAATTAAGTTTTGCCCCCGAATTTCGCTTCGATGAAGATTGCGCATTAGATAAATATCTTTTTGAAGCAGGTGCCGAATACAAAGCGGCTAAATTTTTGGACCTTGAAGCCACTTACCGCTATGTTATTAATCCCCGCGACACAAAAGACACAGAGTATTTTGGCCGCTATTCATTTAGTGCAATAGCGAATAAAAAGTTCAACCGATTTGAAACCGCTTTCCGCTTGCGCTATAGTAACGATAACGACGACGAGAGCAGCGATGAAGAATTTTTTCGCTACAAAGCCTCTGTGGAATACAACATTCCGAAATGCAAATTAACTCCTTTTATTGCTGTAGAAGCATTTCAGCAACTTGGCGACGATAGCGGATTATACAAAATGCGTTATGCTACCGGTTTCGACTACAAGCTCTTTAAAAACAATTACATCGGGGCAAGCTACAAATTCGATTACTACAAAACCGAATATTTAAATAAACATATTTTAGGTATTCGATACAAAATCAAATTATAACAAGCAACAATGAAGAACTTTATACTATTCATATTTACGTTATTTATTGTGCTTTTTAGCGCATGCCGCGATGAAGATTTGGTGGCTGAGGAAGACGAAGAAGTAGTTGATACGGCCGATTATGCAGACTGGACAGAAGCAACACACGGTAGCAGCGCCGACCCAAATTACGATATCGTTTTTAACCAAAGTAAAGTTTTACGTATTGACATTGAGATAAGCAGCAGCGAATGGTCTTCAATGCAATCCAATTTGTCATCGGTAGTAAACTCTGCTTCCTTCGATCGAACTACGAAAGAAGTTGAAGTAGACGAACCGGAGTGGTTTGAGTGTTCTCTTACTTACGATTCACTGGAATGGTATCATGTAGGTGTTAGGTATAAAGGGAATTCGAGTTTGGTATCAGCATACAATTCCGGAATAGATAAATTGTCATTCAAGCTCGATTTTGATCAGTTTGAAGATGATTACCCGGCTATTGCCAATCAAAGGTTCTATGGTTTTCAGCAGTTCAATTTAAGCAACAACTACAACGACGAATCTCTTATGAGAGAAAAGGTTGCTCCCGATTTATTCCGTGCATTTGGTGTACCTGCTGCGCAAACAGCTTTCTGCGTGCTGTATGTTAACCATGGCTCGGGTTCGCAATATTACGGTGTTTACACAATTGTTGAAGAGGTAGATGATACGGTAATCGAAACTCAGTTTAGCAGCAGAACGGGTAATTTATATAAACCGGAGAGCGATGCAGCAACCTTTGCTTCGGGGACTTACAATAAAAGCGAAATGTATTTGAAAACCAACGAAGATTCTTGTGACTACTCCGATGTTTATGCGCTGTATACCTATATAAACGATTCCGAAAGAACCACTGACACGGAAAGCTGGAAAGATAATGTGGAAAGTGTGTTTGA
Source organism: Draconibacterium sp. (assembly GCA_041583785.1). Taxonomy (GTDB): domain Bacteria; phylum Bacteroidota; class Bacteroidia; order Bacteroidales; family Prolixibacteraceae; genus Draconibacterium. Next base: position 30,759 of record JBFHFE010000021.1, on the reverse strand, counting down.
TGTTGACATCTTTTTAAAATGGTTGGCGGCCAATACAATTATTCAAAATTGGGACACCTACGGTAATATGCCCCATAACTATTATTTGTACAACAATCCCGAAGACAACTTGCTTACCTGGATTCCCTGGGATAACAATGAAGCTTTCGACGGAGGCGATGGGAGCTGCTTAAGTTTATCCTTAAGTGGCGCTGACAGCGACTGGCCTTTAATTAAGTATCTGACCGACCAGGATGAGTATGAAGAAAAGTATGAGACTTATTTGCAGCAGTTTATCGACGAAGTGTTTATACCAGCAGATATGATTAGCACTTACTCAACTTATTACGATTTACTAAAAGATTATGCCTATGCTGAAGAATCGGGCTATACATTTTTGGAAAGCGATAATGATTTCGACTCGGCAGTTTCAACATTAAAAAGCCATGTTACATCGCGAAATAACGCGGTAACCAGTTATTTAAATTAGATAGAAAAGAAACAATCTGTATTAATAACGCTCTTTTGCAGAGGGTTATTAATACAAATTGTTCGAATTATTGACGATTCCAATTGCGATAATCGTCTCTGTCAGCCAAAAGAACAAGATAGTTTAAAAATTAATCACACATAAAAAACAAAAAAGAAAGAAACGGATATTACCAGGAAGAATACCTGTATAAACATATTCTGAAATTGAACTTTAAATACAAAATCTAAAAATTTTCTACCATGAAGAACTATAACTTATTCCTATTTGCATTTTTTTTAATCATCTTTTCCGCCTGCCGCGATGAAGACATAACTTTTGAAACAGAAGTAGAAAGCGAAGCAGAAGCTGTTGATATGGCCGATTACACCGACTGGACAGAAGCCACACATGGCGCCGATACTGAGCCAGACTACTCAACCGTTTTTAACCAGTCGGAAGTAATGCGAATTGATATTGAAATTAGCAGCAGCAACTGGTCTAAGATGCAGTCCAATTTATCATCAATTATAAATTCCAGCAGTTCGTCGGCAGGGGCCGATTTATCTACCGACCCCAGTTTTTATGAGTGCTCCGTACTATTTAACGACACCGAATGGTATCATGTTGGCGTTCGTTTCAAAGGAAATTCGAGCCTTAAGTCAACTTATAATTCCGGAATTAAGAAATACTCATTTAAACTCGATTTCGATGAATTTGAGGACGACTATCCAGCCATAAAAAACCAACGATTCTATGGCTTCCGACAGCTAAACCTTAACAATAACTACCTCGACAAATCGTTAATGCGCGAAAAAATAGGTGCCGATTTATTCCGTCAGTTTGGATTGGCAGCATCGCAAACCGCCTTTTGCGCTGTATATTTAAACAATGGCAGCACCACTCAGTATTACGGTATTTACGCCCTGGTAGAAGAGGTCGACGACACCGTTATTAAAACTCAATTCGACTCGAGCACAGGAAACCTGTATAAACCCGATGGAGACGCTGCTTCCTTTGCCAGCGGCAAGTACGACGAAGACGAATTCTATCTAAAAACCAATTTAGACTCGGCCGATTATTCCGACGTAAAATCATTATACACGATTATCAACAGCTCGGATAGAACAAGCGACGTTGAAGCCTGGAAAACCAATCTGGAAAGCGTATTTAATGTTGATGGCTTTTTGAAATGGCTGGCAGCCAATACCGTTATTCAAAACTGGGATACTTATGGAAATATGACACACAATTATTACCTCTACAACAATCCCGATAATGGTTTGCTGACCTGGATCCCATGGGACAATAACGAAGCTTTTCAATCGGGAAAACAAAGTGGAGCCTTAAGCTTCAGCATGAGCAGTGTAAGCAGCAGCTGGCCATTAATAAAATACCTTATAGCGCAGGACGAATACAAGGCAAGCTACCAGGCCTATTTGCAGCAGTTTATCGATGAAGTATTTATTCCGGCCGATATGATTAGCACCTATTCAAGCTACTACGATTTACTAAAAGATTATGCTTATGCCGAAGAGTCGGGCTACACATTTATTTACAGCGATTCGTATTTCGACTCTGCTGTGACAACTTTAAAAAGCCATGTTACCACGCGCAATAATGCTGTAATTAGTTATTTAAATTAGATAAAAGAAAACAAAACAACAGGTAAACAGTGCCAGAATATGGGCACAAAAAGGAAACAAAAATGAAAACAAGAAAACAATTAATCCTGTTAATGGGAGTATTAACACTATTCCTTTTTGCAGGCTGCCGCGATGATTCAGATTTAACAGAAACAACAGAGGAGGAAGAAGAATCAGTAGTTGATGATGATGATGATACAGAAGTTATCGACACAGACTACTATTCATGGGACAGCGACGATGTTATTTCCATCATTTTAAATGGTAGTTCGATTAGCGTTGATGGAGACGGAGCAAGCGCCGATGGAAGTATTGTTACTATAACCTCTGCCGGTACTTACAGTTTTAGCGGAACTTTAAACGATGGACAAATCATTGTTGATACTGAAGACCAATCCGTTGTTCGCTTAATCTTGAATGATGCTGATGTTACTTGCTCGTCGAATGCTCCAATTTATGTGGAAAGTGCTGCTATTGCGATGATAATTCTATCCGATGATACCGAAAACAAAATAGAGGATGGTTCGTCGTACAGCTCTGACGAGGAAGATGCCAATGCTGCCGTTTTTAGCAAGTCGGACCTTATTATTTATGGAGACGGTTCGTTAACCGTTACCGGTAACTATAACGATGGAATTACGAGTAAAGACGGGCTAACGATTGACAGCGGAAACATAACTGTTACTGCCGTTGACGACGGAATACGAGGAAAGGACTATCTGATTGTAAACAGTGGAGATATTACGGTGAATTGCGATGGCGATGGATTAAAAGCCGATAATGAAGATGATGAAGAATTGGGTTACATCACCATAAACGATGGTACTTTTAACATTACCGCCGAAGGTGATGCCATTTATTGTGAAACCGATATTACAATTGTTACCGGCGAACTGGTATTAAGTTCCGGTGGCGGAAGCAATGCTTATCTCAGTTCGTCAGAATCGGCCAAAGGGTTAAAATCGGGACTTAGCACCACTATTTACGACGGAACGATTACAATTGATGCAGCCGACGACGCCATTCATTCCGATGGAGACATTGAAATCGAGGGAGGAACATTGTATGTAGCTTCGGGCGACGATGGCATACATGCTGAAACGGATTTAACCATTAACGCCGGCAATATTTATATTACCGAATCGTACGAAGGCCTGGAAAGTGCCGGAGGAGATATTACCATTACCGATGGTTACATAAGTATAATTGCCAGCGACGACGGCATAAACGTTTCTGCAGGAGGCTCTTCTTCCAGCGGCGGAACGCGCAAAAGCACCTCAACTACTGCCAGCGATTATGCATTAGACATTTCGGGTGGATACATTGTAATTGATTGCGAAGGAGACGGACTCGACTCGAATGACTTGCTGGATATTTCGGGTGGCACAATGTTGGTAAACAGCGATTCAGAAAGCGAGAATAGTTCGCTGGATTACGATGGGTCATGCGTTATCGATGGTGGCTTCCTGCTGGGAGTAGGAAGCTCCGACATGTCGATGGCTCCGGGAACTTCATCCAGCCAATATTCTTTTATCGTTGATTTAAAGTCAGAAATATCTGGTGGAAAACTGGTTCACCTGGAAGACGCCGATGGAAATGAAGTTTTTACCTACGAACCACACAAAACTTTTCAATCTATTGTGTTTTCATCATCCGACCTTAAAAGTGGCACAACCTACGAACTCTATATTGGTGGCAGCTCAACAGGCACAGCTACCGATGGTTTATACTCGTCGGGAACGTATTCGGGTGGAACAAAATATACAAGCTTTACCATAACCAGCAAAGTTACCTCTATAAACCTGTAAGCAGAAAATACATACCTAAGAGGCAAAAATATTTTTTAAATATGGTTTATACATCAGACCTTTCTGAGGGACATTAAAGAATGCATATTTCGGGTTAAAAGGGAAGACAAAAGTCTTCCCTTTTATATTATAATTAAATGGAACAAAGCTTATTAAATATTTATGATGTAGTTTTTATTGCTGGTTTTCTCGTAAATGTCTTTACTAAACATGTACAGTTTCGCTGGTTTCTTTGAAGCTCCACCTACGCGCTTTTCGTCGAGCGAAACAATATAGGTCTTACCAATGGCCTTTTTGCGGAAATTACGGTTATCAATTTCAACATCTAGTACCGACTCGTAGGCCAGCTGTAATTCATTAAGCGTAAATTTATCATCAAGAAATTCGAAAATTAAAGGTTCGCTCATTACTTTTTGTTGCAGATCGGCATAAGCACGTGTAATAATTTCATTATGATCGAATCCCAGCAAAGGAAGGTTTTTAATCCTGTACCACTGGATATTTTCATTTTTAAGCATCACCTTATGGGTGGGTAAAAGAAAATAGTAAACCACCGACATGGTTCTGGAATTATCTCCCTGACTTTTTACCCATAACAAATCCTTGTCGTTTTTAATCCTTTCCGGATTTCCGAAAGTACGAAACTGCTTTTTATAAACATCGTCAAGCCTGGTAAGGCTTTTAAAAATGCGGGCTGCCGACTGGTCTAACCTTTCACTTTTAAGTACATGATCACCTGTTAATACCCAATCATCAACAACCGGATACTTTTCATCGTACATCTGCAAAGTTCGCTTCGAAAGAAGAATATTAATTTCATCTCCATCAAATCCAAAAACCACACACTCGACCTTTATATTCGTAATTTTTCTAAAATCCATAATCTATAAACGTTATTATTACGTTTTGCTCTTCTTTAAAATATTAAACCAAATATATGAATCTATTTTTTAATCCACCAAATCGTACTACATACTTCGAAACACCAAACTAACGTACTACAAACGTCTTTAAGCATCAAAACACATTGTAAACAGTACATAAAGAATCAGCAAACTATCTCAAAAGCAACAACATGCTGCAAAACATAAATTTTTATCTCTCTCATTTTCTGAATCTTACATCAACTTAACCACAACAACACCTGCAAGTATTTGTTTTTAAAATTAATTATTTCATACATTTGTTATGCAAACGTACTTTTTACGTTTATTGAATTGAAAAATACATTAACGAAAGAAATACCACAATGAAAACTAATCATTCAGAACTAAAAAAGGCAACAAACAAAGCACATTCACAACAAGACCATTATGTACGTTTAAAAAACAAAACACTCCTCCCTTTTCTATTTCTATTCACTCTATTTTTTCTCACCAATACAACATTTGCACAAGATACAGAATCGACTACCGACAATTTCGACATCAACCTAAATGTAAAAAACATGCATCTTTGGCATGGCAGTTTGGTTACCCCAGGTATAATGATGGCAACAAGCATGGAATACAAATCGGACAACGAAAAATTTGTTCTGGGTTTGTGGGGAGGTGCCAGTACAGATGGCGAATACAAAGAGTTTTCGTATTATACAGCATATAATTTTACAAACAACTTCAATGTTTCCTTAATAAGCCACAACAATTACAGCAACGCTGAAGAGGTAAATATATTTAGCTACGACAAATACACTTCGCCCAACTTTATTGACGTGGTATTTACATACACTGTATCCGAAAAAGTTCCGCTTACCTTGTACTGGTCGACAATATTATTCGGCAATGGTGGCGATTACGAAACCGACGATGAAGGTTCGGCTACCGACTCTTATTCAACCTATACCGAAGTGCGCTACCAGCTCTTCCCCAACAAAAAAACCAATCTAACCTTATTTGCAGGAGGAGCCTTTTCGTTTATCACCGAAAAAACTTTTTACAGCGAGAACACAAACCTTACCAACCTGGGTTTATGCTTAAGCCGCGAGGTAGATATTCTTTCCAGAAAAATCCCTGTAGCAGCTACAGCATTCTGGAATCCTGAAACGAAAATTGGCGCTTTACAATTAGATATAAAACTTTTTTAGTATAAATTTCATAATATTATAATCATGAAAAACGAATCAATAATAAACTTCGATCACCTCGATGAAGAGCAGTTACCTATTGCACAACATAAACTTCACGGAGGAAAACACTTCGCCGGATTATACGCCGGGGAACACGTTGCTGCAACCGAATTCGTAATCGGGGCCACTTTCGTTTCACTGGGGGCAAGCACCCGCGATATTCTATTCGGATTACTAATTGGAAACATACTGGCCGTTCTTAGCTGGACTTTCCTAACCTCTCCTATTGCTGTTCAAACCAGGCTTAGCTTATATACCTATCTGAATAAAATCGCAGGCGATTCGATGACCAAACTATACAACTGGGCGAACACTATAATTTTTACAGTAATTTCTGCCGCCATGATAACGGTTTCATCTTCGGCAGTGCGCTTTCTATTTAATATTCCGGCGCAGCTAAACTGGTACTCAACCAACGTATGGTTTATACTAATTGTAATTGGGGTAGGAATAGTTGTGGTATTTGTTGCCATTTACGGCTTTAACACCGTAGCCGATTTTTCCACTATTTGTGCCCCCTGGCTGTTTACCCTTTTCGTTGCCGGAGCTTTAGCTTTGCTTCCCGCCCTGGCACATTCGGTAATCGGTTCAACTTCAATTTCAAGCTTCAGCGAATTTATACAAATTGGCGATAAATCGATATGGAAAGGAGTAACTAACACCGGCGAATCGGGCATTGGCTTGTTAGAGGTAATTGGTTTTGCCTGGGCCGCCAACACGATTACGCACGTAGGATTAATTGACATGGCTATTTTCCGTTACGCAAAAAAAGCAAGTTATGGAGTTTACTCAAGCTTTGGTATGTTGTTCGGCCATTATATTGCATGGATTGCAGCCGGAATTATGGGTGCAGGAGCAGGTGTTCTGCTTAACAAACCGGTTATTTCCTTAGACCCTGGCGATGTAGCCTACTATGCTTTGGGAGCATCGGGTTTTGTAATTGTAATTATTGCAGGATGGACAACTGCCAACGCCAACTTATACCGTGCAGGCCTGGCTGCCCAAGCTATTTTCAAAAACCATTCAAGAAGAAAAACAACATTGGTTGTAGGGGTATTTACCGTAATTATTGCGTGTTTCCCTTTTGTTTTTTCAAAAATGTTACCAATGCTAACTTATGCCGGGTTATTGGTTGTTCCGGTAGGCGCCATTGTTTTTGCCGAACACTTTCTATTTCCCAAAATAGGATTAACAAGATACTGGGCTTACTACAAAAAAATGATTACCAGCAAACCTGCAATCATTTCATGGACAGCAGGACTTATTCTGGGCTTTGGGCTCAATGCTCTAAATATTATGTCGTTCTACTACCTGTTTATCCCAACCTGGTTTTTCACACTTATTCTTTATACGCTATTGGCAAAAGCAAGTGGCGCCTCCGAAGATTATACCGTAGAAATTAAAGAAGAAAGAAAATTGCAAGCCGACATTTTAGCCTATCAGGAGGAAAAAGCAAAGCACAAACAAAAACCCATAAAAGACACATCTGTTTTTTCAAGAGTGCTCAGTTACACTTCAATTGTATGCTTATTAGTTATTTCCGTGCTGGCATTAAATACAATGTTTGGCAGCCCCGATTTGGAAAGCTACAATATAAACAAAGCGATATTTCATAAATATGCCTTCTTTTGCACCATCGGCTATTTTGTTTTTGCTTATTGGAACCTGCGAAGGAAAAAAGCGCTAAACAAGTCGCAGAAAAAAGTGGAAAACACGGAGGAGACGTCCAAAAGTTTCCTAACCCAGGAAACCAAACTCGCAAAGGTTTTGGCCACTCAATCAAAAAAATCAAACACAATTAAATAGAATAAACAACAGCATGAATACCGGCCCTGCGCAAAAGAGCTGTAAACTCTTTACGTTGCAAACTCTGCCAATAACTCTATGCATAAAATATAAAACACGGAAACGAGCATGAGAAATATTCACGCACAGGCGTTAATTAAAAGCATGCGAGTTACATCTTATAGCAAACAAAAAATTTTAATAAAATGAAAACATCAATAGCATTAAATCAGGAAAATCTGGCAAGCATGTCTCCCATCGTAAAAACACCATCGTACGACAGAGATAAAGTAAAAACAAGCATTGTACACATTGGCGTAGGAAATTTCCACCGTTCGCACGAAGCCTATTACACCAACGAACTAATGGAACGTTACGGCGTATTGGATTGTGGAATTTGTGGCATTGGCTTACTCGATTACGACCGCCGCATTTACAACATTTTAAAAGACCAGGACGGATTATACACTTTGGTTATCAAAGAACTTGACGGTTCGCTTAGTGCCAAGGTTATAGGTTCGATTGTAGAGTTCATTTTTGCACCTGAAAATCCAATTGCCGTAATCGAAAAAATGGCAAATCCCGATATTAAAATCATCTCGCTAACCATTACCGAAGGTGGCTATAACTTAAACGAAGGAACAGGCGAATTCGACTTTAGCAACCCGGTAATTGTGGAAGATATGAAAAACCCGATGTCGCCAAAAACCGTATTCGGCTACCTGGCACAGGCCATGAAACTGCGCATGCAACGCGGCATAGGAGGATGTACTATTCAATCGTGCGATAACATTCAGGGAAATGGAAATGTGGCAAAAAAATCGTTGTTAAACTATGTTGAAAAAGCCGAGCCGGAACTACTTCCCTGGATAGAAAAGAATGTTTCGTTCCCGAATGCCATGGTCGACAGAATTACACCGGTAACTGTTGCTGCCGATATTCTGAAACTGCAGGAAGAATTTCATGTAGACGACCAGTGGCCAGTGGTTTGTGAGCCTTTTATTCAGTGGGTAATTGAAGACGATTTTGCTGCCGGAAGACCAGAGTGGGAAAAAGTAGGCGCACAGTTCGTTGAAAATGTGGTGCCTTTCGAGAATATGAAATTACGGCTGTTAAATGCCGGGCACTCCGTTTTGGGTATGCTTGGAGCTTTACACGGATACAACACCATCGACGAAGCAGCACGCGACGAAGACTTTTCTTTCTTCCTGAAAGCCTTTATGGACAACGAAGCAACTCCAACACTTGGCGATTTGGGCGATATTAACCTGGAAAAATACAAAATGAGTTTGATTGAACGGTTCCAAAATATTTACATCAAAGACCTCATTGCCCGTATTTGTCTGGAGAGTTCAGCAAAAATCCCAATCTTCTTGCTACCAACCATTAAGGCACAATTGAAGAACGGTGGCGACTTTGCCCGCGCTGCCTTTGTTGTAGCTGCCTGGTGCAAGTACAACGACGGAGTAGATGAAAATGGCAAAAACTATGTAATTGAAGATGCCATGAGCAACGAATTAATCCGCGCTGCAGCCCTTTCGCATCAAACACCAATTCGCTTTTTGGAAATTGAACCAATATTTGGCGACCTGGTAAAAAACACAACCTTTGTAGATGCTTTCCTGTCGTCACTTGAAATGCTACGCAGTAAGAAAGTGAAAGAGTGCGTAAAAGAATTGAATGCAAAACTGGGATAGACGGAAATTAGTAGACCGAAGTAAAAACGCTGTCGGCTGCAAAATCATAAAAAAAACAATAAAAGATATACCTAATGAAAAATATAGTTTGTTACGGCGAAGTATTATGGGACATGCTACCCACGGGTAAAAAACTCGGTGGCGCCCCCTTAAATGTTGCACTACGGGCACAATCGCTCGGAAATCAGGCAACCGTAATCAGCAGTATTGGCGACGACGGTATCGGCAAAGAAATTATTCAGGAGATAAAATCTTTCTCGGCAAATTTAGGCCACATTCAGGTAAGTAAAAATTTTGCCACAAGCGAGGTTTTAGTACACCTGGATAAAAATGGCGCGGCGTCATACGAAATTAAAAAACCTTGTGCCTGGGACGACATTGTACTTACAGACAAGGATGTTGAAGCAGTAAAAACTTCCGATGCCTTTATCTACGGAAGTTTAATTGCGCGTAGCAGCACATCGCGCCAAACATTGTTTGCACTGCTCGACAAAGCAAAGTTTAACGTATTTGATGTAAACCTGCGCCCGCCACATTACAGCCAACAAACCCTTGTTAGCCTCATGAAACATGCTAATTTTATAAAGTTCAACGACGATGAACTTTTCGAAATTTGTGCCAACATGGGATTCAAAAATAAAGAACTTGAAGCATGCATACAGTTCGTGGCGAAAAGCACAAATACCAGTCAAATTTGCGTAACCCTGGGAGAAGCCGGAGCTGTTCTTTTTTACAACAACGAATTTTTTTATAACAAGGGATTCAAAATTACAGTTGCCGATACCGTTGGCGCAGGCGACTCGTTTTTGGCCACTATAATCAGCAATCTTTTAAACGGCACAAGCCCCCAGGAAGCCATTGATTGTGCTTGCGCCATTGGTGCTATAGTTGCTTCCAAGAGCGGTGCCAACCCCGTTGTTTCTACAGAAGAAATTGAAAAAATAAGAGAAATTTCATGATAGTTAAGTTTAGTTAGTTAGCATGGGGCTGTCTTAAAATTACTTTTAAAGCAGCCCCTTTTTTTTGCTCTAATTTCTTCTGAAAACAATCCCCAGCTATAAGCAAAAGTTAATTATACCCCGAACGATTTATGTTGTGCCAATTTTATTTTAAGATGAGCTTTAAATTGTTTTGATGATTTTGGGCTTAGGCAAGTTGAAATTATTGCGATAAAAGAATTAGAAGCAATGTTTTACTTTGCTTCTGCTGAACGAGACAATAATCATAAAATAATATTAAGGCATAGCAATAGCTACGGTGCAATTCTTCTACAAAGCATAAAGCCAAAAGGGCAAAAAATAAGCCTCATTTCAATGTTATATTGGTATTGTTATACCTTTTCGAAGCAGAGCACAATCAAAAAATCCAGATTCGTATAGATGATCCCCCAATTCGTTGATTTTATTGTTTGCTTACAGCGATTCTCCCTTTCTTTGACTCATCAATTACAAACAATAGTAAAACGATTTAATAAAGGACGCCAGTCCTTATTTTCATATATTTCATAGGTTTTGGTTAAACAGTTCAGAATTGGGAGGCAGAGGTCTCCCTTTTTTTTTTTGACTCCACCCAGAGTTTTATCATCACTTAATGCAAATGCGCTCAAAACCACATCGTCCAAAATTCGTAGAGAAAATCCCTGATTCCATTGATTTGTTTTTCATACCGCCGCAAATGCCCCTTTCTTTGTCATGCAGTTAAGAGCACAAAAAAAACGTCAATACAATTTTTCATAAATTTCATAGGTTTTAGATTAAACAGTTCAGAATTGGGAGGCAGAGGTCTCCCTTTTTTTTGCCCTAATTTCATCTGAAAACAGCCCCCAGGCATATCCAAAAATTAATGGCACCCGGAACGGCTTATGTGTTGCTATACCTCTACCAAGTCACATTCAATCCAAAATTCCGGATCCGTATATAAAATCCCCCAATTCGTTGATTTTATTGTTCGCTTCCGGCTATTCTCCGTTTCTTTGACTCATCAATTACAAACAAAGAGTAAAACGATAATACTAAGGACGCCTGTCCTTATTTTCATATATTTCATAGGTTTTGGTTAAACAGTTCAGAATTGGGAGGCAGAGGTCTCCCTTTTTTTTGCCCTTAAGCAATCTCTCGCAATACAATGCCAGTTGGCACTAAAAAAAATTCTCCAAAAATGTAACTAATCATTTTTAGCTTTACTAAATGGGAAACAAAAGAATCAATATGTTGCAAAAGGAAGATCAATTTAACCAGATTCTATCCGATAACAGCGGCCGCATACATCGGATTTGCCGCTATTATAATCCAAATGCGGAAGATCAAAAAGACATGTATCAGGAGGTGCTGGTGAATATATGGAAGAGCCTCGATAATTTCAGGGGCGATTCGGCCATTAGCACCTGGGTATACCGTGTGGCAGTGAACACCTCGCTGAGTTTTACAGGAAAAGCATTTAAGCAAATGAAACTTATGGTGAATGCCGACACACAAAACCTGAACTCGCTGCTTGACGAAGAAGAACTCACCCAAAAACTTTCTCAAGAGAACCAACTAAACCAGTTGCAAACCGAACTTAATATGCTATCGGTTATCGATAAAACACTGATTTCGCTACTGCTCGAAGGCTTGTCGATGAAAGAAATTGCCGACATAATCGGAATTACCGAACCCAACGTAAAAGTAAAAATTCACCGGATTAAAAAAGCACTCAAAGTTAAACTTCAATACAATAGCCATGATTAAAAACAATAGAAATACTCCAATGGATATTAAAAGCTTGGTTGAAGGCTTAAAATCGGAAGACCATCGGAATAAACAAATAACAAAACGGTTTCAATGGCTGCTATTGATAATTATCCCGTTTTATGCTTTCATTTTTTTCATCGTCCCCAATGAAGAAGCTCGAGTGATTAACCATACTATGGGAGTTTGTTACATTTTGGCCTTTGCCATTTTTGCCTTGATTTTCAGAAGCTATTACAAAGACTATAAAAATGTAGATTATTCGTTACCCACTTTACAAATGATGAAAAAAGCAGCTTTGAGGTACAAATTGATCCACAAGCGATTGCTTCTCCTTATTGTGCCTATATTATTGATTGATTTGAACACCAGCTTGTATGTTACTTACGACCTAAAATACTACGAAACTATCTGGCAAAATATTTTAATTGTTCAGGCCATTATAATTCCGTTGCTTGCAATCGCATTTGGAATTGGGGTATTAATTTGGTATAAACGCCAAAAACCCTTACGCGACAACGCTTTGCTTCTAATTAACGACATTGAAAGATAACATATTATGATAACTAAAAAATTGAATACTATTTTTATTATTCTTTTCGGAACAGGGAATTTCATCCTCATTCTTAGTAGAAAAATCAGCTATAAAATTAATGATTTTGAACTGGGATTTTTAGAAGGACTTGCCGTTACAATTATCGTTTGCGCAACGGGTTATTTGTGCTGGAGCTTTCTTTCGAAATCTCGTCATTTAGAATAAACCCTAGCTCATTGAGAAAATCCCCCAATTCGTTGATTTTATTGTTTGCTTACAGCGATTCTCCCTTTCTTTGATTCATCAATTACAAACAATAGTAAAACGATTTAATAAAGGACGCCAGTCCTTATTTTCATATATTTCATAGGTTTTGGTTAAACAGTTCAGAATTGGGAGGCAGAGGTCTCCCTTTTTTTTTGACTCCACCCAGAGTTCTTATCATCACTTAATGCAAATGCGCTCAAAACCACATCGTCCAAAATTCGTAGAGAAAATCCCTGATTCCATTGATTTGTTTTTCATACCACAGCAATTGCCCCTTTCTTTGTCATGCAGTTAAGAGCACAAAAAAAAAAACGTCAATACAATTTTTCATATATTTCATAGGTTTTATATTAAACAGTTCAGAATTGGGAGGCAGAGGTCTCCCTTTTTTTTGCACTAATTTTATCGTCCCCTACAGATAGGCTTACATACACCATTCGTAGAGAAAATCCCTGATTCTGTTGATTTCATTTACGTATCGCCCCAATTCTCCACTTCTTTGTACACGACAATAGGGCTCAGCCCCTTTGTTTTTCATAGGTTTTGGTTAAACAGTTCAGAATTGGGAGGCAGAGGTCTCCCTTTTTTTTTGCACTTATTTTATCGTCCCAAAATAAATGCCCTAAAAACTTTATCATAAAACGTTGGTTGAGAAAATTTTTGATTCCATTACTTGCAGAAAACTAAAAAAATAATCGGAAACTGCTCTGAGCGCTAAACAAGACTCGGATTAACACCCAAACAACAGACAATAAAACGATTACAGAAAGTTCAACATAATCCGGTTCCTCTTTTGCCGAATACTTGTACATTAATTTACGCTGCCCATTTATTACTAAGAATAAAGACTTTACAACCAATTCCTTAAAATTCCTTAATTATTCATACTGGATATTCCTGTTTTAGTTGACAAAAAACCCGATTCCGTTGAATATTTTTTAACAATTAAAATTAAGACACCAACTTTGACCTTATAACAATAAGAGTTTATTACATATATTTAAAAATATTGTGTGTTTGGGGTAAAGAACGGTACTCTGCCAAATTTTCAAGAGGGATTTACAAGCAGAGTCCGTTCCTTTAACAAATAAAAAAAAACAAACTATGTCAATTAAAAGTATTAACGGATGTATCGGCTGTGGAACATGTGTGGCATCTTGCCCCACAGACGTTATACGCTTGAATCCTAAAAGCAAAAAAGCAGAGATAAAATATCCTGAAGATTGCCAGATCTGCCATTTATGCAGAATGTATTGTCCGGTAGATGCCATTACCATTTCACCAGAAAAATCCATCCCCGTAGTTGTTTCATGGGGCTAAACATCTAACAAAACACATACAGTCTATCCTACCTTTTAGCAAGTTGCAGAAAGAATTGTATTTCTTCGCGCATTTAGCTTAATACACGTATTATTCGAATTATTAAACAGATTATGGAAAATAAAATTAAAATATACAACACAGTGGCAGCCATCCTGGTTTTTATTGGCCTGCCAGTACTCTTCTGGGCCTTAGGCGATATTCCCAGGCGCAGTAATTTAAAAGAAGCCATTTCAATTTTAACACTTGTATCCTTTTCGCTTATGCTGGGTCAATTTTACCTGGCACGCAGCAACCGAAAAATACTTAAAGAACACAAAATGAGTAAGGTGGTAAGCTGGCACAAAGTTATTGGCTACACTTTTGTAAGTGTACTTTTGCTTCACCCATTTCTTATTGTGGTTCCGCGTTACTTCGAATCCGGAGTCGAGCCCAAAGATGCTTTTATTAGCATGATTACCACTTTCGATAGTTTAGGTGTTATACTGGGATTAGTTTCCTGGGGATTAATACTCATTATTGGTCTCACATCTATGTTCCGCAATCAACTCCCAATGTCATATAAAACCTGGCGTGTATTTCACGGAATTTTATCCATCGGTTTCATAATAACTGCAACCTGGCATGCCATTGATTTGGGCCGTCACACCGATAAAGCCATGTCGGTTTTTATGATAATAATGGCCACCGTGGGTATACTTCTTTTATTACGCACCTATTTTGTTTCGTCTTTGAAAACAAACAAAAAATGAAACGAGCATAAAAAATATTCACACACAGGCGATATATTAAAATCATGCGAGTTCCATCTTATACCTTAGAAAACAAACATTTTTAATAAGATGAAAACATTAATCTATTTCTTTCTACTACTTTTTTTCGCATTAGGCACTAATGCCCAGGATATAATTACTGTTGACGGGTTACTACAAAACAGAAACAACCTGCTGGCAGCCAACACCAATTATCAACTTACGCTAAATAACAGCGAATTATTCAAACAAAGCTGGTCTCCAGAAGATATTTATTTTCCAACCGCAGGAAACGACCGTTACGTAGCGTTACATTTGGTGGATGACTTTAATATGTTCCAGGAATTGGCAAATTATAATAGCGAATATTTAGTTACTATTTATCGCCTGAATAACAATATTTCACTGAAACCCATTTCTACCGAAAACATTTATTCCAAAATCATTACAACCATTAGTTCATTTATCAGCTCAAAATAAGAAACAATGAATAATTCAAACCAAAATACAGATATGTCGAGGCGCCGTTTTTTAGGAATGGCTGCAGGGACAGCAGGTTTTGCCCTTTTAGGAACAGCAGGTTACACAGGCTGGGCCGAAAACAAACATAAAGTAAAAGCCAGCGATTTAACCCAAAGCGAATACGAAGCTGAAGTACTGGTTATTGGAGGCGGTATGGCCGGATTGTTTGCCGCGGTAAAGGCTCACGATGCAGGAGCCAAGGTTATGCTTGTGTCGAAAGGGCGTTTAGGCTCTTCGGGACAGACTCCTTTTGCAAAGGGATTTTTTGCTTACGATGCTTCGAATGAAAAGCTCAGCATCGATGAATTTGTTGAGAAGGTTTCTCTTTCGGCAATGGGAACCAACAATAAAACCTATACACGCCAGGTGGCAGAACATTCATTGGCACGGGTAAACGATCTTAAAGAATGGGGATTTTTCGATTCTCCTTTATATAACAAATCGTTTTCTCAACCGATTAACGAGCGTAATATTCCTTTAATAGAAAGGGTAACCATTACTCATCTGTTAAAAGAAAACGGAAAAATTGCAGGAGCTGCAGGCTTCAGTGCAGACGAACAAAAAGTACTTTTCTTTAAAGCCAAAAGTGTTATTTTATGTACCGGAGCCGGAGGTTTTAAACCCAATGGGTTCCCAATTTGCGACCTCACCCACGATGGAACAATAATGGCCTATAACATAGGCGCAAAAGTTACAGGAAAAGAATGGAACGACGGGCACGGAGGCTCATCGGTAAATCCGGCAGCCTGCTATGATGGATGGCACGGCATGTTCGATCGCAAGTGTGGAACTACCGGAGTAGGCGTTCGTCACGATTTGGGCGTGGATATGAATTACCAGGCATACATGTCGGGCGGGGGCAAAGTATCAATGGGCCCAGGTTCAGGAGGCAATTCTATTACTGGCGGGCCACAACGCCCCGAAGGACTTAGTGAAGAAAGAGGACATGATGGACCTCCATCGGGAGGCGACAAAGGCGATCGGCCAGATGGACCTCCTCCAGGGGGAGACAAAGGTGACCGGCCAGATGGACCTCCTCCAGGGGATGGCAAAAAAGGCGGAAGACCCAACGGAGAAGGTGGAGCGCCTCCGGGAATGGGAGCAAGTATGGTTGGAGGTTCTTCAGCGGGAATGTCCATCCACAAATCGGAAGGGTTGGTACCCATTAACGGAAAATGCGAATCGTCGATTCCTGGATTATATGCTGCCGGCGATGCATTAGGTTCGCATATGGCAGGTGGCATCTACACGCAAATTGGTTCGTCGCTTGCCGGTTCGGCTGTACAGGGAGCTATTGCTGCCGAAGCTGCTGCCGAATACTGTTCAAGTGCCGAAAAACCAATAGTTTCGCAGGCAAAACTTAAAGAAATTGAGGAAGAAATACTGGCACCATTGAACAGAGAAGCAGGCTATAGCCCTGCGTGGGTAACACAAACCCTTCAAGGTATAATGATACCGAACTTCGTTCTCTACATTAAAAAGGAAAACATGTTGCGTGCAGCCCTGGCATATATTGAAGAATTGCGCGACCACCATGCCAAGACCTTATGCGCATCCGACATGCACGAATTGCGTCTGGCACACGAAACCCACAATATGATTATCAGTGCCGAAATGAAACTGAAAGCATCGATTCTAAGAAAAGAAAGTCGTTGCAGCCACTATCGATTGGATTACCCTGATGTGGACAATGAAAACTGGCAAGCCTGGATTAATATTTTTAAAGGCGAAGATGGTAATATGAAGTTCGAGAAGCAGGCATTTGACACCTGGCCTGGACAAGATGAAATAATAGAATTTAGTTAATACAACTATAATTATAAAGTAAAAGAGTTTATGTTTGCATTCTGACCGTTAAGTAGCTTTTTAGCTACTTAACGGCTATTCAGAGATAAAAAAACCAACTGTACCTTTCTCAAAATTAAGCATGGCTTATTCTTTAAAAATCAAACGTGGCGAATCGGTAATATACATCCTCCTTTGGGTGATCATCCTTTTAATGCCTGTTTTTTTCTCCAGCACCAGCAGCGGCATTGAATGGACGCGGGTATTTAACGAATGGATTCGGTTTATTCCGTTTTTGCTGGTCTTTCTACTACACAACTTTCTTTTATTTCCGCTTTTATTCGTTGGCAATAAACGAATTTGGTATTTTATAGCAATTACAGGAGTAATTGGCTTAGCTGCGTATTTTGGCGATATATTGAGTGACTACATAAACTATCAGCCCCAGGTGGAACCGATGCGAAATCCGATGCGGGACATGACCCCGGATATGATGCCCGGCCCGCCCCATGGCGAAATACTTCCGCCACAAAGCAGAGTGAATCAGCCACAACAACAACCTTTCCACAAGGTGCTAATCGACAATATTCTGGTATCTATTCTTGTGGTAGGTTTTAACGTAGCCATAAAAATAAGTGCAATATGGCAGGCCGAAGAGCAAAAAAACAAGGAGCTGGAAAAAGAAAAACTGGAAACCGAACTTGCCTTTCTTAAATACCAGGTGAGTCCGCACTTTTTTATGAATACCTTGAATAACATTCATGCCTTAATTGATATTAACTCGGAAGATGCCAAAGAATCGGTAATTAAACTTTCGAAACTGATGCGCTACCTATTATACGATTCGGGAGAAGGAAGAACAACCCTGACCAAAGAAATTGAATTCATAAACAGCTATGTTGATTTAATGAAACTCAGATTTACTTCGCAAGTCTCGGTAAACTTGTCGTTCCCCGCGCATATACCGAACATCGAAATTCCGCCCATGCTTTTTACATCTTTGCTCGAAAATGCATTTAAACACGGCATCAGCTACCAAAAAAAATCATTTGTTGAGCTAGTTATGAATGCTGACCAGGAATTTTTATATTTCAGAATTAAAAACAGCAAGAAAGACAACGACAACGGCTTAAACGAACCTGGTGGCATAGGCCTTGAAAACCTTCGAAAACGACTGGGACTCATTTACGGCAAACGTTATTCCCTGGTTCAGAATGAGAATGAAGACACTTTTGAGATAAACATAAAACTACCATTAAATGACTAAAATAAAATGTATTGCAATCGATGATGAGCCACTTGCTCTTCAACAAGTTGCAGCTTATATTCAAAAAATACCATTTCTGGAACTGGCCGGACAGTGCATAAGCGCATTTGATGCCCTTAAAATTCTGGATTCGGAAGATATTGATTTAATGTTTGTTGACATTAACATGCCCGACCTTAACGGATTGGAATTTGTTAAATCGCTCGACAAAAAGCCGCTGGTAATTTTCACTACGGCCTATAGCCAATATGCTCTTGAAGGTTTTAAAGTAGATGCCCTCGATTATTTACTGAAACCATTTTCTTTTTCCGACTTTTCGCACGCCGCATCGAAAGCGCGCTCGCAGTTCGAGCTGCTTTATAATGCACAGTCACAAGTCGTAAATTTGGAAAGCAACGAAGATTATTTATTTATAAAATCGGAATACAAATTGGTGCGCATTAACCTGAACGATATTCTGTACATTGAAGGTATGAAAGAGTATGTTCGCATTCACCTCTCCAGCCAAAAACCAATTATGACTTTACTTACCATGAAAGCTGTGGAAGCCAAGCTTCCTGCCGAAAAGTTTATGCGCGTGCATCGCTCGTTTATTGTCAACCTCGAAAAAGTAACCACTGTAGAGCGTTTCCGCATTGTTTACAACGATAAAACCCGCATCCCGGTATCGGACAACTACAAAGAGAAATTTCAGGCGTTTTTGGATAAAAACTTCATGGGATAACCTTATTCTGTTTCTTGTTAGAAACAAAAGACACTGCCCGCCAGAAATTATCCTGGCGGGCAGTGTCTTTTCAATTTATGAGGAAAACTATACTTTATCTTTTATTAGTTGCCCTAAGCTTATCGTCTTAAAGCTCCCGAAGTGTCTCCTTGCATTAAGCTAAGTACATTATCCAGAGAAACAATATTTACATCACCGGGAACAGTATGTTTTAAAGCGCAGGAAGCCGAAGCAAAATTTAAAGCTTTCACATCGTCGTAATGCAACAGGCCATAAATTAAGCCGGAGGCAAAGGCATCTCCTGTTCCTACTCGATCGATAACGTGGGTAATGTCCAGAATTTCGGTTTTAATATACTTCTTGCCATTCCACATTTTACCCTGTATTTGCTGATGCGAGGCGCTTACCGATTTTCGGTTCTTTCCAACCACTTTTTTAATCCTTGGGAAAGCCTCCATTAAGGCCTTGGCAGAGTAGCGAAATTTTCCACCCAATTGCCCCAAACCAAACATTTCGTAAACTTCACTGCTACTGGTAATCACAATATCGCAGTTTTGTACCAGTTCCGGCATTACTTCCTGCATGGTTTTGCCATATTTCCACATATTTTTGCGCGAGTTAATATCCCCCGAAACAGTTATTCCCATTTTGTTGGCGGTTTTAATGGCCTCGAGGCAACACATTGCCGCCCCTTCGGAAATAGCGGGCGTAATACCAGTCCAATGGAACCAATCGGCATCTTTTAAAACCTCTTCCCAATTAACCATGGCGGGCTCAATAAGAGAGAAAGAAGAACCTTCTCTTTCATAAATCACTTCGCTGGGTCGGTGCACAGCCCCTTTTTCGAGGAAATACATACCCATTTTATCGCCACCATAAAAAACATGTTCGCTGCTTAACCAATGCTGCCGCAAAAACTGGGTTGCGGCTTTTCCTAGCGCATTATCCGGGAAACGCGTTACGTGAGCTGCCTTCATGCCCAGATAAGCCAACGATATGGCAACATTAGCTTCGCCTCCCCCATAAACAAGCTCTAAGGAAGTTGCTTGCGAAAATTTTGAATAGCCCGGAGGCGATAAACGCATCATTACTTCTCCAAATGTTATTACTTTTTTAGTCATACTGCAATTATTTTTCTTAGTTGAAGCGAGTCTGATATTCCCTAAAATATTCTTTTTTAGGTTTCCCCACTACATAATCCCATCAAAACTACCCTCTTAACAAGCAAATCCGGAAGCGAAAAACGCAAAAAGCATTTTCAAAAATCTATTTTATTTTGTCAACAAAGTAGTTATACCAATTGGCATTAAAACGCTACAACTACATTAATTATTTTATCTAGAGGCCTCTTGAGTTCAACACTGGAACACCCAATTGGCCAAGCCCGAACAATCGTGAATTTAGCGGTTACAGGTAATACCTGCTCAAGAATTTCGGTTTTCTTTATTCTACAATTATTTTCCTGGTTAAATACTCTCCTTCAGACTCAATTCTAACCAGATACACGCCTGATTCTAGTCCACTTATAGTTGTTTTAGAAGAAACAGCTACTCCTGAACATACTTTCTTTCCGAAAAGGTTATAAATTGAAATATTACTACTGACAGGTGCAGTAATGTTGAATGAGCCATTGTTTGGATTCGGATAAACAGAAACATCTAATTCATTAATAATGCTAAATCCTGTAGACATTAGATTTTTACCCCAAACTTCAAATTCGGTAAAGCTATTCCACAATCCGGTAGGATTATTTACATCAGGCTCGCTGTCGGTGCTGGTTCCCCGGCAAATTAAGCGCACATAACGAGCTTCAACATTATCGAAATCGAATATTTGGCTCTCATCAGAAGTTATAGTACTAACATTCCCCATCGAAGTTTCGTAAAAAGTTATACTATCGGTTGAAGTTAAGATATCGAAAAAGCAAACTCTTTGGTCGCCTTTGTATAGCCCCACAACCAGATACGACACCTCGCAAATGGTATCAAGTTCAAGAGTAATAACAACACTGTCGCCCTCGCCCGACCAACGATTCGAATACAAACTGTCGAAAACATTTGTTGCCGGATTGGCTTCCTGTTCGGCACTGGCAACAGCCGAAATAATATTTAGCTGAATGCAATCGCTAACAGCACCTTCCTGGGTAATTGCAATAGTTTGAGAATTTGTTCCTTCATCGCCAATGGTTACACTACCCGTTCGGGAACTCATTAAAGGATTTTCTTGAACCGATATGGTTAAAGTCGCCGAATTAACAGCACTGTCAGGAGAAACACTAATCCAATTCGTATCTGCTGAGGCCGTCCAGGTTAGATTTGAAGTAACAGAGATTTCAGAACTTTGAGCATCAGCAGTAAATGTCAATGAACTTTCCGACACGGTAAGTACCGGTGCATCGACATTCGATTGTGATATTGTAATTGTATTTGAAATTACATCTTCGGTATGGTTTGTGCTCACAACAGTAACTGTTGCTGTACGTACTGTATCGCTTGTATTTTCAGCAATGGTTATAGAAAAAGAACCATCGCCCGAACCGGATGAAGGATCAACTGTAACCCAACTATCGGCACTTGAAACAGACCAATCGAGATTTGATGAAATTGAAATGGTTTTTGTTGCACCCATGCGGTTAACACTAATATTGCTCAACGAAGTATAAACATATTCTCCTTCCGAAGGTCCAACATCCGAAGCCGTTAGAGGATAATAGACAGGGCTTTGTGAAAGATATTCATCGTCACCATAATTTGTTACAGTCGACCGAGTTTCTCCATCAATATCTCTAATTATATCATATACTTCGGAGGACAATGGCGTATAGCTTGGAGTTGAGTCAGTAGCTCTGTAATAGGTTTCATCATAATAAAGTTTAGGATTTACATAAGTAACTTCATCATCTGTAAAAGCAGTAAACGCATCACCACTACCAATTGCTGCATTCCCCGCAGTAAAAACAACATTATTTAACCAGGTCATATTATCTGGTTCATTTATAATGGTAACCAAGCTATTCGTATCACTTTGTAAAATATTATAAGCAATTACCACATCACGCGCAGGTTTATCATAGTCACCACTTTTATCGTAACCTATTTCAATTCCATAATCGTTATTTACAAGCGTATTATTGGCAATAACAGCACGTTCAACTCTCCAGTGATTTGTTAAACCACCACCCACTTCAGCATCCCCTTGCGTAAGGGTTATTGGAGCATCCCATCTGGTACCTGTAAGACCTTCGAAGTAATTATTAATAATCACCTGATCGGGGCCGTAAACCCGAATTCCTCCTGAGCCATTATCGCCCGAATCGGGAAATCCATCCACTGCCTCTTCGGTATATCCTTCTCCTAAAAAGAAGTTACCTTCAACGAGAGTCTCACCACCCGAACGCAAACATACTGTACCGGCACAACGGCGAAAGGTATTGTGCGAAATGGTATTGTTATACGATTTTACGGATATAATTTCAGGATCGCCATCACACTCTTCAAATAAATTATTGGAAACCACACAGTACCCACTTGACTCCGACATAGCACTCCATCCTATTCGAATGGTTTCCATTTCATTATCGGCACGCGGACCTACATTTTTAAAATAATTGTACTCAATAGTGTCGTGCTGCGACACATACAAATCGGCAGTACCATCAATTTTAATGATATTTCCCAAAGTCATTTTGTTTTTAAATACATTATGATCCACCCTGTTGTAACAACTTATGGTAGTGTCATCCTCCCAATGTCCCTGAATAGATATCCAGTCGGTATCTTCTCTATCTCCATCGTCCTCAAACACCGTTTCGGTAGCACCATCTAAGGTATTTTGGGTAATGCGAATATGATTACACGCCTGTAATTTAAAAACTGACGATTTAGTGGTCAGTTCAAAATTAAAACCCTGAAAGGTGATATACGAGCAATGCCGAAAATCGAAAGCAAGAGCCTCATCGAATATAACACCGCCAATATTTTCAGCTTTGATAATAATTCGGGCATCGGCTGTACCGTTAATATTTTCTAAGGTTGCCGTTCCTTTTTTAGAATAGGTGCCATCTTTCAGTATAAAAATATCACCGGGTTGAGGAGTCAGGTCATCGCCGGTAATCGCACCTTTAAAGTCCTGCCAATCGCTAAATGTATATGTTTCGGCAGATACAAAAGTAAACGATGCGAATAGTAAGAATAGGAATAAATAAATGCTTTTCATAATTATAGTTTAAGATTGATTTTGTTAACGCCCAAATCAAAAAAAACGTAGGGCGTATTCGTTTATATTATGTCGGATTAAATCCTGCACGATACAAAATTGACCCAAAATCAGCACTTTACAATCGAATTGGTACAAATAAGAAATTTAAGAACATCTGATAAGACATTGGTCAGCTAATTTGGGTTTACTTAGTTTTTTTTTAATTTTTACTATTGAGCTACTAGCTTAAGTGAACCAACAATAAGCCCATTAACAGTTAAATGAGCGATATAAATCCCTTTATCAGGAGCATTCCACTCACAAGAGTTTATTAGCGTAAGTTCATCTACAAGCTGCCCGTTAATATCATATATACACACAAACACCTCACCTTCGTAACTAATGGTTGTTGTGCTACGAAATGGATTGGGATATGCTTTCACATCCTGCTTGTCCTCAGACACTAAAAAAACAGAAGTGACTTGTGATTCTATATATTCGACAGCATAAGGACCAACAAAACCCGAATCGAGTGCTCCATTGCTAATAAGGTCAGAAGTATTGTATTCGTCAGCACCAAGATCTCTGGTATTTACGGCTGATTGTCCTTCACTGTCTTTATCTACATACGTAAATGTATTGGCAACCGTAGCATCTATTGCAGGGCTTGCAGAAGCCAATTTATAGATGGCAACAGGCACTTTATAACCACATTCGTCGGGAGTTCTGCAGCTTGTTTGAACCAATACAGGATCGATATTTTCTGCTTCGTTACTGGCAAAGGATATGTCGCCCCATGTTCCACTTTGTTCGGTATAAAAAATATTACCGGCAAAGGAAACACCATTTAGCGAGCTGGTATTGTGTACTGTAGCAACTGGATTTTCATCCTGAACAACAATATTGTTGGCGATTAAACAGTTAACCGGAGCCTTACCATAATTATCGTTATTATCGTACCCAATTTCAATATCGGAAGCATTATTTACCAGGGTGTTGTGTACAAACTCTAAATTCTCGGGAACGAAATGGCTGGATAAGCCGGAATAACTATCGTCAACATTTGCTTTATCGCCATTGGTAATGGTACAAGCGGCATCCCAGGTCGATCCTGTCAGCCCTTCAAAATAGTTGTTGTAAATTTTATGGTCTTTCCCATAAACCCGCACTCCTCCGCAACCAATCTCATCACCTTCGGTATCGGTTCCGGTTACACCATTCCCAAAGAAAAAGTTTCCCCGAACCACATTTCTATTGCCATGACGAAGAGACACAGTACCTAAACATTCAACAAATGTGTTGTTCTGAACCACATTGTCGCACGACTTAACCGAAATAATTTCAGGGTCGCCATTACACGCCTCAAACAAGTTGTATTCAACCGTACAATACGCCGAGCTCATTGAAAGATCGCTCATTCCGATACGAATGGTTTCTTTTTCATTATCGGCGCGAGGTCCATTGTTTCTAAAATGATTATAGGAAATTGTGTCGTAGCGGGAGCAAATATTTTCGCCATCCTCGCCACCATGATTTCCATCAATAACCAACCAGGCCCCAGAGTCGTCTTTCCCATCGAACAAGTTATGGTCTACTTTATTACAGCAGCTTGTATTGCTTGCATTATCCCAAACATCGCCAATGATAATCCATTTTGACCCATCATCGCCCTGATTTTTTAAGGTGTTGTAGCAAATACGAATATGGTCGCACCCTGTTAATTTGAAGATAGTATAAACCTCAACATCAAAATCAAGATCTCGAATTGTGATGTATGAGCACTGGTTAAACCGAAATGATGCACTTCCGGTAATGGTTGCCTGGCCCTTGTTTTCAGCCATAACCACAACAGGTTGAGCGTTTGTTCCTCCTAATGCTGTTAACGAGATAGAACTGCAATCGTAAACGCCATCTGCCAGAATAATCGTATCACCGGGCAGCATATCATCCAAGGCATCTTCCAATTCATCTTCGTCGCTTACATAAACTTTTCGGCCTTCATAAACACCTGCTTCAAACACAGCGCTCACATTCATATCAGCAGCGATAAATACTGTTTGTGTTAAATCGGAACCCGAGAGATCGCCTGTCCAGCCGGTAAAATCATACCCTACTTTTCCACTAGCCGTAAATTCAACTTCGGTTCCCGCGTAATAACTAGTTTGTTCAGGATCTACAGCTATACTGCCGCCTTCAGTAGGCTGAGTAAGCGTTATGGTATAACTTGCCGGTGGGTCATTCTCGTCTATTTCTACTGTTGCCCCCAAAGTTACATTCGACTCGACAGTAAATGTCAATGGGTTATCGGAACCGGAATAAGTACCCGTCCATGCCGAAAAAACATAATGTTCGTCAACGCTAACAGAAGCGGTAACTTCTGTCCCTATTTCATATAAAGTCTGCTCAGGGCTTATGGTAATTGTTCCATGTTCGGGTTGCGACACACTAACCGTTCGGGTTGTTGACGCTTCAGAAAAAGAGATATCAGAAATCTCGGAAGTACCGATGTACAGATCGTCTAAAGACACGTCAAATTCACCACCTCCATGATAAAAACGCAGGCTATGGAATTCGTACAATCCGCTATCTCTTCCTTTATCCGACGGGGTATAATCTTCGCGAAAATTGAAAGTGCTATCGACAACCGTGCCATTTAAAGCAACTTCGTAGGTTGTTGCTGAATAATCGGCACAAACAGAAATACGTATCCAACTACCAATTGCCACGGCATCCGACACTTCGTATTTGTTCCAACTTGTATATATTTTAATATCGGCTGTTGATTCGGTAGTTGGGTCAATTTGTAAAAAGAAAGTTCGTTTAGAGCTTCCATCGGGCGTTAGATCATAGCCACCAATATAGAAAGGCTCATCGCTTAAAGCTGTATTTACCTTTAACCACATATCTGCATATACGATATCCGAAAGCCCGGTTTCATCATCGGAATATCCTATGTATTCGGTTTCAAATTCGGAAGTTCCTGTGGTATTAAATTGAATGCCTTGCGCACCGGTATTTACATAGTCAAGAGCAGTTGTAACAACAGCAGTTCCGTCTTCAACAGCCCAGTTGTTTTGTCCGTCAATAGAACCTGTTTCATACGAATCAGTAGTTTCAAACGATGTTTTAATAACCGTTTGTGCACGTAAAGAAACTGATACAAGACAAAACAGAATTATGACTTTAGT
This sequence comes from Draconibacterium sp., assembly GCA_041583785.1. Classification (GTDB taxonomy): domain Bacteria; phylum Bacteroidota; class Bacteroidia; order Bacteroidales; family Prolixibacteraceae; genus Draconibacterium. The sequence continues at coordinate 3,967 of JBFHFE010000021.1, read as the reverse complement.
TTTAAGATAAGTTTTCATAAGATTAGGTTTGTTTAGTTAAAAGTATTCTGCCAAAACTGGCAGAATACTCACTTATATGTCAATCATCATACTGGTTATACTATTTTTTAACCTCACTTTACATTTTCAATAGTCGTTTTTATCAGTACTCGTAGGCTTGTGTGTTTTTAACCATTCCTGCCCTTCTTTTGTCAGGAAAAAGTCCATCCACAAATAATACATTGTTTTGTTGTCATCCACCGAAACCCAGTGGCTTGAGCCAATGGGAATGTGTAACAAGGAATATTCTTTAAACGCTGCCGAGGCACCGTCGGCATGAACAGTTACATCGTTATTGGTAAGCCCAAGAAACAACTGATCGAGCATGGGATGCATATGTGCTCCAACCTCATCGGGACCGGGAGCTTCAACCGTACCGAGCGCAACACGTGGAATAATATCTTCGGGCAAAACGGTACGACTAACTGTATTCGGACTTTTAATTTTCTCGGTATAGGATTCGCAATCATCAAATTCGGTAAAGAAAATATCGTATTTATTTTCTTCAGGAAATTCTTTCATATCAAGCATGTCCTGCTCTGAAAGTTTTTTGGTAAACTTCACAAAATGCAACTCCTCCCCTTCCGGCACTTCAATTGTTATACTTTTCTGTGCCATAGGAATAGCAATCGACTCCGGCACCAGGTTAAACGATGTTGTATCGGCTTTTAAGGTACCCTTGCCTTTCATAAACAAAAACATATCAACATTAGCGTCCGAAAGCTGCAGGTTTTGCAAAGTTGGGCCTGTATAAGCAATGTGTTCTATCTTAGTGTCAGCAATTTCACCAGGCAGTAATTCTTCCATAAAAATTTGCTCGCCCGATGGTAATTGCATTGTCATTTGCTGAACTACAATTTCGGGCGATTTTGAGCAAGAAATACTTACTAAAACCAGGATTCCAAAAACAAATAATGTTTTTAGCATTTTTTCAAAAAAAACATATCTACCTTTCATAATAATACTATTTAATTCTATTCGATTTAATACATCAATGTCAACTTAATATTTTCCTGAACAACAATTTTGCCCGAGTTAACAATCTCATTGTCAGAATGTGAATTGTTTTTTGCTCCCCACAAAAGGGCAACCAGTTTAACCGGATTGTTTTTAAATGTATTCTTCGAAATGTCAACATTTATAATTCCGCGTGTATTTAATAGGATGCCATTTGTTTCGCGTGCGCCACAATTAACAAACGCCGAGCTGCTAACTTTTAAATTACCACCTATGGTAGACTCGTCGTAACCACCACGATAATAATCGATTACATTACTTTTTATATTTTTAAACTGGCAATTATCGATGGTTAAAAACTCGACATTATAATCGCCGGTATCATCAGTTTCACCCGATAATTCAATACCATTTTCGCAATTGCTTAGCTTCGAACCCGAGAAGCTAATTTCGTCGGCAAAGCTTTCTTTATAAGCTTTTAACACATAATTGAAGTTACTGAATTCGCAATCAATAACTTTTACATTATAAGGTGCTGACATATTTTTTTGAAGACTGGCAAAAGCAAATTGCAGCTCATTCCCTTTCATTACAATATCTTTTACTAAAATATTCCCATTGGGATGCATTTCGAAAAGAGCTGTGTTTTCCTGGCCTGTATATACAATTTGTGCTTTGTCTTTTTGGTTGGCCGATTGAATTGTAATGTTCTTATTAATTACCAGAGGCGCGCTTATTTGATAAGTACCCGCTTGCAATTCAATAATATCGCCAAAATTTGCAGCTTCCAGTTCCGACTCCAAATTATTTGCATCGGCTGATACAGTATGTTTTTGCTGCTCCATTTGTGCTTTTTCGGTTGAATACCAGTTGGCACCATACATTTTATCGTCCAAAATAGCAGGAGCATCTTCAACAGCCTTCGAAACTGCACCAATCCAATTACTTTCCAAACGTTTATTACCGAAAATATCATTTTCGATGTTGTCAAAATCAAAACCACTGTAAGGCTCTATTTCAGCCAATTCTAATGAGGGAACAAAGATATTTTCAGCCAATTCTTTCATTTCGAAAGTTTGTTCATCCAAACCATCGTATTTTTGGAAGCCTACATTTTGATTGTTAATGATGTTCTTTTTGAATTCTACACCGTCTACCTTTTCATAGGCAACAATTGGTGCAGAATCGCCTGCCGGGTTATAAATTACATTGTTGGCCACCACGGTTCTAATGGGTCTTGCTGAGCGAATTTCGGAAGCCGGTAATACGTCTTTCTGACTTACGTTAGTACCCACACTAAATTGCCAGGGCGACTTGCAATCGACCCATGTATTGTAGGCAACAACCACATCGGTAACCTGGTTGTAACGGTTCAGCGGAGATTTTGGAATACCATTCATAATAGCCAGGGCACTCCTAAAGTTATTTCCATTTATTTTGTAGAAATAATTGTTGGTAACCCAATGTCCGGTATTTACAATTCGAATTCCTCCAATATTGTCCGAATTTTCATCACCAATAAAATAATTTCCATCAATAATGCAGTAATTACCATGTCGCATTACCAAAGAGCCTTCGCATTTGTAAAAAACATTATTTCTGAATTCGTTAAAATTGGTTTTACTCGAAATAACTTCCACCTCGCCATTACACCTGTCAAAAAGGTTATGAGCAACAAAAGTGTTCGATGGCGACATGGAGGTATAGCTATCCCCAACTTGCAGGGTTTCGCCATGAGGGCCACCTTTTCGTGGACGAGGGCCAAAATGGTTATTTATAATTTTATGGAAATTCTTAATACTTTCATTTCCTTTTATCTGAACTCTGACTGTTGGCCCAGAATTTGATTTGCCAATAATATTGCAATTGCTTAACTCATTGTACCTACCCCAAAATTCAACCCAATGATCGGCTCGATCACGCTGTGGTTGGTTGAAGTTTTCGATAACACAATTCGTAAATGTACAATGATTGGCTACCTTATCGTTTAGTTTGAATTCAATAACCGCATTTGAAGGAGTGTAACCATTTCGGAAGTACAAATCGCTGACCGTAATATAATCGGCTCCAAATTTTATCGACGACTGCCCCTCGATAAAAACCTCTCCGGCTGTTTCGCCACACAAAGTAATTGGCTTTTCTTTTGTTCCGGCGGTAAAAAATTTTATTTCAACATCCTTCCAGATGCCGTTTGCAAGGACGATTTTATCACCCGGACTTGCCTCTGTTATTGCATTTTCGAGTTCTTTATTGTCCTTAACAAAAACAGAATTATCATCCTGTTTCGACGAACATGAGAAAAGAAAGAAGGCCAATACGATAGGGAAAAAGATCTTAACGAGCATAACATTATTATTTAGTAAATCTGCAAAATTTTGTATTCTATTTTATTTTATATCAGTCCGTTTAGTGGCATAACTATTTAGAACCTATTATGCTGTCCGGCAAAAGCCGGACAGCGTTTTATTTGTTTTCTGACGGATAACGGACAATCAATTTTACTTATTTCAATTTGGAAATAATCGACAGAGCTTCGGCACATTTATCAGTAATGTACGGGTAATTTTTTTCTGCCAAAACTTCTTTCGGGAACAGCTGCGAGCCCATACCCACGCAGGTAACTCCTGCTTCGAACCACCCTTTCAGGTTGTCTTCGGTTGGCGATACACCACCGGTTGGCATAATGCTTGCCCACGGCATGGGGCCTTTTACGGCTTTTACAAAGCTTGGTCCGCCTACTTGCGAGCCGGGGAAAATCTTAACTACTTCGGCGCCCAGTTCATGTGCCCGGCCTATTTCGGTTACCGAACCACAACCGGGACTCCAGGCAATTTTACGCTTGTTACAAACCCGGGCTGTGGCTTCGTCGATTAACGGAGCTACCACAAAGTTAGTTCCCAGTGCAATGTACATGGCAGCTGTGGCCTCATCCACAATGGAGCCAACGCCCATTATCATTTCAGGACAATTT
>JBFHFE010000020.1:0-92767 GCA_041583785.1 Draconibacterium sp. | reverse complement strand
CTGCTCCAACGGTCAACAACAGGACCAACCTGGCTTCCAACCGCTCGGCGCGTGAGAATACAACCACTTCAAAAGACGAGTTCTTCGACAATGAATATTTGAAAGAAGTGGAAGCCGCCCAAAAACTTTCGTCAAGCGTTAGTAACAATCTTTCAAAAGACGTGGTGGACCTCAGCGAAATTAAGATGCCCGTTGAAACGACAGAGGGAATGGATAGGGATTCCATTAAAAATGTGATTTATGCAGGCGAAAGTAATATTGTTTATTACCTGGAGAACCGCTACCATGTGAGTCTGCCTGTTCCGGTTTACCTGGCGCAGGGTGGTGGAACCGTTATTGTGGATATCAAAGTGAACCGCGACGGCACGGTGGTGGATGCCACCGCCAGAAAGAACAATTCCATTCGCGACCAGCAAATATTTTTGTACGCACAGGAAGCGGCAACCCGTACCATTTTTAACAAAGACGATGCTGCCCCGGCCCTTCAGAAGGGGACAATTCATTATACTTTCGTTGCCCAGTAACATTCATGTTAATTTATCGGGCCTTTAACATGATTTAACACCTTTCTTTTGCTCCATTTGCTCTCCGGCTATATCATTGCGGTACGTTTATTTTCATAAGTTTAGGTTTAGTTAGGTTAGTTAGTTTAATGAGAAAAGGATGGGTTGTTGAACCCGTCCTTTTTGTTTTTAGCCCCCTCCCGTCAGAAAATATTTCAATTCAAATGTACATTTTTTTATTTTAATTTCTAACTTTATCACCTCTTGTAAGACGTTGTTTATTAGCATTATTGCTATTTTGAAGATGATTGCTTATTAAGTTGTGAAGAGAATTATTTATAAAAACAGGGTTACCTTTTCCCTTATAATCGAATAATATAGTAGAAGATGATAAATTATACGGATGCACAAATCCTGAAAGGAATCTTAAGGCATGATAATTTGATTTTACAGTACATCTATAAACAGTACTATTATAAAGTAAATTATTTCATTAAGAAGAACCAGGGAAATGAAGATGATGCCAGTGATATATTTCAGGAGGCTGTAATTGTAATTTATCGTAAATTAAAAGAAAACGATTTAATTTTCGAAAAAAGTTCTTTTCAAGGTTACTTGTTTTCGGTTTGCCGGTTTTTGTGGTTGAAACAACTCGAGAAACGGCGAATTGAAAGAGAAAGGCTGAACGATTCATTGCCATTCCAGGAAGATATTTACGACGATAATTTGGTTGACCTGGTTCAAAAAAATGAAAAATATGGTTTGTATCAAAAGCATTTTAAAACCTTAAGTACTGATTGTCAGAAGTTATTACAACTATTTTTTGAAAAGGTTCCGCTTGTGGAAATTGCAAAAATAATGGGCTATAAAACAGAAAAATATGCAAAAACCCGAAAGTATAAGTGTAAGGAACTTCTTATTAAGCGTATAAAACAAGATACAGAATTTAAAAAGATACTAGAAGATGACACCTAAAACAGAATTATTTGGACGCATAGAAGAATATTGTTTAGAGTTATTGGACGCTAAGGAGAAATTAGAATTTGAACAAGAATTAGAGATAAACGAAGAATTAAGAGCGGAAGTTGAACTTCATAAAAATATTCAAGCTGCAGTTACAGAGCTCGATATTTTAAATCTTAGAGGAAAACTCGATAATATTCTTGACGAAAACAAACCCGCTACTTCTATCATTGGCTCTTTTGAGATACTCGATGAATTAATCGATTTTCAGGAAGTAGATAACGAGTTAACCCCGGACGAATTAATTAACAGTTTCGAATCCCTTCCCAAAGTACACGTCTACCAAAATCAAATCTCATCTAAAGAAAACATACATCCCTATTATAAGGAACAGGAAACGAATGTATGTATAAATGGCCCAGACGAAGACCTGGGTGGTTTCGATATGGATGAATTGGAAGGAATGGAAGGATTGGAGGAAGCTATTCTTGAAAAGGATATTTTAAACCTCCGTGAAAACTTACAACATATTGCAAAATCAATAGAGCCGCAATATTCGGTTGAAGAAATTGACGGTTTTCTGAATGGGGAATTAAGCGATGATATTTTAGCTGAATTTGAGCTTGAGTTTGATCAAAATGAAGATTTGCAAGCAGAAGTTAATTTGCACAAAGATATTGAATCAGCAGTTTATGAAACGGATATAATGGACTTACGGAGCGAACTGCGTAACATTATGGAATCTGAAACATCATGGAATGTAAGTGAACAAAACATTGAAGATTTTATTGATGAAATGCTGGAAGAAGACTTGCTGGAAGAATTCAATGCAGAGCTAAAAGAAAATACCGATCTGATGGCCGAAGTTGCTTTAAGAAAAAATATCAACAGCGCATTGGCTGAAACGGATGTTCAGTCATTAAGGGAAAAGTTAAAGCAAGCGAAACATGAGGTGGAAAAGAAAGAGGTAAAATCTATTGTCATGCCACGTTTCGAAATCGGGAGAACGCGTTTCTGGAGAAACGGTGTAGCTGCTATTGTAATTTTAGTTGGTTTATCAGGAGCTTTGAATACAGGTATGCAATCGGCCAATAAATCCTATGATAAATATTTTAACACTCCATCTTGGGCCTCCGAACGTTCTGTAACCAATACCCTAAATGCGATTCAAACAGCCAAAGTATACTATCAGGCGGCCGAGTATGATAAAGTTATAGAGATTTTAGGTAATACAGAAGTTAATAAAGATGAGGCATTTGTTGCCCAGTTTTATAAAGGATTAAGTTATCAAAATTTGAATAATTACGAGAAGGCAATAAATGAATATTCTAAGGTTATTGCACAAGGAAGTAATCTCTTTGTAGAGGAAGCCGAATGGTACAAATCGCTGTGTTATTTAAAAATGAATAATAAAATTGAAGCAAAACGGGAACTGTTGGCTGTAATAGAAAGAAGAGGACATTACGCAAATGATGCCAAAGCAATTCTTCGACGATTGCGATATTCTTTCAAATTATAACCTAATTGAATTAATTAGAAAAACTATACACATTCACTAAAGCCTGTCTTCTACGACAGGCTTTTTTCGTATATCACCCGAAATCTTTCAATGCTGCAAAACTTAAAGGGTTTAGAGCTATATTGAGAGAAAGTATGTGACCTAAAATATTTTCTGTATAGAGCAACTAGAGCTTTTGCTTAAAAAAGACTTCTCCACAGGATTTTTAATGTGAGCCTACTGATTAGGCTACTGTCCCCCCGCTATGAAAACCCTTTGCTCACTAACCCCTTCTTTTTTTACGGATTTTTCTAATTCGTATCGTCTGCTCGGCGGTAAATATTATGATTAGTAAAAGAAGAAGTCCAAAAAAGTAGATGTCGTAACTGGTGTAAATTGGAGAATTATCTCCTATGCATTTAAAACTCATCCAGTAATGCGGATGTGCCATTCGTGAATTGGAGTTTTCGAGGTAATGAATCTTTGCTAGTCTTAACGCTTCATCCTTTGTCTTTCCATGCTTCAGGTTTTTGTAAAACGAAGTCATAATTTTTGTGCCTGCCTGGTCTTCAACTTCCCAAAGCGACATAATAACAGATGGGCAGCCGGCATACAAAAATCCTCTGGCCAGACTCATTAGCCCTTCTCCCTTTTTTAATTTTCCAATACCGGTATTACAGGCACTTAATACCGCAAGATTAGCATTTAAATCGAGATTATAAATATCCGCAGTATTTAGCCAGCCGTCTTTTTGAAGATCGTTGCTTGGAGAAACAGGCGAGAACGCCAAACGCGAGTAGGCAGGCAAAGAGTCGTTTATAAAAGCGTGCATGGCCAAATGCAATATGTCGTAGTTTTGACAGTTTGCCCTGAAATTTTCTTCAGAAGCTTCTTCAGCACTGAATATTGTTGTAGTAACTGTTTCTGCTATTGCCTTAACTTCATTTTTTATGCCCTGCAGTGGTAATAAAGTGTATGTGGCATTCGATAATTCGAATTTTTCCGACTGGTATTCTGGAGCAAAAGCCATAATATGATTTTTAAAATGGCGTTTGCTTGATCTGTTTTTTATTAAAATATTCGCAGAGTTGGCGTAGTTGATATTCAGATCCTTAATGAGGTAGTCTAGTTTTGTGAAGTCGATATATTTACTGGTATCAGGCAACGTTTTAAGTAGACCATCGAAAGAAATATAATTTAGTTTTCCATCAGGAATAACAATCAGGTTTTTATCCCGCAAATTTGATTCGAAAGGGGAGATCAGTAAGTTGTACATGCTGTATGACGATGTGCAAAATTGCTTGGAATCTTCATTTTGAGTAAAAATATAATTGGGGGTCGACATAAAGTGGAAAACTTCCTCAAGAGAATTTTCAGTGGTTTTGTCGATGGATTTCCGCACAAACTGTTTATCGTTTTTGCTTATAAAAAATGAATAAAGTTCTGTTGTTTTATTTTGTTTACTTTTATCTCTGTCATCATCATTTTCAATTATAACATATTCAATAATTGCATCATTCTTCTTGATTCGTTTTTGAATATTGCTAACGGAAAGCATTTTTGTTGAATATTTTAAATCGTAATAATCTGGATATTGTTTTTCCATAAAACGGTTAAGTTCATCCCTGTTTTTATTGGCATCGAAAACTTTATTGTTGTATTCGTTGAGTAAGATTGTATCTGGTTCATCCATGCTTGATTCTTTAAATATTTTTTCAGAATAGATGGAAATTGTCGCATTCAGCCTTTTTTCAAGTTCAAGCAAACTATCGGGGATGAGGCTATTATCCTGGGCCAGGTCGTTCGACAGTTTATCGAAAATGGCACTGCTTTTTATTTGTTCGGAATTGTTAAATGCAAGTTCCAGATATTTCTCGTCGTTGGTAAGTTCATAAGTTAGGTACGCCGTTTCAATTATTTTTGTAAATGTAGAATGCTCTAGTTCGGCCAATTGAATTTTACTTTCGTCGCTGGAAATTTCTTTACGCGCCCGCTGTGTAAGTTGACTGGTTATTTGATAATAGTGTAAAGCATCATTTAAAGAACTTAGATAAAAACTGTTTTTATCATCTTTGTTAAGCACGGCGAGTTCATGGTATGTGTCGGCGATTGTTTTTAGTGACTTTAAACAAGTCATGAAAGATATACATTTGTCTATCGTAATAGAGTCTGGTGCCATATTGCCTTTTGAGGGGTTTAAGGCATTTAAGCTTTTATTATACCAATTTATGGCTTCGTTTAAGTTTTGTTGTTTTTGTTGTTTAAAAGATAGGATACTTTGGGTGGAAATTGGTTTGTTTTTGAGTATTTCACCCATAGCATAGTAGTAATGAGCAAGCTCTTCTCCATTTGATTGTTTATTGAGATAAAATATCTGATAGGCCTTGTTCATATTCAGAATTGCCTCCTCAAATCGATTAATTTCGGATAAAAATTGAGCGAAATTTATTAGTGCAAATGCCAGTTCATTGTCATTTTCTCCAAAGTAGAGTTTTAATAGGGATATTCCTTGGAGGTAATATTCTTCTGCCTTTTCAAATGTCTTCAGAGCAAAATGACTTCCTGCCAAGATATTACAATAATATATTTGATTTAATGTGTCTGCGGAAGTATAATTTTTTAATATCTTATCGACAACAATTTCATACTGTTTCTGCAGATAGTAAATTTCTGCAAGCGCATAAGTCGCATTTGATACATTTTGTGTACTAACGGATTTTTGGTGTTCATATATGTTTAATGCTTGATAATAATAATTTATGGCATTTTTATAATCAAGTTTAGCTCGATAAATATTTCCAATGTTTATGTATAATCCCGCTAACGAAGATAAATAGGGATCATCTCTAAGCAGAAAGTTTTTTTCAGCTAGTTTGTAATTTTGTAATGCCATGTCGAGTTGTCCTATATTTTTATAGGCTACTCCAACAGCTGAATAGGCAGATCCCAGATAATAATTTTTTTGTCCATAAGCTTTTATCCTATAATCAAGATAAAGTTTGAAAGTATCCAGAGCTTCTATATCTCTGCCATCATAACTTAAATCCCTGCCTTTGGAGAATAACTCTTTGGCTCTCAGCTTAAAAAAATCAACATCTTTCGTTTGTCCAATAAGTAAAAATGGAAATATTATTAGAAAAGAAATAAAACAGAACTTTACTGATTTGACCATTGGATTGTATGAATTTTGATACCAAAGTAGAAGTTTTTTTATTTTTTTTCAAAAATAGGGGGTTACCTTTTTCATCTTTTCGGAATATATAGGTGAATGTGTGTTTAAAAAGTTTAACGAATTAATTTATTATACGATGAAAAGTTTACAGGGACAATTTGTAGAAAATACTTTTGAAGTTTTTGGTTTTGAAGTTCTAACAAGCGAAGAAATGAATATTGTTCGTGGAGGAGGAGTACCGGCATCTAAAGATAAGGACATTTTTATCGAAGACGAAGGATAGAACATTACAAAAACATTTATCATAAAATTATTCCAAATGAAAGATTTATCAGCACAATATACTCAGCAAGAATTTAGAGGTTTCAATTTTGAAGTTTTAACAAACGAAGAAATGAACATTGTTCGCGGAGGAGGCGTACCGGCCTCTAAAGATAAGGACATTTTTATCGAAGACGAAGGGTAGGAGATTATAAAGTTATTTATCAAAAAATATTTCAAATGAAAGATTTATCAGCACAATATACTCAGCAAGAATTTAGAGGTTTCAATTTTGAAGTTTTAACAAGCGAAGAAATGAATATTGTTCGCGGTGGAGGCGTACCTGCATCTAAAGATAAAGATATTTTTATCGAAGACGAAGGATAGAAAACTTTAAAATTATTTATCATAAAGCTAATCCAAATGAAAGACTTATCAACACAATATACTCAGCAAGAATTTAGAGGTTTCAATTTTGAAGTTTTAACAAGCGAAGAAATGAACATTGTTCGTGGAGGAGGAGTACCTGCATCTAAGGATAAAGATATTTTTATCGAAGACGAAGGATAGAAGACCTTAAAATTATTTATCATAAAGCTAATCCAAATGAAAGACTTATCAGCACAATATACTCAGCAAGAATTTAGAGGTTTCAATTTTGAAGTTTTAACAAGCGAAGAAATGAATATTGTTCGTGGAGGAGGAGTTCCGGCATCTAAAGATAAAGACATTTGGATTGAAGACGAAGGTTAACAGACTAAGAAGTTATTTATCATTCAAATATTCCTCATGAAAGATTTATCAGCTCAGTATCTCGGTAAAGAATTAAGAATTTTTGTTCTGAGGTTGATAATCAAAATTTAGAAGCAGGAAGTGTGCAGGTGAAGCAAATCAGAAAACACAAGAGATAAAATACCTTAGGCACAAGGCAGAACGCCCAAATGTGCTAAAAGCAAAAAACAAAATCACAGGTATTTACCCCAACGAAAACAAGAACAGAACAGACAATAAAATATTAAAACCTTTGGTTTCAATATATAATATAACGCGCAGCTGAATGAAGAGGCGGTGCAAGCAAACCAAAGTTGAAAGACAAGGACATCTTTCATTTAGAAGAAGACGAGTAATCATAATATATATTAAAATATCCCATATTCAAAACCAATTAAGTTGTTAAAAACAGGGGATTAAAACAAAGTTCGTTTTAATTCCCTTTTTGGATTTTTAATATTTCCGTTTACCGCTAAACATTTCGTATTTATTATACTTACATTTTAAGGCTCCGTTAAACAAGTCCAACGTAACAGCCGGTTTTAATCCCACATATTTTAAGCTTTCAAAAGACGACGTTAATACCCAGGCAGTATTTCCGGGATACTGGTGTTTTAAACGTTCCCCAATCATGGCATATAAGCCATTTAAATTGTCTTCTCTCAGGCGTTCGCCATATGGCGGGTTGGTTATGATGGTTGCACCTTCCAGACTAAGTTCTAAGTCGTTAAAGTCAGATTTCTGAAAAACAATTTTGTTAAATACCAAAGCTCGCCGTGCATTTGTCTGGGCGTTTAGTAAGTTACTTCCCGAAATATCGGAAGCATAAATTTTGTATCTGAATTCCCTTTTTTCAGTAGGCTCTGTTATTTTATCCCAAAGTAACTGGTCGTAATCGTTCCATTTCTGAAAAGCATATTCTTTCCTGAATTTTGCAGGAGGAATATTCTGAGCAATCATAGCTGCTTCAATCGCTAGAGTTCCAGAGCCGCACATTGGATCCATAAAGTCGGAGTTACCATACCAGCCAGCCAGCATAATCAGTCCGGAAGCCAATACTTCGTTTAATGGCGCTTCTCCTTGTTTTACTCTGTAGCCTCGCTTATGTAACGATTCACCAGTGGTGTCAATCGATAACGTACAGGTATTTTGATAGATATGAACATTTACGATAATATCCGGATTCTCTGTATCCACATTGGGCCTCTCTCCAAAATTTTCACGAAAATAATCGGCTATTGCATCTTTTACTTTTAACGATGCAAACATTGAATTATTGAATTCGCGCGAATTTACAACGACACTACTGATTACAAAATTCTGTTTTACATCGAAATATTTGTTCCAGTTAACGGTTTTGCATTTCAAATAAAATTGATCTACATCTTTAAACTGAAAAACTTCAATTTCTTTTAAAATTCTCAGAGCCGTACGCAGGAAGTAATTCGATTTGTAAATCATTTCCAAATTGCCATCGTAAAAAACAGCACGTTTTCCGCGGCGAACATTTTTTCCACCAATTTTTTTGACCTCTTTGGCCAGTACATCTTCTAATCCTGAAAATGTTTTTGCAATAAGCTTGTATTCTTTCAATACTATAAATATTAGTTGTTAAATTCCTGCTCCATCTGTAAGGTGGATGTCTTTTGCACGTTTTTGTACAAGTTTTGAATGGGGTGGCAGATTCTGTGTAACCCAAACATTACCACCAATAACGGATCCTTTTCCTATGGTAACTCTTCCCAGTATTGTTGCACCGGCATATATTACCACATCATCTTCTAAAATAGGGTGACGAGGAATCCCTTTTATTGGGTTCCCATTTTCATCAAGCGGAAAACTTTTGGCTCCTAAAGTTACTCCCTGGTATATTTTTACATTATTTCCTAAGATTGCAGTTGAGCCAATTACAACTCCTGTTCCATGGTCGATGGTAAATTTCTCACCAATTTGCGCTCGCGGATGGATGTCAATTCCGGTTTCGCTGTGTGCCATTTCTGAAATAAAACGCGGGATGAGTGGAACACCAAGTTCCAGTAATTTGTTGGCTATCCTGTAATTGGTTATAGCTCTTATTCCGGGGTAACTAAAAATTACTTCACCAATGTTTCGTGCAGCCGGATCGTTTAGAAAAGTGGCCTCAACATCTGTACCCAATATCCTTCTGATTTCGGGCAGATTTTCAATAAATTCAACGGCAATTTTCTGCGCTTTTGCTGTATGTTTGGTAATTTTATTTTCCGTTTCATCGTCACATTCGAAACACATGCCGGCAAGTATCTCGCCACTAAGCAAATCGTAAAGTTTGTCGACATAAACCCCTAAATAATGTTGGATAGTATTGGTTTTGAGCGTAGTATTTCCAAAATATCCCGGAAATAATAGTTCGCGAACTAATTCGATGATTCGGTTTAAATTTCGAATTGAAGGAAGAGGTTCTCCTTGTAAGTGCTCGTGACAGAGTAATTTGTAAGATTTCGGCTCGCTTAGCTTCTGAACCGTCATGCTTAATTTATCGTCGAATTCTTTCGTTCTCATTACTTAAAAGTGTTTTGCAAAACTAAATAGATTCAGGTTACTATTTGTAGTAAAAGCAATAAATAAATTTTATTCCTGAAAGCCTTTCACAGATTCTCAATCAAATTGATGGCTTTTTTTATTCTTTCATCACCTTCCCCGTTTATTATTTCATATCTGCCTTGAAGTTTTTTTATTTCTTCGATGCACATATCGTGAAACTTCAATCGCATTTTTCCTCCATATTCCCTGATGTTATCTTCAATCCATGGGATATCTGTATCGCAAACAAGAAACAAATCGACTTTGTTAAATTTCAGAGAATTATCCATCCAATATGGAACTTTCTTAAAGACAACTTCGAACCGTAATTTTGTATTAATCAGCCAGGTATCCAAGATTATTACCGGATAATTAGCTTTCTGAGATTCGTTGAATTGGTCAATTTGTTTACGGGCGATGAACTCTACATCCTGATAGGTGTATTTCCGGCCAAGCTTGTGCAGGTAATCGCGTGCATATTCAGGAGTAAACGGCACGTTGAAATGGCTGGACAAAGCTTTTGACAAGGTACTTTTTCCGGTTGATTCTGCACCGGTAACAACTATTATTTTTGGTTTCTTATTCAATTATTTGATTTTTAAGTCTTTTCTCTATTCGATATAAACTAAAACGACCATAAATGTTAGCTATAAAAAGAACTACTGTGGACCAGAGAACTTTAGAAACATATAATACGGCCGAAAAGGCATTATCAATTCTCCAGTTAACAACTGTTTAAGGTAATTTTTGGCAAATATACAGGTTGCCACCATGCTTAAACCTATGACTATTGGAGAGATATATGGTAGATTCAAATTGGTAAATTTCAGAATGATGTAGAGGATAATACCAATTATAACCACAGAAGCGATGATGAGTTTTAACCATAAACTGGATGATGTTTTTTTTATCGATACTTTTGTGCTGTCTTCCTTCTTATCTCCTTTCAGCCCGAAATACCAACTGTAAAGGCTTGTATACACAAAATAGGCCAGCAAGCCCATGGCGGCATATAATGTCGATTGAAAATTTACCATCACATACAAAACTATGGTAATCAATCCGGTTCGCCAGGTTAAAATGTTTTGCCGGATTAAAAACAGCATATACAATATACCCAGAATAGTTCCCAGCACTTCAATTTTATTGCTTAAGAGCCATTCCTGTACTAAATCTGACATAACTTTTTATTCAGTTGTTACAAGAAGGTTATTGTATTTCTTTTGGTTCTCAATAACCTCCAGAGCTCTTACTATGGCCTCGTCGTTGGAGTTCAGCACTTTGTACATATCATTACGCGAATAAATATCGCGTGCGATAAGCGCTTTTAATTCGCGTTTTAAATCGTTAAGCGTATAGGCGAGGCTTTCTTCACTCTTCTCAATTCCTTCAGCTTCGCCTTTGGCTACAATTTCGTCAATACTAGCTTCTGCTATTTCAAATTTTGCGTTGTAGGTATCAAAATTGGGATATTTCGTTTTTATCTCAGCCCGGTTCGAATCTACAAAATCGAGTACAAAGTTGTAGGTTATTTGTTTTCTCCTTAATTGGTTTACATAGGCGTAATATCTCGATGTATCCAGTGGAATGAAAATGTCAGGCATTACCCCTCCTCCGCCATATACATTCCGGCCGTTAACCAGTGTCTTATGTATTAATTTTTTATTGAAAGTAATGCTATCGGCACTAAACATTTCACCATTGGTTAATCGGTTTGCATAATCGTTTCGATATTCTTTAACACCGTTTTCATAAGGTTTTTGAATACAGCGTCCACTGGGAGTGTAATAATGGGCTGTTGTTAGTCTCACCATAGAACCATCGGTCAGCATAAATGGTTTTTGAACCAATCCTTTTCCAAACGAACGGCGTCCGACAACTATTCCACGATCCCAATCCTGAATAGCGCCCGAAACAATTTCACTCGCCGATGCAGAACCTTCGTCAACTAAAACCACCAGATTCCCTTCTTCGAAAGTCCCTTTGGCCGATGCTTCGTACTCGCGCTTAGGTTCGTTCACCCCTTCAGTAAAAACAACCAACTTATTGTCCTGCAAAAACTGGTCAGAAATTTCGATGGCTGCTGAAAGATAGCCCCCTCCATTTCCCCGAAGATCAAGAACCAGATTTTTAATATCTTTTTTGTGGAGTTCCTTCATGGCTGTAATAAATTCGTCGGTGGTTGTTGCCGAAAATTTATTCAACTTAATATATCCTGTTGATTCGTCGAGCATATAAGATGCGTCGAGACTATAAATCGGTATTTTATCGCGGATAATAGTAAAGTCAAGGAATTCAGGTATTCCTTTACGTAAAATTTTCAAATCAACTTTTGTGCCTTTTTTACCTCTCAACAGATCAAAAACATCAGAATTTTTAAGCCCTATTCCTGCAATGTTTTTCCCATCAACATCGACAATACGGTCTCCTGCCCGAAGCCCAACCTTTTCCGACGGGCCGCCGGATATAGTTGTTGTAACCAACAGCGTATCTTTAAAAATATTAAATGAAATTCCAATGCCTTCGAAATTACCCTGTAAGGGCTCATTCATTTTATCAACTTCATCTTTCGAAATATAGGTTGAATGCGGGTCCAGCCCGCTCAGAAGATTAACAATGGCTTTTTCGGTGAGCTTATTAATATCGGTCGAATCGACATAATAGCCATCGACCAGGCGCAGCAAACGGGCAAATTTCATTTGGTTTTCCTGAACCTCGTGTTGGGCAAATAAAGTTGTGGCAGGTATTATTAAAAGAAAGGCTAAAAATAAATTTAGCCCGTTATTTTTTACTTTTTTTATGAATACGTCTCGCATAATTCTATTAATTACTTTAATTCTAACGTTCTTTTTCTTCGATGATTCTGGCCACAAAGTACAACGTTCAATATTCTAACAACTATTCCCATTCAATTGTTGCAGGCGGTTTCGAACTGATGTCGTATACAACGCGGTTAATGCCACGCACTTTGTTTATGATTTCGTTCGACATTTTTGCCAGAAAATCGTATGGGAGGTGTACCCAGTCGGCAGTCATTCCGTCGGTTGAGGCTACAGCACGCAATGCAACAGTATTTTCATAGGTTCTTTCGTCTCCCATAACGCCAACCGATTGAACGGGTAACAACATAACCCCGGCTTGCCAAACCTCGTTGTAAAGTCCCCAGTTTTTTAGTCCATTAATAAAGATAGCATCAGCATTCTGCAGCATTTGTACTTTTTCAGGAGTTACATCACCAAGAATTCTGATTCCAAGTCCTGGTCCCGGGAAAGGATGTCTTCCCAGTAGTTCCTGTTTAATATTCATTGCTTTACCTACGCGACGTACTTCATCTTTAAAAAGAAGTTTTAGCGGTTCAACAACTTTTAATTTCATTTTTTCAGGAAGACCCCCAACATTGTGGTGCGATTTAATGGTTGCCGAAGGCCCATTTACAGAAACCGACTCAATAACATCGGGGTAAATTGTACCTTGAGCTAACCATTTAACGTCCTGTATTTTGTGTGCCTCTTCATCGAAGACTTCAATAAAGTTGCGGCCAATAATTTTTCTTTTTTGTTCGGGGTCGGTAACACCGGCAAGGTCGTCCCAGAATTTTTGGCGAGCATCAACGCCAATTACATTAAGCCCCATGTTTTTGTACGAGTCCAAAACTTCTTCGAATTCGTTTTTACGCAGTAGTCCGTTGTCAACAAAAATACAAGTAAGATTTTTGCCGATAGCTTTGTTTAGCAATACACCTGCCACCGAAGAGTCAACACCGCCCGACAATCCAAGAACAACCTTATCGTCGCCCAGTTGGTTTTTCAACGATTTAACGGTAGTTTCAACAAACGAGTCAGGAGTCCAGTTTTGTTGACAACCGCATATTCCGGAAACAAAATTTTCCAGCAACTGTTTCCCTTCGGTTGTATGATAAACCTCGGGATGGAACTGTATGGCCCATGTTTTTTCATCGTCAACCTTGTAAGCGGCATAGTTTACATCCTCGGTTGAGGCAATTACTTTATAGTTTTTGGGTAGCTTAACAATGGTGTCGCCATGCGACATCCAAACCTGCGAATGCAGGCTAATGTTGCTGAATAGCTCACTGTCGTGGTCGATAAAACCCAGGTGGGCACGCCCATATTCACGAGAGTTCGAAGGGGCTACTTCGCCACCATAAAAGTGAGCCATGTATTGTGCTCCATAGCAAACTCCAAGTACAGGAAGTACTCCTTTAATGTTTGTCAGGTCGGGGCGAGGAGCATCATCGTCGCGCACCGAGTATGGGCTTCCTGATAATACTACACCTTTTACTGTTTCATCAATTTCGGGGAAATGATTATAAGGATGAATTTCGCAATACACGTTCAATTCACGAATTTTCCGTCCAATTAACTGGGTATACTGCGACCCAAAATCAAGAATTAAAATTTTTTCCTGCATGAAATTTTGCTTTATGTAATGAAGCTACAAAAGTAAAAATATAGTATCAAAAGTCCCTCATTTGTTTGTGAAAATGAAGCTCTTGTTAACATGATTACCCCAAAATCTACTTGTTTTTATGAAATTTCTAATGCAAATTAGCGTTTAAAATTTAGTGTTGATCATTATTTCTTATTTTTGGGACAAAATTTTTAATCATCGACTTAATGAGGATTCTTATAACAACATTTATTTTTTCTCTTCTGCTTGTTTTTTCTGAACAGATTATTGCACAAGACTTACAAAAAAGTGAGGTGGTTGTAATTGAAGGGAAGAAATATGTTATGCATCAGGTACATACCGGCGAAACCGTTTATTCTATTTCGAAAAAGTATAAAATCGACGAGAGCATTCTTAGAGTTCTTAATCCGAAACTGCAGGACGGATTAAAAATTGGCGATGTTTTAAAGATTCCTTATGTCGAGGGTATTCATCTTTTGCAGCTTCCGGTTGAGCAAAAGAGAGCCCCCGATGGTTTTAATAATTACAAAATTAAGTCGAGAAGAGAAACCCAATATTCTATTGCTAAAAAGTTTGGGATTACGGTTGAAGAGCTTACCGCTTTTAACCCAAAGGTGAGAAAATACAAAAAAGGCGTTAAACTAAACATCCCTTTCTGGAATATAAAAGAAGAGCCGGCACTTGAACAATCAGAGCAGGAACAGCCAGTTGAACAGATTATGCACAAAGTTGTTTCCGGCGAAACATTGTATTCCATTTCGCGGAAATACAATGTTCCGGTAAATGATATTTTGGCAGAAAACCCCAATGCCAGGAACCTGAAAGCAGGAATGACGCTTGCTATAGTTAGAAATAATGTAATTAAACCTGAACTGGAAAAAAAGGAAACCTCGGTAACCTATTTCGAACATATTATCGAGTCGGGAGAAACAATTTGGGGAATTACACGAAAATATGGTGTTTCGGAAGCTGAATTAAAAGAATTAAATCCGATTTTAAATACCGGTTTTCCGGCAGGAGCAGTAATTAAAGTTCCGGTAAGAGAGCTTGAAAAAACCGCGGCTCAGCCCGTTAACGAAAAGGCATTCAGGAAACATGTTGTTGAAAAAAAGGAGACTTTGTATGGCTTATCAAAGATGTATGGATTAACGATTCGTGAAATAAAAAAATACAACCCGGTTTTGGAAACACGAAACCTGGTTTACGGCGAAGTTATTCTTATTCCTGAAAAGCCCGATGAAGTTTTTGAGCAGCTTGTTAGCAATAACAAAGCTGATTCGGCACGCCTGGTAGAAGAATATTACGAGGTGGAGTTACCCTCCGATTTTTCAGGAACATGTGCGCCCGATACAAGCGGATTATATATTCGTAAAAGCTATAATATTGCCCTGTTTTTACCGCTGTTTCTCGAAGCCAACGATACCATAAACCGCGAGAATTTGGTGCTCGACACCATGTCTGTGTATTCGGATGAAGAGGTGGAAATTGCCCGCGACACTATTATCGAATTGGAAGAGCATAAAGAACTTTTTAAACAGTTTTATGGAGGTAGCGAGAACTTTATACAGTTTTACGAAGGTGTTTTACTGGCTATCGATTCCCTAAAAAATGCAGGTGTTAATGTTCGCCTAAATGTATTCGATACACAACAGAAGGCCGATTCCATCCGTAAGTATATTTTTGCATCCGATTTTTTGGCCACAAACCTCATTATTGGTCCAATTTTCCCCAGTGTACAAAACGAAGTGGCCCAATTGGCGGCTAAAAACCATATCCCTATTGTTTCGCCACTGGCCTCGCAAACTACTGTTACAAATCGTACTCCTGTGTACTTTCAGGTAAGTCCATCACGCGATTATATAGCACAACAAACTGCAGAAATGGTGGCTGAAGAATATTACAACAGTAACTTTATAATTTTAAAAACAAATAATTATGAAGGTACTCCCGAAGGCCAAATGGTTGAGCTGTTTCGCGAAAAATTTTACAATACGGGAGTATTGAGTAGCAACGAGGGAGTTACTTTTACCTTCTACGATTTTGAAAACGAAGGCGCCTATGGACTGCGCCGTATTTTGTCGAAAACCAAAGAGAATGTGGTGTATATCCCTTCGTCGAATGAAGGTGAATTAAGTGTGGCCATTTCGAATGTAAACAACCTGGCCGACGATTATTCGATTACCCTGATTGGCTCGAATCGTTACCCCGGTTATTCAAGTATTCAAATCGACCATTATCACAAGCTCAAGTTAAAATACATTGCACCGTATTGGGTCGATTATTCCAATCCGGCAACCGTTCGTTTTATCGAGAATTTTAAAAGTAACTTTGGCACCGAGCCCAATAACTTCGGGGTTCAGGGTTACGATGTTACCCTATACTTTATGCAGGCAATAACATCCTTTGGAGCCAATTTCGCCGGTTGTCTGCCTTATCTGCAAAGCCGCCAGGTACAGGGTAATTATCATTTCGAAAAGCTTACTCAATTTGGTGGTTACATGAATCAGGGCGTTTCGGTTATTGAATATACGCAAGATTACCAGGTGCTAAGAAAGCGCGTAATGGGGCAACAAAAGTTAATGGCCGGTTATTAAGATTCAAAGGGTTAAAGCCAAACGATTTTTTGCCGGCAACCGGGCTTTCTGCTATACCTGTTTTGTCAACCGTTGGTTTTGTAATACTGGTACGTGGGCTCATGTTAATCGCCTCCGCCCAATAACAAAACCAAACAGTTGCCTGCAAAAGGGTAACGCTTCAATCACCTGCCGGTTCGTATGCCAGCGTTTCTACTCCGTGTGGATTTTATATGAGGTTTTTAGCGAATGGGAATAAAAACAAATGGTGATTCTTTGTGTGCAGCTTGGGAATAACGAATTTACTCAGGTTGTTATACCCTTTCCAAATCCTAATGAGCGATATATTTTTTCATATAAAACTTGTAACGCTCGTCTTTGCTCAAGCATGTCTGGCTCTGCATTCTCTATTCATACTAAGTATTTCATTTTCCTTGCTTTTTTATTGAAAAATTGACCTGCGAGGAACTTCGTTTCAAGTTGTATATCAATCATGTGTAGATTCGCTTCCCGTTTTTTACGGCAAATGGGAACTTGGGCTATTGGCCATAAAAAAAGGATTCCATTTCCTTAAAAGAAAATGGAATCCTCAGGGGAGCAACCACTGCACCCTTTATTAAGTTTCAAAAAACCTTTGTTTTTACCTAAAATATTTTGAAGCTTTTACACAGCGAGAAACAGCTTTGCCGACTTCTAGTCACGAACCAGCCTTACATAATTTAAAATTCGTACAGAGTCGACAGCATTAACTGATTCCATTAAATAATCTTCAATGTTGCCTGCTTTTGGGTCGGAACGTTGTGCTCCGGCACCGTGCCAGTCGTAATATTCTGTAGCGTCGCTGTTGTCTTTACTATAGGCTTTTCCAAAGGCCAGGTAACAAGCGGTATAAGGGAAATCGCCCTGCGTTGTGCTTGACCAAAACCAACTATCGTCGTTAGTACACGAAAAATAATCTTCGTCGATGGCCGGGAAAGTGGTTTTGTCGTAATCAACAATACTTTGCAATTCTTTGGTATTGGGCAGACGCCAGTCGGTATATCCTGCCAACTTGCTGTTGGTGGCATAGGCAAGCGCATCTTGCCAGTTGTAGGTATTGCCGTCGTCAACTTGCTGCCACATTAAGCCTGTTGCTTGATCGGTTACAGTACTATCGCCATTGTCAATAAAATTGTTTACTCCATAAACATTTTCTTCTCCACGAACCGCACGCACAAAACATCCTGGCGCTTCAACTCCCGATGTTCCGTCGTAATATAAACCGGTTTCATACGATTTTATATGACCGTCGGCAAAGTTAAATCCAAATGCCCCTTCAATTGCGATGTTCTGCAAAGCGCCTTTTACATATAAGGTGCTCGACCAATATTGTCCTGCATATAACATCGCATCATCATATTCGAAGTCGAAGTATTCATCGTATAAATAAGGTTGAGATTCTGACGAAGTACTACCCAGGCTTCCGTTTGAGTTTATAAGCGAATACAATTCTTTAATCGTTGGCATCCTCCAGTCGGTATATCCTCCAATTTCCAATGCATCAACATAGTCGTCCAAATCGTAAAACTGATGACGTTCGAAATCGGGTGTTTGCTGCCACATTAATCCAGTATTTAAATCGGTTACAGTTCCGTCGCCGTTATCCACAAAAGACGATGCGGTTCCGGTAAATTGTGCATCTTGTCCGTAATAATCGTCCGACTCGCCCGGTTCCGAAATTTCATTTCCGTCAGCATCGTAAAAAACATCCTGACCTGTATCTGATAATGTAAAACTAATGGATAATTCCTCTGTTTCGCTTGTTGAGACCGTATCATCATCGTCCGCTTCGCATCCAAAAAATACCAACGCAAAACAAGACATGGCAATTAATAATACTTTTCGTGTCAATCTTTCTTCTGTAAACATACTTCTATGATTTAAATATTTTTAAAATTCGATGCATCAAAAGTAAGCTGATTAGTTGTACTGAGCGCCCAATCTTCTAAGTCCAAACTTATTTATTGATCGGTGGGGGGGTGGTCTTGCAAGGCAGTACGCTTAGTTGCTTGTTTTACAGGCTTTTGTTTTATTTTTAAATTCGAGGGGTGTCATCCCGGTTTCGAGTTTAAAATTCTGATTAAATCCCGATTTTGAATTAAATCCCGAATCGAAAGCAATGGCTAAAAGGGTAAATTGCTCGTTTATGTCGTTCTGAATACGTTGTTTTACCTCGTTTACCCGGTACGAATTAATGAGCGAATAAAAGGTATGTCCCAGCGAATCGTTAATAATTTGCGAAAGGAAATGTTTTGGGATTTGTAATGATTCGGAAAGGTCGTTAATACAAAGTTTAGCTTGTAAATAGGGTTTTTCTGTTTCTAGATGATGTAAAAGTTTGGTTTTATAGCTTTCTTTTAATTCTTCGTCCAGTTTATTTTTCGAATATTTTTCTTTTGATTGAGTATTGTGTTCTGTCTCTGTTTCTCTTTCCGTTTCTTTATTTAAAACCTGCTCGTCTATCATATTTAGGTACACAGGTTGTTGCTTAATTCCAAGATAACCCAGAACATAAATAAAGGAGGCAATTAAAATGGATTGTATGTCATGGGTTATATATTGTATATGGTTTCCTACAATTTGTTCAACCAGTACCACAAATATATAGGCCGAAACAAAAAAGATAATGATAACATACGACCATCGGATAGTAAGGTGTACATCGGTATAGGAATAATGGTTTCGAATGTTTTTTGCGTGTTTATTCAGTACAAACAGGGTAAAGATTGAATACCCAAGTAACGAGCACGATTGGATACTACTAAAAAGGATAAATGAAGCAGGATTGCTATTTATATGATGAGGAGCTTGTAAATCGGGAGGCCCCGGTATAATTTCTATACCAAATATAAATGAAAGCGAATAATAAATAGCAAAGGGTAATAAATGAAGAGGAAGCCATTTGTAATTTATTTTTTCTTTGAGCAGCGAAGCCACATAATAATACAAGGTTGGCCCCCATAATAAACCAAAACTCGCATTTATCCATAGCGG
Source organism: Draconibacterium sp. (assembly GCA_041583785.1). Taxonomy (GTDB): domain Bacteria; phylum Bacteroidota; class Bacteroidia; order Bacteroidales; family Prolixibacteraceae; genus Draconibacterium. Next base: position 73,006 of record JBFHFE010000020.1, on the reverse strand, counting down.
GGGAAATGTTTGGAAGAGGATTAATAAAGGGGGAAGCAGAGTCAAATTCAACAATGTAAGAAATAGAATAAGCCACCATTTGCTTTTATAATTCGTTCTCGATAAAAGAATAATGAAAGAATAAAAAATACCTGTGACTACTCCTGCACTTGCAAATATGTTACTCATTTTTAAGCTTCTTAAAACGTTTATACTCCCCTATAATAGATGTTTTGCTGCTAAATTAGCATTTGCGCAACAGAATTGGTTTATGAATTTACTGGAAGGCTGCAAAGATAATAATTCGTAATAAATGACATGGCGAGCAATTTAAATTTACCGATAGTACCACCGAATAATGGCACCTTGCTGGTTGTTATTGGGGCTGTATGATGCGGATTTTTCTCCGTATTTTTTGCGGAGAATAAGAATTTACCTTATAAAAAAAGGATTCCTCCTTTTAAAAAGAAAGAATCCTTTCCGATTACAACGGCGTTGATTGAATAAAAGCCGTCAATTTCGATTATTTGTCAATAGCGAATGCTACTGAGCTTTTTCTCAGGCCTCAAATTCTTTAAATGTCTTTTTAATGATTTCAATGGCATCCATCAACTGTTTTTCGGTAATTACAAGCGGAGGTGTAAAACGGATAATGTGCTCATGTGTAGGTTTAGCTATTAACCCGTTTTCTTTTAATGCCAAACAAACATCCCAGGCTGTTTTCCCATTAGTGGGTTTTATAGCCACAGCATTCAGTAATCCTTTTCCGCGCACCATTTCAATCATTGGCGATTGGATAGCTTTCATTTCTTTACGAAAAATTTCACCCAAACGATTTGAGTTTTCCACCAGACCTTCGTTTTGAATAACATCAAGTGCCGCTATGGCAACTTTTGCTGCTATTGGGTTTCCGCCATAAGTGCTTCCATGCTCGCCGGGTTTAATCGTCAGCATAATTTCATCGTCGGCCAGTACACACGACACCGGATACATTCCACCCGAAACGGCTTTTCCTAATATTAAAATATCGGGGCGTACATTTTCATGATCGCAGGCCAGCATTTTGCCTGTTCGTGCCAAACCGGTTTGCACTTCGTCGGCAACAAAAAGTACATTGTGTTTTTTACACAATTCGCTGGCTTTCTTCAGATAACCATCTTCGGGCACATAAACCCCTGCTTCGGCCTGAATAGGTTCAACAAGAAAACCTGCAACATTTGGGTCTATTAACTCCTGTTCCAAACGCTCTAAATTGTTGTACGGAATATTTATGAATCCGGGAGTGTACGGTCCGTAATGCGTGTAGGCATCCGGGTCGCTCGACATGGAAATGATGGTGATTGTTCGACCGTGGAAGTTGCCATCGCATACAATTATCTTGGCTTTGTTGGTAGGAATACCTTTTACTTTGTATGCCCATTTCCGAATCAGCTTAAGGGCAGTTTCGTCGGCTTCGGCACCCGAGTTCATGGGTAACATACGGTCGTAGCCAAACAACCTGGTCATGTATTCTTCCCATTCGCCCAGCACATTGTTGTAAAATGCCCGCGATGTTAATGCCAGTGTTTGCGCCTGGTCGGCAAGAGCTTTAAATATTTTTGGGTGGCAGTGTCCCTGGTTTACTGCAGAATATGCGGCCAAAAAATCGTAATACTTTTTACCCTCAACATCCCAAACGAAAACGCCTTCGCCTTTTGCCAAAACAACGGGTAGCGGGTGGTAGTTATGCGCGCCAAATTTATCTTCTTTGGCAATGTAGTCTTTCGATGTTAATTGTGTCATTTTGTAGCATTTAAATTCTATACAGAATTACAATTTTTGAATCGAAAAAACAACATCGTATGCGTGTTAAATAGCAGTGTTCATTCGTAATTACAGTCTCAGTTAAAATGTTCAGATTTAGTAGAGGGTGGTGCGATAGTAGAGTTTGGTAAATAAAACAAACATCCCGAAACAATTTTACAGCTTCATTTCCAAAAGCGTGCAATTAAAACCTCTGCCAGAATAAAGAACAGTGCCAGCAAGATACACCACTTCCAAAGTTGTTTGCCGTTTTGTATTTCTTCCATAATTTCGGAGAAGTTGCGTTCTGCCTCTTTAACCAGGCTTGCATTTTTTAGAAGTCTTTGGTCGATTTTTTCTTTTAATTCATCTTGAGAAAAATACCGTAAGTCCGATTCCTGCCGGTTAAAATTAAAAGCCATCGACGAAATGGTTGTTCCATCGTTTTTTATGAGAAAATGACCATCGGTAGTTATCTCTTCGCCAAATTCAATACGTGTTCCCCGGCCTGAAATACTTTTCCCAGGGATAAATGTTTCCGTTGTTATCGGGTTTTCAATTTCCACCGATGAACTCACATCAAGGTTTTGGGGAAGATCGAAAAAAGTGTTCTTTCCTACTATAAACGAAGTTTCCTGTTTCGGAAGGCTGTTTAAAACAATGTTGTAAATGGTCGGAACAAAAAGTATATCGCGGGCAAAAGCCCCGTTTTTTGCTTCAAGCGCGAAACTGAATACCCATACTTTCCCGTTTTTATAATTGAGTTGCGAAAGTGCTTTGTCTCCATTTTGAAAACTTAGCAGGTTTTGTTCATCACTTTTGGTAGTTGTTGCAAACCTTAGGTGTCCTTCAATTTTTGGCAGAATTGGGTTTTTCTCCCTTTTTTTGAAAACATCGGCATAAAACTGGTTGTCAAAATCGATATTGGATATTTCTTGTGTTGTTGAGTCGACTCCTACAATGTGGTTGGCATTAAAGCTGGTAAGCAGCTTATTGCCTAACAAGGGGTTTCCATTCCGTTTGGGGAAGAAAACCACCGACATGCCATTGCTAATTACATTTTCGAGCTCGTTTAAAAAACCACTTGAAAAATGTTCCAGATTGATTAGAAAAATAGTATTGTATTCCTTTAAACGGTTCACTTGCAGGCTTTGAACATTCATTTTGTCCAATTGAACATAGTCGTCGTTTTCGAATAAAGCTGCAAGGTAATCCAGGCCTTCTTGCGAATCGTTGTTATTGTTGAAAATGGCTAGGGCCTTTAGGTTTTTTTTCACAAAATAACTAATGTACCAATTATTGTCGTGGGAGAACGGATAATCGGTTATTTCTATTTTTCCCAACTGAGGACCACTCGAATTGTTTGTATATTTCAGCTGTGCCACCACTTCGTTTTGTGCATCAACCGAAAAGTTGGTAATCGATTTTATTGAATTGTTTAGAATGAGCTTTAGGGGAAGGTTCTGGTAGTTCTGGTTTGAGCTGTTAATTATACGGACAAAAATATTTTCTTCCTGCATTAAACGGTGTGCCGGTACTTCTACCCAGCAAGAGTCGATATACAGGTTCGCCACCTGGTTGGGAACCAGCTGCAGAAAGTAACTAAAAATATTTGCCTCATTAAAATGGTCGATGTCGGTAATGGTACGCTGGAAATCGGAAATAATATATAAGTTTTTATCCGTTTTCTTTGCTCCTTCGATATCCTGGCTCGCAAAGCGGTTGTAGATTAACGACAAAGGGATTACGGCAGGCGAGGGTTGCACCTCTGAAACCTGTTGAATAAACTGTTCTTTGTTATAAATGTGCTGATGTTTGGGTTTTAGGTCGTTGGTATATAACCTGAATTTTGTTCCGGCAGGGTAAGCCTGGCAGATCTCAAGCGCTTTTTTTCGGGCCACTTCCAGCAATTGTCCCCTCTCCGTAAGTGCATTCATACTAAACGAATTGTCGATGTAAACTGCCACTTGCTGGTTCGCTTGCTTTTGTGTATCGCTATTAGCCGGAATAAAAGGCTGGGCAAAGGCAAATACCAAAAAGATAATGGTTAAAATGCGAGCAGCCAGAATAAGCACTTGTTTAAGTCTTGATCTTTTTCGCGATTCCTTTTTTATGTCTTTCAGAAAGTCGACATTGCTGAAATACACTGTTTTGTGGCGTTTAAAGCTAAACAGGTGAATAATTACCGGAATGGCAATGCTGAACAATGCGAACAGAAAGGAAGGAAAAAGGAATTTCATAGTATAAGATACAAGACCGGAGACAAAAGTCGGAAGTCAGTTATTTTTAATAATACTTTATTCTTCTTTAAAAATGGCAACTTCGCGTTCACCATTCGATTTTATGTAACCACGGAACATGCCGCTGGTGTTAAATTCCATGGCAATGTTACCATCGGCATCAATACCAATCACACCACCGGTGCCTCCCATTTCCGAAAGTTTATCTATCTCGCGGGCACAAGCTTTGGTAAGGCTTAGTTGTTGGTATTCCATCATGGCCGAAATATCGCGTGCAAATCCCAGGCGGATATAATATTCACCATGACCGGTGCACGAAACGGCACACGTTTTATTGTTGGCATAGGTTCCGGCGCCAATCACCGGCGAATCGCCAATACGGCCATATTTTTTGTTGGTCATTCCGCCGGTTGAAGTTCCCGCACATAAATTCCCATGTGTATCAAGAACTGCACAGCCAACAGTTCCCATGTTGTCTTTCTTTGTTCGTTCGCGCTCTTTTTTCAATAGCGACTGCAACGACTTGTAACGCGATTCTGTATAAAAATATTTATTCGGAACTATTTCAAGCCCTTGTTGTTTGGCAAAAGCCGATGCCCCTTCGCCGCTAAGCATAACATGTTCCGAGTTATTCATTACTTCGCGGGCAGCTGTAATGGGGCTTTTAATATCGCGAACCCCTGCAACAGCTCCGGCGTTTAAGGTAAGGCCTTCCATAATTGAAGCATCGAGTTCGTTCACACCATCGTGGGTAAAAACGGCTCCTTTTCCTGCATTAAAAAGGGGCGATTCTTCCATAATCTTAATTACTTCAACAACAACATTGGTTGCTTCGCTGCCTTCCTTCAGCATTTTTTCTCCAAGTTCAAGCGCTTCGGTAAGTTTTGCTTTGTATTGGGTTCGTTGTTCTTCTGTTATTTTTTCTTTCGGCATAACGCCGGCTCCGCCATGGATTACCAGTGCATATTTTTGCTGTCCCACAGCACAAACAGAGATATAAATCAGAGCGAATGAAAGTAAAAGTGTTTTAAAACTCATTTTAGATATTTTTAGTAAATACAAAAATGAGATAATATTCTAAATAAGCGGAAGCTTAATTCAATATTCTTGCAAAAGTTTCATCTTATTAAAATTGATTGTTTTCTATGGTATAGGATGTAACTCGCATGATTTTAATTAATCGCCTATGTGTGAATATTTCTCATGCTCGTTTCATTTTATGATACGTTTATCGGCAAATATCTTATTTTAATTGCTTTTTTGTTTTGTTATTTATAACAGTAAGCCCCGGATAAAGCGAAATCTTTTTAATGTCGTTGGTGAAAATTTCTATCATTTCGTCATCGTTGCTTTCGGGGGTAGTGCTAAAATATAGATTATAGTTTGCATCGATTGGAACCATAACCTTACATCTCATTTTGGGGGGTATTCTAATGTCCATAAAGTCGCAATAATTATTTTCGTCCCAGTACACATCGGTTAGCAAGTTTACATACATCGTGTCTCCTACAGTGTTAATTAGGTTAATTTTTTTGAATTGTTGTTCGGAGGGATAAAAATCGACATCGGCATCTAACATGGCACCTAAAAAAACAGCTCCTACACCCGTCATAACATCGCAAAAAACATTATCGGAACGGCAACTCCTTAATTCCTGCTGTCGAAGTAGGCTCGACTCGTCGTGAATATACTTTGGGGTGGTGCATGCCTGCATTAATAAAAGGATAAGGGCAGGAATAAAATATATTGTATGTTTTTTCACTGACTTTTGTTTGTTGTTTATTTTACAATTTCTGTACCTGAAAGTTATTTCAATTGTATATATTGTACGCAATTTTTGAAAAAAAATACTTGAACAGAATTTAAAACGTTATAAATAAAAACGAAATAGCATGAAACGATTCATTTTTGCAAGTCTTTTATTATTTTTTAACTCTGTTGTCTTTGCCCAGGCGACGTTCGATTTGGGATTGAAAGCAGGTGTACATACAACAAACCTTACCATTGATGAAGGACAGCTATTTAATACTTTTGATGTTGGAATAAGTTCTAACTCAATCACAAAAATGCATATCGGGGCATTTGGCCGGCTTGGATATGGAAGATTATTTATTCAGCCGGAAGCTTATTTTAGCCAGAAGGGCGGCGATCTGTCGAGCGGCCTTATTGAAGAAACCGGTAGTTTTGATTATGAAAACATTGATGTGCCTGTTCTGCTTGGATACCACTTTGTGAAAGGTAAAGTGTTTGATATCAGAGGTATGGTTGGACCTGTATTTAGCTTTGTTCTCAACGCTGATTATCCCGATGAGCTGAATTCAATTTTAAATGAAGAGTTTTTCGAAGACAATATCCTAGGTATTCAATACGGTTTAGGAATTGATGTGCTTTTTCTGACTCTTGATGCCAGGGTGGAACATGCCAGTAATATTTATGATGATCCGGAATTGGTTAGCGGGAAAAGTACCACCTTTATGTTTTCCATTGGATTTAAGATTTTGTAAATAAATAATTGTCAACCATAAAGAAAGGGCTTCGAGTTTCGGAGTCCTTTTACTTTTTATATTCATCCGATGGTTTAGTTTTTCTTTTAAACCAGTTTACAGGATTGAGTTGTTTTTTATATTTGGTAAAAAGTTCTTTTCCAACCAGCAAACCGCCTAGCCAAAAAATAAGCTCCATTAAAATAAAACTGGTGGTTGAGGCAATCAGCTTTGTTTTTGCAGGAAGATCGAATAATGGGATTATCAGTGTTGCTAAAAAAAATACACCCGAAAATACCATCAGGAAAATGCCTAATTTTACTTGACGGTTTTTACCTTTTTTCATCTTATTAAAAATGTTTGTTTCCTAAGGTATAAAATGGATCTCGCATGATTTTAATAAGTCACTTACGTGTGAAAACTCTCTCATTATCGTTTCATTTTATAGCTATTAAAGCATTATAACCAGCAACACAAGAATTTTGTTTTGATACTTCAATTTTCAAAACAGATTGATACCATTAAAACAGATTGAAGAACATGGCTTAAAATGGCGAGAATAAATTTTGATCGTCTTTCACATTCCCTCAATTACTCATTTATTTGTAAGCTATCAACTAAAACGGTATGTGCATTGGGCCCTTCATTAAAAATCAGGTCGAGAATGCTTAGGTTGGGTAGAAACCCAAATTTTTCCGTAAAAACCTGGGTGTATTCCCGGGGCTGAAAAGATTTATCGGGGTGTGTCTTGCTTTTGGGCGAAATCATTTCCCTGAAATTTAGAGTGCCTTCAGGAACTTGCTCAAAATCGTCGGTTAAAACAACTTTGTTTTCAATATCCATAAAATCGCATATGGTTTCGTGGATTCGCATATTGTGGTCGAGCAGGAATTTTGTTTTGTTGTGAAAATAGGGGAAAAGTTCGTCCTGGTAATATTCGAAATAAGGTGACGAATTATAGGCCGAAACAATGGTTTGCCAGTGGTTGCGCTGCCATTCGGTATCGTAGGATATTTGCAGGTCTTTTATGGAAGTTTTGGGTTTGCGCCCTTTAACAACAGGAAGCACCAACGAAATAAGTCCGTTTCCTCCGGAAATTACACAGCGGTTGCGATAGGTTTGTTTGATAAAATGTTCGTGCTGTTCAATATAAACTTTAGGATGATGTAGAAATCGAGCATAAAAGTGTACCGGCGCTAAATAAGCCGTACTTAGTAAAATAGATTCTGCCATAAATTAGTCCTTAAAAAAAGTGTTGTTTTCTTCATCGTCGTCATCCAGCGCAATACCTTCGGGGTTGGTATGCTTCTCGTGCTTGGGATGGTTCATCTCGCTAAGCTGTTTCAGTTTTTCGTTAGATCGTATGAGCTTCTTGTATTCTTTTTTTATTTTCCACAGGCGGGGATACAAATAAAGTGCTGCCAGAAGGTATCCGGCCAACAAACACACAAGCAATACCAATACCAGCGGGACGTCATTAATTTTCCAAAAAAAAGCGTTTATGGTTATTTCTATGGAGTTTTGGAGGGTGAAAATTACCAGCATAATAGCCAGAATGAGAATAACGATGATAACTACATGCATGACTTTTTGTTTTTGTAAATATAAAAAAAGGATAATAGCAAACTATCATCCTTTTAACGAATATTTTTTATAAAAAGTGAGAGTTTTGTGCAAGCCTATGAATACTCACTTCTTCTGTTCTGTCTTTCTTATCGAACTTTAGTAAATAAGCGGTTAAACCTAATATTGGCTGGGAAACTTTTGTCTTTATCCAGCGACAGCCAGATGAATTTGGCTTTCCCAACCACGTGGTCTTCGGGTACAAATCCCCAGTAACGCGAGTCGGCCGAGTTATGGCGGTTATCTCCCATCATCCAGTAATAATCCATTTTAAACGTATAGCTGTTGGTTACTTCGCCGTTAATTTTAATTACGTCGCCATTTACCTCCAGATCATTTTCTTCGTACACATCAATTATTCTTTTGTATAGGGGAAGGTTGAGCGCATTTAGTTGCACAGTAGAGCCTTTTGCAGGAATAGTAATTGGACCAAAATTGTCAACGTTCCAGTTGAAAGTACTATTCATCGGGAAAATAGCGGCATCTTTTTTACCGGGTTTTTCAAGGGTTTTTTCCACCGAGGTTATATTGGCAAATCCTTCCAGTTTCTTTGCACTTTCGTTGGTGAGCGGGAAAAGGTATTGCTGGCTAGAAAATACTCCGCGGTCGGCTTCAGCGATGTGAAGTTTATCCAGCGCTTTCGGATTAATGGATGTTCCGTTGGTTCTTACCACATAATCGTACTGCATTCCTTCGAATTTTTCCTGCTCCTTTCCATTTACATAAAGTTGTCCTGAAATTAGTTTTATTTCGTCGCCGGGAATCCCTACACAACGCTTAATGTAGTTTTCCCGTTTGTCAACAGGACGGGCAATTATTTCGCCGAAATTTCTGTTGTCCGACCAAACGCGTTTTCTTCCGTAGCTTTTAATTAGCTGGTAATAGCTTTGGTTTGGAATTCCCAAAGCAACTGTATCTCCTTCGGGAAAGTGGAAAACCACTACATCGTTATTTTTGATTTTTGTGAATCCTGCTAAACGTTTATAAGGCCTTTTAATGGCTTCGGAATACGATTTTCCACCTACAACAGGCATGGTGTTATGCACAAACGGAAACGACAGTGGCGTATTTGGCGTTTTTGGTCCGTAAGCCGTTTTGCTCACAAAAAGGTAGTCGCCTACTAGCATCGATTTTTCCATCGAGGAGGTTGGAATGGTGTAGGCCTCGATAAAAAACATACGAATAAAAGTGGCTGCAATTACTGCAAAAATAATGGCGTCAATCCATTCTACCATTTTTGTTTGTCTACCGTTAGGTGGGTTTTTCTTTTTCCAAAATGCCCAGTGGACTTTTCCTGTAATGTAGGTGTCGAAAATTATTGCAAGTCCCAAAAGCCAAAGATAACTTCCGAGCCAGATTACCCAAAGGGTGTAAAGTGTTCCAACAGTGATGAATTTAAACCACTTGTTCGAAAGGATTGAACGTATCATTTAGTTGTATTTTTATAATTTTAATAAATCTTTCATCGTTAAAATACCTTTGTTCCCGATGCTGTATTCTGCAGCCAGAACAGCCCCAAAGGCAAATCCCTGGCGGCTTTTGGCACTGTGGGTGATCTCAATAAAATCCACATCCGATTCATATTTTATGGTATGAATTCCGGGCACCTGGCCAACTCGTTCCGATTTGATATTCATTTCGTTTGTGGCAGGATTCAGGTGGTCGTTTACCCAGCTGTTTTTATAGGGGAGTTTTTCAAGGATATCATCGGCTAAACTGATGGCCGTTCCGCTGGGTGCATCCAATTTTTGTGTGTGGTGTACCTCGGTCATTTCTACACCGTATTCGGCTCGAGGTGCCATTAATTCTGCCAGTTTCTTATTCAATTCGAAAAACAGATTCACACCTACCGAGAAGTTACTTCCGTAAAAGAAAGTTCCGTTGGTATCAGAACATTTTTTATATACTTCATCTTTTTTATCGAGCCAGCCTGTTGTTCCGCTAACAACCGGAATTCCAGCTTCAAAGCAAAGGTTGTAATTACTTACTGCCGATGCCGGAATTGTAAATTCAATGGCGACATCGCATTTTTGCAAGTTCTCAACGGTTAAATCATCCTGGTTGGTAATATCAATTTTTAACCCGATTTTGTGGCCACGCGAAAGGGCAATCTTTTCAATCTCTTTGCCCATTTTTCCATAGCCAATTAGTGCTATTTTCATTCGTATTTCTTTTTATTTAATAGAGATGAACCGGAGACCGAAGTCTAAAGAATTTTCCAAAGAGAGTATCTCTTTTCGTGCATCTCAAAATCTAACTTTTTTTCAAAACAGTCACAAAGATAAAATATTACGCTTCAAATTTAAGTGCAGTGCTTTTTATCTTAAAATTAATTCGATAAACGAAGTAGATGAGAGGATAAACAAGATAGCCGGTTTCGGGAACCATGTTGTGGTTTTCCCCAATTGTAAATTTAGGGTGCGGACTGAAGTTCTATAAGTAGATTTTCTACGCCGGCATAAATGTACGTGTTATTCAGTGCGTCGATAAAATTGTTGATTTATCCGTTTCGCCTATAATTGCACCAATGTGTGCTTCCGAAATACCGGGAGTGTTAGCTTTGCTGGAGATGCAGAACTTTTTTGCCTTTGCCAAAATTTTTTGAGAACTATTCATATCCAAATCAAATCAAAAATGAACAGATTATAAGAAACATTGTGCCAAATTTCCTTAATTTTACTATTCATTTTTTTATCCATGAAAAACATAAAACTGGTAGCAACCGATTTAGATGGCACATTTTTAAAGAACGACCGAAGCATTAGCAACGCCAATATTGAGGCGCTGCATAAGTTGGGGCAGAAGAATATTATTCGCGTGGCTGCCACCGGGCGTAACCTTCGAAAGGTACAAGAGGTTTTAAACGAACATATTCCGTTCGATTTCGTTGTGTTTTCGTCGGGAGCGGGCGTTTATAACTGGACCAGGAAAGAGCATATTTTTCATCAGAATATAAAACAACGCTCAGCAGAAAAACTATTGAAACATTTGACTGGAAATAGAATTAATTTTCATGCTTTCTTTCCGGTTCCCGAAAATCATAAACATTACTATTACAGAGGGAAAGACAATTGTGAAGAATTTGAGCGTTATTTTCATTTTAACAAAGCACATGCCTGCGAAATCGATATACAAAATCTGCCTACATCGGAACTTTGCCAGTTTCTGGTTATTATTCGGGAAGATGAAAAACGATTTGTTCAACTTAAATCAGAAATTGAAAGTTTGTGCCCCGAGATACGCGTAATACGTGCCTCGTCGCCTATTACAAAAGGCTATATTTGGATTGAGGTGTTTCATAAATCGGTATCGAAAGGCAACGGTGTGAATGAGATTTGCAAAAGGCTGGGTATTCATAAAAAAGATACTATGGGATTGGGTAATGATTATAATGATTTTGATTTATTAGACTTTACCGGCTTTTCGTTCCTAACCGATAACTCTCCTTGCGAAATAAAATACAAATATCCGTTGGCGCCAAGTAACGAAGAGGATGCCTTTGCTCAATCGGTTAAACCATTATTTCAATAAAAAATGTAACGTATTGCTTTATTCTAATACACATTGTAAAACAAAATAAATTTAAAATGAAGTTATTTTTTAGCGCAATTTTGCTGCTTAGCTCAATTTGGCTTTCAGCTCAAACAGATTTTAATTTAGAAAGTTTGTTGCCCGAAGACCCACATGTTAGTAAAGGTGTATTGGAGAATGGAATGACTTATTACGTGCGTGCCAACGAAACTCCAAAAAACCGTGCCGAATTAATGTTGATTGTTAAAGCTGGTTCGATTGATGAAGACGACGACCAGCAGGGGCTGGCTCACTTTTGCGAACACATGGCTTTTAATGGAACCAAAAATTTTCCAAAACATGAATTAATTGAATATTTCGAATCAATTGGAATGGAATTTGGCCCCGAAATTAACGCCTACACCAGTTTCGACGAAACTGTGTACATGCTGAAAGTGCCTCTTGATGAGCCTGAATTTATGGAAAAAGGCTTGCAGGTATTGTATGATTGGGCGAATCAGATTACCGATTCAGACGAAGAAATTAACAACGAGCGTGGTGTCATTCATGAAGAGTGGCGTGGTGGCCGCGATGCTATGTTCCGCATGCAGCAACAGTGGTTACCCGTTTATTTTAATAACTCGCGCTATGCCAGCAGGCTGCCAATTGGCTTAATGGAAGTTGTGGACAATTGCGAACCCGCTGTTTTGCGTCGTTTCCGTAGCGATTGGTACCGGCCTGATTTACAGGCTGTAATTGTGGTGGGTGATTTCGACCAGGAAGAAATGGTTAATACTATAAAAGAGAAGTTCTCTAAAATACCAAAAGCTGAAAATCCTCGCGAAAAGAAATATTATGAAATTCCTGACCATAAGGAAACTCTTGTAAAAGTAGTTACCGACAAAGAAGCACAGTATCCGATTATTTTTTCGATGTATAAACACCCAATCGACAAATCGAAAACGGTGAATGATTACCGCCAATCGATTATAAAAAGTTTGTACAATGGGATGATAAATAATCGTCTGGCAGAAAAAACACAGGATGCGAATCCTCCGTTTTTAATGGGACAATCGTCGTATTCGAGTTTTATCGGGCCTAAAGATGCATATCAATCGGTAGCAGTTGCCCACAATGGCAGAATTGAAGAAGCTCTGGAGGCTGTGCTCATTGAAAATGAAAGGGTACGCAAATTTGGATTTACAGAAACCGAGATGGAACGCCAAAAAACAACCCTTCTTAATTCAATGGAAAAATCGTTTAATGAGCGCGAAAACCAGAAGTCGGTGAATTATGCCAACGAATACAAACGTAACTTTTTAATGACCCAAGAACCCTTTCCGGGTATTAATAATGAGTTTCAGTATTTCAAAAAATTTATTCCCGAAATTACGGTTGACGAAGTTAATGCGCTGGCCGAAGAATGGATTATCGACGAAAATCGTGTGGTTGTAATAATGGCGCCCGAAATTGAGGGCACAAAAGTTCCAACCGAAGAAGAAGTTCTGGCGGTAGTTAACGAAGTTGAAAATACGGAACTCGAACCTTATGTCGATGCCGTTTCCAACGTTCCGCTAATTTCGGATGAGCCTTTTGGTAGTGACGTGATAGCCGAAAAGACAATAGAAAAAGTAGATGCAGTTGAGTGGAAACTGGAGAACGGTGCAACAATCGTTTACAAGAAAACCGATTTTAAAGACGACGAAATTTTATTTAGTGCCTGGAGTTTGGGAGGAAACTCGTTGTATGGGTTAAGCGACGATGTTTCGGCAGAGTTAGCAACTGATGTTATGACCGAAAGTGGAATTGCCGATTTCGATAATATTACCCTCAATAAAATGCTTTCGGATAAAGTGTTCAGTTTGTCGCCGTATATTAACGAATTACGCGAAGGATTTAACGGAAGTTCATCGGTTAAAGATTTGGAAACAATGTTACAGATGCTTTACCTCTATTTTACCGAGCCGCGTTTCGATGAAACCAGCTTTCAGTCGCTGATGACACGCTATGCCGGAATTCTCGAGAATAAAGCAGCTTCGCCTATGTCGCATTTCAGCGATACGCTAACTGTAACGATGGCAAACTACAACGAACGAGAACGTCCGTTATCGAAAGAAATGCTGGAAGAAGCGAATCTGGATCGCATAAAAGCAATAAGCAAGGAGCGCTTTAGAGATGCTTCAGACTTTAAATTTTTCTTTGTTGGAAACATTAATCCTGAAGAATTTAAACCACTGGTTGAAAAATATATTGGAGGTATTCCAACACTCGGAAACCAGGAAAAATGGGTAGATCTGGGAATTGAAGCACCAAAAGGAGTTGTAAATAAAGTGGTGAAGAAAGGCCAGGAAGAAAAAAGCATCCAGTACATTGTTTTTCATGGTGATTTCGATTACAATGCGCAAAACAAGCTTCAGTTAGATGCTGTTAGTCGCATTCTGTCAACTAAACTTCTGGAAGTTATCCGCGAAGAAAAAAGCAGTGTTTATTCCATCGGAGCACGTCCTTCTTCATCAAAATTTCCTGATAACGATTATTCAATGTCAATCTACTACGGTACGTCTCCCGATAAACTTGAAGAGCTGAAATCGGCCGTATTTGATATTATTAAAGGATATGCCGAAAATGGTCCGACTGAGGAGGAAGTAGCCACAGCACAGGAGAAAATGATGCGTGAACGCGAAACTGCTCTTCGCGAAAACAACTTCTGGCTGAATATTTTAAGTGGTACTTATTACCTGAAAAACGGCGATTTCTCGGAGTACGGAAATTACGAACAGTTGGTGAAAAATATTACTGTAGAATCGATAAAGCAAGCCTTTTACGATTATTTCGATTTCGAAAATTACGTGGGTGTGGCACTTGCCCCCGGCGAATAAAATATTTGTAGGAATGATAAAAGCTGTTTCGTCTTCTGACGGAGCAGCTTTTATCGTAAAGAATAAAAAATTTTGCGCAAAGTATTAAAGAAGCGAAAGAACACAAAGAGTTAAATCCGGAATCTAAATATCGTTTAGTTTAAAAAAATACCATCACCCTATCGGGAGCTCCCTTTATGCGAGGAGCAAACTCTGAACTAATTTTTTGCGTACAGAAGGGGGCTTATTTTCCATCCTGCTGTTTTTTCTCTGAAAGGGAAAATACCGACAGGCAAAAGAATTAGGCTCATCCCAATGTAATATTGGTATAAACCTCAAATCTAATACGGGTTAAACTGTGTGCCACTTCTGAGAATCGATGTATCCTTTGCGAGAACTAGAAAATATTTCGTTTTTGTTCTTTCATAAAAATCTTAATTTCGCTACGAAATTGACGTTTTCTGATTGTACGTTCCTGGCTTTAGCCAGCCGTCTTTAGTCTTCAGTCTTAAAATCAAAGTATGAAAATCTATTCTCCTCTTTTCATTATTTTGCGAGTTTTGGCCTACAGCCTTCTGGTGTTTGGTATTTCGGAGGCCATATTTTTCGATGCAGCCCATCCTATGGAAGATGGCTATTTTGGCGAAATAACTTTAACAGAAATGGGGCAGGAACTTATCCTGTTTCTACTATTTGCTTTTTACCTTTTTATTGGTCATAAGTGGAAAGAAATTCAGGTAGTTTCCAATTTTATTTCCTTATTTTTTCTGATGGCTTTTATCCGCGAGTTTAACTTTTTAATAGATAAGTGGATTTATCCGGTTTTGGTGGTGTTTGCAATACTGCTTGGGTTAATTGTCCGCGATTTCAAAAAGATTAAACAAGCAACTATTGCCTTTTTTAGCAAGCCTCCATCGCAGTGGTTTTTGGCCGGTTTTCTCATTACTTTGGTTTTTAGTCGCTTGTTTGGTCGTTCAAAGTTCTGGCGTTTGTTGTACAGCGACGATACCTATCGCCTGGCAAAAGCTGCTACCGAAGAAGGACTGGAACTGATGGGAGACACATTTATGTTAATTTCTGCCATCGAATTTTTATTGTATTACTTATTTGAAAGAAAACGCTCATGAAAGTCTGTGGTTTTACGTTTATCCGGAATGCTGAGCGGTTCGATTTTCCGATAGTAGAAGCCATAACTTCGGTTTTGCCGGTTTGCGATCATTTTGTGGTTGCCGTTGGAAAATCGGAGGACAACACCCGGAGTATAATTGAACAAATTGCCCCCGGAAAAATTACCATTATTGATACGGTTTGGGACGAAAGACTGAAAAAGGGTGGCTTTGTTTATGCTGATGAAACCAACAAAGCTTTCGATGCCGTTGCCGATGATTATGACTGGTGTTTTTACATTCAGGGCGATGAAGTGGTGCACGAGAAATATCTGCCTATTCTCAGCGAGGCAATGCACAAGAACCTAAAGCAAAAGAATGTGGAAGGCCTGCTTTTTAATTACAAGCATTTTTTTGGATCCTACGATTATGTGGGCGATTGCCGGCACTGGTATCGAAAGGAAATCAGGATTATAAGAAATGACAAATCCATCCGCTCGTATAAGGATGCTCAGGGGTTTCGCAAAAACAACGAGAAGTTAAAAGTTGTTCCGGTGGGAGCAGATATTTATCATTACGGCTGGGTTCGCCACCCTAAATATATGCAGCAAAAAATAGATTCGGTAAAGGCTTTTTATAAAGGTATTTCGGAAGAGGAAGCAAAAAAACTAGCTTCCCAAAAGGAATTTGATTACGGTTCAGAATACGATGCATTAGCCAAATTTAAAGGATCTCATCCTAAAGTTATGGAAGAAAGAATTAAACGCCTAAACTGGGAAGTTGACATCGATTTTAAAAAAGTAAATATGAAGTTGAAATATAGATTGCTTTATCGTTTTGAAAAGCTATTTGGTGTGCGTTTGTTCGAATACAGAAATTATAAACTTTTAAAATAGTTCTGCAATTTCCAACGAAGTTATTGTTCTTTATTTTTCGAAGAAATGCCAATTGCTTATCGAAACAATTTCCGAGCTTGCTCTAATTGCGCAGGTTTCCCTACATCCATCCATAAATCAGATGTATCGAAATATCCTTTTATGTTTTGCGACCTGGCTAGCTCGAGGTAAATTTTTACAATCGAGAAGCGGTCTTCATCTGGCATGTATTTAAAAATTTTTGGTTGAACCATATGAATTCCGCTGAAAGCCATTTTTGTTGCGTTTTTAAAGTTTTCCGGTTTTGAAATCTTCGTTTCGCCTGTTTTTTTATTTAGCCACCCCACTAGATTTTTATCGGCATCGAATTTAAAATAACGCTGGGTTTGACGATTGCGTACAACAAGCGTTGCAATAGCACCCGATTGGAGATGCTCTTTTTTTAAATTCTGTAAATTAAGGTTGCTTAAAATATCAACGTTATAAATAAGAATTGGGGAGTTGCCCGAAAAAAAATGTGCCGCTTTTTTTAACCCTCCGCCGGTTTCTAAAAGTTTTTCCCGTTCATCGGAAATATGAATTGGGATTCCCCAATCTTTACTTTTAATAAAGCGAATAATTAAGTCAGCAAAATGATGGACATTTACCACTATCTCTTCAACGTTTTCGCTTTTCAACTTTTCGATGGCGCGCTGCAACAATGGTTGTCCTCCAACATCAACCAACGCTTTGGGTTTGTCTGATGTTTCGTTTTGTAAACGTGTACCTAAACCTGCGGCAAAAATTATTGCTTGCATTTTTCCGGGTTATTAAATTGTAGTATTGAAACCTGTCCTTCAATAAGAATAATTCGAAGTGGCTTTATCGGATTCTGTTTAAACTCCTTACCAGAGCTTCGTCTTTTCCAATAGCACGAATGGCTAAATAATCCAAAATTACAGCAACAATAGGAAGTGCTACCGAAACATTAAAAGCTACTTTTACTTCATCGAAACTTGCATAGGTAAAATAGAAAAACAAGCCGAATAAACCCAATAACAGAACAATTGTGAACGCTAATATTCGTATCTGAAGAATACGTTTTTTAAATAAAAAGATAGCAACTAAGTGTAATGCTGTAATTATTCCAATAAAAATTAAAATTGGTAAACCGCTAAATAAAAGTTCTTCTCCCTTAAAAATTCCAAAAGCGTTAAAAATATGCAGCTCGTCGTTCACAATAATATCTGCAAATTTTTGTAGGTATAACGAACCCGTTAGCATTCCTGCAACCAGCATAAATATTGTTTGAATTCTTTGAATCATTGTCGTATTTTTTTGCAAAAATAGCTAATCCAACTGTTTCTCAAAATCAAAATTAATCGGGATGTGCAAAAATCATCGGGAAACCTTAACTTTAATAGGAAAAAACTATGGGCTCTGCTAAACAATAAAAATTTACCTTTGTTTTTTCTTTATCAATTAAAAGTAAATAAAAATCAACGATGGATAAATTTTCGTCTGTGGGAAATCAGGAATTGGAAGCGATAGAAGCTCTTTACCAATCGTATCTTGAAGATCCCGAATCGGTGGATAAAAGCTGGCAGCAGTTTTTTAGTGGTTTTGAATTAGCAAGAAAAAATTATTCTGAAAAGCCGCCGGGTGTTCAGTCCAATAATCTTGACAAAGAATTTGCGATTTTGAATCTAATTCACGGCTACCGTCAGCGAGGGCATTTGTTTACAAAAACCAATCCGGTAAGAGCGCGAAGAACGTACTCGCCAACACTGGCCATTGAGAATTTTGGGCTCGATTCAAAAGATTTGGAAACAACATTTCAAGCGGGAGACGAAATTGGAATTGGCCCGGCAAAACTGAAAGATATTGTTTCTCATTTGGAAGCTACCTATTGTAACTCGGTGGGTGTTGAATACGTTTACATGCGCAAGCCGGAGGTTGTGCTGTGGCTTCGCGAGCGAATGGAGAGTACCAAAAATTCGGAGTCGTATTCCGATGAAAAACGGAAGCATTTTTTCTACCATTTAAAGCTGGCCGTTGGGTTCGAGAATTTTATTCATAAAAAATTTGTGGGGCAAAAACGTTTTTCGCTCGAAGGTGCCGAGGCAATTATTCCTGCTCTGGATGCGGTAATCGAACGCGGTTCAGAACTTGGTATGGAAGAATTTATTATTGGGATGGCTCATCGTGGCCGTTTAAATGTTCTTGCTAATATTCTGGAAAAACCCTATGAAAATATTTTTAAGGAGTTCTACGGTAAAGAATACGAGGACGACATTGCACAAGGAGATGTAAAATACCATTTGGGTTACGAAAGTGAGGTTATAACTGACTTTAATCAAAAAGTAAAATTGAGGTTAGTGCCCAATCCTTCTCACCTGGAAACGGTTGCGCCAATTGTGGAAGGGATGGTTCGCTCGCAAATTGAATATGAATTCGATCGGGATTATAGTAAAGCCGCTGCTATAATTATTCATGGCGACGCTGCTATTGCTGCGCAGGGAATAGTTTACGAAACGGTGCAAATGTCGCAACTGCCAGGATATAAAACCGGAGGAACAATTCATCTGGTAATTAACAACCAGGTAGGGTTTACAACTCCTTATCTGGAGGCTCGTTCGAGTACCTATTGTACCGATGTGGCCAAAGTTACCCGCTCTCCTGTATTTCATGTAAACGGCGATGATGTTGAGGCACTGATTTGGACGGTTAAACTAGCTATGGAATTTCGTCAGAAGTTTCATTCAGATGTGTTTATCGATATTTTATGCTACAGAAAATATGGTCATAACGAAGGCGACGAACCTCGTTTTACCCAGCCGACCTTATATAAAGCCATTGCCAAACATAAAAATCCGCGCGATATTTATGCCGATAGATTGAATGAACTGGGTATTCAAACTCATGAAGAATCGAGAACAAAAATTCGTGAATTCGACCAGTTTCTGGAAGGTAAATACAAAGAATCGGAGAAGATTACGAAGATGCAGATTCGGAAATTTCTGGTAAAAGATTATGAGCAGTTTGAAATGCCTATGAAAGCTAATTTTAACGAATCGTTAGAAACCGGCGTTGGCGAAGAAGTTTTAAAAACGATTGCTGATAAAATTACCACTCTTCCTGAAGACTTGCCTTTTTTTACAAAAGTAAATCGTATTATTTCCGACCGAAAAATGATGATTCACGATAACCGGTTAGACTGGGCCATGGGCGAACTGCTGGCTTATGGCACTTTGGTTGCCGAAGGCCATCCGGTGCGCTTGAGTGGACAGGACAGCGAGCGGGGAACTTTTGCTCACCGTCATGCGGCATTTGTTATTGAGGGCACCGACGATAAATATTTTCCACTAAAACATATTTCCGAAAACCAGGCACGTTTTAAGGTTTATAATTCGTTGCTTTCGGAATATGCCGTGCTAGGATTTGAATATGGCTATGCACTTTCGGAACCCAACGGACTAACAATTTGGGAGGCTCAGTTTGGCGATTTCCATAACGTTGCCCAGGTGATGATTGACCAGTATATAACATCTGCCTACGAAAAGTGGGGTTTGATGAATGGCATTACACTGTTCTTGCCGCATGGTTTTGAGGGGCAGGGTCCAGAACACTCATCGGGTCGCATCGAACGTTTTTTAGAATTGGCAGCCAACAACAATATACAGGTTACAATGCCAACAACACCTGCAAATATGTTTCATTTGCTTCGCCGGCAGGTGAAAATGAATATGCGGTTACCACTAATAGTTTTTACTCCAAAAAGTTTGTTGCGCCATCCAATGGCTCAATCGAAAATTGAAGAATTAGCGACGGGCAGTTTTCAGGAAATAATTGATGATAAAACTGTGAAACGTGTTTTAGTGGAAAAAGTGGTGTTCACTTCGGGAAGGTTGTATTACGATTTGGCCAAATACAAAGTAGAACATGGTATAGAGAATGTTGCTGTTGTTCGGATGGAGCAGATTTATCCGATTCCGAATAAACAAATTAATGAGCTTTTGAAAAAGTATAATAGCTCCGAGTTGATTTGGGCTCAGGACGAGCCTGAGAATATGGGGGCTTGGCCTTTTATTAACCGGAAACTGCACTGCCTCGGATTTAAGCTGGTGGCTCGACCCGAGAGTGCAAGCCCGGCAGTTGGGTTAATGGAAAAACACAAACAAGGGCTCGAGCTTATTTTAGAATCGGTGTTTAAACAAAAAGAGCCAGTAGTTTAATTGAATAATTATGAAAAGGATTTTTTCGCTTCATTGAATTACACTGCAAATGACAATAATTTTGTTTAGGAACAGCTTGTTGATGGTGAGGCATGGTAGCTTTGCCGCCTAACCTTACAAGCAATAAGCTCCTTAAACCTGTCATTTTGCATGAAGTGAGGAATCGTTACCTTTTAATCGGTCACTACATGTATAAAAAAGTTGTTAAGTAAAAATATTCATCATGATAATCGAAATAAAAGTCCCCAGTCCGGGAGAGTCAATAACCGAAGTTGAAATTGGAAGCTGGCTTGTCGAAGATGGTGCAGTGGTTGCCAAAGATCAGGAAATTGCTGAGGTAGAATCAGATAAAGCCACATTGACTATTGTTGCCAGCGAGGGTGGAAAAATTGAAATAAAGGCGGCCGAGGGCGAAGCCGTTCCTGTTGGCGATGTTGTTTGTACCATTGATACGAGTGTGGCTCCTACGGAGCAGCCAGAGTCTCCGTTGAAGGAGAATATTCAAGAAACCAGTACTGAAGAGGCAGCAATCAGCAATCAGCCACCAGCCACCAGCATCGAACATGATAAGGTAAAAGTTACTGCTGTGGCCAAAGAAATGATGAAAGAACATGGCCTTACGGTTGATGATGTGATAAATGGTTTAAAACGTTTGGGGAAAAATGAAGTAGAAGCTGTTGTTAAAGCTCCCAAAGGTGCAGACCCGGTAATTCAGCCAAAAGAAGCAAGCAGGGAAATCGAACGCCAACGTATGTCAAGCCTGCGTCGTAAATTGAGTGCGCGTTTGGTTTCGGTGAAAAACGAAACGGCGATGCTTACCACTTTTAATGAAGTTGATATGAGTTTTGTGATGAACCTGCGCAAACAATACCAACAAAAGTTTATCGATACCCATGGATTTAAACTGGGTTTTATGTCGTTCTTTACAAAAGCGGTGGCTGTTGCCATGGACTTTCACCCGATGGTAAATGCTCAAATTGATGGTGACGAAATTGTATCTCCAAAATTTGTAGATGTAGGAATAGCTGTTTCAACACCAAAAGGGTTGATGGTTCCGATAGTCCGAAATGCCGAAAGCAAATCGATACCTGCCATTGAACTGGAAATTAAACAACTGGCAGAAAAAGCACGTACTAAAAAAATATCAGTAGAAGAATTAACTGGCGGAACCTTTACAATTACGAATGGGGGAGTGTTTGGCTCGCTGCTGTCAACGCCAATAATAAATCCGCCACAATCTGCAATATTGGGTATGCACAACATTGTTGAACGCCCGGTTGCAATTGATGGACAGGTGGTGATTCGTCCTATGATGTATGTGGCTCTTTCTTACGACCACCGCATTATCGATGGAAAAGATTCGGTAGGATTTCTGGTAAAACTCAAGGAATTGCTTGAAAACCCGGAACGGATGTTTACGGGTGGCAAAGATGCCGGAGAGTTATTGCTGGGGATTTAACGAAATTTTAAGTGGCAGTCGCAGTTACAGTTTAAATACTACCGCTAACTGCAACTGCCACTACTATTTTATTCAGGTCTTCCAGAGCCCTCAGGTCTTCTTTGTCCTCTTCTTGACATTTGTTCTTTCTCAAAGGCTTCATATTTTACCCATTGCTCATCCGAAAGAATAGTTTTTATTTTTTTGTTTAATTCTTCGCGTGCTTCTTCCATTTGAGCGCGCATCTCTTGGCGATCACCTTTATTTTCGCGCATCTTTTTCATATTATCGAAATTCTCGGTAATAAGCGTACGCACTTGCGTTACTTGTTCTTCATTTAAATCTAACGATTCTTTCATTTGATCAATTTGGCGGCTAACCATTTCTTCAGGATTAAAATTACCTGGACCTGCATTGGGTTGTGTTTCCGACTGAGAGCTGTTCTTACTACTTTGATTACAGGCTGTTGTAAGTGCAACAACAAGAACCATTAAGGAAAATGCGATTCTTTTCATTTGACTTTTTATTAAAATAATTTATATAAAAAAACGTTAATAAGCTTAGATTATTTTTATTGAAATGGTTTAATGAATGGTGTAATTTTTTTCAGCTAAGTTATCTATTTTTGAATTTCTTTCACAGGGATAATTATTCTAATTTTTGCTATTTTCGATAAAATTAGAACCAACCTGGTCGTTGCAATAAAAATTGCGATTAAAGTTTTCAGTTGCAATTATGCTGGAAGTAATACCAATTGTATTTCCAAATGTTTGAAACGAGCATGAGAGATAATCACACACGGGCGATATATTAAAAGCATGCGTGTTCCACCTTATAGCTTAGAAAACAAACAATTTTTATAAGATGAAATGTAAATTTAAACGAAGTTAGGCCTATGCCAATTGTAGTGATATTACTATGAAAGGCGGTATTAATTTTCGTTAAAAGTTAGTTGACGCAGAGGCAAGATTATTAACCGAGTTATTAGGTTCTGCAAAAAGGAGTGCCGGTGTTGACTGGCACTCCCCGATATTACAATTGAACAGGATTTATAATTTAACCGATTCAATTACATTTTTTGCTTTTCGCGAAACATATTCGAATCGTACATCACCTTTTCCTTCAATTAAAAATTCGTATTCAACCCGGCTATGACCCGGCATAGCAAAATATTGAACTTCAGGTTTGTATTCTTTGTATGAAACTTTATTTAACCGAATGTCGTTAATTTTTCCTCCGGCGACAACTTTCCCTCCCGTAACTTTTAAATGATCCTGAGCATAAAGCTTTTCTTTAAATGCCTGAGCGGTCATTGAAGCTAAGCCATTTTTATTCTCAAGGCTGACACGAACGCGATAAAGGCCCTTATTCATTGCTTTTACCTCTAGTATTTGCATACTTATATCAGGAGTGTTTTCTGCCGATAGAAATACCACCGAAGCATTTCGATGAACCAGTTCCTGCAACATGAAAGGATGTGGTAGTCGCGAACTCATTTTAACCCAGCCTCCAATTTCAATTTGTCCGTAAACTGGGTGATTGTATGCTTTCCATTCTTTGTATAACTCGCCCTGTGCAACATTGTCGTTAAACTTTAGCTGCTCGCGGCTTCGTTCGGTTTTTGTATTCCCCGTTATCGATTCAAAATCGTCTTCTTTATTACCTCCTTTATTTGTTGTATATGTTTCCTGGCTTCTCATAAAAAGTTCTCCGGTAAATGAAAAAGCTCCATGGTTAAAGAATAAATCGGAGTCGAAATCGCCATAGGTTGGATAAAGCTCATGAGAGGCTTTGTACACATAGCCGGGAGTAATTTTAATGGCCTCTTCACCAATAAAATTGTAAGCAGCGAGATCTGCCGATGCGAGTTTTACCGATTTTTCGGATGGCACACGTAACCACATTCCTCCGCTATTGTGAAAAGCAAAGCCAATAATTATGTTTGGATGTGCTGTTAAAAAGTTGTTAATGGCTTTTAAGCCAACACCAGACAATGGAAAATTACCGGCACCGCGCTGCACATAAGGAGGCATCCAGTTAAATCCCCAGTTTCGGTTCGGATCTACATACCCTTCAGCATCTTCGTTCAAGCGCCCATCGTTGTCGTTGTCAATTCCTTCGTAACCCAAAATACTGTATTCTCCCTTTTCTCCGGGTTTTACTTTTATCAAAATACGAGGATCTTCAGGATCGGCTTTATAGGCGCCGTTTGGATCTTTTATGCGCATCTGGCAAATACTTCCGTCACCATCTAAATCATCGGGGGCATCTTCATCAAACAAACCATCTTGATCGTCGTCTTTTGGAATACGAAGTCCACGGTTTGAGCTTGGGGTGTTTCCGTCGGCAAAGAAGTGATAGCGCCCATCCACATTTACCACCGGAATGATATAATGAACGTTTCGGTCGACCGCATTTGTAACCCTTGTGTTTTTGCCATATTTGGTTAACAACATATTGGCATAATACAAACAAACTTCGCCTGCCTGTATTTCATTTCCATGTATGTTCCCGTCGATATAAACACCTGGTTTAGTCAATGCTGCTCCGGTTTCAGGATTATTAATGGTTAAGGCGTAAATCTTACGTCCTTCTTCACTTTTTCCAACTTCTTCGAGTTTGGTTAGTTCAGGATAAGCTTCGTGCAGGGCTTCTAATGCCTGCACAACTTGCTCGTAATTATAATATCTGTCGAAACGAAGGGGAACCTCTATTTTTGCTTCGTCTGCAGCTTTAATAGAAAATGAAAATACTATTAAAGCCATAAAAAAGAATATATATCGTGTCATAATTAACCTCCAATGTTTATTTGTTCTACATCATCTTTAAGTACAGCCGATTCAACGGTTGCCGTAATTGTTGGATTTTTACCAACGGTTTTTATCAACCACGAAAATTTCTTTACCTGGTTTGCTCCAACAGCTCCAACAGGAGTTCGTAGTTTCCCCTCCAGAATTTCGATGTCGCCATCAATGGTAAGGATAACCGGAGCAGGTTGTTTGTTGCGTTCTCCTATAGAAATGGGGTAGGCTAATTCGCCGTTGTTGGCAACAAAAATTTCGAGTTTGTAAATACCGGCTCCCAGATTGGTTACTTTTTTATCTTCGAGTTTTAATTCAGGAAGTTTTGTCGAAAGTTGCAATAACCAGGGGAGTTGAACGCTTAACAGAGGTGCAATTTTTTCTGGCTTTGGTGTGGATTCAAGATAAGGGATGAAGCCTCCCACTTCAACCTGACCGAATGTTGGATGGGATACTTTTTCCCATTGTACAAATCCTTTGCCGTTCCACTCATTTTCTGAATAAGCCAAAAGAGCCTTATCTTTTTTGCTCAATTCTCCTTCTTTTTCTGTTTTGGGAGCTTGTTTCAGCATTCCAACCATTTTCTCCGGAGTGATTTGTCCGTCTTGCATCATTTTAATCACTCCTTCAGCCTTAAAACGGTCGGGCGCATTGTTGGCTCTTAAAAAGCTGTTGATTTTTTCCTCTCCGAGGGCAACAAAGTCCTCCGCACTCATATTTTCAACTTCTTCAAGAGATAAGTTTTTGTCGTTTGCTTGTTTTTCCTCTTTAACTTCAGGGACTGAAAATAGGTTCATACTAAAGGATGGTACACCAAGATGATAATAAGCCCAGAGTTCAAATGAACCATTTTGAGCCGGTGTTGGTGGCAATAGTTCGGTGTCGAATGCTTTTTTATCGAGGTACTTTTTATAGTCTTCAGCAAATTCTTTATAAAAAACGAGGTCATCTTCCTGTGGGTTAACTGCTGCACCTAAGCCGAGGAAACCCGCAACCAGAGCAGGAGTTACCTCCATGTCTGCCGGAACAAGTTCTTTAAACATTTCAACCACTTCGTTCATTGTATAGGTTTCCGAAACATCAATCCCGAACATTTTTCCATAACGCGATGGAATCTTAATTTTTTCGAGGTTCGCTTCTCCTTTGCGACCTCCCCGGGGCGGAACCAGACAGAAGTTAGAGCTTCCGAGGGTATAAACCATTGCAATATCAGGGTGATCGAAAATGAAACGCATAATGCCATATACTTCCGGGGTTTGTCCCGAGTAAAGTCCGGCTTCGCTTTTCTCGCGGGGGAAAAGATGTGGAAATGAAAGCCCAATGTTTATTCCTCCGGTGGCATCTTCATTATAAAGGCCATCCCCATCGTTATCGAGGCCTTCCGAGTACATCTCATATACACCGCGTTCGCCTTTAGAGGTATTGGCCTTGTCCATTATAAATGGATTATTTTTTGAAATCACATAAGCGCCTTCAGGGCTTTTTACGCGCATCATTGTAATAAAACCATCGCCGTTTAAGTCATCAAATCCATCTTCGTTCAGGGCTTCATCGCCGTCGTCATTAATCGGGAATTCATTTACCTTTAAACCCGATTTAATTTCAGCAAAATAACCTTTGGCTGCATCCGGATTGGGTTGAGGCATAATGTACCACCGAACATTTTTTGTGTAGGCTATCGAATCCTGTATCATTTTTGCCAGGTAAAGGGCCCCCTCGGTAGCAAGTGGTAAATCGCCTTCAAAATTGGCTCCAACAAAAATAGCCGGGACATCCTCCAGGTCAGTTCCTATTTCTAATACCGTAACAGGTTCTCCTCCCGGACTTTCTGCAATGGTGTGAAGCCGTGTGTTTTTCCCTTCAAGTTTTTTTAAAAATAACTGAACCTGTTTATTCGTGTGGTATTCATCGAATTCAGATTGAGCTGCCAGCTGGGTTGCTCCCAAAAGCAGAAATCCGGATAACAACAGATTAAACATTTTTTTTACCATAGTAAATCTTTTTTAATGTATTTTATATAATAATCGATATTTTTCTGTCTAATTAATTGAGCTTTGTTTTTATTTCTGTCATTTTGTAATGATTTAGGCGTGGAAAATTACATTTTTTTAGAAATAAAACATCAACGACCTGTATTTTTATTGTTAATTTTAAGAATATGAAATTTCAAAACTAAGTTTTAGTTTTTTCGAAGTATAATTTTTAGTAACAACTTGGGTTCGACTATTAATTTTTATCCTCAGATTATTAATCGACCCAATGGTAATATGTTGTTTTGTAAATTAAACAGACTTATTCGCTTGTTCGAAATAGTATGTTTGTGATGTGTTTTTAGATTGCTGGGCATTCAGATTTTTTAATTATAAAGATTGCATATAGATTAAGGAATCTGCTTCAGGATATACAGGGTTACACTTCAACAATTATTTTTTATGTCAAAAAGTATAAAAAAAGTCTCACTTTGTGTATTGGGGTTGGTCGATAAATATGTTAAATTTAAATTGTAAAATCAACTACTAAACCATTCGTGAATTATGATTTCTATTAATCTTCTTTTCAAAACAATTTTGATAAGCACAGTTTTTACTTTGTTATCGGCGGCAGCAGTGGCAAAAATACAGGTGAACAATTTAGTGTGCGAATATCATACAAATCCAATTGGTATCGATGAAGTAAATCCGCGTTTAAGTTGGCAGCTTCTTTCCGGTGAAAATAATGTAAAACAAACAGCTTACGAAATAAGAGTTGCACCTAATGAGAACGAATTAACGAAAAAAAGTAAATTAATTTGGAGCACCGGTAAAATAGAATCGGATAAATCGGTTAATTTAATTTACGAGGGGCCTGCTTTAAAATCAATGGAGCGCGTGTATTGGCAGGTTCGAGTTTGGGATAATTACGGAGATGTTAGCGACTGGAGCAGTCCTGCATTCTGGGAAATGGGAATTTTAAATGCCGGGCAATGGAAAGCATCATGGATTACAATGTCCAATGAACCTACAGTTAAAGGCTCGAAGCCTGCACATTATTACCGGAAGGAGTTTACAACCTTAAAAAGTATAAAGAGAGCCAGAGTTTATGTAACTTCTCTTGGGTTATATCAGTTGTTTTTAAATGGCAAAAAGGTTGGCGACCAGTTGTTTACTCCAGGTTGGACCAGTTTTAACAAGCGCCTTCAATATCAAACATACGATGTAACCGCTTTGTTGCAAAAACAAAATGCTATTGGAGCAATTTTGGGCGATGGCTGGTATCGGGGCTACATTGGGTGGGGCGATAACTCCAATTATTATGGCGAGCAATTAGCTTTATTGTTACAGTTAAAGATCGATTATTCTGATGGTTCAAGCGAGCTTGTTGTAAGTGATACTAACTGGACTTCGAATACGGGGGCGATTGTGGAATCGGATATTTACAACGGAGAGTTGTACGATGCCCGTTTGGAAACCAACCGTTGGGCACTGCCCGGTTTTAAGGCAAATGAATGGGCAGGAGTACTCGAAATTGATAAGCCGAAAGATATTTTAGTCGCCTCGCAAGGAGTGCCGGTAAAAGCTGTGGAAGAGATTAAACCCAAAAAACTGTTTACTACTCCAAAAGGAGAAATGGTGTTCGATATGGGCCAGAATATGGTGGGCTGGGTGCGCATAAAAATGAAAGGGAACAAAGGCGATACCGTAAAAATCAGGTTTGCCGAAGTGCTCGACAAAGAAGGAAACTTTTATACCGCCAATCTGCGTTCGGCCAAATGTACCGACACCTATATTTTTGGGAAGGATGGCGAAGTAAATTACCAACCAAAGTTTACTTTTCACGGTTTTCGGTATGTACAATTGATTGGCTTCAATGAAGCACCTGCAATTGACGATATTACAGGCGTTGTTATTCATTCAAATATGAAACCAACCGGAACTTTTTCGTGCAGTAATGAGCTTATCAACCAGCTTCAGCACAACATTCAGTGGGGACAAAAAGGGAATTTTTTGGATGTCCCAACCGATTGCCCGCAACGCGACGAACGCCTGGGGTGGACCGGCGATGCGCAGGTATTTAGCATGACCGCCGCATATAATTTTAATGTTGCTGCATTTTATACCAAATGGATGAAAGATGTGGCCGCCGATCAACTGGAAAACGGAAAGGTTCCACATGTAATTCCCGATGTTTTAAAAGGGGGCGGTGGTGCCACAGGTTGGGCCGATGTGGTTTCTGTAATTCCGTGGACGATTTACAAAATTTATGGCGATAAACGTATTTTGGAAGAAAGTTATCCGGCTATTGCAAAATGGGTAGACTATATGAATGAAAGGGCAGGAGATGACTTTTTGTGGACAGGGGACAGGCATTATGGCGACTGGCTGGCCTTTGCCACTAACCGATCGGATTATCCGGGAGCTACAACTGATAAAGACCTGATTGCCACAGCTTATTTTTACCAAACATCTACTCTTTCTGCAAAAATTGCGAAAATAATTGGTGAAAATGAAGATGCTGAGAAATACCTTAAGTTGGCCGCGAATATTAAAAAGGCTTTTAATAATGAATTTGTTACCAAAAACGGGCGACTGGTATCGCACACTCAAACGGCATACACTCTGGCCCTTTCGTTTGGCATTTTACCTGATAATGTGGTTGAAAATGCTGCAGCCTACCTGGCCGGCGATGTGGATAATTTTAAACACCTGACTACCGGGTTTTTAGGAACTCCGTTGCTTTGTCCTGCCTTATCGGCTATTGGACGCGACGATTTGGCTTTTATGTTGCTGAACCGGAAAAAATATCCCTCGTGGTTGTATCCGGTAACACAAGGTGCCACAACTATTTGGGAACGCTGGGACGGCCAAAAGCCTGACGGAACTTTCCAAAGTGTGGATATGAACAGCTTTAACCACTATGCCTATGGTGCAATTGGAGAGTGGCTGTACAGTCATGTTGCAGGTATTAAAGTGGATGAGAAAATTCCGGGATATAAACATTTTTATTTAGCACCACATCCGGGAGGTGAACTAACCAGTGTTAATGCTGAATTTAATTCGATGTACGGAAAAATTGTGTCATCGTGGAAGATTGATGCCGATACAATGATTTACTCAGTTGAAATTCCTGCAAATACAACTGCTGAGGTAATTTTGCCTAAGGTTAAACAAGAAAATATTACCATGGGTGCAGGTGTGAAATTGCCCCGGAAACAGATAGAAGAGGGAGTTGTGATAGAGCTTGGTTCGGGGAAATATGTGTTTAGTTACCCATTTGAATAAAATAAAAGAGAGAGCTTACATGCTGTAAATTAATTTGTAACATGTAAGCTCTAAATAATTGTGGATTTTTTTTCTAAAAGCGTAGTGTATATATTCAGTATTATACGGAATCAAACCTCATGCTTCCAGTTTTTAGGCCATTAACTTTTTATACTTAAATCGTTTTGGAGCCTCGCCGCCCATTCGTTTTTTACGGTTTTCTTCGTATTCCGAAAACGAGCCTTCAAAAAAGTGAACATGTGAATTACCTTCAAAAGCAAGTATGTGCGTTGCAATGCGATCGAGAAACCAGCGGTCGTGCGAAATAACGACAGCACAACCAGCAAAACTTTCTAAACCTTCTTCTAAAGCACGCAGGGTGTTTACGTCAATGTCGTTGGTTGGTTCATCGAGAAGCAACAGGTTTCCTTCGGCTTTTAAAGCCAGGGCCAAATGCAGGCGGTTACGTTCTCCGCCCGAAAGCACTCCACATTTTTTTTCCTGATCGGCACCATTAAAATTAAAACGTCCAACATAAGCACGTGAATTTGCCATTTTGTTGCCCAGCATAATCGTTTCCGTTCCGCCACTAATTACCTCAAAAACCGATTTCTCAGGATCGATGGCAGCATGAGTTTGGTCAACATAGCTGACGGCAACTGTGTCGCCAATTTCAATGGTTCCTGCATCGGCTTCCAGCTGTTTCATTATTAATTTGAAAAGAGTGGTTTTTCCGGCTCCGTTTGGCCCGATTACACCGATAATACCAGCAGGAGGCAGCTTGAACGAAAGATTCTCAAATAGTATCTTTTCTCCAAAACCTTTGGTTACACCTTCCATTTCTACCACTTTGTCGCCAAGGCGCGGACCGTTCGGAATAAAAATCTCCAGCTTCTCTTCTTTTTGTTTTACATCCTCGTTTAGCATTTTATCGTAGGCACTTAAACGAGCCTTGCTTTTTGCATGTCGGGCTTTGGGAGCCATTTTTACCCACTCTAACTCGCGTTCCAGTGTTTTTCTTCGTTTCGAGTGTCCTTTCTCTTCCTGTTCCAAACGTTTCGATTTTTGCTCTAACCAAGAGGTGTAGTTACCTTGCCACGGAATACCTTGACCGCGATCGAGTTCCAAAATCCAACCGGCAACATTATCAAGAAAATAACGGTCGTGGGTAATACAGATTACCGTTCCTTTGTACTGGGCCAGGTGCATTTCCAGCCACTGAATACTTTCGGCATCAAGGTGGTTGGTAGGCTCGTCCAGCAACAAAACATCGGGTTCTTGCAAAAGCAAGCGGCATAATGCTACGCGGCGGCGTTCTCCTCCCGATAGTTCACCAATGGGCTGGTTGTTTGGCGGACATTGTAACGCATCCATTGCTCGTTCCAGTTTCGCATCCAGGTTCCAGGCATCCAGCTGGTCCATGCGCTCCTGAAGTTTGGCTTGTTCGTTCATCAGGGTATCCATTTTATCGGGATTCTCATAAACCTCAGGCAATCCAAATTCTGTATTAATTTCTTCGTAACGCGCTAAAACATCAACCGTTTCCTGGGCGCCTTCTTTCACAATGTCGATTACAGTTTTGCTTTCATCCAAATCTGGTTCCTGAGAAAGTAGTCCAACTGAGTAACCATCAGAAAATACCAATTCGCCGTTGAATGCCT
Organism: Draconibacterium sp.; assembly: GCA_041583785.1. Lineage (GTDB taxonomy): Bacteria > Bacteroidota > Bacteroidia > Bacteroidales > Prolixibacteraceae > Draconibacterium. The sequence continues at coordinate 41,199 of JBFHFE010000020.1, read as the reverse complement.
GGTCTTGTCCGGCAATAATTCGTAGCAAGGTCGATTTTCCTGAACCATTCAAGCCAATAATGCCGATTTTAGCACCCAGAAAGAACGAAAGTGAAATATCTTTAATAACTGTTTTGCTTGGTGGGTAGGTTTTACTCACCTTATACATAGAGAAAATTATTTTTTTATCGTCGCTCATATTATCTGTTTTTATTTGAGTGCTAAAATACGAATCAATGGCGAAAGGAAAAAGGTAATTTTTTTTGAGTTACAGGTTTGCTGTAGTTATTAGGTATTTCGTAGAGAGAGTTGTTGTATAATAACTTGTTGTAGGCTTGTTTCAGGGTTAGGGTTTTTTATGAAAAATAAATTCTAATGTAAAGTTTCATCTTATTAAAATTGTTTGTTTTATAGTATCATATGGAACTTGCGTGATTTTAATATGTCGCCTATGTGTTAATATTTTTCGTGGTATCAGTCTTGCGTATTAGAATCTTCATCAGCTGATTTTGTAGCTGATTGACGTGCAAGCTGATCGCAAAAACTTTGCTCTTCGTTCCCCGAATGTCCTTTTATCCAGTTAAATTCAATGAATTTGCCTTCGCATAAACGATCGATTTGCTGCCAGCATTCGGCAAACTTCACCTGGCTACCGTAGGCGGTTTGCCAATTGTTATGCCTCCAAAAATGCACCCATTGCACCAACCCGCGAATAACAAAACGGCTGTCGGTATTGATCTGTATTTTTTTAATTGTCGTCAGGCGTTGTAACCCTTCGGTAATAGCCAGTAATTCCATCAAATTGTTGCTGCCATCGGGAAACGAGCGACTATAAATTTCTCGCTTGCCGTCAGGGTACTCTGTAAATCCTCCATATCCCGCTTGCCGGGTTTCACAGGCAAAAGAGCCATCAGCGTATATCTTACAAATACCTTCTGTGCCGGTTGCACTTGTTGTTATCTTAAGTTGCCCATTTCTGCGATCTACCCTGATATAACGTGAAAAATCGTCGTCATTCAGAAAGTTGAAATGTTCGATAAAAACGCAGTTTATGGTTTGACCTACACTTAACTTCCCTTTTATGGCCGAGCGAATAATTTTTTCGAACTGAAATTGATTTCTACGAACAACTTCTGCCAGTTGATTTTCTTCTGAAAAGGTTAAACGTCTTTGGACAGGGGAATAGCTTAAGTAATTAAATTCTGCTTCATTGGAAATGCAACAGCCGATTTGCTGCTTATTAATTGCATCAATTTTAACTGTAAGTTTAATCGGTTTCAATTTGTAAACAAATTTAATTACGAAAGTTAGTAAAAATTATACGGTTTTGTTTTCACATTGCAGCTAATGCTATATCTCATCAAAAAATAATGCCTGGGGAGCGCAAGGTTTTTGGTGTATTTGAAAGTTGGTTTAGCGTTGAGTACTAATCCCGAATTATTAAATAGTGTCACAAGCTTTTGAATAACCGGGAAGCGATTAATATAAAATATCGCTGTTGCCTACAAGGTGATGGAGATGCGGGTTTGCTCGAGCAGATTTTTAAAATTGTGATGGGGAGGATATATATAAATATGGTCGAAGCTCACGATGAAGCTATGTCGATTTTGATTGGTATTAAGGCACTAAATCGGGAGAGCCGGTTTGTAGAGAAGTATTTACCAATTGCAGCCTCGCATAAAACGTTTGTAAGCCCGATTATTCTAAACCAGCATTTAAATATAGTTGCCCTTCTTTAGTTTAGAACAGCGATTAAGCCCTGTAAATTGCTGTTGAGGCCCCGTCACAACGCTTCTAATTCTTCGCGGAAATCGTATTGTAAATCTTCGTGGAGCATTGAAATTACTTTCTGAATGCGTTTTACCTGGTTGAGATACATGTTAAAAACCACACGGCTTTCTTTGTAATTCAGGCTAGAGTTTTTCATTTTTTTGCAAAAATAGAGCAGCAGCTCAATTTCTGTTTCTTTTTTTTCAGAGTAGCGAATGTATTTTTTGGTGGTTCGAAGAACCTTACGCAGTGTTTTTTTTGCCAGGTAAAAACTGCTGCGGTTCAAGCTTGAAAATTGCAGATCGATTTCTTCTTTTACCTGGCTGATGTATTCACTTTCGTTATAGGCTTCAAAAAGCAAATAGCTTAAAAGTTCTTTGTTCTCCTTTTTGTATTTCGCTAAACGGATAACCAATTCCTGCAATTCCTCAGAAGGTAAATTTTTGAGTTCTTTTTTTATGTGGCTTATCGATGCGGTATCCATATGGAGACAAAGTAAGGAAAAAAGTTACGGCAATTACAACGAACTTTTAAAAATTACCAGAATCTTCTTTAACGTACTGATTATTGTTGCTAAACCCTATTTTTAACCATTAACTGTAATTTTTTTGCTACCAACTGCAGCAAATGAGTTTTGCAGGAAAGATGAAGCGGTTTGTAGGTTGTTGATTGTAGGTTGTTGAATTAAAAAACAAGTTGCCAGTTAGTTACGTATATTTAATTTGAAAACATTAATCAACAATAAATATCATGAAAACAAAATTAGTTTTTTTCGCAATTTGTGTAGCATTTTTAAGTTTGAGTGCTACTGCCAAAATTGAAGAAGGTAAAGCAATTACTGGTAATTCGTTAAGCAATTTTGGTAAATACATCATCGAAAATGCCGATGTGCCAATGGTTTATGAGAATCAGAAACTTAAAACGTACGAGTTGACTTACGAAAACACCAGGCATGCTGTGCGAATCGGTGTTTTATGTGAAGAAGAATTGGATTGCAAAACTTTTATTGTTCGCACCGACGAGTTTGAAATCGAATATGTATGCCGCAACAATGTGTTTGGGGTGAAAAAGATTGAAAAACGTTTCCAGGAACTTCCAAATCAAGCAATGGAAATGAAATTGAACAAAGAAAGCTATTTCGCGCAACGTGTGATTTGTCAAACCGAAAAATCGGAAGACGAATTACTGGGTTTAATTGCCTGTTACTTTCCTAACCTTATAAACGACGAGTACCAGGCGAGTTTTTAAGTAAAAGTTTATTGCTGTTTAAATAGTATTAAACAGCGTAAATTTTTCATAAAAAAATGAACTTCTTACGGAGAGTTGGGAGGTTTTAAATAACCCAAAAGTAAATTACGGCACATGGCAAGTATAAACGTAACATTAAGCCCTATATGGCAAAGTATAGGGTTTCCAATACGCCACTGGTTCGGTGTGCAAATAACGTTCGGCTCTGCATACAGTACTTTTTTGTCATTCGAAACGGTGTTACCTGCTTTTCTTTATAATTGTGTTGTTAAATTTTAATTCCAAGTCAGCTATTTATGAGCATTGATATTTGAAAAATAAAATCGTTACTTAAATGAGAGCTAGTCGTTTACAAGGGAAACGTAAACGAATAAATTAGTTGTTGTAAAATGCCAATAAAAAAGCAGGGCCATGAATTTGCGTTGTATAGCCACTATGATAGGAAAAAGCGGATTGATAAAATCTGCTTTTTTTATGCCTTTTTTTTTGAGAAAACTATCGTGTATATCGATTTGTGGTCAATCGGATATTATTTCAGATACCCGGGACAAAACTTGAAGTTAACTGGGATTAGCTTCAACCCAATTGCTTTTAATTTTAGTTGAAGCGTTCGACATGTTGTCCTGCAAACAAGCAGACAAAGCCCCGGAAAAGAGAATTAACCTGAGTTCGACAAAAAATACCCGGGGTTCAGCTAATTTTTAACATAAATGGAAATAGAATTTTGAAATACGATTAGGATAATTGGCTTAGGGCTAAGGTTGTTTCAAGGAATTATAATTCAGAATTTTTAAAATAGGTTTATGATTGAAGGAACAGTAGAATTAATTTCATTTTTAGAAGAAGGTGAAATTAATTAATGAATTTTTCAATATTCGTAAGCATTTGGTAATTAAATTAGAAGTAACTGTATTACTGTCGTAACCCTGAAAACACCATGTGAAACCGCCCTTTATATTAACTCCGGTTATAAATAATACAATAAAAATGGTGTATGAATGTAACAATTTGTTCGAAAGTACAGTCATTATAAAAGCGGAAAAGAAATACCTTTCATTTTCATTCTCCTTTTGGAGCGAATATGAATTTTGATTAAAAAACAATGAAAACAGCGAATTACACAAAAATAACTAAGTTATTATTTCCCCGGGAGATGCAGACTTGTGGAGAATATCGATACTTATCGTAAGGAATTTAGTCTTTAATTTTTTACCTGACTTCTAACAAAAAGGTATAACTTGTTACAAGTTTTGTAGGGAGAAAAGAATACAGAAACAGAAAACCAATGCTAATTCTTAGTTACCATGAAAACAAAATGTCTCATTATTGATGATGAGCCCCTGGCACGTGATTTAATGCGAAGTCACATTAAAAAGCTGGAAAATTTCGAAATATGTGCCGAATGTAGCGATGCAATGAAAGCCTTGCAGGTGTTACATAATCATTGTATTGATCTTATGTTTATGGATATTCAAATGCCCCAGATATCAGGGATTGATTTTCTGAAAACACTAAAAAGACCTCCTAAGGTAATTATTACAACTGCTTTTCGCGAGTATGCACTCGAAGGGTTCGAGCTCGATGTGGTCGATTACCTGCTTAAGCCCATTACTTTTGAGCGTTTTTTAAAATCGATTAACAAGTACTATTTGTCGACGCAGGATGACTTAAAATCAGAGCAACCAGTTGCCTTTAGCAATCCAATCAATGAAGAAGCTTTTATTTATGTGAAAGAAAACAAAAAGGTAGTGAAGGTGTATTTAAATGATATATTGTACGTTGAAGGGCTAAGCGAATACGTGCAGATTTATACGCGGGAAAAGAAAATAATTACAAAAACCAGTATGACCAACATGTCAGAAAGATTACCGGGCGAATGTTTTATGCGAATTCATAAATCCTTTATCGTATCGATGTCGAAAATAGAAGCATTTACCTCAAGCAGTATCGAGGTGCTTGGAAAAGAATTACCCATTGGCAGGAGCTATAAAAATTCGGTTCTCGATGTGTTGCAGGTGAAAGGGTGACTTCTTTTAAAGCATAAAACAGTAAGCATAAAACAGCATTTATCTCTTTGTTTCGAAGAGCCTCCAAAGCCGCATAATTTTGGAATCGGGCTCTTGCAGGAGTTTTACAGGCGATAATCCCAGCAGCACCTTTCTAATTTCGTTTATATTACCCAGGTTCTCGTTAGCTTTATTTTTAATGGGAACCGAGTTCACCCGCAGCGCAATTACTGTTTTTAAGCTTGCTGCACGTATTCTGATGCTGTGTTTTGAGAATTTAGCAGGATGAATATGAATGTAGCGTTCTGTTGAGTTTCCTTGCCGAATCAGCCATTCCGATTGGTCGGAGAGTTTAATTTTTTTCCATTCGCGCCCATCTAACCATCCATAGAATTGCTTTTCGTTACTAATGTTTTTGGCCTGAAAATAGCTTGAGCATTCGTTGCAAATTTGTGTTACATTAAGTTGCCCGAGGTAAAAGTCAATCAGGTTACTTCCAATAAGAACAAGTTCCTGTTTTACATCTTCCCAAGCCATTATTTTCCAGCGTTCAATTTCATTTTTCAGAAAACGAAAATGATGCTTTTGTGGATTAAATGTTATGGGAAACGGAATTTCTACTGACATTTTCATTACGTTTCAAACAATTCAATAAATTTACCACAAATCATAAAAAATGGCACTCTTTCCTGTTCACAATTATTTTTGCTTTAACGGTGAAATAAAACCCGTCGAAGAATTTGTAGCATCCGAAAACGAAGGAGGTATTTACGAAGTGCTTCGGGTGCTTAGTGGTGTTCCTTTATTCCTTGAGGATCATCTGGCGCGTTTTTCTCAATCAGCAGAAATTGCTGGAAAGGCCATCCGTTTTTCAGACGATGAAATTAGCTCGTTTTTGACTCGTTTAATCGCCGATAACAAGGTAAACGAAGGGAATATTCTTATTTCCTGTAAAACCAATTTAAAAGCGTTTTTTATTCCGCATGTTTATCCTTCTCTTCAGCAATATGCAGACGGTGTAAAATGTGGAGTATTGCATGCCGAGCGCAAAAATCCGAACGCCAAAGTTTTTCAAACTACGGTGAGGAAAAAAGCCAATAAGCTGATAGCCGAAAACGATCTTTACGAGGTGTTGCTAATCGACCATGAGGGAAAGGTTACCGAAGGTAGCCGCAGTAATGTGTTTTTTATTAAAGGTAACGTGCTTATAACTCCCGTAGCGAAAAAGGTATTGCTTGGAATTACCCGTCAGAAAACCATTGAATGTGCTGATAAATGCGGATATCGTGTAGAAGAAACAGAGGTGTTGTTAAATGATTTAACGGATTTCGATGCCATGTTTATCACCGGAACATCGCCCAAAATATTACCGGTAAAACAGGTTGAAAATACTGTCTTCGATTGTGATAATCGGGTTTTGAGGGAGCTAATAGAGTGTTTCGATAAAATAATTGCTGATTATATTAAAAGATCCCGGAAAGATTGAGTTGTGTTTTTTTGGGGGATGCGCTAAAGAGTTCGCAACTCCTTAGCGCATATGCAGGCATTCTTTTGTTTTTACAAACGATGCTTTAAAATCCTTTTAATTTCATTAAAATCGATGTCGCGGTTTTCGCCAAGTTTAGCCCCACTTTCTTCAAAACGGGCGGTAATCTTATCAATTGTTGCTGCCGGAACATCGTAATCGGGCAAGGTGGTGGCGATACCCAACGACTCGAAAAATGCTACTGTTTTTACAATAGCTGCATCAATTTTTTCATCGTCACTTCCCTGAGTAATTCCCCAAATACGCTCGCCATATTGAAGGATTTTTTCCTTTTTACTATCACGCTTAATGTGCATCATTCCCGGAAGCACAATGGCCAGTGTACGTGCGTGGTCGATGCCATGAAGTGCAGTAAGTTCGTGTCCGATTTGGTGAGTCGACCAGTCTTGCGGAACCCCCACCGCGATTATGCCGTTAAGGGCCATGGTTGCGCTCCACATAAAATTGGCAGCTGCATCGTAATCGCTCCTATTGGCTAGCACTTTGGGGCCTTCCTCAATTAGAGTGGTTAAAATAGCCTCGGCACAGCGATCTTGTAAGGGCGAATTTACTTCGTAGGTGAGGTATTGCTCCAAAACATGAATAAATGCATCAACAACACCGTTGGCTACTTGTCTGTCGGGTAGAGTAAATACACATTCCGGATCGAGAATCGAGAATTGTGGCATTACCAGCGGCGATCCAAAAGCTTTCTTCTCTTGTGTAGCAACCCGGGTAACAACAGAGTTGCCGTTCATTTCCGACCCGGTTGCCGGAATGGTAAGTATGGTGCCAATGGGAAGTGCTTTTTCAACATTAATTTTAAAACGGAATTCCATAAAATCCCAGGGATCGCCGTTCTCGTATAAGGCACCGGCTGCTATAAATTTTGTAGCATCAATTACCGAGCCGCCTCCAACGGCCAGCAGAAAATCAACCTTCTCCTTTTTTGCCAGCTCAATGGCTTTCATGCAGGTTTCGTAATGAGGGTTGGCTTCAATGCCACCAAATTCGACCAAATCAACGTTTTTAAGTGCTTCTTTTACCTGGTTGTAAACGCCGGTGCGTTTTATGCTTCCACCACCATAAGTCATTAAAACTTTTGCACCCTGTGGAATTTCATCGGCAACTTTAGGAATACTTCCCTTGCCAAAAACTATCTTTACCGGATTTTTGTATTCAAAATTATTCATGAATTTTATTTTACTTTATTGCTTGTACGAAGTTGAACAAATAATAATAGATTTTGATTAAGAAATATAAAAGATTAGAACGAAACGCTTCCAAAAATAACCTTGATTTCAGGTTAACGATTCCGAAATACAGCGACGAGCAGATTGTTGCAATTTTAAAACAACGAACGCAGTATATGCCCGAAGTAGCGCAGCTTGCTGTTGAAGAGGCGATAAAACGAGGGATAATTAATTCGGAACAGGATTTGTTGGCCGAAGAATACAAGGTGGAGGAAATTACATTCTCGTGGTTTCCAAAGGTTGAGGATGAAATAAATCGAACTAAAATTAGAAAAAGTATTGCCCGTAGTTTTGTCCTTGGCGGGGTAATTCCACTTGTTTTTGGCTTGGTGAAAATGAATAACGGAACGGCTATCGAAGGGAGCCTTATGCTTGCTTTCGGACTTTTATGGATATTTTGTTCGTCGCAGCTCATAAAATTCTATCAGGAAATTTTTGTTCGGATACTAATAGCGGGCTCATTACTTGCCTTAACTTATATTCTGAAGCAGCTAATTCCTTCGGGGAATAGTGTTTTTATGGATTATTTTATCGCAGTTGTCTTATTTGTTCTGATAAACTATGGTCTGCTTTTTCTGCACAAAATAAATCGTTCGTAAAATTCTCCATTAATATCTAATGCATCATCCTTTTCCATCTCCATTCGTCTACCAAAAACAACAATTTATCGAAATAAAAGAGGAAAGGTTAGGTTAACAGTTTAATTTTGAACTGTTTTTTAAATGTAAAGTCATGAAAATTATAAAACTGATTGCTGTTACACTGTTCCTGTTTCCCGCAGTTGTATTTGCTCAAAACGATGAAGACTGGAACTCGAAAGAATACAAGCTGGAAGAATTTTCTGAAGTTTATCTGGAAGGAGGGTTTCGTGTCCATCTTATACAGGGCAACGAGCACAAGATTGTGGTAAAAGCTCCCGATAGCGATGTATTCGATTATTTGCAGGTAAAACAATGGGGCGATGAGTTGCGCATAGATATTGAGCCGGATCATTTGGTGTTCGACAGAATTGCGTTGTACATTACCTTCGAAGATTTGAGTAAACTGTACATTGAAGGTGGAGTGAAATTACGAACACACGGATACCTCGATTTAAACGATTTAAACGTTTATGTAGGTGGTGGTGCCAAAATTGATTTATCAATGAAAGCCGATGATGTTAAAATTGTTGGCGAAGGAGGAGTGCTTTTTGAGTTAAAAGGAGTAGCACAGTCCCTGGATGTGAAACTGTCGGGTGCCGGACATGTTGATGCCAAAGAGCTAAAAGCAAATGATGTGGACGTTAAAATTGAAGGAGTGGGAACCAGCAGTGTTTATGCCACCGAAACATTGAATGCCAAAATTGAGGGTGTGGGGAAAGTTAGGTACAAAGGAAATCCACAGGTAACAAAAAATATTGAAGGTTTGGGTTCGGTAACACGAGATTAAATTACAATATACTACTTGTAACGGAATTCGTATACCGGTACATTTTTAAAGTTTGATTAGGAATAAGAAAAAGCTGCTGGAGGGCGGCTTTTTTTATATTGAGGGGTTCGCTTTAAGCGAAGCCCTCTTTCTTTTTTACCAACCGAACAAATGTTTTTTACAAATAAATAATTAAATTTAATGCTGAGTTCTTCTTGCCCCACATTGAGACATCCAGAATCCTCAAAAAACAAAAGCGACCCCGTAAGAGACCGCTTTAAATGTTTTCACAACGGAATAATCCTTATTGTGAATTGCTTCAATGTATTTGTGTCAAATTTAACAGAATAAAATTTAATTGCAAAATATGAAACGAATTTTAGGACTCGATTTAGGAACAAACTCTATTGGCTGGGCGTTGATAGAACAAGACTTCGAAAAGAAAGAAGGAAAAATTAATGGGATTGGAAGCCGAATAATTCCAATGAACCAAGATATTCTTGGAAAGTTTGATTCAGGAGTATCTATTTCGCAAACTGCCGATAGGACAGGATTTCGGGGAACTCGGCGTTTGTATCAGAAAAACGTTCTACGGCGAGAAAGGCTTCATCGTATTTTTCATATTTTGGGTTTCTTACCTGAACACTATTCTTCAGCAATTGATTTCGAAGATAAGTTAGGACAGTTTAAAAACAGGGTAGAATGTAAACTTAATTATCGAAAAAATCGCGAAGGGAAATATGAATTCCTGTTTAAAGATAGTTTCGATGAAATGGTAGCTGAATTTGCTGCAAAATGGAAGCAAGTAAAAATTCCTTTTGACTGGACTCTTTATTATTTAAGAAAAAAGGCACTTGCTGAAAAGATTTCAAAAGAGGAACTTGCCTGGATAATTTTGAACTTTAATCAAAAACGTGGGTATTATCAGCTACGTGGAGAAGAAGAGGAAATAAACGAAAATAAAATTGAAGAATTTCATTCGTTAAAGGTAGTCGAGGTTGAAGCGACTGACGATAAAAATGCCAAAGGAGTATGGTATAATGTAATACTTGAAAATGGTTGGATTTACCGGCGTCAAAGCAAAGAACCCTTGGATAACTGGATTGGGAAAAGCAAAGAATTTATTGTTACCACACAGAAAACTGAAGATGGCAGCTTAAAAAAGGATAATGAAGGTAATGTGAGTCGTAGTTTTCGTGCTGTTGATTCAGAGAAGGATTGGATTGCAATTAAAAAGAAAACCGAACAGGATATTGAAAAATTAGAAAAAACAGTTGGGCAATTTATTTACGAAACGTTACTTGAAATACCGTCTCAAAAAGTTCGTGGAAAATTAGTTCGAACAGTTGAACGGAAATTTTACAAAGATGAATTAAAACAGATTTTAAAAACTCAACAAAAATTTCACAAGGAACTACAAAAAGATAATAATCCGCTTTATGAAGCTTGCATAGAAGAACTTTATCCCAGAAATGAAGCCCACCAGAATTTACTGAAAGAGAAAGATTTTGTGCACTTGTTTGTTGAAGATATAATATTCTATCAGCGTCCCTTAAAAAGTAAAAAATCCAGTATTTCAAATTGCCAGTACGAGTATCGTGCTTTCAAAAGTGAAGAAGGAGATCTTCAAAAAGAATACTTGAAGGCTATTCCAAAATCGCACCCTTTATTTCAGGAGTTTAGATTGTGGCAATTTTTAAAAAACCTAAAAATTTATCAAACGAATTCGGGAATTGACGTTACTAATCAGTTTTTTCCTGATGATGAGGCCTGGGGAGATTTATTCGATTTTTTAAGCTTGCGAAAGGAAATTGAGCAAAAGCAAATACTTGATTATTTTGTTAAGGTGAAAGTTATAAGCCGAAGCGAAAAAGAAAATTTCCGATGGAATTATGTGGAAGATAAAAAATATCCGTGTTGCGATACCAAAACTCAATTTATCTCGCGATTAAAAAAAGTGGATGGAGTTGCGCCCGAATCTTTTTTGACAAAAGAAAATGAAAAAGCATTGTGGTATATTATTTATTCCATTTCTGATAAAAACGAATACGAAAAAGCGTTGGGAACTTTTGCCTGTAAGCACGAAATTGATGAAGAAACTTTTGTTGAAAGTTTTAAGAAATTTCCACCATTTAAAAGTGAATACGGTGCATATTCAGAAAAAGCAGTCAAAAAGTTACTGCCATTAATGAGGCGAGGAAAATATTGGCATGAAGAAGATATTCCGGCAGAAGTTAAAACACGAGTTGAAGATATAATTGAACGTTTAGCAACAGTTGATTTTGACAAAAAGCGCATTGATGAGAAGGTTGCTGATGACGATATTCCCAAACAACTTCTAAGAAGTTTTGCAGATTTTAAGGATAAAAATCCGTTCCAAGGATTAAATACTTACCAGGCCTGTTATGCGGTTTATAATCGCCATTCAGAAACAAGTGAGATAACTTTGTGGAAATCACCTGACGACATCGCGAAATATCTACACGAGTTTAAACAACACAGCTTGCGTAATCCTATTGTAGAACAAGTTGTTACCGAAACTCTGCGTGTAGTAAATGATATTTGGAAATATTATGGGGAAGGAGAACCTGGATTTTTCAATGAAATTCACGTAGAGTTAGGACGCGAGATGAGAAATCCTGCCAATAAGAGGGAAGAAATGTCCAGGCGTAATATTGAAAATGAAAATACCAATCAACGTATTCGCGACCTTCTAATAGAATTGAAGAACGACGTTCAGGTTGAAGGAGATGTTCGTCCATATTCGCCAAGTCATCAGGAAATTTTAAAGATTTACGAAGAAGGAATTTATCAAAATCCTGATGCAGCATTTCCGAATTTAAGTCAGGATGAGGTAGATAAAATAAGACGGAATACAAATCCATCGAAATCAGAAATAACAAAATATAAGCTTTGGTTAGAGCAAGGTTATGTTTCGCCTTACACCGGGCAGCCAATCCAATTATCAAGGCTTTTTACTACGGATTATCAAATTGAGCATATTATCCCGCAATCACGTTATTTCGACGATTCGTTAAGTAATAAAATTATCTGCGAAAGTGAAGTTAATCACCTTAAAGGAAACCAAACGGCTTACGAATTTCTGAAAAATGAGAAAGGAAGAATAGTTGATTTAGCAAAGGGAAAAACAGTAAAATTATTTACGCTTGAAGAATACGAAAATCATTGTAGTCATTATTTCTCGAAGAACAGGATAAAACTTAAAAAGTTACTAAGCGAAGATATACCTGATGGGTTTATTCAACGCCAAATGAACGATAGCCGATATATTAGTAAGTTGGTTAAAGGATTGCTGAGTAATGTAGTTCGCCAGGAAAACGAAGTAGAAGCTACATCCAAATTTCTACTCCCCGTTACTGGTTCAATTACATCAAAATTAAAAGATGATTGGGGCTTAAACGACCGTTGGAACGAAATAATTGCTCCACGCTTTATGCGGTTAAACGAAATAACTGCTTCAAGTAATTTTGGTTATTGGGACAAAGACATTAATGCCTTTAGAAGTACGGTGCCCGATGAAATTTCGAGAGGTTTCAGCAAAAAGCGAATCGACCATCGACATCATGCACTCGATGCTTTGGTTATTGCTTGTGTAACCCGAAATCATACACATTATTTGAATGCGTTAAATGCTGAAAATAAAAACTTTGCACTACGAAATATTTTATTGATAAAGAATAAGCAAGGGGATTTTACAAAACACTTTAAATTGCCTTGGGATGGATTTCCAATCCAGGCTCAGATCGCACTCGAATCTACAGCTATTAGTTTTAAGCAAAACCAGCGCATAATAAATAAAACCAATAATAAAACCTGGCAGTGGGTTGAAAAAAATGGTAGCCTGAAAAAGGAATTGGTTAAGCAAACCAAAGGGGATAGTTGGGCAATAAGAAGACCAATGCACAAAGACACTGTTAGCGGCGCTGTAAATATCCGTTTAAAAAAGTATGTGTCATTTTCAAATGGATTAAAAGACTGGAAAAATCTGGTTGATAAAGAACTAAAGAATATAGTTAGGCAACTTATAAATGAAGGGAAAAATGCAAAAGTAATTGCTAAACATTTTAAAGATAATCCATATCCATCAAAAGAGGATAAAGTGACAAAAGTTGAAGTTTATTGTTTTACCAAAGGAGCAACAGCAACACGAACCGCTTTAACCGATAAATTTACCAAGAAACAACTTGAAAGTATTACAGATTCAGGGACAAAGAAAATCTTGGAGAATCATCTTAAAAATTTTGTTGACGAAAAGGGAAAAGAACGATTCGATTTGGCATTCAGTCCTGAAGGTTTAGATGGCTTAAATAAAAATATTATAGAACTAAACGGCGGAAAATTTCATCATCCAATTTATAAAGTTCGAATTTACGAAGAAGGGAAGAAGTTTAATATCGGGGAAATTGGAAGTAAGAGCAAGAAATTTGTTGAAGCTGCAAAAGGGACTAATTTATTCTTTGCAATTTATTGGAACGAAGACAAACAAAAACGTGAATATGAAACAATTCCTTTAAACGAAGTAATTGCGCATCAGAAGTGGCGTGCAACTCTACCAAAAGAAGAACAAAAAATAACTCCGATGATTCCGGTTGACCATAAAAAAGGGAAGTTTCTTTTTTCTTTATCTCCAAACGATTTGGTTTATGAACCTAACGAAGATGAAATGGAAAATCCTAAAGCTGTTGATTTTTCTAAATTGAAGAAAGAACAGACGGTGCGTACTTATAAAATGGTAAGTAGTAGTGGTAATCAATGTTTTTTTATTCAATGTCATGTTGCTCAATCCATTTATAATAAGGTAGAATTTTCAGCTTTAAATAAAATGGAAAGATCAGTAAGAAATGAAATGATAAAAGATAAATGTTGGAAATTAGAAGTTGACCGTTTAGGGAATATAACAAAAGTTGTTTGGTAGCAGAATGAGTGTCGGTGTCGCTTTAAGCGACGCCGACACTTCAAGGAAAGTAGCACATCAGGGGATGGCTACCTGCGATGTCGCTTCACGCTACATCGCAGGTAGAAAGGAGAAATAATCGTATAAAATAAAACCATGCAATTCGAAAAAGATCACATTTTTCACGTATTCAATCAGGGAAATAATCGCCAGAAAATATTCTTTGAGCGGGAGAATTACTTGTTTTTTTTGCGAAAAGTAAAAACCTACATTTTGCCTTATGCCGATATTCTGGCTTGGTGCTTAATGCCCAATCATTTTCATATTATGGTGTTGGTGAATGAGGAAAGTGTCGAAGTTGCTTGCAAAACCGTCGGCATCGCTCGAAGCGACACCGTCGGTGGTTTCCCTCCGAAAATGCGAACGTTCAACGATTCCATTGGTATCTTGCTACGTTCTTACACAAATGCGATAAATAAAAAATACAAGAGGAGCGGCAAGCTTTTCAGGGAAAAAACCAAAGCCGAATGTGTAACCTGTATCGATGGAATAACACCATCGTTTTTCAATACAGCGTCAGGGACACAAATTAATATTATCGATCCTGAAAAAGAATATCCTGAAATGTGTTTCCATTATGTTCATCAAAATCCGGTAGTTGCGAAGTTGGTAACAAAAGCAACAGATTGGGAGTTTTCTTCGGCAAGCGATTATGCCGATATGAGGGATGGAAAGCTGGTGAACAAGGAAGTGGCTAAGGAATATATTGTTAATATAAGATAACTGTCGGTGTAACTTTAAGCGACTCCGACGGTGAAAAATGGAAGACTGTCATCGTATTTGAAGTCATACCGACATTTGGTAGTAAATAAAAACTAAACCATGATAAAACGAACTTTATATTTTGGAAACCCGGCCTACCTGAGCCTGAAAAATGAACAACTTGTAATAAAACTTCCCGAAGTTGTAACAAACAAGGAATTGCCCGAAACGATTAAAACGGAGGCCGTAAAAACAGTTCCCATTGAGGATATAGGTGTGCTTGTACTTGATAATTCGCGAATAACCATTACCCAGGGATTGTTGGCAGCCTTGTCGGAAAATAATGTGGTTGTATTGAATTGTGATTTTAAACATCTTCCGTTTTCAATATTATTACCAACAGCAGTTCATCATGCTTACACCGAAAAGTTACGGTATCAGTTAGAAGCATCGGTTCCGTTAAAAAAGAATTTGTGGCAGCAAACCGTAATTTGCAAAATAAAGAACCAGGCGGCCGTACTTGAAAAACAAGGGCTTGATGAATCGCGTTTAAATTATCTGGCTTCGCAGGTAAAAAGCGGCGATGTTGAGAATTGTGAAGGTAGGGCAGCTGCTTATTACTGGAAAATATTGCTTGATGTGCATATGTCGGCAGAAAAGCTACAAGAAACCGCTGGACCACCACAAGATTACAGCACAGCTCCGTTTAAACGACATCGTTACGGAGAACCGCCCAATAATCTGTTGAACTATGGCTATGCCATTTTACGTGGAGTTGTTGCCCGTTCGTTGGTGGCAAGTGGACTGTTGTGTGCTGTGGGCATTCATCATCGTAATAAATATAATCCGTATTGCCTGGCCGACGATATTATGGAACCTTATCGACCCTATGTTGATGAATTGGTTTTGGATATTGTTTTTAGCGAAAACGATATTGAAAAGTTAACACCTGATTTAAAAAGAAGACTGTTAGCAATTCCGGCAATGGATATAAAAATCGATGGACAAAGCAGCCCGTTAATGGTAGGTATGCAACGAACAACTGCCTCGCTAATGCAGTGTTTTGAAAGTAATGCAAGGAAGATTGTTTATCCTGAAATATAATACGAAGAGCGAGGGCTTCGATTAGAGTGAAACTCTCTCTAATTCAACTATAATGACCGATTTAAACCGTTTAAATCAATACAGAATAGTGTGGGTATTTGTATTTTTTGATTTACCAACCGAAACAAAAAATGATAAACGGAATTATACCCGTTTCAGGAAAAACCTGCAAAAAGATGGATTTACCATGATGCAGTTTTCTATTTATACACGGCATTGTAACAGTCGCGAGAATGCTGATGTTCACATAAATCGTGTAAAGTCGTTTTTGCCGCCCAAAGGCGAAATTATTGTCTTTACTTTAACCGATAAACAATTTGGAATGATGGAGTTTTTCAGAGGGGAGGCCGAAACTGCTCGCCCCGAAACTCCACAGCAATTAGAGTTATTTTAAACACAACCGTAGCCACAACCGTCGGTGTCGCTCGAAGCGACGCCGACGATAAAATAAAAAACGCCCGGCTATTAAATAACCAGGCGTTTACACAGCATAATTTTTTTAATCCTAAAAATCAATCTATAATACAGTGTGCCAAAAGTTTAATTCGGGTGTGCTGTGTCAAAGATCGATAAAATACATTTTGAAAGCAATTCACAACAGGCGTTCTAATGCGTTTTTATGGTATTCTGCTGTGTCAAAGATCGATAAAATACATTTTGAAAGCAATTCACAACAAGGTGCGCGACGGCAAACAACCAACTCAGGCTGTGTCAAAGATCGATAAAATACATTTTGAAAGCAATTCACAACCGCAACGGAGACTAAACTTTTTGTAACGTTGCTGTGTCAAAGATCGATAAAATACATTTTGAAAGCAATTCACAACTACGTGTTGATGGTAAGGTTGCAGGTAAAGGCTGTGTCAAAGATCGATAAAATACATTTTGAAAGCAATTCACAACTTTTTGAGGGGTGGCAAAATAATTTTGAAGGCTGTGTCAAAGATCGATAAAATACATTTTGAAAGCAATTCACAACACTACCCTCTGAATTAATAGTGGTAATACCGCTGTGTCAAAGATCGATAAAATACATTTTGAAAGCAATTCACAACATACTCTTCAACAGTAGATTCTCTGTTGAGGCTGTGTCAAAGATCGATAAAATACATTTTGAAAGCAATTCACAACGGGAACATTTGGGGGAACGCAAGCGCAAAAGCTGTGTCAAAGATCGATAAAATACATTTTGAAAGCAATACACAACAAGCGACACAAAAGATGAAAGTTGGGTGTTGCTGTGTCAAAGATCGATAAAATACATTTTGAAAGCAATTCACAACCGATAACGACAATGGACTGCAGGAAATGACGCTGTGTCAAAGATCGATAAAATACATTTTGAAAGCAATTCACAACCACATTCCTCCATTCGCCATTCGCTGTTTTGCTGTGTCAAAGATCGATAAAATACATTTTGAAAGCAATTCACAACAGGTTCGATGTTTTAAGCACACACGGATAGGCTGTGTCAAAGATCGATAAAATACATTTTGAAAGCAATTCACAACAGATGAAATACACAAACAGATGGAAAAGTAGCTGTGTCAAAGATCGATAAAATACATTTTGAAAGCAATTCACAACTATTTGGGTTATTATCGCGCAAAACGAATAGCTGTGTCAAAGATCGATAAAATACATTTTGAAAGCAATTCACAACACGGTAGTTATGGGTTAGATTCGGAATATGGCTGTGTCAAAGATCGATAAAATACATTTTGAAAGCAAGTCACAACTTCAAAAAAATACTACAAAGAAATCTTCATGCTGTGTCAAAGATCGATAAAATACATTTTGAAAGCAATTCACAACAACGACAGGGAGGACACCTTCAACTACAATGCTGTGTCAAAGATCGATAAAATACATTTTGAAAGCAATTCACAACAAAGATGCTTGACGTTGAAGAATATGTTGGGCTGTGTCAAAGATCGATAAAATACATTTTGAAAGCAATTCACAACTGCCAGTAGCACGACGTTAATTATTGTTTTGCTGTGTCAAAGATCGATAAAATACATTTTGAAAGCAATTCACAACATGGAATGACAGATTCCTACGAAAACTCCAGCTGTGTCAAAGATCGATAAAATACATTTTGAAAGCAATTCACAACAACCCGTATAATTCCACAACTTACATTCAAGCTGTGTCAAAGATCGATAAAATACATTTTGAAAGCAATTCACAACAAACAATGAGAAGTGTTGAAGTATGTACAGGCTGTGTCAAAGATCGATAAAATACATTTTGAAAGCAATTCACAACACTAATCCCGGAGGCTTCAGTAACTACGAAGCTGTGTCAAAGATCGATAAAATACATTTTGAAAGCAATTCACAACGTAATCGCCAAATACATCATAAAATTTGCTGCTGTGTCAAAGATCGATAAAATACATTTTGAAAGCAATTCACAACGAAGGACGGCACATGGGCGAACAGCTCGCAGCTGTGTCAAAGATCGATAAAATACATTTTGAAAGCAATTCACAACACAATCTTATGCACCCACGAATACTAAGGGCTGTGTCAAAGATCGATAAAATACATTTTGAAAGCAATTCACAACAACTGTGGTTGTGTTACTTTTTGCCAGCCAGCTGTGTCAAAGATCGCTACAATACATTTTGAAAGCAATTCACAACTGAACTGTATATGGATGGTGAAGATATTTGGCTGTGTCAAAGATCGATAAAATACATTTTGAAAGCAATTCACAACACGAGTCAACAGTTAATGTTTTTGAGAAACGCTGTGTCAAAGATCGATAAAATACATTTTGAAAGCAATTCACAACGTAACAGTTAATATGCCGGAGAGTACAACAGCTGTGTCAAAGATCGATAAAATACATTTTGAAAGCAATTCACAACTGAATAGTCTGTGGTTAGTTTTAAATTTTTGCTGTGTCAAAGATCGATAAAATACATTTTGAAAGCAATTCACAACCGGATACCAGTTGGCGGCTGGTTTTACATTGCTGTGTCAAAGATCGATAAAATACATTTTGAAAGCAATTCACAACTATTGGTCCAGGGCGTCGTAAAGTTCACTTGCTGTGTCAAAGATCGATAAAATACATTTTGAAAGCAATTCACAACCAATAGCAAGCTTGCAAGCAACTGCGCTTGGCTGTGTCAAAGATCGATAAAATACATTTTGAAAGCAATTCACAACTTAATAGGTTCAACTCTGAATTTATGGTCGGCTGTGTCAAAGATCGATAAAATACATTTTGAAAGCAATTCACAACTCGGCGAAAACAGACTCTTTTTCCCCAACGGCTGTGTCAAAGATCGATAAAATACATTTTGAAAGCAATTCACAACATGGGTTCGAGCGATCGAGTAAGGAATAAAGCTGTGTCAAAGATCGATAAAATACATTTTGAAAGCAATTCACAACATCACCGTCAACGTCTTGTCTAATAGAAGTGCTGTGTCAAAGATCGATAAAATACATTTTGAAAGCAATTCACAACTCATTGGCTCTTTCAAAATCTTTTTCCCATGCTGTGTCAAAGATCGATAAAATACATTTTGAAAGCAATTCACAACGTGGAGCGAAGAACTCGATGAATTGTTGAAGCTGTGTCAAAGATCGATAAAATACATTTTGAAAGCAATTCACAACTACAAATGGGATGCAACGCACGAATTAAAAGCTGTGTCAAAGATCGATAAAATACATTTTGAAAGCAATTCACAACACATAAATAATAGTGGGAATAATTATATTAGCTGTGTCAAAGATCGATAAAATACATTTTGAAAGCAATTCACAACAACAAACTTGGAGAATTGCCGCCTCAAAGTGCTGTGTCAAAGATCGATAAAATACATTTTGAAAGCAATTCACAACAACGACAGGGAGGACACCTTCAACTACAATGCTGTGTCAAAGATCGATAAAATACATTTTGAAAGCAATTCACAACTAAACGCCAGAAACTTGAAGAAAACTCGGAGCTGTGTCAAAGATCGATAAAATACATTTTGAAAGCAATTCACAACCATGGCGGAGACTACTGTCGGAGTATGAGAGCTGTGTCAAAGATCGATAAAATACATTTTGAAAGCAATTCACAACGGTGGTATTGCAGGGGTTCAGGTTGATGTAGCTGTGTCAAAGATCGATAAAATACATTTTGAAAGCAATTCACAACTTCCGTATTATGAGCGATGCTGAATCTTCTGCTGTGTCAAAGATCGATAAAATACATTTTGAAAGCAATTCACAACAGCCAAATAAAATGTTTGTAAACAGCCATAGCTGTGTCAAAGATCGATAAAATACATTTTGAAAGCAATTCACAACGCAGCGTTGTTTGCATCGCTCCATGGCACCGCTGTGTCAAAGATCGATAAAATACATTTTGAAAGCAATTCACAACTAATTATGCTAATGGACACATTGAGATTAGGCTGTGTCAAAGATCGATAAAATACATTTTGAAAGCAATTCACAACACATAAATAATAGTGGGAATAATTATATTAGCTGTGTCAAAGATCGATAAAATACATTTTGAAAGCAATTCACAACATGTTTAGTAACTCGTATCAACTGTGTGCCGCTGTGTCAAAGATCGATAAAATACATTTTGAAAGCAATTCACAACAGTTTGTGTTGCATTTGTCAGGCTTCCACAGCTGTGTCAAAGATCGATAAAATACATTTTGAAAGCAATTCACAACCTACCGTAGCTTTCGCCAAATGCCTGTCTTGCTGTGTCAAAGATCGATAAAATACATTTTGAAAGCAATTCACAACGGCTCCCCTGGTGCTCTATATCCGATACTTGCTGTGTCAAAGATCGATAAAATACATTTTGAAAGCAATTCACAACACTAGGAAGGTATTTGAAACAAAAATAAAGCTGTGTCAAAGATCGATAAAATACATTTTGAAAGCAATTCACAACTAAAGCTGGTGCTGTAATTACAAAGGAGATGCTGTGTCAAAGATCGATAAAATACATTTTGAAAGCAATTCACAACAGTGCATTTAATGACAGTAAAAAAGGAGATGCTGTGTCAAAGATCGATAAAATACATTTTGAAAGCAATTCACAACCACTGTAGCATATTGAACTTCCCTGCCCCAGCTGTGTCAAAGATCGATAAAATACATTTTGAAAGCAATTCACAACAGTAAAAAGCCAGGGGACTAAATATTCCCTGCTGTGTCAAAGATCGATAAAATACATTTTGAAAGCAATTCACAACACGAGTCAACAGTTAATGTTTTTGAGAAACGCTGTGTCAAAGATCGATAAAATACATTTTGAAAGCAATTCACAACGCCATACCTCCGGCTACCCCTTGCATATCTGCTGTGTCAAAGATCGATAAAATACATTTTGAAAGCAATTCACAACACAAAACGAAAACCAGGCGGACAGCTGCTCGCTGTGTCAAAGATCGATAAAATACATTTTGAAAGCAATTCACAACAAAAGCAATGGGGGATACGTGTCCTTTATGCTGTGTCAAAGATCGATAAAATACATTTTGAAAGCAATTCACAACTGACTATGAAACGTGTATAAATCTGTTAGTGCTGTGTCAAAGATCGATAAAATACATTTTGAAAGCAATTCACAACGGGTTATGAAATAGTTTCATCATATGTAACGCTGTGTCAAAGATCGATAAAATACATTTTGAAAGCAATTCACAACCAAATCGCTACAACTTACCCGTTGCCAATTGCTGTGTCAAAGATCGATAAAATACATTTTGAAAGCAATTCACAACTTTTGTCTTTCAATAATTCCTTTACTTCATGCTGTGTCAAAGATCGATAAAATACATTTTGAAAGCAATTCACAACAGAAGCTCCGGGTCATTAAGGAGGGTACGGCTGTGTCAAAGATCGATAAAATACATTTTGAAAGCAATTCACAACCCTTTGTGATGGTTTCTATTTTATCGGCTCGCTGTGTCAAAGATCGATAAAATACATTTTGAAAGCAATTCACAACAAGAATGATATCGTCAACTTTCTGGCGATAGCTGTGTCAAAGATCGATAAAATACATTTTGAAAGCAATTCACAACGAATACGTAGGAACAACACCTACCGAAGACGCTGTGTCAAAGATCGATAAAATACATTTTGAAAGCAATTCACAACAAGAGAAGAGTATTATAAAGAAGATACTTAGCTGTGTCAAAGATCGATAAAATACATTTTGAAAGCAATTCACAACAAAAACTGGTTAACGTAGCTAAACCTATGGCTGTGTCAAAGATCGATAAAATACATTTTGAAAGCAATTCACAACAAATACATACGTTCTTCGGGACTCAGATTTGCTGTGTCAAAGATCGATAAAATACATTTTGAAAGCAATTCACAACAACAACATCAGGATTCCCTTATTCATCATTGCTGTGTCAAAGATCGATAAAATACATTTTGAAAGCAATTCACAACGCTGTTGTATATACGCTGCGAATTAATAATGCTGTGTCAAAGATCGATAAAATACATTTTGAAAGCAATTCACAACGCAGCAATGCGAAGACGCCGGAGCTCCATGGCTGTGTCAAAGATCGATAAAATACATTTTGAAAGCAATTCACAACCAAACGATGGGTCTTATATTGGCAATTTGCGCTGTGTCAAAGATCGATAAAATACATTTTGAAAGCAATTCACAACTGTTTTTAGTTGTGTAACTATTTTATATTAGCTGTGTCAAAGATCGATAAAATACATTTTGAAAGCAATTCACAACAAAGATTATTGTCAACCGCCGGGTTGGGTTGCTGTGTCAAAGATCGATAAAATACATTTTGAAAGCAATTCACAACGCATGGACGTTCAGTTGTAAAGAATTACTTGCTGTGTCAAAGATCGATAAAATACATTTTGAAAGCAATTCACAACACCACCAACAAAAGGCTCAACATACCATTGGCTGTGTCAAAGATCGATAAAATACATTTTGAAAGCAATTCACAACTAAAATGGCGCGACGATACATGGGTGTATAGCTGTGTCAAAGATCGATAAAATACATTTTGAAAGCAATTCACAACCGGAGATTGAAGCAATAGACTCCAATCTCAGCTGTGTCAAAGATCGATAAAATACATTTTGAAAGCAATTCACAACCATGGAGCGCCGTTTGAATAACGTTTACGTGCTGTGTCAAAGATCGATAAAATACATTTTGAAAGCAATTCACAACCTTATAAGCAGATTTATTTAAGAGCTTCACGCTGTGTCAAAGATCGATAAAATACATTTTGAAAGCAATTCACAACTGGTAGTGAACTAACTGGTAACTGTAACGAGCTGTGTCAAAGATCGATAAAATACATTTTGAAAGCAATTCACAACAGCCAATTATCGGGTTTTGCACTCGCGCAAGCTGTGTCAAAGATCGATAAAATACATTTTGAAAGCAATTCACAACGGCTGCTTGATTGCACACTGGAATTTGCAGGCTGTGTCAAAGATCGATAAAATACATTTTGAAAGCAATTCACAACTGTTTGGTATAGGAAATTATTATGGCGGATGCTGTGTCAAAGATCGATAAAATACATTTTGAAAGCAATTCACAACAGTCTGTCGAATTTCGACATGGTATTTAGCGCTGTGTCAAAGATCGATAAAATACATTTTGAAAGCAATTCACAACCGGTTATAGCAGTGTATGTGCTTGTTTTTCGCTGTGTCAAAGATCGATAAAATACATTTTGAAAGCAATTCTAAACTGGGGATGGGGCAGAGTGTCGGCAGAAAATAATCTTTCACATACAAAAAAAAGGACAAACCATTCCGGCTTGTCCTTTTCTATTGTATTTTGAATATATTCCTATTCCAATTCGATATTATCGATCAGCATCTCGCGTTTATTTTTATCAAATTTCGAGAACCCCCGGTCGAAAATAGAGTGTGGGATTGTTGGCACGCTGGCACTTTTTTGAGCAACAACCGATGTTCCGGTAATGTCTTCAATAGCAGCTGCAAACAAAGGATCTTCAACGTCGCCCAATGGTTTAGCATCAAACAGGTCGTCGTAAACAAGGATATCAGGAGCAAAGCCATCTTTAAAATCGGTAACACCGTTGGCGTTGGCATAGCGGAGCACAATGGGTTGAATAGCCCAGTTGTTAAAATCGTTGTAATATGTTTCGTTAGAGTAAATGTCTTCAGGTTGTAAGGTTATCGATGCGGCATATTTTCCGTAGGTTGTATCGCCAATACAAATTACTTCCGACATGTAGGGTTTTAAACCGGTTATGGTGAGCTCCGAGGCCGACGCCGTTCCGGAGCCAGTAAGAACATAAAGTGTGTTTAAGCCCATTTTTACGGCAACCTGGTTGTCGAATTCTACTCGTAGATTGTCCATTATCTGTCCTGACTCAAAATAATCCTGCAATTCGTCGTTCCACTCGTAGGTAACCAAAGTGCTGGTGTTGTTAACTGCATCGAGGGGAGCCACCGAGCTGCACAGGTGTTGTGCTGCCGAAATACCTCCGCCCGGGTTGTAGCGCAAGTCGAGCACCAAATCGGTAACCCCTTTATCTACCATGCTCTGGAAAGCTGTGTCGAGTGCTTCGTTAAAGTTTTCAATGTATTGTGCATAAAAGATATAGCCGATAGTGTGTCCGTCAACTTCGGCCACTGAGGTTTTTAAAACAGGGTTTAAGGTTAGCTCTTCGGCAACCAGGTCAACCGATGTGCCGGTGGAAATACTGCCATCGCTAAGAACTCCAAAAGTAATGCTCATACTTTCGCTGTATAGCAAATCGGTATAATTATCGGTGGTAATATCGGCATTGTCCATTTCTACAATTATGTCGCCTCTTTCAATTCCTGCTTCAGATGCCGGGGTATTTGGGTATACATATTCTACAATGGCAAATACAGTACCGGTGTTCGAGAATAGTCCAAAGGTCAGCGACCACCCATAGGTTGTTTCGGTTCCTTCGAAACTGGCTTCCAGTGCGTCAACATCATCGGTACACCACGACCATTTGTCATCTTCGTACAACAAGCTATAAAAATATTCTTCCGAGTCGTATTGGGTTTTATAATTAATATCGGGCAATTCGCTGGTCCACAGGTAATAGGTTTCCATGGCGTCTTTCATAAAAAGATTCACGGCTAGTGTGGTTTCATCAGCTTCTTCTTCAGTAGTAATTTCATCATCATCGTCAGAACATCCTGTGAAAATTCCTACGGTTAACATGAGTATGAAAAATATTCTCATTAATTCTTTCATAGTTTTAATTTTAATACGAAAACGATCTTGTCGAGTATTTAGTGTTCGCCGGGGAGTATTTTGCCTGCACTTTCAACTACAAAAATTTTTCGTTCTAATTTTTAATAAAATATTTGTTTGTAAATGTGTTTGGTCATCAATTCCTAAAAATGCAATTCTACAAAAATTATCCCTAAAATTTACGATTCTTTCGGATATTCAATTCGGACGTGATATATGTTAATTAGTTTTTGCAGAAGGGTTTCTTTAATTGTGCTGATATCTCTGAAAGTAAGATCGGAGCTATCCAATTGTTTATCGTCAATTTTCTGGTCAATCATGTTGTCTATTTGAGCCTTAAGGTTCGTGTAGGTTTTATCTTTCAGACTTCGGGATGCCGCCTCAATGCCATCAACCAACATTACCACAGCTGCCTCTTTCGATTTTGGCAGAGGTCCGGGATAAATAAACTTCTGTTCGTCAACTTCCTTATTCGGATTTTCTTGCTGATGTTTTATGTAGAAATATTTTGCTTTGGTTGTGCCATGGTGAGTGGCAATAAACTCAACAATAGGGTCGGGGAGTTTATGTTTTTGAGCCAGTTTTACGCCGTTTTTTACATGATCGATAATTACTTCGGCACTTTTCAGGTGATTGAGCCGGTCGTGCGGATTTAAACCGGCTGCCTGGTTCTCGATAAAAAAGTTAGGGCGGGCAATTTTGCCAATATCATGATATAATGCTCCTGCACGAACCAGAAATGGGTTTCCTCCAATTTTAAGGATTACTTCTTCGGCCAGATTGGCAATTTGCATCGAGTGCTGAAACGTTCCGGGAGCTTCTTCGGCCAACTTGCGTAACAAGGGTTGGTTACTATCCGAAATTTCGATGAGGGTAACATCGGAAACAAATCCAAATAATTTTTCGAAAATGTAAATTAGCGGATACACCAGCAAAATTAGTACACTGCTAATGGCGAACCATTTTGTCATGGCAAAGTCTTCGGGAACGATGGCTCCTTCGTGAATAAGGTTTAAGGCTGTATAAACCAAGGTATAGGTGGAAAAAACCCAGAGCGTTGCCAATACCAGATGAACTCTTCGGTGCATTTTATTCAAACTGAAAACAGCCACAATCCCTGCCGAAACCTGCAGCAGGATAAACTCATAATTGTTTGGTGCATAAAATCCGATTAAAATGGTGGTAATAATCAACATAAAAATAGCTGTGCGCGAGTCGAAAAAGGTGCGTATTACAATGGGGAAAATAACCAGGGGAACCATGTAGATATGAAGATTCGGGAACGAATTAATAAAATTCGACAACAAAATCATACCTGCCATGATAAGCAGTAAAAAACTAAGTTTATTAAGTTGGTTGATAATGTCGCGACGATAAATATACAGAAAGGCAAAAATCAGTCCCAGCAGAATCATGATTAAAAGAATTTTACCTGTGGCAACCATATAACGGTTAAAATCTTTTCCCCGCTCTTTTTCGTAACTGACTTTTAACGACTCTAAAACCTGGTATTTATTGCCGTCAACAATTTCACCTTCCAGAATAATTCGCTCGCCTTGCTTAACCATGCCACGGTTTAGCGAAAGATTTTGGGAAAGTTCATCAATTTCTTTTTGCGTGGTTTCTTCGTCGAAACTAAGGTTGGCTGTAATGTATTTATTAAGCGTTAGCTTGTTAAGCCAATTACTATTCTCGTCGGGTTTAAATAGTTTCTCCCAAATGGTATTTAATGAATTGTACGCTGTTTTTTCGGAGTAAAGTTTGCTAATTTCAATTTTTGTAACCGAGGTGCCTGTACGTTTATTAATTTCGGTTTTTCCTTTTAATTCGGAATACGAATCAGCCGAAAATTGTAATATCCCGGTATTGTATAATTTTTGTAAGTGAGTTTTAATTTCTTCGAAAGCCATTAGCTTTTCGGCATTAGGCGAATCGGATGCCAGGTTTAAGTCGTTTTTTAATTGTTCAATTCCGGCAATAAAATTCGATGTGTCGTTTATAAAGTAAGGGATTACCGAATTGGCCAGGTTGGCTTTTTGTTGTTCAATTTCATCCACCGTTTTAAGGATGGCAAAATCAAATGGAGCAACAAGGTTTTTGTGCCTCCATGGAAAACCCTTTTGGTATTCGTACTTAAACTTAGGTTCGCCAGGTAAAATAAAATAAAGGGCTACTGCTGTTGCAATAAATACGGCAGCCTGAATAAATATTTTGGTATAGCGTTTAAATTTCTTATAAAATTTGTTCATAATCTGAATTTCAAAAAATGTAATTTAATAACGATAATAGTTAGCCATAATTAAATTTGAAGCTAGCAAAGGTAATTCAAAAAAATAAATGCTTTCAGAAAACAGGCAAATCCCATTTTTTCATAGATTTGTGTTTATACGTGTAAAACAACGTTCATTTCTGTTTTACAAAATAAAATTAAGAAATTATTGATGAACTACGGCATATCCAACTTAAGTATTATTCCAGTAAGACTCGAACCCTCGGAAAAAAGTGAAATGGTGACCCAGATTTTATTTGGAGAACATTTCGAATTGCGCGAGCAAATGGTTGGCTGGACCAATGTAAAACTGGCTTACGATAATTGCGAGGGTTGGGTAGATACAAAAATGATAACTCCGGTAAATACCAGGAGACTGAATAAACTTGAAAATAGTTCGACAGCTGTAACCGCCGACGTAATTACTATTGTTCCGGTTAACGACGAGCAAAATCTGATGTTGGTTGCAGGAAGTACTTTGCCCATTTGGAGGCCTTATCTAAAGCAGTTTTCTGTCGTTCGCGAAACATACCTGGCAACGGGAGAGGTTTTTTATGGCGAATTAAAAAATAAACGTGAAATTGCCATTAAACAGGCTCTTAAATATTTTAATGCTCCTTATCTGTGGGGCGGAAGAACTCCGTTTGGAGTTGATTGTAGCGGGTTAACGCAAATAATTTATAAAATAATTGGGATAAAACTTCCTCGGCATGCGCACGAACAGGTAAGCATAGGAACTGCCATGAGTTTTATTGATGAGGCAGAACCTGGAGATCTGGCTTTTTTCGACGATGAAGAAGGTAATATTGTACACGTTGGTATAATGTGGAAACGCAATAAAATTATTCATGCATCGGGGCAGGTGCGTATCGATAATGTCGATCATTTTGGTATCTTTAATGTAGATATGCAACGTTATACCCACAAAATGCGTGTAATGAAAAAAATAATTGAATAGTATGGAACGGATTAAATTTGTTATTTATATCGTGATTTTTGTGGCTGCAGTTTATCTGATTGTAAAACATTGGAAGACTGGGACAAAAGATTAGTTGTTGTCTGCAAAATTTAGCCATTGTCACTCATCTTTAATGTTCAATAAATGTTTTCGTATAAATATCCTCGTGCTGCCTTAACTGTTGATGCTATAGTTTTTGTGAAAGAAAACGAAACCACTTATGTATTATTAATCGAACGGGGGAACGAGCCCTTTAAAAATAAGTGGGCTTTACCCGGAGGGTTTGTAGATATGGACGAAAGGCTGGAAACAGCCTGTATTAGAGAATTGCAAGAAGAAACAGGCCTGAAGGTTAATAACATGCAACAATTTAAGGTTTACGATGCAATTAACCGCGATCCTCGTCATCGCACAATTTCTGTTGCTTTTTCAGTTGAAGTAGAAAAAATGGGAAAGGTTACCGGGGGTGATGATGCCAGCTGTGCCAAATGGTTTCCAATTAACCAACTCCCGGAACTGGGGTTCGATCATCGACATATTCTTTCTGATTTTTTTCAAATGGAAATGGATTGAGGGATTCAAAAATTGACAGAACAAAATTGATTTGTTTTTGTCAATCTTGTTCTGTCAGTTCTATTCGGGTTGCTTAGAACTTCCACTTCATTTTAACCCAGAGTTCGTCGCCCAGCTCCCACCAGCGGTTTATAACCGTTCTTGCTGAGTTGTTGGAATATTCAGTTAGGAATTCCCTGCAAAGTTGAGTGTTCTCACCATTTGCAGCATTTGTTTTGTCTTGTTCATACAATTCCATGGCACGAGCTTCAACAAAATTTACTTCACCAAAAACTTTGTCTTCTAATTTTTTCACCTCAGGCTCAACCACTTCTTTGCCAATTCCCCAGTTTACCATGGCTAAACGGTTGGTGCGGGTAAATGCCCACATAGCTGCCTGACGACTAAAGTGTTTATGTCCGCAGATGCTAAAGCTTTCGGGTAAATTCAGGTTTCCGCAATAAATGGGAAAACGCGGGCTAAGGCGCGGAACATCAAGTCCGAACCATATTTTTCCACCAATCTCATTCGGCATATCAGCGCGTAGTTGTGCAATCCATGCATACGAGCAATACTGTACAGAGATGGGGCGGTAGCGGTAAACCGAGCTATCTTTTAACGAGTTCAATAAATCGCGGCGGTCGGCCGATAACCAAGGGTGGGCAGCTGGGCTGACAACCTCTTCTTCAATGTCTTGGCCATTCTCATCCTTTTTTTTATTCTTAACTTTCAGGTTACGAATCATTTCAAACTCGGTGCCGTCGTAGGTTGTTTGGTATAAAGCAACCACTTCGCGGATATTAACTTTCTTTTCAACTTTTACCGAAAACGGAAGTTCATCGCTGTCAAATTTCAGGTTCAGTGCCGGAGCCAAAGAGCTCAATACAAAGTATTCGCGAATGTTAAAAGGTTTTCTTCCGCTATAGGCTTTCCAGAATTTAAAAGGTTCTTTTCCGTCCCAAAACCCCATGTCTTTGGCCACCTGAAATACATTCTCCGAAGCCATAAAATGGTCTTTGTCGTTGAGGTTTAATACACCAATTCTTGGTATGTTTGCCGAAATTCCTACGTGGTCATCCGGGATGCGCTGGGCTGCCCAAACTCCTCCAATTTTATCAGAGCCCTGACCGAAAATTTCCATTTGCCAAACCTCTTTGGTGTCGGCAATGGTGATACATTCGCCGTTGTCGCCAAAGCCATATTCTTTTATTAATTCGCCAATTAGAGTAATGGCTTGCCGTGCATTAGTACAACGCTGCAAAGCCACTCTTTCCAATTCTTCAATCAGAAATAACCCATTTTTGTTAATCAATTCGCTTCGTCCACTTATGGTTGTTTCGCCAATTGCCAGTTGTTTTTCGTTTAAACAAGGATAGGCGGTATTTAAATAGGCATAAGTTTCTTTTGCTTCTGGAATCTGGCCTTTTAGCTCTAAGCCGTCTTTGCTCCATGCTGTATGCGTGTGCATGGTTCCCCAGTAAACCTGGTGAGTGGTGTCGTTTTCAAATTTTTGAGCCGGAACAAATTCTAACCAGGTGCGGTAATACGCATCACAGGTGTGAGCTGTAATTACCGATCCATCGTCGGTAGCATCTTTCCCAAACATAATACTGGTGCATCCTTCTTTGCGCAGCAGGGTTTCTTCATCTTCTTGCGCGCTAATCAATAATGTAGGGAAGAAGATTAAAATAAAAAATAAAGTTATTCGATTCATTGTAAGATATTTTTGGCCAAATGTAATAGAAATGTGTAAAAACCTTTCATCTTATTAAAATTGTTTGTTTTCTAAGGAATAAGATGGAACTCGCATGATTTTAATAAATCGCCTATGTGTGAATATTTCTCATGCTCGTTTCATTATGCAATAAAATAAAGAAAGTAGCTTTGTTTATGATAATATTGATTTGTGATGAGGCAAAAGGCGAACGAGTGGAAGGAGATTATGCCAAACTGTTTGGTCAGGAATAAAAATCAAACAGGCCTTTCGAGTTTTGTCAAAAGGCCTGCTCGGCTGTGTTTACATTAATTTTTATAATAACCTGGTTCCTCGTCCTGTGGCTATATTCTCGGGATTGGTAATTAAAATTTCCTGAACGCCTTTCATTTTGGCGCGGAATCCATTCTCAAGTTTTGGAATCATGCCTTCTTTTATGATACCTTCGGCTTTGTATTGGTTAAACAGTTGTAAATCGAGTTCATAAATAATACTCGATTCATCCTCAGGATTTAAAAGTACGCCTCTTTTTTCGAAGCAATAAAACAGGTAAATATTAAAGAAATTCGACAGCTCAGAGGCTAATTCAGATGCAATGGTATCGGCATTGGTATTTAAAAGCAGGCCTTTGCCGTCGTGGGTAAGCGGAGCAATTACAGGCACTACGTTTTCGTCGATTAACAAACGCAATTCGCGTGAATTTACATCTTCCACATCTCCAACATAACCATAGTCTATTTCCTGAACAGGGCGCTTTTTAGCTCTAATAAGGTCGAGGTCGGCACCGGTTAAGCCAATGGCATTCATTCCTCGAGCCTGCAGTCCGGCAACAATGCGTTTGTTTACCAGACCTCCGTATACCATGGTAACAACTTCGAGCATTTTGGCATCGGTAATTCTGCGGCCTTCAATCATTTTAGTTTCAATACCAAGCTTCCCTGCAATTTCGGTTGCTGTTCTTCCGCCTCCATGAACGAGTACTTTGTGTCCCGATATTTTATTGAATTGATCGAGTAATGCGTTTAACGAATCGGGGTCTTCTACAACTTTCCCGCCTACCTTAATTATTGTTAGTCTATCCATGCTCCGATTTACGTTTAAAGTTTTAAAAAGTTTTCCAAAATTTTTGCCCCTATGCTTCCACTTTTTTCCGGGTGAAACTGTGTGGCGTAGAAATTATCGCGGTGCAATGCTGCACTAAATGGTAAAATATAATCGCAAGTTGCAATGGTGTGTTCGCTTTTTTCGGCATAGTACGAGTGCACAAAATATACGTATTCATTTTCAATTTCGTATGAAAAAATATCGCTTTTCAAATTTCTGATTGCATTCCATCCCATATGCGGAACTTTGGTGATAAATTCTTCTCCTGGTTTGGGAATAAAACGCTTTACTTTCTCTTCAAAAATTCCCAGACATTCGGTGTCGTTTTCTTCAGAGTGAGAACACATGAGTTGTAGCCCGAGGCAAATTCCCAAAACGGGTTGTTTCAGCGAAACAATTACTTTGTCGAGTTCAGTTTCGCGCAGGTAGGCCATGGTTGTGCTAGCCTCGCCAACACCCGGGAAAATTACCTTGTCGGCATTTCTTATTTTATCCGGATCGGCTGTAATTTCAGCATTTACGCCCAAACGGTTAAGTGCATTATTTACCGATTCTATATTACCGGCGTTGTATTTTATTATTACGATGTTCATGTTTTTGATGCTTGATGCTCGATTTTTGATGGATATTAAACAGAGTTTAAGCCTGAGCGTGAACTTGTTCGGTATTTAATTTTCTGTATTCAAAAGAAAGTCAATTACTTCTACCATCTCTTTAAACTCATCTTCTTTGTAAAGACGTGTTAAATAAACAATTTTACCTGTTTTGTCGATAATAACATTTCTGGTAACACCGGCACCTTTTGCAGCAAAAGTGTAAAATATTTCAGCTCCTGGATCTAAAGCCAAAGGGTAGGTTATTTTCATGTCTTGCTGAAACTTTGTCACCTTATCCAACGGTTCATTCATATCGATACCTATCAGTACAAAGTTATTGTTGTTTTTGTGTTTTTGCCAGATTTCTTTTTCGATATGTGGCATTTCTTTTCGGCATACCGAACACCAGCTGGCAGTAAATTGCAACATGGTAACTTTCCCTTTTAAATCGGCGGTTGTTACTTTTGTTCCATCGCTTAATTTCATCGAAATATCGGGCATTTGCTGACCAATTTTCACCAAGTAACCATATTCTTCGGGAATATCTTTTGTTGGAATTTCAGTGATTTGGGCAAAGGTTGTCAATGTAAAAGCTGATAAAAAGATAATTGATAGTAGTATTTTCATATTTTATAATTTCTAATTGTTATGTTTTTATTTTAAACTCTCTATGGTCACCTTGTTCGGTTTGTTCCGTTTTCGGAAAACTGGTGCACCAAAGAAGCGACAGGCGACGTTCCTTATCGTTAATATCTCATCTGTTTAATTAAACACCACTGTGCGGTTGTGATAAACCAATACTTTTCGTTGAAGATGTTTGTACACCGCATGCGAAAGTACAATTTTTTCCAAATCCCGTCCTTTTCGAATCAGACTCTGAATGGTGTCAACATGACTGCAACGCGTTACATCCTGCTCAATAATTGGACCTGCATCCAGGTCGGTAGTTACATAATGGCTCGTTGCTCCAATAATTTTTACTCCCCGTTTATGAGCTGCATGATAAGGTTTTGCCCCAGCAAAAGCCGGTAAAAATGAATGGTGGATATTAATTACTTTATTCGGGTACTCTTTTACAAAGTCGGAGGATAAAATTTGCATATAGCGCGCCAATACCACAAAATCAATATTCTTCTTTTTCAACAATTTTAGTTCTGCGGCTTCCTGTTCTTCTTTGTTTTCTTTTGTAATTGGGAAGTAATGAAAATCAATACCAAAGCGCTCGGCAACAGGTTTTAGGGTTTCGTGGTTACTTATAATTAGCGGAATTTCCACATCCCACTCTCCGGCAGTGTATCGTGCCAGTATGTCGAACAAAGCATGTGGCATTTTCGAAACAAACAAAGCCATTCGCGGAACGGTATTCGAGAAATAAATTTTCCAGTACATGTCGAGCGGTGTTCCAATAAGTGTGTCGAAGTATTCGCCAATTTTATCGGCAGGGATGGCAAAGTTCTCCAATTCCCATTCCACACGCATGTAAAATATTTTTTCCTGACGGTCGACATGTTGGTCGAGATACAGAATATTTCCTTTGTTATTATTCAGAAATTCGGTTACTGTTGCCAGAATCCCTTGTCTGTCAGGACAGTGAATCAGCAAAATTGCAGTGTCCTTTTTTTCCCGAAGTGGTTTTATTGTTTTCATAACGTTTTTACCGCAGAGTGCACAGAGTTTTACGCTGAGCTCCTCTGAGTTTATTATTTATTTTTATTGATAGATTCTATCGATTCAATTTCAATTATGATTTTATTTTCAACCAATTATGCATTTTACTGGCATATCCTATTGTTTTTCTGCACTTAGCTCTTTTTACAGTTTGCCTTTTGTTGACGGTAGCTCAAAGTTAAACACATCGCGGCGGATAGCCATCTTAATGGCCTTGGCCAGCGATTTGAATATTGCTTCAATTTTATGGTGTTCGTTCGTTCCCTCGGCTTTAATATTAAGGTTACAGAGTGCTGCATCGGAGAATGATTTAAAGAAATGCATAAACATTTCTGTTGGCATGTCCCCCACCATTTCGCGTTTAAAATCGACTTCCCACATTAACCAGGGGCGGCCTCCAAAATCGATGGCTGCCATGGCCAGACAATCGTCCATTGGCAAGCAGAACCCATAGCGTTCCATTCCCAGTTTATTGCCAATGGCATTTTTAAAGGCTTCTCCCAGAGCTAGAGCCGTGTCTTCAATGGTATGGTGCTCGTCAACATCCAAATCGCCGTTTACCTGCACCGTTAAATCAACGCCCGAGTGGCGGCCAACCTGGTTTAGCATATGATCGAAAAATCTTAGTCCGGTTGAGATGTTGCAAACACCAGATCCGTCGAGATTCAGCTCTATAGAAATATCGGTTTCTTTTGTGGTGCGAACAACTTTGGCAGTTCTTTCGGGCGAGGCAACGCAGGCATAAATATCATCCCAGTCGTCGGAAACCAAAGCGCAAATGTCAGCCAATCCTTGTTTTTCCATTTCGTCAACTAAATTGCCGTTATTTATCAATATTCCTTTGGTTCCAAGGTTTTTTGCCAATTGGATATCGGTTAAACGGTCGCCAATTACAAAGCTGTTTGTCAAATCGTAATCACCGTTCATATATTTCGTAAGCAAGTCAGTTCCGGGTTTTCTGGTAGGTAAATTATCTTCCGGAAAGCTACGATCGATACAAATTTCGTCGAAAACCACACCTTCATTTTCAAAAGCCTTTAAAATGAAATTGTGTACGGGCCAAAAAGTATCTTCCGGAAAAGAATCGGTTCCAAGTCCATCTTGATTGGTGACCATAACCAGTTCGTAATCCAGATTCTTTTGAATGTGGTACATATTTCTGAAAACCTTTGGAAGAAACTCCAGCTTTTCAAACGAATCAATTTGTTCGTCTGCTGTTTCAAAATTCAGGGTACCATCGCGGTCTATAAAAAGTACTTTTTTCATATTTTATAAAGTCGGAAGACCGGAAAAGAAATCGGAAGAATCTTCGGTATCAATTTTAAGTCTTCAAGTTTATTTTATTCGCTGCCACTAATTTGTGGCTTTTTAAATCAAATTTTTTAATGCATTTAATAAGGATTCGTTTTCTTCGGACGAACCAATTGTAATGCGCAGGCTGTTGGCACACAAATGAATCTTCGAGCGGTCGCGAACAATAATGCCCTCTTCAACCAAATAATCGTAAATGCCTTTGGCATCGTGCATCTTCACCAACAGAAAATTGGCATCGGATGGATATACCTTTTCAACAAAAGGAAATCCCACTAACAATTCAGCCATTTTATTACGTTCGGCAATCAATAATTTTACCCATTTCTGAACGGTAACTTTTTTGTCGAGTAACTCAAGTGCTTTTTGTTGAGTTAAAATGTTAACGTTATAAGGGTATTTTATTTTATTAAGAATGCCGATAATTTCTGCCGAAGCAAAAGCCATTCCTAAACGTATTCCTGCCATTCCCCAGGCTTTCGAGAAAGTTTGCAGAATTATGAGGTTTGGATATAAATCGAGCTCATCTAACAGTGTCTTACCAGGTGCAAAATCAATGTAAGCTTCATCTATAATTACCAATCCTTTGAATGAACCCGCCAATTCCAGCATGGCTTCGCTGTTCAGGCTGTTTCCGGTTGGATTGTTAGGCGAACACAAAAAAATAAGTTTTGAGTTGATGTCGGTTGCCCCAAGAACATCGTTTACGTTCAGCTCAAAATTTTCGGTTAGCGATACTTGCCGAACTTCAACCCCTGAAATGTCGGCAGCTACCTGATACATGCCATAGCTCGGGTTGATTGAAACGATATTGTCTTTGCCAGGTTCGCAAAAAGCCCGGATAAGCAAATCAATGGGTTCATCGCTGCCATTTCCGAGAAAAATATTTTCGATTGCGATATTTTTCAGTTTCGAAATTTTCTGTTTTACTTCTATTTGAAGCGGATCGGGGTAGCGATTATAAGGCTCGTTAAATGGATTTTCGTTGGCATCCAGAAAAACCATTGCTTCGCCGGTGTATTCGCCTCTTGCCGAAGAATAAGGCTTTAGCGATTGTATATTTTTTCGTAGTAAAGTATTAATGTTCATTTTATTGAATGTCTTTCAACCGTAAAGTTACTGCATTTTTGTGGGCTTCAAGCTGTTCGGCTGCTGCCATTTTTTCAATTGCAGGGCCAATATTTTTAAGTCCTTCTTTTGTTATTTCCTGAAAAGTAATCAGCTTCATAAAACTATGGAGGTTTACCCCGCTGTACGAGCGTGCCCATCCGTTTGTTGGCAGGGTGTGATTTGTTCCGGATGCGTAATCGCCGGCACTTTCGGGAGTAAGTTCACCTAAAAATACCGAACCTGCATTTATAATTTGTTCGGCAATTTTTGTGTAATTTTTTGTGCTTAAAATCAAGTGTTCCGGAGCATATTCGTTTATTAGGTCAATACTTTTATTCGTATCAGTGAGAACAATAAAAACACTGTTCGAAAGGGCTTTTTGGGCCAGCTCTTTTCGCGGAAGAACAGCCAATTGTACCTCAATTTCGGCAGTTACTTCTTTTACAGCTAGTTCGTTGTCGGCCAGTAAAACCACCTGGCTGTCGGCTCCGTGCTCAGCTTGCGAAAGTAAGTCGGATGCCACAAATGCCGGATTTGAAGATTCGTCGGCAACAACCAGTACTTCTGAAGGGCCAGCCGGCATGTCGATGGAAACATCGTTCATACTAACCAACTGTTTGGCAGCCATAACATATTGGTTTCCGGGGCCAAAAATTTTGTAGGTTTTCGGAACGGTTTCTGTGCCAAATGCCATAGCTCCAATGGCTTGTACTCCACCTAACTTGTAAATTTTAGTAACGCCTGCAACCTTTGCTGCATACAAAATTGCCGGGTGTATTTTTCCTTCTTTGTTGGGCGGCGAACATAGTATAATGTCTTTACAACCAGCAATCTGTGCCGGAATAGATAACATTAAAACCGTAGAAAAAAGAGGAGCTGTTCCTCCAGGGATATATAGACCTACTTTTTCGATGGCCACTGCCTTTTGCCAGCAGGTAACTCCAGGTGTTGTTTCCTGTTTATTAACAACTGGTTTTTGCGAAGCATGAAATGCTTCAATGTTTTTGGCAGCCAAAGTAATGGCTTTCTTTAAATCTTCGTCAACAAGTTTTTCAGCTTCATCTATTTCATCAGAAGAAACAGCAAAGTTATCAAGCTTTACACCATCGAATTTCTCGGTGTATTCCCGAAGTTTACTATCACCATCTTTCCTGATTTCATTTAGAATAACTTGCACTCTCCCGTATAAATCGGAAATGTCGAAGAGTGGGCGTTCCAGAATCCCGGACCAGGTGTTTTTCTCTGGATTTATGTATGTTTTCATTTAGTTGTCATTTGTGTTTTACGTCGTAGTGCCAAAACGTTGCCCGAAAATAACAAAAGTATTCCCAAAATAGCGA
Organism: Draconibacterium sp.; assembly: GCA_041583785.1. GTDB lineage: Bacteria > Bacteroidota > Bacteroidia > Bacteroidales > Prolixibacteraceae > Draconibacterium. The sequence continues at coordinate 3,356 of JBFHFE010000020.1, read as the reverse complement.
ATAAGCAGCTGCGGCAGCTTTCAAATAATGTAGAAATAAACAATGCAATAACGAAAGTTATGCGCTAAGTGGTTTCGAACCACTAAGCGCTTACTTAAAGCTTCGGGTGCCGCAGTTTCCAGCTTTATATATACGCAGTCTCCGGTAGGTAAAAGTTTTAAGCAAGTACTGAAGACTGACGATTGGGAACTGCCGTTTTTCCTAAAATATCATCTTTTCAATAGGTACTACCAAAATGCCTTCGGCGCCGGCTTTTTTCAGTTTTCCAATAATTTCCCAGAAATCGTCTTCCGAAATTACCGAGTGCATCGAACTCCAACCTTCTTTGGCAAGTGGAACCAGAGTTGGAGCTTTCATTCCTGGCAATAATTTGGTAATCTCATCTATTTTTTCGTTCGGAACATTTAAGAGGATGTATTTTTTACCCTCCGAGCGTTGAACCGACTCAATTCTGAAAATCAGCTCGTCAAGAATTTCCTGTTTTTTAGGAGAAAGATTTGGATTGGCAATCAGAACAGCTTCCGATTCCATAACCACTTCAACCTCTTTTAAACGGTTGCTAACAAGTGTAGAACCCGAACTAACAATATCGAAAATGGCATCTGCCAAGCCAATTCCCGGGGCAATTTCTACCGAGCCGCTAATTACATGAATGTCGGCAGTGATGTTGTTCTGGGCCAGAAATTTTTTAAGAATAACAGAGTAGGAGGTAGCAATCTTTTTGCCGTTGAAAAACTCTACTCCTGTGTAGTCAACAGCTTTTGGAATAGCCAGCGAGAGACGGCATTTTGAGAACCCAAGACGTTTGGCAATAACCACGTTTTTTTCTTTTTCTGCCATCTCGTTTTCGCCAACCACACCAATATCGGCAACGCCATCGGCAACGGTTTGCGGAATGTCGTCGTCGCGCAAAAACAGGGCGTTCATTGGGAAATTTTTGGCTTCAGAAACCAGTTTGCGCCTACCAACGCTTAAACCTATTCCGGCTTCGTTAATAAGGGTCATCGAGTCTTCGTTCAGCCTTCCTTTTGTCTGAATAGCAATCTTAATTTTATTTTCCATTTTGTCTTATATAATGTTGTTAACTAATATATTTCAAGTTTATAGCTTCCGGTTTTTAATTCTACCCGTTTTCTTCTCCTTAAAGGGAAGGACGAAAGGCCGGAATATTTAGCAACTGTTACTGTTACCTGCGAGCTTGGTCCCTCTTTGTTTACTGAGTGGGAAGATTTATTTTGTTTGTCATTTACGACAATAACAATAAATCAGGGTGAGTCAATACTAAATCTATGAACGTTTTAAACCAAAAAAGGCCTGCCACATCTGGCAAGCCTTTTTAATAAAATATCGTTGAGTATAAACAAAACAATTACAGCCTACCCGATGGTTGGATTTTCCAATGATGGCCGCGATGTATTTGTATAAATGTCATTTCAATAATTTTCCTGCAAGTATAGTTATAAAATTGAATCTGGCAACAAGTTCGGGTGTTAATTTAAATTTAATGTTATGTAGTGGGTATGCGTTAAGCCACTCTTAACCGCTTCGCACATTTCGTGGGCAGTGTTTTTTGGAAACGGTGCAGGGAACCCGCCGCACATGTATTGGAATAAATATTTTGTTAATTGCAATGGCTTGCATATTTTTACGGGAAACTTAAATCAATATGAACAAAATTATTACAACCTTATTGGCTATTGTTCTGTTTGCCGGAACAAGTCTTGCACAAAAATCAGGAAACGAAAAACTTTTTAAAGATTCGCAGATTAAAAAAACAATGAAAAAGGCCTTGGACTGGCAGCTAAAAAATCCAAAGCACGAGTTGTATGGCTGGCACAATGGAGCATTTTATGCCGGCGTTTTTGCAGCTTACCAAGCAACGGGCTCAAAGAAAATTTGGAAATCGTTGTACGAAATGGGTGAAGCTAACGAATGGAAACCAGGCCCCCGTTTACACCATGCCGACGATCACGCCATTTGTCAGATTTATGTGGATATGTACCGTATTACAGGCGAAAAGAAAATGATTGAGCCCTTTATTGAAACCATGGATAAATTTATGGCAACACCATATAAAACCGAGGGAATAAAGAAAATTACTTGGTGGTGGTGCGATGCCCTTTTTATGGCGCCTGCAGCTTTTGTGAAATTGGGAGTTACTTTAAGCGATGATAAATACCTGAAACTAAACGATAAGTTGTGGAGTGAGACATACAATTTGCTGTACGACAAGGAATATAGTTTGTACGCCCGCGATATGAAATACAAATGGAATGAGCCTGGAATTGAGAAGATACATGAAGCCAACGGAGAAAAGATTTTTTGGTCGCGCGGAAATGGCTGGGTAATGGGTGGCTTGGTAAGAACTATTGCCGAACTTCCGACAGATTATCCGAACCGTAACTTTTACATAAAGAATTATAAAGAAATGGCTGCCAAAATTATTTCCCTTCAGCAAGAAGATGGATTGTGGCGTGCCAGTTTGCTCGACCCCGAATCGTATCCAGGTGGAGAAGCAAGTGGGTCGGGGTTTTATTGCTATGCCTTAGCATGGGGAATAAATAATGGAATTCTGGATAAAGAAACTTACCTGCCTGCCGTTGAAAAAGCCTGGGTGGGCTTAAATGGTCTAATTCAGCCCGACGGTCATGTTGGTTGGTGTCAGCCTGTAGGTGCCGATCCTAAAAAGAACTTTAATGCCGATAGTTGGGAAGTGTATGGAACTGGAGCTTATTTGCTGGCGGGCAGCGAGGTTATTAAGCTGTATAATTAGTAGTTTGTCAGCAGTCGGCAGCGTAATAGTTGCTGCCGGCTGCTGACGAACTTTCGAAGTATTACTCTTCCTTTTTTGCCGTAATTTTCAGCTTCCCCTGAGGCGTGTCGACTTCACCATTCAATAATTTACCGTCGAGTTTTGCATCCAAACTAATGTATTCATAGTCGATGTAAAGTCCACATTTTAGTATGCCTTCGGCATAGCTTATATCTTTTAACTCGATTTTAGTACCATCGGTCAATTTTACTTCACCGACCAATTTTCCTTCTTTCTCGTTAAAAATAAAAGTTCCGGCTTCGAAACCAGGAGCTGCGGTCGGAACTTCATATTTCCATTGGCCAATAAGTGTATTGTTTTCTGTTGCAACAGTTGCTTTAGCATAACTTGCTGCAATTGTCAGTAAAAAAACAAAAACTAATAATTTTTTCATATAATTTAACATTGTTGTCCGGTAAACCGGATTTTGTTTAATTTTTTATCTATAACATCCTGATATTCAAATCAGGTATTTTTCATTTTCAAAAGTAAGCCCCCTGTATTTCAGGAAATAGCGAATGTTGATATTTGTATTTGTCTTGCT
>JBFHFE010000019.1:0-93131 GCA_041583785.1 Draconibacterium sp. | reverse complement strand
TTGTTTCTGATCTTTTAAAAACTTTTTGTCGTCGCCGGTTAATCCTCCTGTTGCAATCAGCTTTACATCTTCAAAACCGGGCTTCTTTTTTAAATCAATAAATGCATCCACCACAATATCGAATCCATCTTTGTGGCACATGCGCGAAATGTAGCCCACATTTCTTGGTTTTTCTTTTACCGGAATATACGGATAATCCTCTGCGTCAACTCCTAAATAAAAAGTATGTACTTTATCACCGCTAAGATTCATTCGCTTTTTCATGGTTTCAGCAAAATAATCACTAACCGCCACCATTGCATCTACATCTGTAGAACGCTCGTGCATTAAATCCCAAATTTTTTGCTGAAACTGAGGTTGCATGGCATCAACCCAAACATCTTCGTCCTGCAACGAACAAAGCACCGGCACTCCGGTTTTTTGCTTTAAACGTTTGGCTAAACCCAATAACAGAGCATTTGAAATATGAATAACATCGGGTTGGCAATGATCGGCAATCCAGTCTACCATTTTTTCCAACTCTTCTTTCTGTTCACCCTGTTCCCCTAGCAACATCGAAATGGTCATGTCTTCCAACCCTTTGGCTCGGGTAGAACCAGCCATCGACGCTGCCATTTTCATCATAGGTTTTGAATTCAGCAGGTTATCCATCCATTTGGGTGCCTTTCTAAAAATAGGATAAACCTGTTTCAGGTATGTGCTGATTGCGCCATAAAAAATTGGGACATCGGAGATGTCAGATTCATCGGAAAATAAAGGCAGATACATCGGGACTTTTATTACCTGATGACCTAATTTTCGTAGCGCATCAACGTATTTGCTGTCGCGCAAACAGTTGCCACAGTAGAAACTACCACCTGACCCGGGTATAATTTGAATGATATTCATTTATTTATTTGTTACCGCAAAGACGCCATGAGGAGCTTGTGTCTTTTCGTCTTGTTGGTTGAATTAATTTCCAAAACAATATACATTTCCATCGTAGGCTCCAACAAATATTTTACCGCCGGCAACGGCTGGGTTATTGATTATCTGCCCTCCAATTTCGTAAGTCCAAACAGCTTTGCCATCCGAAAGGTTCACAATGGCTAAATCGCCCCGCATATTGGCCACAATTACCTTGTTCGTAACAATTACCGGCGACGCTTCCACATTCCGACCGGTGTTGTATTCCCAAATTTTTTCGCCTGTGTTTTTATTAAAACAGTACAAAAATTTGTTATAGTTTGCTGTAATTACCTTATCTGCTTTAAGTGCAGGTGAGGCAATAAACTGAAGCTTTGTTTTTTCATCCTCCCAGGTCCATGTTGTTTTGTCCGTTTTAATATCTACCTGAAAAAAACGGCCGTCGTAATCGCCAATGTAAGCCTTATCGTTTTCAACGGTAATTGAATTTGCTACATAAGTGGCTACATCTATCTTTTTCACCAATTTTCCGGTGGCAATATCCACCAAATGCAGAAAACCATCGCAGCCACCAAACATGGCAACACCACTAGCACAGGCCGCTGCTCCGTTAATAAAATTGTCTGATTCGTATTTCCAAAGCCCCTTTCCTGTTTTAGAATCAATACAATGCAGGTAATAATCGTAGCTTCCAAAAACGATGTAGGTATTGTTGCCAATTGTCCAGTAATTTGCTGAGCCTATAATCTGATTGTCACATTTGTATTCCCACTTCTTTTCTCCCGTATTTAAATCGATTGCCAGTAACAATCCATCGAGATTACCAACGTAAACCGTATTGTCAAGAATGAGTGCCGGAGCTTCAATGGAATTGCCCGTGTTGAATTTCCAGAGAAGTTTTCCTTTTGTATCGATGCAGTAAACCAGCCCGTCCGTAGAACCGATTATCACCTTTTCGTCAGCCACAACGGGCGCAGATTTAATATTATCGCCGGTTTCGAAGGTCCAAAGTAGCTTTGGTGATGTTGGAATTGATGTTTTTGAAACTCCTGTCAGGTTTTGGTTGCCACGGAAGATAGGCCATGAATCTGTTGGTTGAGCATTCGTGATTAATGCCAAGCACAACGAAAAATATATAATTATCAGTCTAATCATCATCATTTTCAATTTCCTAATTATTAAACTCTCTCAGGGCGCTGTTTGTTTCCCTTCTATACTGTTGGTTTCACCTATTGCTATTTTATAAGCACCTTCAGAGTAACGAAGGAAGATATCTTTCATAGCATTACTCCGAAGTTACAGATTTCTTCATTCAGCATTATCATAACAGGCCATGAAACTGACAGCTTATTTTAGAGATATTGCACCAGTTGGACATCCTTCAGCCACTTTCACAGCTGTTTCAGTTAGCCCTTTTTTCAGCTCTTCGTCAAACGGAACTCCGACCACAACATCAAAACCTCTGCCAATATAAGTGAACCCAAACTGCTCGCCATATTTTTCGGTAAGGCGACTGCAAATTCCACACTTAATGCATTTTTGTGGTTCGTAAACTACCAAATTGTGTTTGATTTGTTTTGATATATGGCGGCGTTCGCTGGTTTTAAAATGTTTTTGGTCGACATGATACACTTGTGAATAATCACGAAGTTTACAATTATCGATGGCCCTGCAATCGCAATGCAAACACCTTTTTGCCTCGGCAATTGCCTCTTCTTTCGAAAATCCGGAATGGCCACCTTCTTTTGGGAAGGTTCTTTTTCCATCAGTCGATTCTTTTAAATATTCGGCGAATTCATTCTGAATCAATTTTCCAAACTTCGAATTGAACAAACGCGACTCACCTTTTATTTCCTCTTTATTCAAAAACTGAATCACCGAAAATGCGACTTCTTTTCCCTGGCCAACAGAGCGCACAGCCAAACGTGACGAACGCAATACATTTCCAATGGCAAATACCTCTTCTTCTGAAGTTTCATAGGTATTTCTATCGGCCTCAATTCCCTTTGCCCCAGCTTTTAATCCAAATTTTTCGGATTCATTGGAGATTGCTCCTGTTGCAACAACAAGGGCATCAAAATCTTTTTTCAGATGTTCAAAGTTCGTGGCAGTAATTTCTTTTCCACCTTGAAATTCAACTCCTGTATTTAGAATCAAATCAATCTCTTTATCCAAAACATCTTTGGGAAGTATCTCATCATTAATTTCAGAACGAAGTAAACCACCGGCTTTTTCATTCTTATCAAAAAGCGTAACCTGAACTCCTTTTAGCTGAAGATAATAAGCAGCCGCTAATCCAGCCGGGCCGGCACCGATTATCGCTACTTTTTTGCCAGTTTTTTCAGGTACAGAGACTGCTATTGTATTTCCTTCATCGCCAACAATTCGTTTTAACAAACAGATTGAGACAGGTGCGTCCACCGTTTTGCGGTGACAAGCTCCCTCGCATGGGGCAGGGCAGATGCGTCCTAAAACAGCGGGGAGAGCAATGTCTTTTTTAACTACAGCCAAAGCCTCATCCAGCTTTCCTGCAGCAATCAGTCGGTTCATTTTAGGTATGTCCATGTGTGCAGGACAAGCAACCTGACAAGGAGCTTCGCAATCGCCAACGTGTTCGCTTAACAAAAGTTCCAGAGCCATTTTTCGTGATTCGTGCACCTCGTTATCGTCGGTAATTATTGCCATTCCTTCAGTAGCTTTTACCGAACAAGAAGGAAACAGTTTTCCATTCGACTGATCCTTTACCATACAAAGCATACACGACGTAAAATGCTCCAGCTCATCGTGCCAGCACATATTTGGGATATCGATTCCCATTTGCTGAGCGGCTTTCATTACAGATGTGCCGTTTTCGACCGTAATTTCTTGGTTGTTTATTTTTAGTGTTATCATGTTACAAATTTCGCGTTACACCTTGCAGGTTATTGCTTCTTTTCATTCCAATGTTTTGCTCCATCGCCGATGAATCTATTAATTTTTCTGCTGAGAATTTCATATTCTGATATCGATTCATACAGACTGGTTTATGTAAATTTTTGTGGCAGATTTTTGAGCGATATCCGGTATAAGAAAACAGGAGAAACCGATGAGGTAATGTGTCGCCGGAACACCTCTAAGCTGCTAAAATATTTACACATTATTATGCCCCTGTTTTTCATTTTTTTCGTGCAATAAATATCATGTCAGTTGTAAGGCTGCCATCCTGTTCCTGATAATCTTTGCATTGCAATTCAATATCTTCAAATCCACTTTTAACTAATTTCTTTTTTATATAATCGGCCTGATGATAATGCACATAGACTTTTTCCTGTCCACTAAAACTTGTTGTTTCAAATCCAGATTTTTCATAATCACCCTCCATTGTACTTATGTAAAGTATTCCGTTGGTATTTAATAAGTTATACGAATCAGCTATCAATTTTGCACTTTCTTCTTGAGATAGATATGGCAGGCAAAAACCGCACATAATTGCATCAAATTTTTTGTCAATCGTAGCTATTTCTCTACAATCCATTATTTGAAAGTCAACCGTAGGATTATTCACTTTTGCTAATTCAATCATTTTACTAGACAAATCAATCGCCGTAATTTTTAAATCCGGTCGTTTGGACAAAAGATACCTGGTGATATTTCCGGGGCCGCAAGCGATTTCGAAGATATCATTATTTTTTTTGTCAATCATGTCACAAAATTTATCATAGGAATCATGATACAAATCCATGTTCATGAATTTGTCTTGAAAGCTTTCTGCTGATTTGTTGTACGTTTCAATTGTAATTGTGTATTTATCCATCTTGTCGCGTTTTCTCAATTTTGGGCGGCCTTTTATTCAAAATAAATTTCATCAATCGTGATAAAATGTGCTGTTATTTCATTGCAAGGTGAATTGTGCATCAAGTAAAAATCTAATAATTTCATCTTACTAAAAATGTTTGTTTTCTATTGAATAAGATGGAACCCGCATGGTTTTAATAAATTGCCTGCGCGTTAATATTTCTCATGCTTGTTTCATTTTTATCAATTTCTACCATAACCTTTAATAATAATAGCTTTTATACTTTTAGTTAAGCTTTAGAGCTAACCAGCCTGCTCGTACATTTGATACTTAAAAAGTGCTAAAGCTATTTTGCAAACTTAAATTGCCTGCCAATACGCCATTTGCTAAGTCTCTTAATCCCCTTTCCTTTTTCATAAGCGTAATTTTATTTATCCTGAAACCGGCAACCTATATCTTATTTTACGTCAATTGCATCAACCGGGCACACCGCCCTGCAGGCATCACATTTAATACACAATTCAGTATCTATTGTATGTTTTTCGAACGGAGTAAAAGGAATGGCATCGACCGGACATTTTTGAACGCATTTGGCACAGCCTATACACTCGTCGTTAACCGAATAAGTAATTAATTCGGTACATTTCCCGGTAGGGCAAGTGCCATTAATATGAGCTTCGTATTCGTCGCGAAAATACTTTAATGTACTTAAAACCGGATTAGGAGAGGTCTTTCCCAATCCGCAAAGGCTTCCCTTGGCAGTCCATTCGGCCAGGTATTCCAGATCTTCAATATCTCCCTGTTTTCCTTTTCCTGCTACAATTCGGTCAAGAATGTCGAGCATACGTTTTGTTCCTACCCGGCAAAAGGTACATTTTCCGCACGATTCTTCTTGAGTAAACGAAAGAAAATAACGGGCAATGTCAACCATACAATCGGTATCGTCGAGCACCACCAAACCACCTGAGCCCATCATTGCGCCCATTTTTTTCAGCGATTCGTAATCAATAGGGGTGTCAGCATGTTCGGCGGGGATACATCCACCAGAAGGTCCTCCAATTTGTACCGCCTTAAACTTGCGACCGTTGGCAACTCCTCCTCCAATTTCTTCAATTACCTGCCTAACTGTAATCCCCATGGGAACTTCAATCAAACCACCACGAGCAATTTTTCCGGCAAGTGCAAATACTTTTGTTCCTGTACTTTTTTCGGTTCCTATTCCTTTAAAAGCATCCGAACCTTCGCGCAAAATATACGAAATTTGAGCCAGCGTTTCGGTGTTGTTCACCAAAGTTGGAGCGCCCCACAATCCACTTTCTGCCGGAAAAGGCGGACGCATTCTTGGGAATCCACGATTTCCTTCAATGGATGCTATTAATGCACTTTCCTCGCCACAAACAAAAGCCCCGGCTCCTTCGTATATTTGCAGGTCGAGATCAAAACCGCTTCCCAAAATATTTTCGCCCAGGTAATTCATTTCCCTGCAAATTTTCAGCGCTTCGCGAATTCGTTTCACCGCCAGCGGATATTCGGCACGTATATAAAAGTAGCCATGATGAATTCCAACAGCATATGCAGCAATTATCATCCCTTCGATTACACGATAAGGGTACGATTCCAATAGCATCCGATCCATAAACGCACCGGGATCTCCTTCGTCGCCGTTGCAAATAATATATTTGGTTTCACCTTGTTGCTTTTTAACGATCTCCCACTTTATACCAGTAGGAAAGCCAGCACCTCCGCGGCCACGAATTCCGCTATTTTTAACCTCTTCAATTACCTCCGCGGCGTTCATCTCCTGCAACACTTTTTGCATAGAAGAGAAACCTCCTCTTTTTATGTATTCCTTTACATCCAGCGGATTAATTATTCCACGGTATTCGGTTGCTATAGGAACTTGTTTCCCCAGAAAAGAAGCTACTGGTTTTTCGCGCATGCTTATTTCGTAACGCTTCACGCCATCCCAGTTTCTGTCGGTTTGAATGGTTTCTACCGTATGCAATAATTTGTTTTTAAACTTGGTAAATAAACCCGGTGCCTGGAAATGAGTTTCCACAATATTTTTTACATCTTCGGGCTTAACTTTGGCGTATAAAGTGGCTTCTCCCTGGTTGGGGACAATCTCAACCAGCGGCACCTGATGACACATTCCCACACAGCCTACATGTTTCAAATTTACACGCAGACCGCTTTCGTTAACCACATTTTCCACTTCCTCTTTAATTTCCTGACTGCCACTGGCTACACAACATGAACCCAGACCAATTCGGATTTCTCCCTGAATTTCAGAACCATCAGCCTTGCGGGCTTTTTTCGACTCTTTTTTACCTACATTACTTTCAAAATCTTCGATAATCTGCCCTACCTGGTCGGGCGCTACATGCCCATAAGTAGTTCCATCGATCTGAACAACAGGAGCTAAGGTGCAACAGCCTAAGCAAGCAACTTTTTCGAGCGTATATTTTCCGCTCTCATCGGTTTCGGCCCCATCCGTAAGGTTAAACTCACGACGAAAAGCATCGTATACCTGTCCTGCACCTTTTACATGGCAGGCAGTTCCTACACATACTTTTATCATGTGCTCGCCAACGGGTGCCAGGCGGAATTGCGAATAAAAACTGGCAACACTAATTATTTCAGCTGCTGAAATCTCAGATTTCTCTGCCAGATACCTCAACACATCTTCAGGTAAATAATTGTATTCTTTCTGAATCGATTGAAGAAGGGGAATCAAACTTTTTTTTGTTGAGCCTTTTTCCTGTATGAGTTGGTCGATGTATTTTTTTTGCTCTGTCATTTTTTTTTCTCCAAAGTCATGAAGACACAAAGTCTTTATTTCTTAATTAACTTTCGTTTTTTCGGCGTATGGTTGCTCTTGTCATATTGGGTATAAGTGCACCTTCCGTTTTTGCTTGCGCATTCCCACGGGTTAAAAACCAGGGTATATTTGTTGAATCCTTTCAAGATTTAATCTCCTTCGATTCTTCTTAACCGCAGGTTATAACAACGGCTCGTTTTGTTTAACTCCTTCATAGTTTTTGCATTAAAAAGAAGCTTGATTTCAGATTTAACAGACAAATTCACATGGTTTCCAATATAAATGCATTTACAACTATTGCCCAATACAATACAAGTTCTTCTCTCCGCGAATATAAATTCTACCATCGGCAAAGGCGGGGGTTGTTCCTGCGGATTCGCCAAGGTCGTTTTCGCTGATTAATTTCATTTCTTTGGCAAACTCATATATGCGCATCATTCCATCGTTGTCCATCATAAATAGTTTTCCGTCAGCAAATACAGGCGACGCATACAAGGTTGTTCCCACATCGTGTTCCCAGTATTGCTCTCCGGTTTTAGCATCGTAACAAACCAATACACCGTAACTTGTTGCAATCATTAGCAAACCGTTGTGTGCCAATGGGCTTGCGGCTTCTGGCAAATATTCATCGCTTTCCCAAATAATGGAAGCGTCTTTCGGATTAATAGCCACCAAACGCGCATATTCGTTAGCGGCAAATACAACCCCGTTGCTAAACCCAACCGATGGTCCAACTTCGCCCATCATACAATCCACGTTCCAAAGTTCTTTTCCGGTTTCAACATCGTAGCCAGCCACAATTGGGTCGGCAGTTAAAATAAGTTGATATTTTCCTTCCACTTCGGCCAGCACCGGACTTGCCCACGAAATTTTCGCCGCACGAACGGTTTCCCACACGGTTTCGCCTGTGCTATTATTTAAGGCAAAAAGTTTTCCTCCTTTGTTTGTGTCGTATTGGATAAACAATTTATTCGCCCAGGTAATTAAAGAAGAAGAGTGTCCGTAATGATTATCCGGAACCCCCAGGTTTCGCGCCCAAACCCGCTTGCCATCCATATCGAAAGCAATTACATCGCCTGTTGCAAAAATGGCAAAAACCCGCTCGCCGTCGGTAGTTAGAGTGGGAGCAGAGAACCCTGTATCTTCCGTTACATTTGGTAATTTAGCGGGTGTTCCCGGAATATTATCAGCAACACCTGTCCAAAGTAATTTCCCATCGTTTCGGTTATAACAATATACCTCGCGCGACGCCTTATCAGCACCGGCAACAAATAGCTTATCGCCCCAAATTAAAGGCGAGTTAAACCCTTTTTTAGGAACAGTAACTTTCCAGAGGACGTTTGTTCCGGCAGCACCATCCCATTTTGTTGGAATATTTTTATGAAAGATTATGCCTTGCCCCAATGGTCCACGAAAAGAATTGTGGTTTTTCTGCAAGTCGGACACAGTAATGCCCGAAATTTTTGCAGGTACTTTAACCTGCGGTTTTGCTTCTTCTTTTGTTTCTGCAATTTGTTTAATTTCTGCATCATCGGAAGCTGTTTCTGCTGTTTTTTCTTCCGGTAAATTCGGTTGAACGCCTTCGGTTATTCCTTCCTCAGCCGACTCTGTAATTTCCGCTTCAGATTGTGGACCCTTTTCAACTTCTATCACCTCTATTTTTTCATCCGTCGGAGCTGACTGCGCCGTTTCAACTACATTTACGGAATCGTAATATTTTAGGTGATTTACTGTTGCAAAGGATGCTAAAATTGCCAGAATCATTACTGCAGCGCCAACGATAATTATACCCTTCTGCGCTAAAATCCGGCTGGCGATTTCATTCTCCAGCTTTTCGTCGGGTTTTTCTATTTTACTTTTAAGACTGTAATAAATACGCAAGGCAAAAGCTAAAACAATTGCTCCAAACAAAAGCAAATAGGCTCCGGTTTTTACCTGCCACTGACTGTTAAAATAGGCCTTCCGCGCCAGCAAATCGAAGTTTCGGATTTCTACTTTTAGCTCCTCATTATTGGGCTCTTGATTTAACCGTTCGACCAATGCATTAAGTGCAGCACTTTCGATGGGATCGGTTTTGGATACCTGCCAAAAATTAAGGAGCAGTAACATCGCAACGGCGGTGCAGAAGATGCCGGCAATTAGCGCAATATTTTGCGATATTTTTAATTTGTCCTGGTTACTCATATTTTATGTTATTCTTTTCAAACTACTATTTGTTTTAAGGCATATGGTTACTTTTTTATTTTAAACAACCAACGTAGATGTACCTTTTTACTCGCTTTTCTTGTTGTCGCAGGTTTAAAACCCGCAGTTATTTATATCGACTCCCTTCAGTTTTCTTTTTTATTGTTTCCCGTATTTTCAATTTCTCATTTTTCTACCGGACAAAAATCAACACAACGGGCACAACTGAAACAGTTGCCTTTGTGTGGTTCGTAGTCTTGTCGTTTTCTAAAAACTACGGTATTTAATAAGGTCATTCCAATTACCAGTCCAAGAAAACCTCCGGCAATCATACTTCCAATATAAAATTTATTCTGAATAATTTTTGCTTCAGCAACCAGCGTATCCATTGATTTTCCTGCTGCCAGAAAAGTTTGAATATCGATATTGTCAGGGTCGTTTCTTAATTCAGGTTTTGCGATCAACAACTCAGCCAAATAAACATCGGCATTTGCTTTCGACAGAAATGTGCTGGATTTTGAGCCGACAAATACACCAGCTGCCACCCATAATGGAATCAGGATTGCATAGGTAATAAAACGTTTTGGCCCTAATCCCGATTTTAAAACATCCTTTTGGTTGGTTGGAAAGTCAATGGCATCGAACGGACACGAATTGGTACATAATTTACACTGAATACATTTTGATGGCGTAATTGATAAATGCCATTTCGAAAAACGCGACATCCAGCTTAACAATACACCATATGGACACAAAAACCGGCAATACGGACGTGCCACAAACATGCCCATTAATAAAAATGCAATTCCCAAAACAACCATAAGAAATTTGGCGTCCATCCGGAATATTCCTACAAAGGGGTCGTACCGGCAGATAATAAAATCGGTGCCGGTGGCGGCAAAAAGCACCGCCAAAGTAAGGTAGATATAGGGAATTAATCCCAGCGTTTTATTCAACCATTTCGGAAGACTTATGGGCTTAATTACCACCAGATCCTGAATAGCACCCAAGGGACACGCTCCGGCACAAAATGTTCTTCCAAAAAACAGCGTAAACAGAAGTGGTAAAATAAAAAACAACAATGCTGTTAGCGAAATTGCATAGCCGGAATCGAAAAAGGTGAGGGTAACATTTTGAATGGCGCCGATGCTGCAAATACAGCCGTTTCGGTAAAACCCAAAATAAGCTAAAGTGAAAATGGAAAGCCATAATATACTTTGTCGTGAACGCGATTTTAAGGCAAAATGTGTTGCCAGCGAAAGTACAAGCAGCAAAACCAAGACATCGAAATATTCCATCGCCAAAGCTCTAGGTTCTGGAGTTTCGGGAGATGGCTGAGTGTAGCCAGATTCAAATTCGGGCTTTGGAAACCGCTGCTCTTGTGCCGCCAAATGAAAAGTAAAAACAAAAAAGGTGAAAGTAAAAAGCAAGAACTTAAGTTTTTGACCAATGAACGATAACCGACGATGACCATTTTTCGATGGCATTTCAATATCATCAGTTTGATTACTTTGGATTTTAAAACTACAGAGTGTTGACTGCGGGCTGAAGATGGTTGCCTTAAGAAGCTCGCGGCTAGGAACTGGTGATGCGTAATTTTTTTTACTATCAATTTCAAATGAGTTGATCATTTTCTTAAGCTTCTTTATTGTTTGTAAAATCGCCTTTTACTTTGTAGGCTTCGCTAACTGGCACCCGGCTGATTGCATCCGAAGGGCAGACCTGTGCTATTGAACAAATATTACAGTTAAGGCAAATGTTGTGGATGATTTGAAGGTGCATTGAACCGTTGCCAAAGGATGTGCAACCGGCCACACATTTTCCACAACCAATACACAAGTCTTCGTTAATATGATATTCGAAATATGGTTCTTCAATAAAACGTCGTTCGATGGCAGCTGTTGGGCAAAGTTGATTTTCGGCTGCCGTGCTTTGTTGATTGGCATCGGGTTTTAAGTAGCCTCCGCATAAATCGCAGTAGCCACATAAATCGAATGCATGCAGGCATTTTACGGCCGAGGGGGTCATCACACATTCGGTGGCGCATCGTCCGCATTGTGTACATTTAAAAGGATCAATTTGCCATACATATTCGCTGCCGGTGACTTTTTGCAATGCCGCAACACTAACTGTGCCAAGCGATAGCAACAAGGATGCTCTTACCCCGTTCTGGATAAATTTCCTTCTGCTTTGTGATTTATTTTTCTTTTCCATTTTATTTCTAATCAACTGTTTTTGAGCGACGAATGGTGCGTCTTTGTTTCAATCATCTTGAGTGGTTTCGCCTTTTAATTTGCGTTATTCGTTTTCCAGGTTAAAACCTGTGGTAATTCAAATTGAATCTTTTCAGGCGTCTTCCTTGTTATACGTTTTTGCCGGGTTTTACCACTGTCTATTGTTTTTGGGCACCTGCTGAGTTTTGTCGCTGTTCTTTTTATTTTTTACTTCTTCTGCCTGTGGAAGTTCGCATTTTGAGAACTTGCCGCAACTTTCACAAGTTGAAGAAACGGAACAAGTAGCTGAAACTTTTTTGTTTAGCACCAAATAACCTGCAGAGGCAGTAAATCCTCCGAGGATTAAAAGTCGGCCGGTCGTTTTTACAAATTCCTTTCTGGTCATCTTTTTAATTAACTTTTCGTTGTGTGGCACATGCACTGTTCTTCTTTCAATTTACCAGTGTAAATGCATTTTTTACTCGCTTTGTCCGTTGCCCTGAGATAAATCCCGGGGTAACATTAAATATCATCCCTGCAGAATATCAAAATTCCTTAGGAATTTCTTTGGAAAGCTTTGTGCCTGCAAAATGCAACCTGGTGGCACAACTATTTCTTTACTTTTTTTCAAATACCCGCAATACCTTTTTATCAAAATCCAAGGCGTAAATATTGCCTTCTTCGTCTGTTGCAACATCGGGAGCCTGCCCATCTATTTTATTGTCGAATTTATTAGGCGCAGCTACCACTCCAAAAAATTCTCCCGAAGGTTTATACACTTTTATGCGCACCAGTCCTTTTTCGCTGGTTACAAAACTGCCGTTGGGTAAGAAACAATAATATGCAGGATTGCAACAACCACTAAAATTCTCGGTTTGATTGCCACTCGCTTTCCAGTGTTCGCGTAAGCGACCTTCGGCGGTATAATTTTCCAAAGTATGCATTCCCGGATTTACGACCCACAAATCGTCAAATTCATTAATATCGATATCGAAATTCGCACTCGGAATTATAAACCCATGAAGCACATCTTCACTTGTTTGTCCTTCGAATTCATTCAATAATTCGCCTTTGTGTGAGTAGCGTTTAATTTTACGCTTTCCGGCATCAGCCACAAATATGTCATCTTCCTGCACAGCCACAGCTGTAAGGTATGAATCATTATCCATTGATTCCCATTTGTGAATCGTTTTGCCATTTTCATCAAGGATCCACACGTACTTTTCAAAAACCACGTAGATTTTATCGTTACAAACATCCAAAGAATGTGGCTCTTCCATAAAGCCTACCTCGGTTAGCAATTTCCCTGAAAAATTAATAATTTTCAATTCCCGATCGCCAACAATATAAATCTTATCGTTCTTTACTTCCAATCCCCGGGGTTTCTCAAAACCGATTTTAAAGTTTTTGGTTTCTTTATAATAAATCAATTCTTCCGGGACATTTCTGAACTGGTCGAGACTGTAGGCAAACTTATTGGCTTCCATATTATCGGGGCGTTTTGAATACCAATCGCCGACAATAACCGCTATGATTACTACTGCCAGAATTATTAGAAATATTATGATTCCTTTGTTTTTCATATTATAGATATTAGATGCGAGAATTAAGCCAAAAGCCACAAGACCTATGTGAAAACAATTTCAAAATATTTTTCAATTCAATCATTTTTTAATTTTTCAATTCATCAGATATTCAAATCAATGCAAACCATTGTTTTCGAATCACGCATAAGCAAATAACCATCAGCCAAAGCAAATGGCGCCCAGGCATCGTGGCCATTTTCGATGACATGTACCTGTTCAAGTTGAATATATTTTTCAGTGCTCGGACGCGCAATCGTTAGAGTACCATCGTCATTTAGAATAAAGAATTTATTATCGGCAATAAAGTAGGGCCCCAATCCGAAACGCGTTTCTTTACCACTCGTCCAAATAATCTTTTTTGTATCAGCCGGATTCACACAAACAAACTGATTTCGGTTAGAGCCTCCGTCTTTGGGAACGATTCCAAACAAATGCCCGTTCCAATAAACCGGAGTTTGCTGCTCGCAAGCCAAGCCTTCTTTTGGTTTGTACTCATCAAGCAGTTCCAGGTTAAAATCACCATTGTTTTCAGAAAGCTGTAAAAGCATACTTCCGGCACCATAGCCTGCTGTCATAAATATTTTACCATCGGGCAGACAAACCGGTGAAGGAGCAACAACGGAGTGGTTCCATGCTGGAGTTTCCCAAAGTATTTTACCTGCATCGGGACCATCGGCAGCAACACCTGTTAAGGCTCCAATACTGCTGTATACGTACATTTTTCGTCCGCCAAAAGTATAAGGCATGATGGACGAGTGTGACATTTTATATCCGTTTGGATTAGGAGTTTCCCAGAGCTTTTCGCCGGTTTCGCAATCGACAGCTATCATTAACGCGCTTCCTCCTGTTGCCAGAATTGCCACATTGTTATCTACCAGAGGACATTGCCCTGTGTACCAAAATGGTATTTCGTTGTTGTATTCTTTAACGATATCGAGCCCCCAGCGAAGGTTTCCGGTTTTACGGTCGAGACACATGACATGGCATTTCGGGCCAATTGTAACAATATAATCTTCGGTTACTGCCGGAATTGTCCGCGACATTCCATGGTTTCTTTTTACAGCAACATCGTACCCACGGGTCCATTGTATTTTTCCATCAACTAATGAAACGCAGCGTAAAACATCGGCACGTTCTTCTTCGTTGTAATCTAAAATGTAAGCCAAGCCTTTCCAAATGGCTGCTCCTGAGTGCCCTTCTCCCAATTCCATTGTCCAGAGTATTTTTGGACCTTCGGCGCCAAATTTTTCTATTAATTTTACGGGCGATTTTGAAATGTTATCGTAATCAGCTCCCCGGAAATTTGTCCAGGTTTCTGACAAGGGTTGATAATCGGATGAAAATTCTTCGAAATGTTCTCCAATATTCACTTCCTGTACAAAGGCATTTCCTTCACCTCGATTATCTGCTCCATCAAGATTAACCGTAAAATCTTTTGTTGGGTCGGCATTCAGCCACCAAAAAATGGCAATAAACCCGAGCGTTGTAGCAAAAATTAAGATGATATTTATTGTTCGTTTTGTCATGGATAAGGTAAAAAGTAGAAAGACAAAATTATTCTTTCTTTATATTATAAATTAGTAACACATCGCCATGGCGGATAAATAGTTTTCCGTTATAAATAGCAGGATGTGCCCAATGTGGACCAGCGCCATCTTCAATAATAAAACTGCTTACTATTTTTAAACTATCAGCTGTTGGTTCAACTAATGCCAGGTTGCCACGCTTTTCTTCATACATATACAGCATATTGTCGGCAGAAATAATTGAACCTTTGTTTATCCATTCGGTTTCCCAATTGGTTTCACCGGTTTCCCAGTTAGCACTTATCCACTTCCCGCGAGAATTATGTTGCCAGTTTGCCCCATATATATTTTCATCGACTAGAACCACTCCTCCATGGTGGTTATCAAAAATACCGTTTCGCCACTTTAATTTAATCGACTTTCCATCGTCGGAAAGCGAAAACATAAGTCCGGGATGGTCGTAGCCGCTGGTGACAAAAATTTCGTTGTTGTGGTAAAGTGGAGGATTGGTATTTCCTCCTTTTCCCTGGCTCGATTCGTGGTAATCAATAAGTTTGAAGCTCCAAAAAATTTCGCCGTTGGCAGGGTTTATTCCCAACAGGTTCTCGGCCGTTTGAGCCAGAATTAATTGTTGGCCATGATGGGTGATTAAAGTTGGGGAAGCATATGATTTTGAACCACCCAAACTTTTTGTTTTCCAGGCTAATTTACCTGTGTTTTTATCGAAGGCTACCATTGTATTTTCTTCTCCACCTGTAGTAAATACTACGTAGTCGTTCACAACAAGAGGAGCCTCTGCATCGCCATGACGATGGATTACGCCAGCATATTTATCGACGGCATCCACTTCCCAAAGAATTTTACCTGTTTGAGCATCTACACAATTGAGCTGCCCTGTTCCGCTTGATACATATAATTTCCCATCACAAAAGGTTGGAGTGCTGCGGCTATCTATGTACGAACGTGTCCAGGACCTGCCATACGGCACATCCCATAACATTTCGCCATTTAAATTATACGCCGAAAGGATATCAATTGTATCTTCCTTAATTCCTGAGATAAAAATTGTCTCGTTGAATAAAATGGGTTGTGAGTAACCTTTTCCAAGGCCTTCAATTTTCAGAAACAATTCGGGACCGTTTTCCGGCCATTGTTTTAAGAGCCCGGTTTCATTGTAATGCCCGCTTCTGTTTATTCCCCGAAATTCGACAAGATTCTGCCCAAACAAATTAATGGAAAACAAAAACATTAATATGGTTACAGTTGGTTTCATCTAATTCTTCAATCTAATTTTTAGTTGCTGCAAAATGCCATAAACCTTAATTAGTTGCAAGGCTAAAAATAATGATTTTTTATTTATCTATGGAGCATTATGTCTGCTTTAACGCGCCACAAACAGTTAATTAGAGCTATTATAAATATAAAGACTCAAACACTATCGACACCTCGGTAATCAACGGGCAATATTGTAAACCATTAATGCATCGCCATGTCGGATTAAAAGCTTGCCATTGGCAATAAAGGGGTGTGCCCAATGGGGGCCATCGCCTTTGGTTATTTTAAACTGACTGATAATATTGAATGCATCGGGATCGGGTTTTGCAATTCCAACATTTCCTTTTTCATTGTAGCAATAGAGCAACCCGTCCGCCATAATTATTGAGCCTTTCACATCCCAGTCGGCTACGTACATAATTTCTCCGGTGTCCCATTTCATGCACACCCAACGGCCTTTTTTGTTGTTGTACCAATTGGAGCCATACAAATACCCGTCGTAATAAATTACACCATGGTGGTGGTTATCGAAGGTATGATCGATGAATTTCTCGGTAACTCCCGTAGCCAACGAATCCATTTCCAACATTACGGCAGGATAATCGTAGCCCATACTTAGAAAGATATTCCTCTCGTGAAAAACGGGTGTGTTGGTCCAGATAAGTCCGTTTTGCGACCACTTTTCAGGGTTGTGCCAGCGGTAACTCCACACCACTTCACCCGATTCAGGTTTTAAGGCCATTAAATGCGTTCCAATAACAGCCAAAATAAAACGATGTCCGTTCCATTCGTAAACGGTAGCCGAAGCATAAGAACGCGGACCACCCAACGATTCGGTTTGCCATACCACCTCTCCTGTCATTTTATTTAAAGCCACAACGCTTGTAAATTCTCCTCCGGGTGAGGCAATTACCAGATTGTCAACAACCAAAGGTGTTTCGGAATTCCCCCAACGGTGATATTCTGTTTTGAAGGTTTTATCCACGTCATTCATCCAGATGGTTTCGCCATTTTCTTTATTTATACAGCTTAACTGCCCCATTCCGCTTTGTACGTAAATGCGGTTTTCTTCTATTACGGGAGTGCTGCGTGTGTCAGGAAATGATTTATACCACGAACGGCCATAGGATTTTTGCCACTTAATGCTTCCATCATTATTAATGGCAGTCAGGTAATCGAGCGTATCAATCATCCCTGTTGTATAAACTATTCCATTTTCTAAAATTGGGGAAGAGTAGCCTTTCCCGATTCCTTCTACTTCCAGTATCTGCTCAGGTCCAGTTTCAGGCCAGGCTTGTAACAACATTGTGTCCGGAAAATGTCCGTCACGGTTTACTCCGCGCCACTGTGTAATTTGTCCGTAAGAACTTTGTATAAGGGAGAAGATAAAAACAAAGCATACTATTTTTTTCATCTTATTAAAATTGTTGGTTTTCTAAGGAATAAGATGGAACTCGCATGATTTTAATAAATCGCCAATGTGTGAATATTTCTCATGCTCGTTTCATTATTGCAATTTTTAGTTGGTTAACGGTTCTATAAAAACAATCTACAGGAGAGGTAATTTATTTAATTTTATAAACGACCAAAGCATCGCCATGACGAACAAACAAACGGCCATTATTTATTACCGGGTGTGCCCAGTGCTGTGC
This sequence comes from Draconibacterium sp., assembly GCA_041583785.1. Taxonomy (GTDB): domain Bacteria; phylum Bacteroidota; class Bacteroidia; order Bacteroidales; family Prolixibacteraceae; genus Draconibacterium. The sequence continues at coordinate 75,193 of JBFHFE010000019.1, read as the reverse complement.
CGTTCCCAGTTCCACCTTTGTTTGACTAATCACTTTAAATTCTTTTGGATTGGCTTCAACCAAAGCCAATTCACCCCTTTCGCTGTAGCAATACAACATCCCATCAGCATAAATGGTGACACCTTTGCCAATTGCATCGGCCACATAAGTTTCTTCACCGGTTTCCCAGTTTACACAGCGCCACTGTCGGGCTTTGTCGCCCGATCCATAAAGGTATCCATCAACTACAACCATTCCGCCTATGCGGCTATCGAGTTCAGTCTTAAACCATGCTTTTTCAACGCTGCTCCCATTCTCGCTCATATTCAATTTAACGCCACCTTTGCCGTAGCCACTAAAACAAAACAAGTCTCCCGCATAAAAAATGGGGGTATTTGCGTGAACCTGCCAGCGGTTGGTATGTGGATAATCCCATAGCAGCTTGCCAGTTTTGGCATCCAATCCAATAATATGGTCGGCGGTATGCGTAACAAGAAGTTTACGTGCCGAAAGTTCTACTAAAAGTGGAGTACAGTATGCCGAAAGCTCACCTTTACCTGCTGAAGTCCAGATTAAATTTCCATTGAAACGGTTCAAGGCAACTACATTATTCTTCTTGCCCCCCGGGGTGATGTATACCATATCGCCGTTAACGACAACCGTTTCAGTAACGCCCCAGCGAATATTTTCACCGTCGAAATCTTCGAACGCTTTTTTTGTCCATTTCTTATCACCATTGTTGGCATCCATACAAATCAGTTCGCCGTAGCCGCTGTACATGTACATTAAACCGTCTACAACCACCACGGAAGAACGCGCGCCGGGATAACTTTCATGAAATTCTTTTCCGTATTCTTTTTTCCACAATAATTCTCCATTCTGTGAAAAAACGAAGATATATCCCGTTGAATCGACGAGAGTAGAAAGGTATATTTTGCCATTTGCAAATACGGGTGATGAATGTCCTTCGCCCAGCCCTTCGAAAGTCCAGAGTATTTCAGGACCATTTGCCGGCCATTCTTTTAATAATCCGGTTTCGTTGTAAATCCCGTTGCCTTCGCCTCGCCAAACAGTTGGTTCTTGTGCAAACAGCATGGTAAAAGTTGAAAAAACGACAATAATTAGAAACAGAGTTTTATTAATCATGACTTTAAAGTTTAATTGGACTTAAAAATAGCACCAAAACAACACTTTACCAATCATTTATGATAATTTATTAACCATCTAAATAGTAAGATATATTTATATATAGGTAATGACTTATTCACGACCAGGCGTTTGTGCAGAAACGTTTAAAACTTATGTTAAAATAAAAGATCAATCTTCATTTCTATCTGGCTAAGTGCCTAAGCACCGCTTCGAGGTAAGCTGTTAGCGGATACATTTTTTCGTCGTACCACAGCGACGCGAAATACAAACCGATTGGGGATGATTTCAGACCATTGTGCCGAACATACTCAGCGAGCCAGACAAAACCTTTTTCGCAAGCATCCTTATTATTTGTTTTTGCTAATGCCGAAATAGCCAAGGCTGTTTCTTCAATGGTGCCGGGAATGTTTTTGTTACCTCCCCAGCTTCCATCAATGTTCTGAACATTTAAGAGGAATTTTTCGCCGGCATTGACCAATTGTCGTATCGTATCACTTAATTTCGAATTATCTGTTAAGCAAGGCATAGCGTCATTCAAATAAGTTAACACCCGTGCAGTTCCATAAACCGGGTTTTCGTGATTTAACGCTTGCTGGTTCCCGAACCAAAGTGGTAGCCACGAACCATTTTCTCCCTGGTGTTTTTGAAGATAAACAGCTGATTTTTCAAGTGATTTTGTAATGTTTTTATTTTGTGCAGGAGAAATAAAATTTTTGGACTTTTCGCGGAAAGTGGCTAGAGCTAAAAATGCGTGTCCGGTTAAATCGGCACAACTTTGGTCAAAAGGCAACTTGCCCCAACCTTTTGAAAACGTTGGAAAACCGCCGTTGGTGTTTTGCAACTTAAGCAACCAGTTTGCGCCCGCCTGCAATTCTTTCCTTACCTTTTCGACAGGTTGAAGTTGCAGCAACGCCAGCATAACACCCGGCGTGTCGTCGCCATCGGGAACAGAACCCGTAAAATTAGTCCAGCCCCAGCCTCCGGGCGATGTGTGATTAAAGGGATGGATGGTTTTATTTTGAACAGAAAGTAGATGCCTGATAATTTTTTCCTGTTGCTCCGCTGATAAAACCTCATTCATTCTATTACCAAGAGCTTTAATGCTTAAAGTTGTTACCCAAGTTGAAAGGTCTATATCAATAGGAAAACCACCATCCTTGCGTTGGGTACGTTTCAGAAATTCGATTCCTTTTTCTACCACTTCACTTTCGCCATACCCTGCATTAATTAAACTCAACGAAACAAAAGCAGTTAAAGGAATGGCTTCCAGAAAGCCCCCACTTTTGGGCATGGATTTTTGTAAAATTTTTAAGGCTTTTTTTTCTGCTCTTGTACGAATCCATTTTGCAATTGCTCCTGTTTTTTTCTTTTTAAATATAAGAATGCCAACTGCAATGAGCGCTGGTATGGCATAGCTTACAACGCTTAAATTTAAAAGGCGATAAAACTTTTGAGGCAACAAGGCCAGCTCGAAGGGTAACTGTGGAATTTTTTGAAAAGCATTAGTCTCGGGAATATTACACAAGGCACACATGCATAAAATAGGGACCGAGAAAGTGTAGTCTTTTTTATAATATGCAAGAATAGTATCTGCCACATTTTCTGAAAATACATCGATGTCGGACTTTTGCAGATAAATAGTTAGCCGCTCGTGTGTTCTGATTAATGAGTCATCGCTATCGACATACAAGTTTAACGCCGCATACACCAAAAGCGAGGTTGATATATTTCCGGGGCTTTCGGGCGTATCGCCATAACTCCCATCAGGGTTAATATTATTTTTCAGCCATTCGAGCCCACGTTGAATTTCGTGTTTATTTTTGGCAGGATGGTGAAAATGGAATGCAGCAACAGCAACGGCCACTCCCAGTGCACTCGACGATAAGCGGCCTGTCCAAAAACCATCGTCATTAAGTTCATCAAGCAAACTATTACTCAACTCTTTAAACCGTATTTCCAACTCACCTTTATTCATTAATTTTTAATCTTTAACGAGGCTTCCCAGCGCCAGCAGTCCGTAAAAAGTATATTCCAAATCTTTTGTTAGGTCGCCATCGCCCGAAAGAAATGCTCCCTCTGCATAATTTTGCTGCACAAAATCGAGGCAGGCTGGTGCCAATATCCGTAGGTCGTATCCGATTTCTTTTAATACAAAAAGTGCAACCCCGGTTGATAAAATATCTGCTCTTTCAAGTGCCTCAAAAATGCGGAATCCTCCACTTTCTACCGAAAAACCGACGAGTTCTTTTTGCCTATTTTTAGTTTTTAACCCAAGTATTTTTCGGGCATAAACAAGTGCAGCTGTTAAACTGCACGGAACACTTCCTTTTGGCCAGTAAAACAGGAGCCAAACTTTTGCAATAAAATAATAGAGCTTTGTATTTCTGCCCACGGCATCAACAACCAGCGAAATCAGAAAAAACTGGTACGACAATTCAATCATTCGGCCTTTCTTTAAAACCTTCCGAATAATTGTAAAAACAGATTGTTTTTTCGGGGCAGAATCCAGTTGTGCAGAAATTAAGAGAAGTGCTAAATCTTCAACCGGACTTTTTGATTGAACTTCATTTATATTCGAAACAAATTTTTTCAATTCGTTTTGGAGCTCTGTTTGTTCGGTTGCCAAACTGAGCCATAGTCCGAACAGCGAATAATAAAGATCCGATTTTCCGGCACGGTCGGCAAAACCTCCAGTTGTATTTTGCTGGCTTTTAACAAATGTTTTTATTTCGTTTTGAACAGACTCATCCAAAGCTAAAAAACCGGTGCGTATAAATTTAACAAGCTGCAGATAAACTGGAGTACCGTCCTTTTTATTCATTAGCTGCAATGGGTTTGAATATTTTTCCTAAAATCCCATACAAACTCAGGCGCATTTTCGCATTTTGGAGCTTGTTTAATTCAGCATAGCATTTTTGAACATAAGCATTCAGAATTTCTTCTGCTTTTATGTGAAGGTTGTTTTGTACCACTTTTGTTCTAAACTCGGCGACATTTGCAAAGGTTTCTTCGGTAAACTGTCCGTTTAGCATAGCAACCAGGAATGGGAAATCCGCTGTTTTTTCAGATTCATTTTTTTCGCTGAATTCATTTAAATCGTCACGAATTTGATAAGAAATACCAAATAAATCGGAAAAATCATTCAGGATTTGCAGCTCGGAATCGTCGGCCTCGCCTAAAACGGCACCCAACAGTAACGCCACTTTTATCGCTTCCCCGGTTTTATTCTTGAAGATCTGAATTGTTTCTTCCATTCCAAGTTTGTTTTGTCCCGAGTTAAAAAGAATATCGGCACCCTGACCCTGTGTGAGTTTTATATGCGAATGGGAAATCTGTTTCAAACATTTTACCATTAATTCGCTTTTAACCGGTAGCGACGACAATAATGAGTACCCTTTCCCGATTAAAAAATCGCCTGTATTTATGGCCTGCGGAATACCATATTTCTTATGTGCCGTTTTATAATTGTAACGCAAGTCGGCATCGTCTTCAATATCGTCGTGTATTAGCGAGGCTTTATGAAAACATTCAATAATTAATGAAAGTGGATATAAAATTTCATCGCTGCCAGAAACAGAATATGCCAGGTAGCTTAAGGCTCCAATTAACGGACGCATTCGCTGACCCCCAATCTGCATGTATTCTATTGCCAATTTTGCCGTTTCATCGCTTGCCAGTATATAATTGGCCATTTCTTTATCGGTAAAAAAATGATCGATTTTGGCTTTTAAACCTGATGTGGAGATGGGATGGAAAGCTTTGTTTTCGTTATAGGCCCTAACTTCGCTGTAAAGCCAGTCGATATCTATTTGCGTATTTTTGCATCCATCGAAGAGCAGTGGCACGCCAATTACAGGCACCGCAGCATTCGACACCGGCTCAAACGAACGCTGCAAAACAGGCATACAGCTTACGCCAATAACAGCGTCAATGGCACCCTCTTCCACAAGGCCAATGGCTACAGTTGTTCCTTCGGCTACCAAAGTGGCATAGCCCAGGTTTTCGGCTTCTATTAAAATATCATCAATGGGGCAGGCTTTGCATCCGGCGCAATTTAAGCCAAGCTGGTCGAACACGCCCTTACATTTTTCTTTGTTGCTCAAACATTGCGGAAGCAGCAGCAGTCTTCTGTTAAACGGTGTAGCTTCAACTATTTTTCGCCACGTTTCATTGCCAATTAAAACGATAGTGAAATCAGTAAATTCAGCCGAAATTTCCAGTCGATTTAATAAGCTGGCTGCCAATTGTTCCATCTCCTCAAACGAGGCCGGTGGCAATAGATTTGATTCTGCCACCAGGTGGCGAACCTCATTACGGAGTCTGTTGCGCAACGATGAATCTTTTGGAACTTCTAATATGCGTTTCTGCTTGTTCATTCTGTTATCCGTAAGCGCCCAAACCAAAAAAAGCGTGTTTTTTAGCAAAGCGATAAATCCATTTTTTTTCGCGAACCGATGTGGCCGAACCATGGCTCGGAACCGGTGGCATTTTACTCAGACGGTCGGTCTCGTTTCCCCGTCCTGACGAATCGCGGGCTGCATGTTTTTTTGCCTGTTCTACCAACCATTGCGGGTCGTCCATAACTATACAACCGTTTGTCAGCTTCGGAATTTCGGATTTAAATTCTGCCAAGAATTTCGACTGGCGGTAAATTGTATCAAGCGCACCATCGTCCACATTATTCGTGGAAAACTGGATTACCGGACAAGGCTCAATGTCGCCCGAGGCATTAACATGGTGACTCAAACCCGATGCTGCCGGACACAATCCCACGCCATTTTCGTCCCAATAAGCATCGATAATTGCAATTTTATATTTCGTGCGTGCGTCTACCAAAAAGTTACGCAGTTGCTGAATTTCTTCCTTCGAGAGGGCCAACTCAACCGAGGCATCTTTTCCCACGGGGCGATAAATATAGTACCATAAATAAAGTACACCTCTTTTAATCAGCGAGTTAATAAAATCTTCGGAGAAAGCCAGCTGAAGGTTCGATTTGCAGACACTCATAGCCACTCCGGTTACTAATCCGGCCTTGGTTGAATTATCGATGGCAGCTTGTGCCTTTTTATAAACATTCTCACCACCACGCCTGATATCGGCCACTTGCTCATCGCCTTCAAAACTAATAAGCGGTGTAACATTGGCAATTTTGCGTAGTTCTTCTGCAATTTCTGGCGTTAGTAATGTTCCGTTGGTAAAAAGTTGAAAATAACAATCAGGATGCTGTTTCAAGACCTCAAAAAGCTGTTTATACATTAGCGGTTCTCCGCCAAGTATTCCGAAAAAATATGAACCTTTTTCTTTCGATTGGTTAATTATTTTATGGAGCATTTCGGGCGACATGCGGGCCTTTTGTTTTTTACCGGTTACCCAGCATCCCTGGCAATTCAGATTGCAATCGTCGGTTACTGAAATAAAATGAAAGGCCGGAAAAAACACCCCTTTTTTCAATCGTTTTTGATAACGTGAAAGCCCAACAGCGCCTTTAATTCCGAGGTTGTACACAAATTTGTACAAACATTTTTTATTTGTTTTTAAAAGAAGTTGTTTCAGCATTGTTTATTCTTTTGCCCGTTTTTTCAGTTCATCAATGGCTTTTTGTCTTTCGTCTTTGGCAAGTTGCATTACATCGTGCCTGAAAATATTTCGGCGTGCATTATTGCGTTCGTTCAGCAGAACAAACAAACCATCTTTTTGTGCGACTCCGGTAGTACATTTTTGATTTTCTCCTGGCTTGGCTCCCGAAAGACTTGAATTTTCGGGCAAACGCGGAAACATAATTGCCGATGCTGGACAGGTTCTTCCGCAAGCCGGACAATGATTTTTGCACGATAGCGGGCTTTTAACTTGCAGGCTTTTTTTATCGAATTTATAAACACCAAACACACAAAAACGGGCACATTGTCCGCATAATGTGCAGCGCGAATCATCTATGACGGGATACCATGCAGGTACTTCAAGGCTGGTTTCCTTCACCACATAATTTCCTCCAGCCGGGTTTTCCTCCAGGCCTTCATTTAACTTCTGTTGAATCTGTTCAACTGAAAATTCGCGAAAATTCAGCACTTCGAAATTATCAATCTCGATTTTATTCTGACGAAACATATTTTTGATGGCACGCGGATAACAAGCCACAACAAATTTCTTTTTATAAGTCGAATTCAGCGTATTTAAAAATTCCTTCTCATTCAGGCTAAAGGCACAAAGATCGTGTAACTCGAATACATCAATATTCATTTTCCTGAAGACTTTAGAAAATTGATTTTGTTTGTCGTCGGGAATAATTCCAGCACCGCACTTACAGAATATCAGGCAAGTTTGATTTTTCATAAGAAAAGCTAATTAACTAAAATTCTTTTCATAAGAAAAGCAAATTAGCCAAATTAAGTTCTTATTAACAGATGCAATAGTTTAACGGAAACGAAAATGCAATGCGAAACTTGCTCTACAATTCGACTTGCATAGTCGAACAGGAACCTGTTTCTTATTAATTCCTCATTGTTGTTTGTTTTGCCTTCCGATAATTTATTGTGTACTATTTTATATTCTCCAATACATCCACCAGGTGTTTCCAGAATTTTTCGGTGGTGGCAATATCCAATCTTTCGTCGGGAGAATGTGCTCCACGAATTGTAGGCCCAAAGGAAACCATATCGAGATGCGGATATTTTTCGAGAAATAAGCCACACTCCAGTCCAGCATGAATGGAACGAACAACAGGCTCAATACCAAATAGTTTTTTGTAAGAGTCAACCGTAATTTTCAAAACCTTCGAATTAGGATTAGGAGCCCATCCCGGGTAGCCATCGGAGTGACGGACATCGGCACCGGCCAGTTTAAAAACCGATTCGATGGTTTCGGCGGCAAATTTTTTACGGCTTTCAATTTCGCTTCGTTGGCTGGTTGTAATCTGTATTTTATTGCCTTCAATAAATTTCACCGATGCCAGATTGCTCGATGTCTCAACCATTCCTTCCATACGGCTACTCATTTCCAGCACTCCATGCGGACAGGCGTATATCGTATTAAGCAATTGCAATCCGGTGGTTTTATCTACAATAAAAGCAGGTTGTTCAACTTCTTCGCAGGAAATTTGCAGCCCGGGTTCTGATACTTCAAATTCTACTTTTATTGCTAAAGCAAGTGCTTTAAATTTTGCAAGAACTTTCTCTTTAAGCTCAGCCGGAATTGTAAAAACACCAAAGGCTTCACGGGCAATGGCATTGCGTAAATTTCCTCCATCAAAAATGCCAATGCGAGCTTCAAAATTATTGGCAAAGTTCCAGAGGAAACGGTTGAGTATTTTATTGGCATTACCGCGATTTTTATGAATATCGTCGCCCGAGTGGCCGCCCAATAAACCTGCTACCGTTAATTTTAAAGCTATAGAGTTTTCAGGAATCGTTTCTTTTTTATACTTGATGGTGGCGACGGTATCAACACCTCCCGCACAACCAATAAAAATTTCGCCCTCATCTTCCGAATCAAGATTTAATAAAACCGAACCTGTTAAAAAACCGGGTTGTAAAGCAAAAGCGCCTGTTAAACCGGTTTCTTCGTCAACGGTAATTAAGCATTCAATAGGTCCGTGCTTTAACTGTTTAGAGCTAAGCACTGCCAGCTGAGCAGCAATTCCAATTCCACAATCGGCGCCAAGTGTTGTTCCGTTCGCTTTAACCCAGCCTTCAACAATCATTGGTTCTATGGCATCGTTGTCGAAATCAAAAACTTTATCCGAGTTTTTTTCGCAAACCATGTCCATGTGGGTTTGCAAAATTACGGTTGGTGCCTTTTCCATTCCCGCGGAAGCCGGTTTCGAAATCAAAACATTTCCAATTTCATCGGTTTTGCTCTCCAGGTTATTATTGATTGCAAAATCGAGTAAAAACCGGCGTATTTTTTCTTCTTTTTTCGATGGCCGGGGAACCTGGCAAATATCTTCGAAATAAGAAAACAGAGGTTGTGGTACTAAATCCTTTAATTTATTCATAGGTTAAAAAATAATCTAAACATGCTTTCCTTCCCTTCTTTAGGTCGTTGCATCTTTATAATTTAAAAAAGCAAAAATATATAAAGCTAAAAATATTCAGCATGATAACTATTAGGTCTGTAGTTTTTGAATTATATGTAATAATGTTACATTGAAATGAGCCTTATTCTTTTGCCCTTATGCTGAATGAAGTAGTAATTTCAACTTGCCTAAACCCATAATTATCACAGCAATTTTATTCTCATTTTAAAATAAAAAGTTGGTATAAAAGCCGAAAGTTGCTGTAACAAATGGCATGATTGAATATTGTTTTCAGTACAGAACTACACTATTTATTCAGACTGCCGCGTTGGCTTAATAAAATTGCAAATGGTTTTGTCCCCGGAAACTCCGACATAATGATAATCAGAATAACAGTAATTGGTACACTTAACAGCATTCCTGAAATTCCCCAGATTACACCCCAAATTGCAAGAGTTAAAAACACCACCAGCGGACTAATATTTAAAGTATTGCCCATTAGCTTAGGCTCAATTAGGCTGCCCACTATAACCTGAACTGCACCCACAATACATAAAGCCAACAGGCCCGGGGTTATTTCTCCAAATTGGAGGATGGCAAAAACAGCAGGAAAAACAGTGGCAATTAACGAACCAATTGTGGGTATAAAATTTAAAATAAAAATTAAAAATGCCCAAAAAGCAGGAGCATCAATGCCAATAAAAATTAAGGCAATATAACTCAGGATGCCGGTCATCAGGCTGGTAACTGTTTTTAATGCAATGTAATTTCCAATAGAGTGATCGATTTTATTTACCATTGCATTTACCTGGGCATAACGCTCTTTGTTGGGGTACATGGCCTTTAGTTTTTTAGGGAAAATTGGTTCTTCGAGCAAGAAAAACAGAAGGTATAGTAACACTGTAAACGTTTTTCCAAAAAGCCCGGTTAAAGTGGCCAACAACGAGGAGAGAATACTACCAAAATTTAAGTCTTTGGCAAAATCTCCCAATTGTGTTACAATATCAATATCGAATTTATGATTGATTGTTTCAGCTATTTTTTTCAAATTGGTTTCATACAGCGGCAGTGTTTCTGAAAGATCGGCAATGTTTTGAGAAATTATGGTCCCGGCAAATACCAAAAATCCCAGTAATACAACTGTTGACGATAAAGTAAGCAGCCATTTCGGAAGCCGGCCAATGAATTTTACTTTAGACAGCATTTTTTTTATAACCCGGATTAAAAACCAAAAAAGAATAGCCAGTATAAAAGGAATGATAATCGATTGCGCATAAATACACACAATTACTACGGTAATTACAATCAGAAAAATATAGATTTTTTTAGTGGTTTCCATTTTCGATATCTTTGAGGTGCAAAATACAAAGTTTTTATGATAACAAGTATTTTTATAAAGCGATATTCCCACAGGCAGTCATCTTAAACACATCGGGTTCAATAACGTAGATGCCTTTTTTCTGTTCCCTTTAGCCTTCACATTTTATAAAGGAAAGGGCTATTGTTGCGCAGAATGTATCGCCAGGGATTTAACCTTATCTCGTAAAAAAAATAAATGTATTTCGTTAACTGCAAGTTAATTTTCCAACTTCTCACTCTCCGGTAACCCCCATTCTTCAACCATGGCGATTCCCATTTTTGCCAATTCATTAAGGATTGGTTCGTAAATAGTTTTGGAAATTGGAATATGGACACCAGTATCGCGAATTTCTTCGTCTAAAATCATTTTAACGGCAATGGCCGCAGGCAAGGCAACGGTGCGGGCAATTGATGTATCTTCTTTTGTTCCAAAATCCAACAAACGCGATTTTATCACCTCTTTTTGTCCATCGGCTTTTTCAACCAGGAACGAGTGTAGCATAATTACCATATCGCGGGCACCTTCGGGCAACATCATTTTCCGAAACATCAGGTCGGCAGTAAGGTCAAAGTTTGAGCCCTCATCGAATGGAATCAGTAAGTCGTCGAAAAAGCCAAGCCATTCCAGAGCTACTATTGCAGGGCTGTCGATGGCAACATTTAAACGTTCGGCAGTTTTTTCCTTTATGTTGGCCGGATAAAGTTTTAACTGTCGCGCCATAATTTTTCGATACGTTTTGTTCTCGAAAGTCTTTGTAGCTGTATCAGTAAGTCCCAGTGATTTAATGGCATCCATAATCGCGCACCAGTTAGGGTAGCGGAATGTTCCTCGAAACATGGTTTCAACATGGGGAAGCTTGTATTTATCGATGTAAGTCAAAGAATCGCGATTGGGGTAAACCTCCATATCACCTACTTCCGGAAAGTTGATTTGCAGAGGATTTTTAAAAAGGTCTTGTGCAGGAATTTCAACAATCGCACCATCTTTTTTGAATTTAGCACCATTATTCCCGGCCATTATCACCCCTTTGGGCGACCACGAAAATTTGTATTTAAACGGGTTGTCAGCTTCTTCGGGGGCAACCAGAGCTCCGCATAACGAATAAAACTCTTTAATTTTTCCACCTTCGTTGCGCACCTTGTCGATAATTCGCATGGCTGTCATGTGGTCGAAACCTGGGTCAACACCTATTTCATTCAGAATAATAATTCCGGCCTCTTTGGCTTCGTCGTTTAAAGCTTTCATTTGCTCCGAAACGTACGAAGTGGTAACCATGTTTTTTTTATGTTTTATGCAAAGTTTTGCCACAAGAACATGATGAACATAAGGCAACAGACTAACAATCAGGTCGTGTTCCGATACCATTTTATCAAGTGCATCAACATCATCAACAGTCCACGAAACAGCTTTCCCGTTAGAATAGTTTTGTATTAGTTTCTCCGCTTTACTAATGGTGCGGCTTGCAATTGTAAGTTCTAAATTATTTCGGAGAATATAATTTGCTATTGGTTTGGCTACCATTCCGGCGCCAAGTAATAATACTCGTTTCATTTCAGTTTCTTTCCTTGTTTTTATAGAAGAACGAAATTAACAAAATTTCGTTCGTGTTTCAGCTACATTTTTGCAGCGTAATAATATGCTTTAAATTTAGCATAAAAAACTGATGTTTAGCGCGATTTTACGAAATTCTCATTTTATAAAACATTCGTTATGTCATTTCCGGTGTGGCTAATTTTTCTTAAATTGTAAAATGATCCAATCGTATCAATGTCCGGTGTTTTTTTATCTCGGGATGCCAGAATGTCTCGATGAGGATGTAGTTTCCCATTAGCTGCACCGCAGTAATTTCCTTTTTTGTCCGTTGAGCTATTCTTGTCTCTCAATTGTCGCAGTGCGATTAATACTGATTTAAAAACTGAAATAATTTAAAATGTTTTACGATGAAAGTTTCATCCGGGAATAAGGGAGAAACAATTCGTTCTGATTGTTACATCGAAATCGATTACGGAAAAGGAATGTCCAATCAAATTTTTCTAAAAAGTAAGGTAAAGTCACTTTACGGAACAGCGATTGAAGAACTCTGTCATCAAATTCTGAAATTTTACAGCCTGTCGGGTTGTAAAGTAAACATTGAAGATTCGGGAGCCCTTCCTTTTGTAATTGCTGCCCGAATGGAAGCAGCTATTAAAAAACTCATCAAAACCGACAAGGCCTGGCTGATGGCAAAAATTTCTGAAAATGATTATAAAATTGAAGCCAACAGATTTCGCAGAACACGCCTTTACGTTCCGGGGAATAATCCGAAAATGATGATTAACTCAGGGATTTACGGAAGCGATGCTGTTATTTTAGATTTGGAAGATGCCGTTTTACCCGCAAAAAAGGACGAAGCTGCAATCCTTGTTCGAAATGCACTTTGCCGCGTAAATTTTTATGGCGCAGAACGTATGGTTCGCATTAATCAAATGCCTGAAGGTTTAAACGATTTGGATTTTGTGGTTCCCTTTGGTGTGGACACCCTGTGCATTCCAAAGTGCGAATCGGCCGATGATATTCTTTCTGTAGAGCAGCAAATTTCGATGTTAACAGGTAAGCCCAACAACATAAATCTTATTCCTATTATTGAAAGTGCGCTGGGTGTTGAAAATGCCTACGCTATTGCCAGTAGTTCTGAAAACATAAGTGCTGTTGTTATTGGGTTGGAAGACTATACCGCTAACATTGGCGCCCAGCGAACCGACGCCGGTAACGAATCGTTTTTTGCCCGAAGTCGGATAATTAATGCTGCCCGTGCTGCCGGAGTGCAGCCTCTCGATTCTGTTTTTTCCAATTTCGAAGACCTCAATTTGTTGGCTGAAGTTTGCCGTCAATCAAAATCATTAGGATTTGATGGTGTGGGCTGTATTCATCCCGGACAAATAAAAACGGTTAACCAGAGTTTTTCTCCTTCAGAAGAAGAAATAGAAAAAGCTAAAAAGATTGTGTTTGCCTTTCAAAAAGCTGAGCAAGAGGGAAAAGGAGTGGTTGCGGTGGGCTCGAAAATGATAGATGCTCCAGTTGTAAAACGGGCACAAAATACGATTAAAAATGCTATTGTTTTTAATTTGCTAAACACTAACTGGCTGGAAGATTATGAAAACACAGTGGATTAAAAATGCTGCCGGCAGAGAAGTCCCCGACCACGTAAATGGTGAGCCTGTAATTCCGTTCAGGGGAGTTGGGAAGTATCATGTTCAGGGGAAAAAACATGCCCCGCGAATTCCATCGGTTATCGATTTTCCGGAGGATGGAAATAAAGTAAGCCATTCGTTAAAAGTCGCCTTGCAAAAAGCCGGATTAAAAGATGGGATGACCATTTCAACGCACCATCATTTTCGCAATGGCGATTTGGTTGCGAATTGTGTTTTCGACATCGCAAAAGAGCTGGGCGTAAAAAACTTGCGCTGGTTTCCATCAGCATCATTCCCCTGTCACAAACATCTAATTCAATATTTAGAAGACGGAACAATTCATCATATAGAAGGAAGTATGAATGGCCCGCTTGGGCGTTTTGCTTCGGAAGGCAAGATGAAAGGAACTGCCGTTTTACGTTCGCACGGCGGCCGTGTTCAGGCGATTCAAGACGGCGAAGTACAGATTGACATTGCAGTGGTGGCAGCCCCGGTTGCCGATTGTTTTGGGAATGCCAATGCCCTAAGCGGGCCTTCAGCTTGCGGAGTGCTTGGTTTTGCTGAAATGGATATTCAGTATGCCAATAAAGTGATTATGGTTACCGACAATTTGGTCGATTTTCCATGCCTGCCCATGCAGCTTGAAGGAAATTATGTCGATTCGGTTGTTGTAGTAGATAAAATTGGAATTCCTGAAGAGATTGTTTCGGGAACAACACAGATTACCCGCAGCCCCGATCGCCTGAAAATAGCTGAACTTACAGCACGTTTTTGTTACGAAACCGGAATTTTGCACGACCGCTGTGTTATTCAATCAGGTGCAGGAAGTATTTCTCTGGCCATAGGGGTTTTTATTCATAATATTCTAAAAGAAAACAAATGGAAAGCGGCAGTTAGTTTTGGCGGCGGCACAAAATACAGCATTCAAATGTTGCAGGAAGGAACGGTTGAAAAAATTCTGGAAGGTCAGATTTTTGATACTGCCGCCATTGAATCTTTGCGTGAAAATCCGAATCACCACAGTTATTCGGTGTTTAATGCCTACAACTACCACTCGAAAGGTAACCTTACCTCTATGACTGATTTGGTAACGCTTGGTGCCACCGAAGTGGATGTAAATTTTAACGGTAACGTGGTTACTCATTCCGATGGTTATATGTTGCACGGAATCGGCGGCTGGCAAAATTGCCTTCATGCCAAAAATGTAATCCTGCCTATTCCCCTTTTCCGCGACCGCATTCCGGTAATTGTAGATGAGGTGACAACTCTCTGCGGGCCCGGCGAGTTAATCGATGTAATTGTTACCGAGCGTGGAATTGCCATCAATCCCTTACGTACCGATTTAATTGAAAAGGCAAAAGCAACAAACCTGCCCATAAAATCCATTCATGAATTAAAAGCTGAGGCTGAACAAATCTGTGGAATTCCTGAAAAACCAGAGTTCTCCGATAAAATAATTGGGGTGGTAAAATGGGTCGACGGAACTGTAATTGATGTCATACGCCAAGTAAAAATTGACAATTAATTCAACTAAAAATTAATCAGTTATGAAACGAACAATTGTAAAGCTACCCGGTGATGGTATCGGGAAAATCGTTTTGGAAGAGGCCATTAGGGTATTAAATGCTGCCGGATTTGAAGCCAATTACATAGAAGGCGACATCGGTTGGAAATTCTGGTGCAACGAAGGAAACCCACTGCCACAAAGAACAATCGAATTAATTGAAAAGCATAAAGTGGCCTTGTTTGGCGCCATCACCTCGAAACCCAAAGATGAGGCTTTTAACGAACTTTCGAATGAATTGAAAGCAAAAAACCGGATATATTCCAGCCCGATTGTAGGATTACGCCAGCATTTTAATCTCGATATCTGTATGCGCCCCTGCCATTCGTACAAAGGAAACCCACTTAATTTTATTCGTCGTGGCGCAAACGGAAATATTGAAGAGCCACTGGTTGACGTAGTAATTTTCAGACAAAACACAGAGGGTTTGTATGGAGGAGTTGAATGGAGCAATCCGCCGGAAAAGGTTTACGACGCCTTAATGACCCACCCTAGGTTTGTAAAAAACTTTGGCAAGGTTCCGGTGGAAGAAATTTCGGTATCGACCCGGATTTTTACAAAAAAAGCAACGTCCCGAATTTTACACGCGGCTTTCGAACATGCCCGAAAATACAACTATTTGTCGGTTACACTTTGCGAAAAACCAAATGTAATCCGCGAAACATCAGGTATGATGTATAAAATGGCCAGGGAAATTCAGAAAAATGAATATCCCGAAATTCAGTTGTGGAATACCAACATTGATGCCCAAATGATGTGGCTAACAAAAAATCCGGAAAACTACGGCGTTATTGCTGCCGGAAATATGTTTGGCGATATTGTTTCCGATGCTTTTGCCGGGTTAATTGGAGGCTTGGGGTTTGCCTGTTCTGCACAAATAAATCCCGACTCGGGTATTGGGGTTTTTGAACCTACCCACGGTTCTGCGCCGAAATATGCCGATTATCCGGTTTCAATTGTTAACCCGATTGCCATGATTGAATCGGCTTGTATGATGCTTGATTTTCTGGATGAACAAATAATTGCCTTAAAAATAAGGAAGGCTGTTGCCGACATTGTTGAAGAAGGTAAGGTTCAAACCTACGATATGAAAAAGCTGCCTGGAAATCCCGATGTACTTGAAAAAGGAGCGGTTTCAACACAGCAAATGACAGATGCGATAATTGCCAAACTAAAATAAGTAGCGATGGAAGCAATTTTTAAACTATGGCCCGAACTTAAGTGGATTCAGAATGAAGCTTTGAGAAATAAAACCGCGAAAACATGGGAGTTAGCTTTGGAAAGAAGTCCGCTTTCGGGTGACGATTTAAAACGCATCCCTTTTACCTTGCTATGCGGGCCCGGTTTAAAAGTCTCTTTTATGGATCACAAACGCGCAGTGGTACACATTGCCCGCGATGCTGGAGAAAAGGTTATTGAGTTTTTCAAAGAAGAACTTCCGGTAAATATGGACGTATTAATAGCAGGAGCCATCCTTGCCGACGTAGGAAAATTGCTGGAATATGAGCTCGATAATAATGGAAATACGGTACAGGGAAGTTACGGAAAATATTTGCGTCATCCGTTTTCGGGGGTGTCGCTGGCCGAAGAGTGTGGCGTGCCTGCCGAAGTTTGCCACATTATTGCTACCCACGCCGGCGAAGGCGACATGGTACAACGTAGCACCGAAGCATATCTGGTGCATCATGCCGATTTTATGACTTTTCTACCTTTTAAGAGCCGTTTAAAACTTTAAAACAGCAATTATGACTATCATTGAAAAAATACTGGCACTGCATTCGGGCAATCAAAAAGTCCATCCGGGAGATATTGTAGATGTGGAAATTGATGTTCGTATGGCACGTGATTTTGGTGGTGCTAATGTGGTGAAAAACATCGAGGACAATGGTTTAGTGGTGGAGAATGCCCTAAAAACCTGGTTTACTTTCGATTGCAACCCAACAGGCTCCGACCAAAAATATGCTGCCAACCAACAATATTGCCGCAATTTTGCACGCGAAAATCAGATTAAAATTTTTGATATCAATAGAGGTATAGGAACACATCTGGCAATAGACGAAGGCCTTGCTTTTCCGGGAGCAACAGTTGTTTCAACCGATTCGCATGCTAATATCTTAGGCGCCATAGGAAGTTTTGGTCAGGGAATGGGCGACCAGGATATTGCAGCCGCCTGGGCAAGCGGGAAAACATGGTTCAAAGTTCCTCATTCAGTAAAAATAGTACTTAATGGGTTGTGTCCCGAGGGAGTTTATGCAAAAGATGTAGCCTTAAATTTGCTGCGTGAGTTTGGAGCAAATTCATTACTCGGTAAGGCTGTCGAAATTTATGGAAACCGGCTGAGTCAATTCACACTCGATCAGCGTATTACCATTTCTTCTATGGCAACCGAGATGGGGGCAATTGCACTGTTTTTTCCTCCATCCGATGAAGTGATTGAATATTGCCGCACACGTTCCGGAAAAAACTTTGTACCTGTTTTTGCAGAAGAAAACGCGGACTATAGCGAAATATTTCATCTGAATTTGCAGGAATGGCAACCGGTTATTTCCAGACCTGGGAAACCTCACGATGTAATAGATGTGGAAGGAGAAATGGGGGTAAAAATAGACTCTGCATTTATTGGCAGTTGTACCAACGGAAGAATGGAAGACATGCGCGTGGCAGCAAATATTCTCAGGGATAGCAAAGTGGCACCGGGTGTTGTGCTGAAAATTGTTCCGGCCACTGATGAAATATGGAACAGGTGTCTGGATGAAGGATTCCTGAAAATTTTTAAACAAGCAGGTGCGCTGGTTGGAAATGCAGGCTGTGCTGGTTGCGCCGCCGGGCAAATTGGCCAAAACGGACCGGGAGAAATCACCGTAAGCACCGGGAACCGAAACTTTGCAGGGAAACAGGGACAAGGGAAAGTTTATCTTGCTTCGCCGGCAACGGCTGCGGCTTCGGCAGTGGCAGGTCATATTACTTCGGCAGCCTATTTACCCGATTCTCCAACCATATTTTTTTCACATAAAAAGGATAAAAAAGAAGCTGTGCTGCAAAAAAAAGTGAAAGAAATTAGACCTGAAGTTATTTCAGGAAAAGTATGGATTATTGACCAAGATAATATCGATACGGATATGATCTACCACAATCAGCATTTGTCGATCACAAAAATTGAAGAAATGGGACAATTTACTTTTGGAAATCTGAAAGGCTGGGAGGATTATGCACAGAAATCGGAGCCTGGAGACATTCTTCTTGTTGGGAAGAATTTTGGTGCAGGAAGCTCGCGACAACAGGCTGTGGATTGTTTTAAATCATTAAAAAACGCGGCAATTCTGGCTAAATCTTTTGGAGCTATTTACGAACGTAATGCTATAAATGCGGCATTTCCGGTTCTGGTTTATGAAAATTTGGATGTTTTGAAATTAAAAGAGCGTGATAAAATAGAAATTGACCTGAGAAAAGGGAGAGTAACAAATCTGGAGAATGGCCTTGAAACTGAAATAGAACCATTCTCTGAAGTGCAAATGAAAATCTATGAAAAAGGTGGTTTATTGAATTAATAAATAGAAAAATTAAAAGTCATGGCAGGAAAAACGTATGTGGAAAAAATACTGGAAGCACCGGCAGGTGAGATTGTTTTTGCAACACCCAACCTGGTTTTAACGCACGACAATACTTCCAGTATCGAAACCATTTTTAAAGAAATGGGTGGAGAAAAAGTGGCAAATACATCACAATTACTGGTGGTACTCGACCACAATGCTCCGCCAACCGACTCAAATTTGGCCAATAAATACCAGGCCATCCGCAATTTTGTAAAAGAACAAGGTATTCAAAAATTCCATGATGCTGGCGATGGAATTTGTCATCAGATTATGGCAAAATACGCAAAACCAGGAATGATAATTGTTGGTAGCGACAGCCACACTTGTACTGCCGGGGCCTTTAATTCGCTGGCGGTAGGAATTGACAGAACCGAAGCCGCCGGTATTTGGAAAACGGGAGAAACTTGGTTTAAAGTCCCCGAAACCATAAAAATTGAACTGAGCGGCGAGTTGCAGCAACATGTAACAGCAAAAGACCTGGCTCTGTATATTATTGGAATGATTGGCTCCAGCGGTGCCGATTATTTGTCCATCGAATTTCATGGGAGAGGAGTGAATACTTTAACGATAGCCGACCGAATGACTATTGCCAACCTGGCTTCGGAAACGGGGGCTAAAAATGCAGTTTTTCCGCCCGACAGCGAATTGAGTACGTTTTTGGGGTACGAAGTATATGGGAAATGGGCCGACAACGATGCCGTTTATAAAAATGAATATCAAATAAATCTTTCTGAATTAGTGCCAATGGTAGCATGCCCGCACCAGGTTGATAATGTTAAAACAGTTGCTGAAGTTGGTGAAATTCCGGTTCAGCAGGCCTTAATCGGAACATGTACCAACGGGCGGATTGAAGATCTGCGTGCCGCTGCTGCGATTTTAAATGACAAGAAAATTTTGCCGGGATTCCAGTTGCTGGTAACGCCTGCTTCACGCGAAATTTATTTGCAGGCAATTCACGAAGGTTTAATTGAAATTTTATTACAAGCTGGGGCAAATGTTTTGTCGCCATCGTGTGGGCCGTGTTTGGGAACCGGACAAGGAATTCCTGCCGACAACGTAAATGTGGTTTCAACGGCAAACCGTAATTTTTTAGGAAGAATGGGAAATAAAAAAGCAAACATTTACTTGGCATCGCCCGAAACGGTTGCTTATTCTGCGCTAAACGGAAAACTGGTAACACCATTCAAGGGGAAAACTGGCAACACATTTTCTTTTCAGAAAAAAGAAAAAACCAAAATTGAGATTGCTAAAAATGATTTCAGAAAAGCAAATGGAGTATGGGATTATTCCGATATCGACAATTTAAATACCGACCAAATGTTTGCAGGTAACCTGACTTATAAAATCAGCAGCGCCGACCCCAATACTATTTTGCCGCATTTGTTTGCCGGATTTGATACTAATTTTGCTGAAAAAGTTACAGAAGGCGATATTTTAATGTGTGGCGAGAATTTTGGCTGTGGAAGCTCGCGCGAACACCCTGCCGTTGGACTTCGCTTTGCCGGGGTGAGTGCTGTAATTGTAAAATCGGTTTCGCGAATATTTTTCCGCTCATCGGTAAATCAGGGATTACCAATTATCATTCTTCCACAAGCGGTTGATGCTTTCGTGAAAGGCGATGTTGTTTCGGTTGATTTGCTTGAAGGAAAAGTGAAAGTTGCCGGGAAAGAATTTGCCTTTGCCCCGCTTCCTCCGCAATTGCTGAAAATTTTAAACGCCGGAGGTCTGGTAAAAAGTATGAAAAACGAATTGGAACAAGTATAATTTTTGGAATGAATTAAGGCGAATACGAACAAAAAATTCCGTCTTAAACCTTCCAGCTAAACTATTAGATATGAACAACAACTTCAACATTAAAAACGACCTCGAACAGTTAGGAATAAAGGAGTTTAACAGCGGCGCTTGCACCGGAACGGTTTGGGAAGAAACCAAAGGGACTACAATCCAGTCTTTTTCGCCATCGGATGGAGAGTTAATTGCCAGCATTAACCAGGCAACTGCTGCCGATTACCACAAAGTAGTAAAAAATGCAAAAGAAGCCTTTAAGGAATGGCGCATGGTTCCTGCCCCCAAACGAGGGGAGGTAGTTCGTCAAATTGGTTTGGAACTCAGAAAACACAAAGAACCGCTTGGCAAATTGGTTTCGTGTGAAATGGGTAAAATTTACCAGGAAGGTCTTGGAGAGGTGCAGGAAATGATTGACATCTGCGATTTTGCCGTTGGCCAGTCGCGGCAATTGTACGGTTTTACTATGCACTCCGAACGCGAAAAGCACCGCATGTACGACCAATATCATCCACTTGGAATTGTGGGTGTAGTATCAGCGTTTAACTTTCCGGTGGCCGTTTGGGCGTGGAATGCTATGCTTGCCATGGTTTGTGGCGATGTGGTAATATGGAAACCCTCATCGAAGGTGTTTTTGTGTGCCATTGCGGTTCATAAAATTGTATCTAAAGTTTTAAAAAAGAACAATGTACCCGAGGGAGTTTTAAACCTGGTTGCTGCCAGTTCGCGCGAATTGGGCGACGAATTCTTTGCCGACAAAAACCTTCGGTTGATTTCGTTTACCGGTTCAACAAAAATCGGTAAGAAAGTGGGAGGCCTGGTTGGTGCCCGATTGGGAAAAAGCATTCTTGAATTGGGGGGAAACAATGCAATTATAATTACTCCTAAAGCCAATTTGGAAATGGCACTACGGGCGGTGGTTTTCGGTTCTGTGGGAACCTGCGGGCAGCGCTGTACTTCAACGCGCCGGATAATTGTTCACGATTCTGTTTACGAAGAATTTAAAAAACAATTGATAACGATTTACACTAAACTTCCGATTGGACATGCACTCAATCCGAAGACTTTGGTTGGGCCTCTAGTGGATAAAAATGCAGTTGAGACATACATGGCTGCCATAGAAAAAGTAAAAGCTGAAGGTGGCAAAATACTAATAGGTGGCAAAAGGCTTACCGGTGACGGATACGAATCGGGATGTTATGTTACACCAGCTATCGCCGAGGTTGAAAATCATTATGAGATTGTTCAAAATGAAACCTTTGCACCCTTGCTTTACATGATTCGCTATGCCAGCATAGAAGAAGCCATTCGTTTGCACAACGATGTGCCGCAAGGATTGTCGTCGGCCATATTTTCAACACATATGCTGGAAACCGAAAAATTCCTGTCGCACGAAGGTTCCGACTGTGGAATTGCCAATGTGAATATTGGCACCTCTGGGGCTGAAATTGGTGGAGCATTTGGCGGAGAAAAAGATACAGGCGGCGGCCGCGAGTCGGGCTCCGATGCCTGGAAAGCTTATATGCGACGACAGACTAATACGATAAACTTTAGCACTGAATTGCTTCTGGCGCAGGGGATTGAGTTTAATGTGTAACTCGTTTTGAGGATGGTAGCCATTGCCGGGCAACGATGCAGGGTGCTCTCCTTTTATAAGGTGCCTGTTAAAATTCAATATGCACAAAAATTTGAGTAATCGAGAGTATGGTGGATAAAAAGAGGAAAGCTGCTGGCAGGTTCTTATACCTTCCAATTCTTCGGAAATATGGAAAAGAACCTGATTTGAAATTGAAAAAATGTGAAAGAGAGTTGACGTTGCTGACCTGTATTCGTAGTCGCTAAGTCACTCAATGATTATAAAGTTCATTCTTTTTTCCTGCTACTCATAGCATGAAGCTAAAACATAAGAAAATGAAAAACATACTATTATTCGGAGCAGGAAGGTCGAGCATTTTTTTGCTTGACTACCTGGCTGAAAATGCACAAAAATACCAATGGTTCATAAAAGTGGTCGACACTCAAAAAAGTCCATTTGTTGATAAGTTAGGCATTTCATTTGCGCAGATGAATGTAAAAGATGATTTTGCCCGGGAGCAGGAAATACAAAATGCGGATTTGGTTATTTCTATGCTTCCGGCACGTTTTCATAAACTGGTGGCCGTATCGTGCTTAAAACTTATGAAGAATCTGCTAACCGCATCCTATGAGGGTAAGAAGATGAAAGAGATGGAGGAGGAAATTAAAAACAGAGGTTTGTTTTTTTTAAATGAGTGTGGACTAGACCCCGGCCTGGATCACATGTCGGCCATGCGGGTAATCGATAAAATAAAATACGAAGGGCACGAATTGCTGGCTTTCGAATCTTTTACAGGAGGTTTGGTGGCGCCGGAATCGGACAATAATCCGTGGCATTATAAATTTAGCTGGAATCCGCGTAATGTTGTACTTGCCGGGCACGACGGTCCTGCAAAATTTATCCAGAACGGAAAAATAAAGTACATCCCGTATCACCGTTTATTTCGTCGGACAGAATTAATTGAAATTGACGATTTTGGATGGTTCGAAGGTTACGCCAACCGCGATTCGTTGAGTTATGTCGATAAATATAATCTACAAGGTATACCAACCGTTTACCGCGGAACCTTGCGCCGTCCTGGGTTTTGCAAAGCCTGGAATGTGTTTGTCCAGCTTGGTGCAACCAGCGACGATTATTATTTAGAAAATATTGAAGAAATGACTTATCGAGAGTTTATTAACTCATTTTTATATTATCATCCTTCCAACTCAATCGATCTCAAACTTTACCATTCACTTCAAATTCCTATGGATTCTGATACGATTCCAAAGCTCGAATGGCTGGGGATTTTCGAAAAGAAAAAGATTGGATTGAAACGGGCAACTCCTGCCCAGGTTTTGGAAAAGTTGCTAAAAGAAAAATGGCAACTTTTACCTCACGAAAAAGACATGATTGTAATGTGGCATAAATTTATTTATCGGGATAAAAACAGCCACAAAAAGGTAGAGAAAAATAGTTCGCTGGTAGTGCTGGGGGAAGATGGCGAGCGCACGGCCATGGCTAAAACAGTTGGTCAGCCGCTGGCCGTTGCTGCAAAACTTATTTTAACAGGAAAAATAAATCTTAAAGGGTTGTACATTCCAACCGGCAAAGAAATTTATGAACCAATTCTGAATGAGTTGGAAGATTACGGGATTACTTTTGATGAAAAAATTGGAAAAAATAAGGAACAGGAGTAGACTCTAGTTCTTAACTATCAAATGCGATTTTGGGATTTCATTCTTTAAAACAGGTTGTTACTTTTACGCGCATGTTTTTTCTGTTATCTTTGAATTTAATCAGAATGAACCAACAATTATGAAATCTAGTTTCCTTGTTTTTTTAGTACTAATTGTATCTCATATTTTTTTAGCGTGTTCGTTTGAACCTCAACACTGGACACAGTTTCGTGGCTCAAATATGGATGGACGCGCCATTGTTGAAACGGCACCTCTAAAATGGAGCGAAACTGATAATGTAGTTTGGAAAGTACCTGTTGACGGTTTGGGCTGGTCGTCGCCCGTGGTTTATGGAAATCAGATCTGGTTAACCTCAGCAGAAAAAGAGGGGCACGAGTTTTATACACTTTGTTTCGATTTTGAAACTGGAAAATTGTTGGATAAAAAGATACTTTTTACTGCCAAAGAACCACAACGTATTCATGGAACGAACTCGTACGCCACTCCAACACCATGTATCGAAGATGGTTTTGTTTATGTAAATTACGGTCATTTTGGAACAGCATGTATTAATACCAATAATTTTGAGGTGGTTTGGACGCGGGAAAATATGCCCTGCCAACATATGCAGGGGCCTGCTTCGTCTTTGCTCCTTCATAAAAATATGTTAATTGTACATTTAGAGGGAACCGAAGAACCTTATGTTGCCGCACTGGATAAACATACCGGTGAAACCATTTGGAAAAGTATTCGCCCGGCAGAATTTTATGATGTTGTTGAACCGGTATCAAGAAAATCGTATCAAACTCCGCTTGTAATTTCGCTTGACGAAAAAGAGTTATTAATTAGTAATGCCTCGCAAATGTGTTTTGCACATGATATAAATACAGGAGAGGTAATTTGGACTATTTTTTACGGCGACGATTCAACGGTGAGCCAACCGGTTTATTACAAGGGCCTGGTGTATGTAAATTCGGGCTGGTTATTTGAAGACAATAAGCCTTTTTGGAGCCGACAATACGCCATTGATCCAAGAGGAAAGGGAGATGTAACAAACACGCACGTCAAATGGACCTATGAAGAAGATGTGCCACAAACCGCAACACCACTAATTGTTGATGGATTAATGTACATGGTTCACGACCGGGGAATGCTTACCTGTTTAGATGCCATTACCGGCGAAGAGGTGTGGAAAGAAAAGTTAAAAGGGAACTTTAATTCGTCACCTGTTTATGCGGCCGGAAACATTTATTTGATCAATATAAAAGGTGAATGTACCATTGTAAAACCCGGAAAAAAATTTCAAAAAGTTGCTGAAAACGATATTGATGGAACCGTAAAAGCTGTGCCGGCTTTTGTTGGCGATAAAATGATTTTACGTAGCGATAAATATTTATACTCGATTAAATGAGCAATCCACCCTTTTAATAAGATGGGATACCTGTTGCTTTTACGAATTGTTTGTCAGTAAAAAAATAGAAATAATTGGACAGATTTACATTTACACAACCTTCAGCTATAATTCATATCTTTTTGTAGCATTCTGTAAATCGTCGATTTACCAATTCTCAGCTTCGATGCCACAAGCCGCACATTCTGATTGTACTTGTTTAAAAAGAACTTGACAATTTCATTGTTATATTCTTCCAGTGTTTTTTCCTGGGCAAGCAGGTTTTGAACACTTTCATCAACATTCATGTTTAGGTGACTGGGTTTTATAACATCTCGGTTGCTCATTACACATGCCAATTCCATAATTGCTTTTAGTTCCCTTATGTTTCCCGGATAGTGATAAGTCTGTAGCATTTGCTTCGCTTCACGCGAAATCGTTTTGGGTTCCAGTTCATTGTCTTTACAAAATTCATCAACAAAAAATTTCGCTAGCAGGATTTTGTCATTTCCGCGTTGACGCAAGGGGGGAACTTCGATGGGTAACCCTAGCAAACGATAGTACAAATCCTGTCGGAACGCGTTGTCA
Source organism: Draconibacterium sp. (assembly GCA_041583785.1). Taxonomy (GTDB): domain Bacteria; phylum Bacteroidota; class Bacteroidia; order Bacteroidales; family Prolixibacteraceae; genus Draconibacterium. Next base: position 49,370 of record JBFHFE010000019.1, on the reverse strand, counting down.
GCAGAAAGTACGGCCAGGTTTTTATGCGTTGCTGTAATAATTCTTACATCCAATGGAATTATTTCATTTCCGCCCACACGCACTAATTCTCTTTCTTGTAAAACCCGAAGTAATTTTGCCTGAAGGTTTAAATTCAGATCGGCAATCTCATCTAAAAAAAGTGTACCTCCATTTGCCAATTCAAACTTTCCTATTTTTTGGAAATCTGCGCCAGTAAAAGCGCCCTTTTCATGACCAAATAATTCGCTTTCGATTAATCCGTCGGGAATGGCAGAAACATTTACGGCTACAAATGGTTTGGCATTTCGTTTTGAATTGTAATGAATGCCTTTTGCCACTAATTCTTTTCCCGTTCCGGTTTCTCCTGATATGGAAACAGAGATATTGGTTTGTATAGCTTTGTTCATCAATTTAAAAACGTGGTCAATTTCCCGACTGTTCCCTTTTATAACAGTTTTGAAGTTGTATTTCTCCTTAATAGCATCTTTTAGGATATTGTTTTCGTTTTTTAGTTCAGCGGTTGTGTATATATTTTTAATTACATTGCTTAGCTTTTGACGGGTGTCGGGCGCTTTCATAATGTAATCGTAGGCTCCGTTTTTCATCAATTCAATTGCAGTGTCTATGTTATCCTGAGCAGAAATGACAATAACTTGAGTATTAGGTAATTTTTCTTGTATTTTGGCAAGAACTTCATTCCCAGTCATATCGGGTAGAGTGTAGTCAAGTGTTACCACATCTGGTTTTTCCTGCATGCAATTGATAAAGTCGTGTCCTGTATGGAATACTTTCACCTGTAAATTATCGTTAGTTAATTGTTTTTTCAGAACACGGGCATATAATACATTATCTTCAACTATATAAACTTTATACTGATTTCTAATTTTTAAGTTTCTCATTAGATTTTGTATTTAGATACTTAAGATTTTGTATTTAGATAACTAAATATAGTTATAAATCAGTCCAATACAAAGAGTTTGTCCATGAAATGGAAAAAATAAGTTATTTTTCCCATATTAGAAAAAAGATACAGGTTGTGATGCATTAACTGAGTATGTATTGCAATTTTTGTTTTTTTAGAATCTTTAAGTATAAATTAGAATAATTAGAATTCAACGAAAAATTATTCTATACGGTAGTAAATAAAAGATCAAATAAGAAATTATGTAAAAATCAATTCCTAAATTTAAAAAATAAAATTGTAATTTTTAAAAATGAATTATTCTGCCTTTCATAAATTGTCGTATGGTTTGTATGTTATTGCAACCCAATACGAAGGAGAAAAAGTTGGTTACATTGCCAATACGGCTTTTCAAATTACAGCCGAGCCAATGAAAATTGCTATTAGTTGTAGTAAAAATAATTATACAGCCGAAAAGATCATAAACGCTAAAAATTTTTCAATTTCAGTTTTGAAGAAAGAGGTTGATACCTCGCTTATCGGTAAGTTTGGCTTTATGTCATCAGTAGATATCGATAAATTTCAGGGGGTTGAAACCATTACTGCAAAAACAGGGGCACCAATTGTTATCGATTCTTCTGTGGCATGGTTCGATTGTGTGGTTCTTAATTCAATGGATGTTGGAACGCACTATCTTATTATTGCCGAAGTGGTCGATGGCGATGTTTTATCGGATGAAGATCCACTTACATATGCCTATTATCATACCAAATATAAAATGCGATCGCCTAAAAATGCACCAACTTATATTGCTGAGGAAAAATTGAGCGACGAGCCACAAACTGAACTCGCAGAGCAAGAAGAGGAACATTCTGTTGAGGAAAAAGAAAGTGCTGATGGGGTATATTCATGTAATATTTGCGGTTTTCAATACGATCCTGCAGAAGGAGATCCTTCAATGGGAATTGCTCCGGGAACATCTTTCGAAGATTTACCAGACGATTATAAATGCCCGATTTGCACGGCAGGGAAGGAGTTTTTTACCAAAGTATCATAATGGAGGCAGCGCCGGAATGCCGCTTTCTTTATAATATTTTGTGCGTACCATCGCAAAAAGGTTTGTTTTTAGAATGTTTACACTGGCATAGCCAAACATCTTTTTTCTCGGTGACTTCAAAAGCGAGTGGTGTAAATTCCGTTCCCTGATGTGAACCATCGCAAAAGGGTTGGTTTTTACTTTTTCCACACGAGCACCAAAAATAGGTTCCAGCTTCTAGCGTTAACATTTTAGGCGATTTTTCTGCAATTGTCGGTCTTTTCATTATGTTTCGTTTTATATTAGTATGCTATTCAATTTAAATTAAAAAAAAACATGAAACAATACTTTTTGTTTGTTATAGGTTTATTTTTCGCGCTTTTCGCTGTAGCGCAGAATGAAAACCTCCAGAAATTTTACGTCGGAACCTTTACTTCTAAAGGGGCTGAAGGTATTTATCTTTGTTCGTTTAATAACGCAACAGGCGATATTAAACTCGAAAAAACGATAAAAGGTATTGATAATCCTTCGTTTTTAAGGTTATCACCCAACAAGGAGTTTTTGTATGTGGGGTCGCGTACTACTCCTGCGATTGAAAAATCAGGAGGTTATGTAAATGCTTACAAAGTGGATAATAAGGGTAATTTGCAATTTCTAAACAAACAAAATTCAAATGGTCTCGATCCCTGTCATGTGGATGTTTCGCCCAATGGAAAACATGTTGCCATTGCCACTTATGGAGGAGGTACAACTTCGCTTTATTGTGTTGCTGAAGATGGTAGCCTAGAGCCGGCTTCTCAGGTAATTGAGAACAAGGGCGCAGGAGCCGATCTCGACAGGCAAAGCAGACCGCATGCCCATTCGATCAAATTTTCGCCTTTCGATAATTCTGTGTTCAGCGCCGATTTGGGCACCGACCAGTTGAATATATACCGTCTGGAAAACAACCGCCTTGAATATGGCAACCAAGAATTTGTAAAAATGACACCAGGGGCAGGTCCGCGACATTTTGAGTTTCATCCGAATGGTGAGGTGATTTATGTGATTAATGAATTAAACTCGACAATTGCCACAATAAAACGTAAAAACACGAACTGGAAGGTGGTTCAAAATATTTCTACATTGCCCAAAAATTATAAGGGGAAAAGTTATTGTGCTGATATTCACATTTCGAAGGACGGAAAATTTTTGTACGGCTCAAATCGTGGGCATAACTCTATTGCTGTTTACGAAGTCAATAAAAAGGATCAAAAATTAAAATTACAGGGAACCGTTTCGGTGGAAGGAAACTGGCCGCGAAATTTTGGAATTACTCCTGATGGTAACTGGATGTTGGTAGCCAATGAAAAAAGCGGAGATATAACGGTTTTTAAAATCAACCGAAAAACCGGATTGCCTACATTTACAGGTAATAAAATAGAACTTCCTGCACCTGTATGTATCGAGTTTTTGTAGTTATCTGCTGAAAATCAGAATTTCTGTGTTTTTAAGGTGTAGAATTACTTGAGAAATAAACTGTTAATATCTGCAAATCTTAATCCCACAATCCAGCCTTTCATTTCTTTCGGTTAGCTTAGCTTTGTGCTTATCAGCTTAATAAATTCTTCGCGTGTGGCAACTTTCTGAAACGCCCCTGTAAAGTCGGAAGTTGTAGTAATAGAATGTTGTTTCTGAATACCTCGCATTTGCATGCACAGATGCTGGGCTTCAATAACTACGGCTACGCCAAGCGGTTTTAAAGTGTCCTGAATACAGTCTTTTATTTGCATGGTTAAACGTTCTTGAATCTGCAGACGTCGGGCAAAAACATCAACAACCCGGGCTATTTTGCTTAATCCGGTAATTGTTCCGTTTGGAATATAGGCAACATGGGCTTTCCCGATAAATGGCAGCATATGGTGTTCGCACATCGAATAAATTTCGATATCTTTTACGATAACCATTTGGCGGTAATCTTCTTTGAACATTGCCGATTTAATAATTTCGACCGGATCCATTTTATAACCCTGAAGCAAAAATTGCATTGATTTGGCAACTCTTTCCGGTGTTTTACTGAGCCCTTCCCGTGCTGGATCTTCTCCCAGAATTTCTATAATGTGCTTGTAGTGTTCAGCAATCGTTTTTGTCGACTCTTCATTAAAAGCATCAATTCTTTCGTATCCATTGGAGGTTTCGTTTTTTGGTGCACACATACTTTATAGTTAAAATTCATACAAAGATTAACTTTTTTTCATAAAAACAGTATTAAAGAATATGTAGTTTTTAGATTTCAAGAATTTTAACAAACTTGGCGATATGAATATCTTAATAGTAGCAGCTACCTGGATGGAGGTAAAATTACTGGTTGATGAGCTGGAGATTGTCGAAGAAAAAAGTCATTTGTTAAAGGAATACCAATTAAATACAACTAATATAGATATTCTTATAACCGGTATAGGTGCAACCTTTACCGCTTTTCACTTAACTAATGCATTACGCGATAAGCAATACGATACTGTAATTAATGTGGGAATTGCAGGAAGTCTAACACACGAGCTGGAAATTGGGGAAGTTGTGAGTGTGGTATCAGAAGAGTTTGCCGATTTGGGAACCGAGTACCAAAACGAATTTCTTACACTTTTTGAGGCTGGATTTCTTGATCTGAATGAGTTTCCATTCGAAAAGGGATTACTCAAGGCAAGCAGGACTGATGCCTGGTTTGGCTTGAAAAAAGTTCGGGGCATTACAACCAACAAAAGTAATGGGCGCGAAAGCAGTATAAAAGAGATTAAAGAAAAGTTCTCGGCTCATGTTGAATCGATGGAAGGTGCAGCCGTTTTTTATGTTTGCAACTGGATGGGGGTTAATTGTTACCAGATAAGGGCAATCTCAAATTATGTGGAACCCCGTGATGCTTCGAAATGGGATATTCCTCTGGCCTTGGAAAACATGAAAATATCTATTTTGGAAATCCTACATAAAATGGCTATCCCGGTTAATTAGTTTTGCTATTTTTGTGAAACTTTAATTAAATATGTAATGGGAGTACCAGGTAACAGTTTGGCGCGATTCGACTTCGGTGAACAAATTTATCTGACCAATATATAAATTTGGCAGGTGCTTCCATCCAATTCTTGTAATATGAAACTTACTCTCGGATTCTCAACATGCCCAAACGATACTTTTATTTTCGATGCCATGATTCATCAGAAAATTGATACCGAAGGATTAACTTTTGATGTAATTATGGCCGATGTTGAAGAATTAAACCGTAGCGCTATAGAAAGCACAATTGATATTACAAAAATTAGTTATCATGCCTACGCTCATATTTCTAAAAACTATAAGTTATTAACTAGTGGAAGTGCGCTTGGGAGGGGTAACGGACCTTTGCTAATTAGTAAACACAAAATTTATCCCAACGAGGTTGCTGGCTTAAAGGTTGCCATTCCGGGAGTAAATACCACTGCCAACCTATTATTCAGTATTTTTTATCCGAACAATAAAGATAAAAAAGAGTATCTTTTTTCTGATATCGAAGACGCAATTTTGAGTGGAGAAGTTGACGCAGGTGTAATTATTCATGAAAACCGGTTTACCTACCAGAAGAAAGGATTGAATAAAATTGTGGATTTAGGCCAAAGCTGGGAAACAAAAACAAACAGCCCAATTCCGTTGGGAGGAATCGTTATTCGCCGCGAAATTTGTTCCGAAGTTCAGCAAAAAGTCAATCGTGTGTTAAAACGAAGTGTTCAGTTTGCCTTCGATAATCCAAATTCGGGCTACTCCTTTATAAAAAAATATGCACAGGAAATGGACGATGAGGTAATGCGAAATCATATTGAACTATATGTGAATAACTTCACCTTTGAGTTGGGGGAGGAAGGAAAACGTGCAATAAAAACTTTATATGAAGAAGCCGCAAAAAATGGTGTCATTTCATCTATTCCTAAGAATATTTTTGTTGATTAGAAAAAGTTAAATTTATTTTGCCTTTAGTACAATAATAAAGAAGAAAGTGTGTTTTATGTAAAAAACAACTTGTTCAGAAAACAGCTTTTTTTGCTGTGCCAATCAAAACCACTTGAATAAATGATAGTTGTAACAGGAGCAGCCGGATTTATCGGCAGTTATTTAGTAGGAAAACTCAACAAGGCAGGATATAAAGACCTGATTTTGGTTGATAAATTCGACGACCCCTATAAGGATCTGAATCTTCTACGCAAAAAGTATCGTAAGTTTATCGACCGTGACGAATTTTTTAAATGGTTGATTAAAAATGCCCAGAATGTGGATTTTATTTTTCATCTGGGAGCACGAACCGACACCGTTGGGCAGGAGCCAGAACTGTATCAGCAACTTAATTTAATTTATACCCAGCGTCTTTGGAATATCTGCTCCGAAATTCAGGTTCCGTTGTTATATGCTTCGTCGGCCGCCACCTATGGTAATGGCGAGGATGGGTTTTCCGATTCACACCGAAAAATTGCAGGCTTAAGGCCTTTGAATCTTTATGGTTGGTCGAAACACGACTTTGATGTATGGGCATTAAAACAATTTCGCACACCTCCATTTTGGGCAGGAATGAAATTTTTTAATGTATACGGGCCAAACGAATACCACAAAGGCCGCATGGCTTCGGTTGTTTTGCATGCTTACAAAACGATCAAGGAAACTGGGCATATGCAGTTGTTCCGTTCGCATCATAAAGCTTATAAAGATGGCGAACAAAGTCGCGATTTTATTTATGTGGAAGATATTGCTGATGTAATGATGTTCTTTATGGAACACCAGGATAATTCGGGAATTTACAATGTGGGCACAGGAAAAGCACGTTCGTTTATGGATTTAACGACTGCCGTTTTTAGTAGTATGAAAGTCAATCAGGAGATTTCGTTTATCGATACACCGGTTGATTTACGTGGGCGCTACCAATATTACACCGAAGCCGAAATTCAAAAACTTCGCGATGTTGGATATACCAAACCTTTTGTTGAGTTGGAAGATGGTGTAAATCGCTATGTTCGCGAGTTTCTCATGGAGGAAGCATGCTACTAAACTGCCCCATCAGATTTTAAGGATTATTGCCCAATTCAACTTGGTTTTTAAACCGTTTATACTGTTTTTTTTACCTAAAAAATAACGATGAAGCAGTTTTTGACTGGAGTAAACCTGGTATTAGATGTATTTTGTTTAAGCAAAAAGTTTACTGTTCGAACTAATTATACGATCGATAAAAAGCAGAACCGATGAGGCAATTAAAATGCCAGCAATACTTAAAGGTACTGTTCCTATCTTGCTGAAAAACGATTGGTAACTTTCTGTAGCCCCTGCATTCAAGTTTGGTAAAATGTCTTGGAACTGGCTCTCGGGTTGAAGGCCTGAATTGTAAGAAACGAATACAACAACCAGCAGTGCAATAAAAAGTGTTGAAATTATCCAAAATCCTTTTCCCAGAATTCGTTGCGCTTTAATTTCCTCCAAAGCATTGCTCTGCTCAAAAATCTTAGTCATCACTTTTAGCGAGAATTTAGGATTCGGAGCGTCCAGCTTCATTTCCTGCAATAATGCTTGTAATTTTATATCCTCCAGTTCGTTCATAATATGGTGTATAATTCATCCTTCATTATCTCGTTTAAAATAGTATAGAGCTTTTTCCTTGCTCTAAAGAGTTTCACCTTTGTATTGCTTTCCGAGAGTTTGGCAATTTTGCTTATCTCTTCAATCGATTGTTCTTCGAAATAATACAAAAGTATTAGCGAGTATTCTTCTGGCGGAAGTTTATCCATAGCTTCCTTAATTACACGCGCACGGTTCTCTTCTGGTATTCCATCCAGGGGTATTTCTGATGTTTCATCTTTTATTTCCACATCCTCGGTCGATGCAAAATGTATTTTTCGTTTTCGTACTTCAGAAATGCAATTGTTGTAGGTAATCCGGTAAATCCAGGTCGAAAATTTTGCATTCCCTTTAAAAGTATGCAGTGATTTGTATACTTTGATAAAACTTTCCTGTGCCATTTCCTCTGCGTCTTCACGGTTTTTAAGAACTTTTAGTGCAATCGAAAAAACAATATCCTGGTATCGTTCCACGATATACGAAAAGTAATTGGTCTGTCCGGCCTTCACTTTTTCAATATAATAGATATCATCTTTTTGTTCCATCTGCCTCTTTGACGCAAATCGTTTTTACAGGTTACAAATTAAGGAGAAATAAATTCTCACGGAAAGTGTAACCGATAAAATAAAGTTGCGTCCAAAGAGCGAAAACAGAAATTATAACAATTTAAAATTATTATCATGGAAGGAATATTTGTACCGATAGGATTTTTTTTAATGATTTTCGCCATCTTGTATGTATACTACACCACCCGCTCAAGAGAACGGTTAGCATTAATTGAAAAAGGTGTTGACGCCAGTATATTCAAAATAGACCCGGAAAGAAAACGTTTAGATCTGGTTAAATGGGGGGTTTTTATGGTTGGCCTTGGTGTAGGCGTGGTTGGCGGCTTTGCCTTATCAAGCATAATGAATGAAGTAGTAGCGTTTTTTACTGCAATTTTAGTCTGTGGCGGAGTGGGGTTAATTGTGGCCTACTTTGTTGTTAGTAAGCTCGCTCAAAACGAAATGTAAGTTGTAAAAAGAGAACAAGTTTCTTTAACAAGAGAAATGGAATCTTTGTTTGCCAGAGGCGTTGGGGCATTTTCGGATGCCCTTTGTTTTATTCCGAATAAAACTGAATTACTTTTCGAATGGCAGCTTCGCAAACCGGGCAAAAACCTTTGGCATCATTGGTTTTCATCCGGCAATCGATATAAGGACTGTAAATTCCTTTGCTCATATAGCCACCACCTTCGTAAACTCCAATGGTTTTCGCGTATTTATCTTTTCGGGGTGTGGGAATCGGCGTTGTTTTTTTTACCATCGATTTCCATTTCTTGTCGAAATTAATCAAGGTCGTAATATTGGGTTCCCAAGGCTCAACCTCTAAGTTGTAAAAGTCTTCATAGGCAACCCCCGAAGTATAATATTCGTCGCCCAGCCCCGCAAAGCCATGCCCAAATTCGTGCACAAAAACTTCTTTGGTTAATTCATTGTCGGAAGTACAAACCGACACGAAATTGTAAAAGCCGCCGCCGCCGTAACGTTCCGTATTCACCAAAACATATATGTGGTCATACGAAACCACAGAGGCGGCGTCGTACACTGTTTTCATGTCGCTTACGGTTAGGTAACGCGGAGTATCGAAGGTGTAGAATGAGGAGTTGAAGTGGGTATTCGTATAAATATGTTCGCCCGGTATGTCGGTTCCCGACTCTGCCGATGGGGTAAACACGGCTTTTATATTGAAATTTTTCTTTTCAGAATTAAACGGTTTCGCATTAAATAAATAAGAAGTTACCCGTTTGGCGTCATCAATAAATTTATCTTTCTCGCCATCCGAATACCCTTCTGCAAGTATTACTAAGTCTACTTTTTTTTCGGGTTTCCCGTTTTTTAGAATATCGAATGTTTCAAATTTATGGGGCTGCTCGCGTAAAATGAAATAGTCTTTCGTATTTACTTCTGTTTGATACAGTGTTTTAAAGGTTCCGTCCCACTGCCGTGCATCAATCTCAAGGCGAATGTTCCTTTTAGGGAAAGGAAAAATGGCAGCCTGGTAAAATGTTTTGTTAGTAGTTTTTGCCTCGGCTGTTGTTTGCCATTCCTGAAAAAGAGTACTGAAGCCTTTGCTGAAAATTAGACTGTCGGATTTTAAATCGAATACTCGGAAACGGTAGCTGCCGTAATTAAATGGATCGGTTAATTTGGTTTTCGGGCCTGACCAGTATGGCTCTTGTTTGATCTGCTGGGGGTAAACTATTACTTTTTCGCTGTTGCCTCCCAAAAGGAAATCAAAACGCATTGATTTATTTTTGAAATAAGTATTGTAATTTATTTGTGCAAATGATAAAAAGGGGAGAATAAAAAGAATTAGAGCAAACTTGAACCTCATTTTAACCGGCATTTATTATTTTTGACCGAAAATAGCAATAATTGCCAACTTAGAATATGACTAATCTTTATAAATTAATACTGGAATATTTGCGTGGATTGGGGGGGACAGAGTTTTGGGTGAAACCCAGCGCTGCTTTTATTTGTATAGTTGTAATTATATTTGTTGCCTGGCTGGCGCATTACTTAACCCGCACAATTCTTCTTCGAATTTTAGCCAGGCTGGCAAAGCGCACAAAAACAACCTGGGACGATATTCTGGTTCGAAATAAAGTTTTTAATGGTTTGGCTCATTTGGTGCCAGCTTTTATTCTGTTTTATACCGCCGATTTTGCTTACCCTAATTTACTGCATGATTTAAGCGAGCTGGGGCCTGAAAAAATTGCTGAATTAGGGAAGGATCACTATTGGAATTTAACCGGGTTTTTGATAAATGTTGCAAAAATATATTTCGCAATAATAATAGTCTTCGTTGCCAACTCGCTATTGAACGCCGGAACTGAGATATACAATACAACTGAATATTCGCACCACAGATCGATAAAAGGCTATGTACAGCTATTGAAAATACTGGTGTATTTTATGGCAGGTATTAATATTATTGCGGTTTTGCTTGATAAAAATCCAACTGTGTTGTTAACAGGCTTAGGAGCAATGGCGGCTATTTTACTCTTGGTTTTTAAAGATACGATTCTCGGTTTTGTGGCTTCTATTCAGCTTTCGGCAAATAATATGGTAAAAATTGGCGACTGGATTGAAATGCGCAGCCACAACGCAGATGGCACCGTTTTAGACATTACTTTAAATACAGTAAAGGTGCAGAACTGGGATAAAACAATTTCTACAATTCCTACTTATGCATTGGTTTCCGAGTCGTTTAATAACTGGAAAGGTATGGAAGAGTCAGGCGGAAGGCGAATTAAACGCTCTGTTTCTATTGATACAAGTACAATTAAATTTTGCGATTCGGCCATGTTGGAGCGTTTTGAAAAGTTCGACCTAATTCACGATTATGTGATTGAAAAAGAACGGGAACTAAAGGAATTTAATAAAAACAGAAAATTAGCCGAAGAAGATTATATTAGTGGCCGCCACCAAACGAATGTGGGTGTTTTTAGAAAATACCTGGAGGTTTATTTACGCCAACATCCCAAAGTTCATAAGGAAATGACATTTTTGGTCAGGCAACTTCAATCATCGGGGAAAGGGCTACCTATTGAAATTTATGTATTTAGTAAAGATCAGGAATGGGCGAACTATGAAAATATCCAAGCTGATATTTTCGATCATATTTTTGCGGTTATTCCTGAATTCGAATTAAAAGTATTTCAAGAACCTACTGGAGCTGATATCTCGAAAATTGCTTTAAAAGGTTAAATATTCCGAAAAAAAAATACTTTTGCAAAACTTTTTCAAACTTACGAATTGTTGTAATTTATATGTTTTTTAGCACGCTATCTATTGAAATGTAGATTTTATGTACATTTGTATTTGAAATTGAAACCAACACAGATAAATTATAGATGAAAGCCAAAAACTATCTAGAAGAAAAACCAGCCGATATTGATGAGCTGGATGAAAAGATACTTAAATTAATTACAAAAAATGCCCGGATTCCATTTTTGGAAGTTGCTCGCGAATGTGGCGTATCTGGTGCTGCCATTCACCAAAGGGTACAGCGATTATTAAATATTGGAGTCGTTCATGGAAGCGAATTTATTGTATGTCCACAAAAATTGGGATATAATACTTGTGCTTACATGGGGATATATCTTGATAAAGCAAAATATCATACACAGGTTGCTGAAGCCCTGCGTCAAATTCCCGAAATTGTAGAATGTCATTACACTACTGGTGCTTATGCTATTTTTGTAAAGATTCAGACTAAGACCAATACTCATTTAAAACGTATAATCGACGAAGAACTTCAGAATATTGAAGGAATTGCGCGAACTGAAACATTTATTTCGCTCGAAATGGACTTTAAGCGACAAGTTCCTATAAAATAAGAAAGGCCGGTTTAACCGGCCTTTCTTATGGCTTATTCTTAAATGCAGAAAATGCATTAGAAATCTATTTTATGCAGAAACTGTTATCACCAAACACTTTGTTGAACTCGTGTTGTTAAATTCTACCTTAGCAGGCTTTGCGTGTGCTTTGTAAGTTTCTGTTTTATTGTAGTTTAAGTTTGCAACGAGGTTTTATTGCAAAAACCTGTTAAATCGATTACTCGTTGGTATAAACAAAATTGTACGACTCGTCGTGTTGGCTGATATCGAGTCCAATCTTTTCGCCGTGTGGAGAAACGCGCATTGGTACAATCATATCGGTAATTTTGTACATAAGTAATGAGCCTCCAAAGGTAAATATCCCAACAATTACCAAGGCTAATAAATGATAAAGAAATGTAGTGGTTTCTCCATGGATTAATCCAACTTCATTGGCAAAAACAGCCGTAAGAATCATTCCTGTAATACCTCCCATTCCGTGAGCCGGGAATACATCAAGGGTATCGTCAAGTCTCGATTTGGTACGAAGAGTGATGGCGTAATTACTAATAATGGCCGCAATTACCCCAATAAAAATACTTGCGCCTACATTAACAAATCCTGCAGCCGGTGTTATAGCTACCAACCCCACAACAAGTCCGATTGCTGCACCAACTGCCGATGGTTTTTTACCCTGGGCCGCATCGAAGAATATCCACGTTAGCATGGCTGCTGCCGAAGCTGTATTGGTATTTACCAGTGCCGAAGCTGCAATAGCATCGGCTGCCAATGCCGAACCGGCATTAAAACCAAACCATCCAAACCAAAGCATTCCAGCTCCAAGCAGAATGTATGGGATGTTTGCAGGTTTAAATTCTTTATGCGCATCTTTTCTGCGGCCAAGAAATATGGCTCCTGCAAGTGCTGCAAAACCTGCCGACATATGAACAACAGTACCTCCGGCAAAATCGAGAACTCCCCAATTTCTAAGAAATCCATTGGGATGCCAGGTCCAGTGGGCGAGTGGTGCATAAATGAAAATTATAAACAGAACCATAAACAGCATATATGCCCTAAAACGAACTCTTCCCGCAAACGATCCGGTGATAAGAGCAGGTGTGATAATGGCAAATTTTAGCTGAAACATGGCAAATACAGCAAATGGGAAAGTGGGTGAAAAGTCGGGGTTGGTTCCTCCTCCAACTCCACGAAACATAAAGTAGGTAAAGGGATTGCCAAAAAGTCCAAATCCTTCGCTTCCAATACTATCTCCAAATGCAATGCTAAAACCTACAACAACCCAAAGAACGCTTACAATTCCCATGGCAATGTAACTCTGTAACAAGGTTGAAATAATATTACGCGATTGCACCATTCCTCCATAAAAGAAGGCCAATCCAGGTGTCATTAGCAAAACGAGGCCTGTGGCGGTTAACATCCAGGCGGTATCGCCTGCGTCTATATTGGAGAAATCTTGTGTTTCCAATCCCGGAGGAATAATAACGCCTAAAATGGCAACGATAATTAAAAGGGCTAATATAAGCCACCAACTTACTGTGTTTTTCATCTGTCTGTAGTTTATTAGCACAAGTTGAAGTTAACAAGGAATTGAGGTATATATAACCCAATTTAAACTTCAATTTATGCTGTTTAATTAATGTTTAAATTATTTAATTGCTGTCTGTATGTCGAAAAATCGAAGTGAAAATATAAAATTATAAATTTTAATGCTGCTAATATGGAAAAATGAAATAAAATAAGCCGATTAATTAATAAATTGATAATGTTTTGGAGAGGAAAGGGGATCTTGGTAGTATTGTTTTCATTTTGTTACTTTTTTGTTTTTGAGCATAGATAATGTTGAATTTATGTTCGATTTTTGATATTTTTGATAGAAAATAGTAAGTTATGACTTTGAGGAGTACATTGGATGATTGGGATTTAAAAATTCTGGATATTATTACAAAAAATGCACGAATACCTTTTAAAGATGTTGCTACTGAGGTAGGAATTTCAAGAGCAGCAGTGCATCAGCGAGTTAACCGAATGGTCGAACTGGAGGTAATAATAGGTTCGGGCTATCATATTAATCCTAAAAAGGTTGATTTTAAAACTTGTACATACGTTGGAATTTTTCTGGAAAAAGGGGGACTTTTTACCGAGGTGGTAAAAAAATTGGAAAAAATCCCCGAGATTGTTGAGTGTCATTATACAACCGGGCAATATGCTATTTTTATTAAAGTTTATGCCAGAGATAACGAGCACCTTAAGAATATTCTTAGTGGCTCCATTCAGAAAATTCAAGGAGTGGCAAGTACCGAAACTTTTATATCGCTGGAAGAGTCATTTAAGCGCTCAATTCCAGTAGACATTTAGTTTCTTTGTCTTACGGCTTCGTAAACTATTAGCGAAGCAGCTACCGAAACATTTAGTGATTCTATTTTACCTAAGATGGGTATTTTCAGTTGTTCATCGGTCATTTCAAGTATTTGGCGCGATATGCCTGTGTCTTCCGAACCCATTATAATTGCAAGCGGTACATTTAGTTCTGCATTAGTGTATAGTTTGTCGCCTTTTTCGGTAGCTGCTACTATATGTAAGCCCGAATCCCTTAAAAACTGAATAGTATGCGCCAGGTTTTTTACCCGGCAAATAGGAATATGGTGGATTGCTCCAGCCGAGGTTTTTATAGCATCGGCTCCAATGCGTGCCATTCCTTTTTCGGGGGTAATTATTGCCTGAACACCTGCACATTCGGCTGAGCGGGCAATCGCTCCAAAGTTTCGTACGTCGGTAATCTGGTCCAGAATAAGAACAAGTGGCATTTTTCCATCCTCGAAAATTCCGGGCAAAATGGTTTCGATATTGTCGAACTCAACGGGCGAAATAAAAGCCAGCACTCCCTGGTGATTTTTGCGGGTTATACGGTTTATTTTTTCTACCGGTACATATTGTGACGCAATTTGGGTTTCACGTAACAATAGTTGAAGTTCGGTAACCAGCTCATTTCTAAGTCCTTTTTTTATTAAAACCTTATCAATAGTTTTTCCCGTTTTTATGGCTTCGATAACGGCTCTTGTTCCAAATATATAGTCTTCCTTGTTAATCATATTACCAGTTTTTTTTGAGTTTCCATTCTTCCAGTTCTTCATGTCCTGTCTCCCAGTCGAGCATTGTTTTTTCCAGGTTTGTTTTTAATTGTTCGTATTGGTCAAAAATAGAGTTGTCTTCCAGGTTGCCCGGATTCGCAAGGATTTTGTCCATTTCGTTAATTTCGTCTTCAAGACGGGCAATGGTTTCTTCGGTTTGCTCTACTTTTTTTTCTATACGTGAAATTGTTCGGTTTATTTCTTTTTTCTCTTCAAAAGTAAGCTCGTTGTTTGATTTTACTTTTAAGGTTAGTTTATTATTTTTTGTGATATTCGCTTTACGTTCAAGTTCTTTCAGCGATTCCATTTTTTTCCGATAGAGGAAATCAAATATTCCGCCCAGGTGCTGTTTTGCCTTTTTATTTCTGAATTCGTAGATACAGGTCACCAGTCCGTCTAAAAAATCACGATCATGCGAAACAACAAGAACCGTTCCCGTGAAATTCAATAGTGCATTTTTTAAAATTTCTTTCGAACTCATATCAAGGTGGTTGGTTGGCTCATCAAGAATAAGAAAGTTAACTGGTTCGAGCATTAAACGAATCATGGCCAGTCTCGATTTCTCACCCCCACTTAGAACCTTTACCTTCTTATCGATGTCTTCGCCACGAAAAAGAAAGGCTGCCAAAATATCGCGTATTTTTGTGCGAATGTCCCCAACGGCAATCTCATCAATTGTTTCAAAAATAGTTAGCTCGCCATTTAAAAGCTGTGCCTGGTTCTGTGCAAAGTATCCTACTTTTACATTATGTCCCAGTTGCATCAGTCCCTTGTGCTTCAGCTCATTCATTATTATACGGGCCAGTGTGGTTTTTCCTTCTCCGTTTCGCCCTATAAAAGCAACCTTTTCGCCATTTTCTATGGTCAAATTAATGTCTTCTAAAACCTGGTGACTGCCATACGATTTGCTGATGTTTTTCGCTTCTACAACAATTTTGCCCGAGCGCGGTGCTGGTGGAAAATTTATTTTTAAAGCAGCATTGTCAACTTGTTCAATTTCAATTCTATCAAGTTTCTCAAGTTGTTTTATGCGCGACTGCACTTGTACCGATTTGGTTGCCTTGTATCTGAAGCGTTCAATAAATTGTTCGGTGTCTTCAATCATTTTTTGCTGATTGCGGTAGGCTGCCAGCTGAATTTCGCGTTGTTCTTCTTTCCACACAATAAACTTTGAGTAGTTCATTCGCTGATCGGTAATTTTCCCCAGCGAAATTTCGATGGTGCGGTTACAAACAGCATCTAAAAAGGTTCGATCGTGAGAAACCAGAACTACTGCACCTTTATAGGTCTTTAAAAAATCTTCCAGCCATTGAATGGATTCAATATCGAGGTGGTTCGTAGGTTCATCGAGAAGAAAAACATCGGGCTTTTTTAATAAAAGTTTGGCTAATTCAACACGCATTCTCCAACCGCCACTAAACTCCGAGGTCATTCGGTTAAAATCACTCCGTTCAAAACCTAACCCAAGTAGGGTTTGCTCCAGCTCTGCTTCGTAATTATCACCACCAAGCATCTGGAGTCGTTCGTTAAGTTCGGTAACCGTATCCAGCTTTTTCAGGTAGTCCTCCGAGTTATAATCTTCGTTTTCGGCAATCTCCTGGTTGAGAAACGCTATTTTCTTCTCCAGCATTAACAGTTCTTCAAAAGCCAAAGTTGCTTCTTCTTTTAAAGTTCTGGTATCGGAGATTTTCATTTGCTGGGGCAAATAGCCTATTGTAACGTCTTTTTGGGACGTTACACTGCCCGATGAGGGATTCTCTTGCTTTGTGATAATTTTTAGCAGCGTGGTTTTACCTGCTCCATTTTTCCCAATCAGGCCAATCCTATCTTTCGGATTAACTAAAAAACTAATGTTCTTGAAAAGTTCAAAGCCTCCAAAGCTTAAATTTATTTTATCTAATGATATCATTTGTTGCAAAATTGTCGCAAAGATAATTATTAAAGACTGACTTGAAATTTTAGGCAAAAAAAACACCCTGTCGGGTGAAAAGAAGGAAGGGGAAAGCTCTATGGACGCTTTTTGAAGATGATTGATAATTTACAAACCCCTAAACACAAAACCAATCATAAATACAGAAGTCGCTTTCCCCTTTTTTAGTTTTATTCGTTTAAAATAAAACCAACCATTAAATCATAAACAAATATATGCAATTGATTTGTTTGTTAAAGCATTGTGTTCGAAAAAAATGCTTTAATAAATCAAAAAAAACATAGTTTTCCCAACATGGGAATTTTGTTTTAGTAATGGGAATTGACATTTGTAACAATAATAATGCTATCTGCAAGAATGAATTATATTTGCACAAAAATTATTGAAGGTGGCAAGAAACAGAAAAAAACCGTTTTACGAAAACGTAAGAATTGAAGATATTGGAGCAGAAGGAAAAGCTATTGCCAGGGTAAACGACATGGTCGTTTTTACTAAACTTGCTATTCCGGGCGATGTGGTAGATTTGCAGGTAACGAAGAAGAAAAAGCGTTACCAGGAAGCATTCGTAAAAACGTTTAAAGAATACAGTTCCGACAGGGTAGATGCATTCTGCGAACATTTCGGAATCTGTGGGGGGTGCAAGTGGCAAATGCTTCCGTACGAAAAACAATTGTTTTATAAACAAAAACAGGTGCAGGATCAGCTGGCTCGTATTGGCAAGGTGGAGTTGCCTGAGATACTTCCAATATTAGGTTCCGAGCAAAATACCTTTTACCGGAACAAGATGGAATTTACATTTTCCAATAAGCGTTGGTTGTCTTTTGATGAGATTGAAGATGGTAAAGAAATTAAACAACCCTATGCTCTGGGATTTCATGTGCCGGGATTATACGATAAAATTATAAGTATTAATAAATGTTGGTTGCAACCTGAGCCTTCGAATAAAATCAGAAATTTTATTTACGCTTATGCAATAGAACATAAATTACAGTTTTTCGACATTAAGGAACAAATTGGTTTTTTACGCACATTGATTATAAGAACCAGTTCTACAGGAGAAGTTATGGTAATTCTTACTTTTTTTAGGGAAGAAGAAGAAAGGAGAGAGGCTTTACTTGAAGCCGTAAAAACTGAATTTCCTGAAATTAGTGCCTTATTGTATGTAATAAATAGTAAAGGAAACGATACAATTACCGACCAAAAAATTGAAGTTTTTAGCGGACGTGAATTTATTTGGGAGGAAATGGAGGGCTTAAAATTTAAAATTGGAGCTAAAAGTTTTTACCAAACAAATTCGGAACAGGCATATAATTTATACAAAGTTACCCGCGAATTTGCAGGCCTTACCGGAAATGAAACCGTTTACGACCTGTATACAGGAACTGGCACCATTGCAAATTTTGTGGCTAAAAATGCTAAAAAAGTAGTTGGTATTGAATATGTGCCTGAGGCTATTGAGGATGCAAAAGAAAATTCGTTGGTCAATAATATAGCAAATACAATGTTTTTTGCCGGCGATATGAAAGATGTTTTGAATGAGGATTTTGTAAATGAACATGGAAAACCAGAAGTAATCATTACTGATCCTCCACGAGCCGGTATGCATAGTGATGTAATTAAAACCATTTTAAATATTGGGGCAAATAAAATAGTTTATGTTAGTTGTAACCCGGCTACCCAGGCTCGCGACATAACTATGTTGGATGAGTCTTATAAAATTGAAAGAATCATGCCGGTCGATATGTTTCCACACACGCATCACGTCGAAAATGTTGTGTTGCTTTCGAAAAAGGCTTGATTAATTGTTCGAAATGTCCTAACTTGAATAAGCTGAATGCAACAATTTTTATTGCAAAGAAGAAAAGAAAATCTAATTAAGAATTGAAATAGTTTTATTTCTAATTATTATTTACACGTTTCGTTGATTTTCTAAAATAATAAAGATGGGTAGTTTTTTTTGAGTATGTAAAGTTACAGAGAATCGAACTGTTTAAGGAGCGCGACTATGGTGTAAACGGTATTCTGAAGGTCATCCCAACTAAATACCGCATTAAATATAAGAATTTAAAAATGGATGGGAATTTGTTAGGAATAACATTCGTTGAAGGGGCTGTTCTGTTTTTACAGAGCAGCTTTTTTATGCTATTTTTACAGGAAATTGCAGGGTGTGGGAGAAGAGATTCGTAAAATAATTCATGTCGACATGGATGCCTTTTTTGCATCGGTTGAACAACATGATAATCCTGAATTAAGAGGGATGCCGGTTGTTGTAGGAGGAAGCAGCGAACGTGGTGTTGTGGCAGCTGCGAGTTACGAAGCTCGAAAGTTTGGTGTGCGTTCAGCCATGTCTTCACAAGTTGCCAAACGAAAGTGCCCCGATTTAATCTTTGTAAAACATCGTTTTGAGCGTTACAAAGAAATTTCGAATCAGATACGTGAGATATTTTTTGAATATACCGACTGGGTTGAGCCGCTCTCGCTTGATGAAGCATATCTTGATGTTACTTATGCAAAAAAAGGGAGTCCATCGGCAACACTCATTGCCAAAGAAATAAAACAACTTATTTATGAGGTAACCGGGTTAACGGCCTCTGCAGGGGTGTCATACAATAAATTTTTGGCGAAAGTGGCTTCTGATATTAATAAACCCAATGGGCTATTTGTTGTTACACCTCGTCAAGCTCAGTCTTTTATAGATAAACTTGAAGTAAGAAAGTTTTATGGAATTGGAAAAGTTACAGCAGAAAAACTGAACAAAATGGGCGTTTGGTATGGTCGCGATTTAAAATTAATCGACAGGCTGGAATTAACACGTTTATTTGGTAAGACTGGGAATTACTACTACGATATTTGCCGCGGCGTAGATATGCGACCGGTACAACCGTTGCGCGAAAGAAAATCGCTGGGAGCAGAAAATACTTTTTTGCACGATTTATTTTATGAAATGGAGCTGGAGAACGAGTTGATTAAAATTGCCTCTAAAGTGTGGGAGAGAGCCGAACAGGCTGAGATAAAGGCCAAAACCATTACGTTAAAATTTAAATATGCCGATTTTGAACAGCATACCCGAAGTAAAACAGTCGATGGTTATTTCAACTCAAAAAATATGCTTGTTTCAGAAAGCAAGAAGTTAATGAAAATTGAAGGGGGCTTTATAAAGGGTATCCGTTTACTTGGCCTGACGCTTTCCAATTTTATCGATGAGAGTATGCGTGAAAATAGCATACAGTTAATTATCGATTTTTAAAAAATATTTTAAGGTTCATGATAGAATACGGAGAAATAAATAGTAAACAATAATACAACTAACTTTAGAATTTATGATCAATCTACTGTATCTTTCATGCATAAATTTTGTTTTTTTTTGAGTATAAATTATTCCATAAAGAAATTCCGGTTTTTAGTCTTCGGTATACCGATTAAAATAATAGAAAATGTATGAAACGAATAAAACGCTTTTTCGGAATTCTTACTTTACTTGTACTTATTGTTTATTTTTTGGGACCAAAACCGCCTGCTCCCGAGTTAAATAAGGATCTGCCTTCGCTTTCGGCGAGTATCGGAAATATCGAAAGTTATATTGCCAGTGAAGAAGCGGGATTTAATATTAAACCCGATAATGAAGCGCGTATAATTTGGGCAAATGATTCCATAAAAGAGAGAACCAATTACAGTGTTCTGTATTTGCATGGCTTTTCAGCATCGTGGTACGAAGGATTTCCTGCCCATATTACTTTTGCTCAGAAGTTTGGTTGTAATTTATATATTCCGCGACTTCACGGCCATGGTTTGGTAACTGAAGATGCACTTATGGATATGGCTCCTGATAAACTTTGGGAATCAGCGAAAAAAGCATTAATGGTAGCCCGAAACCTGGGGAAAAAAGTTGTAATTATGAGTACTTCAACAGGTGGAACACTTGCCTTAAAATTGGCTGCCGATTTTCCGGAATATGTTGACGGTTTAATTCTTTATTCGCCGAATATCCGAATTAATAATAAAGCAGCTTTTATGTTGTCGAAACCATGGGGACTACAAATAGGCCGGAGAAATTTGAAAGGTAAATACCGGAATTCCAGTGACGATGTCGAATCGAAACATTGTAAGTACTGGAATTGTAAATATAGGGTTGAGGCCTTGGTGTATTTGCAAAAATTGTTGGAAGTTACCATGATAAAAACAACCTTCGAAAATGTTACGGCTCCTGTTTTTATGGGGTATTATTACAAGGATGAAAACAAACAGGATGGTGTTGTTATGGTGGATGCAATGTTGGAAATGTTCGGGCAACTGGGGACTTTACCAAATCAGAAAGTAAAAAAGGCTTTCCCCGAAGCAGGGAACCACGTTATTGCCTGCGAAATGACATCGGGCTGTGTAAATGAAGTTATTTACGAAACTGAGAAGTTTGCCGAAGAAGTGTTAAAATTGAAAGCGATAAAATAAATTTGTGCTAATGAGGGAAAGTACTCCCTTCGATTTCGTCGTTCAGTTTTTCTATCTGTATTTGGTACCTAAGCCTTGTGCTCAAAGATTAATAACTTCAGAAAAGTATTCTGCCATTTCTAATAATTGGCAATAGGTGTAAAGGGGCTTAAGGTCGTCGTTTAAAAAAAGAAGAGAAACTACTAACCCAGGTTTAATAATCTTGCCTCAGTTTCAACTAATTTTTAGTAGAAATCGATACTTTTATTGAAGGATTACTTTTTGCCTGCAGCAAGAAAAATCGGGATAATATGAGAAGAAATGAAATCTAAAGAATTTAGTTATATCGCTACGACAATGCCGAAATGAACAATTATAAGCCAAAAATTTTGCACATTTCGGTATTTCTGAGGTTAAAATTAATAGTTGAATTGGGGGTGATACTATTTGATTTTACAGATGAAATAAAAGAGCTCCTTGTATTGAAAAATTGTATGGGATAAGCTTCTGAATATAAACCTATAACACTATGTATATGATGCGTTTTTTTTTAGCCACTATTATTATTGTATTGCTTTTTTCGGCCTGTAAACAAAAGAAACAGGATACTCTTCTGGCGAAACCAAATATTATTTGGATAACTTCAGAAGACAATTCCAAGCACTACATGAAATTGTTCGACGAACATGGTGTAGCTACTCCGAACATTGAGAGTTTAGCCGAACAGGGAGTTGTCTTTACAAGGGCCTTCTCGAATGCTCCGGTTTGCAGCGCAGCCCGTTCTACATTAATTTCGGGCTGTTATGGCCCACGTATAGCCTCACATTATCACCGCAAGGCGAAAATTGTGCCTATGCCCGACAGCATTGAAATGTTCCCGGCCTACCTTAAAAAAGCAGGATATTATACAACCAATAATTCGAAAGAGGATTATAATATTCAAAAAGGAGAGGGGGTGTGGGATGAATCGTCGAAGAACGCAAGCTGGCGAAACCGTGCTGAAGGGCAACCATTTTTTCATGTACAGAATTTTTTAACAACACACGAATCGCGCATGTTTTTTACAGTAGAAGACATGCAATCGGAAGATACACTAGCCGACCGTAATTCGTGTTTTATTTTTCCAACGCACCCCAACACAGAAGTTTTTAAATATTCAAACGCCCGTTATCGCGATAAAATTGTAACGCTTGATAATCAGATTGGCGAAATGTTGGATAAGCTAAAAGAAGATGGATTAATGGAAAATACTTTCATCTTTTACTATGGCGACCACGGTGGTGTTTTACCCGGTAGCAAAGCTTATTTAATGGAA
The DNA here is from genome assembly GCA_041583785.1 of Draconibacterium sp. Classification (GTDB taxonomy): domain Bacteria; phylum Bacteroidota; class Bacteroidia; order Bacteroidales; family Prolixibacteraceae; genus Draconibacterium. The sequence continues at coordinate 26,653 of JBFHFE010000019.1, read as the reverse complement.
GTAGGATTGCATGTTCCTCTGGTGGTCTATATTCCAGAAAAATATAAAGATTTAGTGAATATAGAACGAGGAACTAAAAATGATGCTTTTGTGAGTTTTATCGATTTTGGAGCAACGGTTCTGAACCTGGCGGCAGCAGAAATTCCTGATGGTATTGATGGGAGCCCATTTCTTGGGAAAGATATTTCAGCTGCCAACCTAAAAGCGCGTAACGAAACTTACGGATATGCCGACCGTTTCGACGAAAAATACGACATGGTTCGTTCGGTACGTGTCGATAATTATAAATACATCAGAAACTACCAACCTTTTAATTTCGACGGGCTTTGGAACGATTACCGCTACAAACAAATGGGCTATCGCGAGTGGTTGGAGATGTTTAAGAAAGACGAGTTGAATGAAGCTCAATCACTGTTTTTTGAGACGAAAGAGCCGGAAGCTTTGTACAACTTAGAAAACGATCCCTTTGAAATTAACAACCTGGCAGCCAGCCCTGAGTACAGAGAAATGTTGGCTAAAATGCGCGAAAAACTGGATACGTGGGTAAAAGATATGCCCGACCTTGCTTTTTATCCTGAACATTACCTGATTAAAAATGCCTTTAATAATCCGACAGCCTTTGGTCAGGCACATAAAAATGATATTCTAAAGTATCTTGAAATTGCTAATCTGGAACTTATAGATTTCGACATTGCTAAGCCTAAAATTAAAGCAGCATTAAATTCTGGCGATGTTTGGCAACGTTACTGGGGATTAATTGTCTGCAGTAGTTTCGGGAAGAAGGCAATTGAATTTCTTCCAATTATAAGAAAAATTGCAAAAAACGATACAGAATTATCGAATCGGGTAAGGGCTGCTGAGTTTATGGGCATTACCCAAAGCAGCTCTCCTCAGGATATCATAACCTCTGCGTTGTATGAAAGCAAAGAGCCTGTTGAGGCTTTGTTGTTTTTAAACTCGGCAGTGTTGCTAATGGACGGATATGATTATTCATTTAAAATTGAACCTTCGAGAATGAAAGAAATCGTTAGAAAAGATGACCTGGTAAAACAAAGATTGGCCTATTTGAAATAATTTTTTTTGCAGGTGTAGGTATTTTAGAATGAATTACTATATTTGCACTCGCAAAAGAAACACGGGTGTAGCTCAGTTGGTAGAGCACTGGTCTCCAAAACCAGGTGTCGGGAGTTCGAGTCTCTCCTCCCGTGCAAAAGCAAAAAAAGGTCTTACAAAAGTGAGATCTTTTTTTTTGTCTTTTTTTTATTTCTTGAACCATATTTTTATTTCTTATTCGGATTAATGTTATTTTCACCACAAAATCTATTTCATGTTAGTCGACGTTTTTATTCCATGTTTTATTGATCAGTTTTATCCTAAAACGGCAGAAAATTTTGCAGCGATATTAAAAAAAGCGGGTTGTAGTATAAATTACAATCCCCAACAAACCTGCTGCGGGCAGCCTGCTTTTAATAGCGGTTACTGGAAAGAAGCCAAAACGGTTGCAACTAAGTTTTTAAATGATTTTGGAGGGGCAGATATTATTGTTGCACCTTCTGCATCGTGCATCGGTTTTGTACGGAATTATTACCATAAGCTTTTTGAGGAAGATGCGGATTTACTTGAACGCACCAATCAGATTCGTAAAAGGGTGTTTGAGTTTTCCGATTTTTTGGTGAACCATTTAAAAATTACTGAACTTGGGGCAGAGTTCAACCATAAAGTTACTTTTCACGATTCGTGCGCAGGCCTGCGTGAATATGGAATAACCGAAGAACCCCGAAAACTCCTGGCTGAAGTAAAAGGGTTGGAATTAATTGAAATGGAAAAGAGGGATACCTGTTGTGGTTTTGGCGGCACTTTTGCTGCCAAGTTTCACAATATCTCTACTGCCATGACCGAGCAAAAAGTCGAGAATGCTTTAAAAACCGGTGCCGAATATATTATTTCCACTGAAGCCTCGTGTTTAATGAATATGGAAGCCTATATTAAAAAACAAAAACTGCCGATAAAAACTGTGCATTTGGTGGATGTGCTGGCAGGGAAACTGTAAAACAGAGAAAGACTTAAACCTTCATTTTCGATACCTAAAAAATAACAGCTCTTCGCATATAAAAAAAGATTCCATCTTTTTTTAAGATGGAATCTTTTTACTTATTCAATTTTCCGTTGTTCCCTGTTTTTTATGTCAGCTTACCAGGGGCTAGCGTCCCCAGCCATCAGCTGTATTTAAAACATCTGCATCCCGTGTAACCTCTTATACCGTCCATCCTGCGCCATTAATTCTTCGTGAGTGCCTTGCTCTACAATCTTTCCTTTGTCGAGAACACAAATTAAATCTGAATTTTTTATGGTCGATAAGCGGTGGGCAATAACCAGCGATGTACGGTTTTTCATTAGGTTCTCCAGGGCTTCCTGAACCAGTTTTTCCGATTCTGTATCCAAAGCCGAAGTTGCCTCGTCTAAAATAAGTATTGGAGGATTTCGAAGTATTGCACGGGCTATGGAAAGGCGTTGTTTCTGACCTCCCGACAATTTATCGCCACGGTCGCCAATTTTAGTAGCATAACCATTTTCCGATGCTAAAATAAAATCGTGCGCATTGGCAATTTTTGCGGCTTTTTCAACCTCTTCCTGGCTCGCGCCTTCCATCCCAAAAGCAATGTTATTAAAAATAGTATCGTTAAATAAAAAGGGTTCCTGGTTTACATTGCCAATCAGGTTGCGTAACGATTTTAGTTTCAGATCGCGAATGTCGTTCCCGTCAACTTCTATACTTCCATTTGTAATATCCCAGAAACGGGGTAGTAAGTCTACCATAGTTGTTTTCCCACTTCCCGATGAACCTACCAATGCAATGGTTTTGCCTTTAGGAATTTCGAGCGAAACATTGCTTAAAACTTCCGTCGAATTGTAGGCAAATGATACGTTTTTGTAAATAATATTTTTTTCGAACGAATCGATTTTTTTTGCATTCTTTTTATCCTTAATGGTAACTACAGCAGCCAGTACATGGTCAATTCGCTCCATCGACGCTAAACCTTTTTCTATGCTGTAAAGTGCAGTAGAGAAAGCTTTTGCCGGATTTATTATGCTGTAGAAAAAAACCATGTATCCGATAAATTCGGCAGCCGAAAGTGAGGATTTTCCATTGCCCAAAATAATTGTGCCACCATACCAAAGAACGGCAACAATTACAATAGTCCCTAAAAATTCGCTGGCCGGGTGAGCCAGATGGCGGCGCCACATAAGGCGGTTCATAATGGTGCGGTAAGCATTGTTCTCGGTTTGAAATCTGTCTATCGCTTTCTCTTCGGCATTAAACGATTTAATGATACGCAGGCCCGAAAGGTCTTCTTCAATTATTGAAAGGATCTCGCCTAGTTTGTTTTGACCTTTTTTTGAAACACGTTTCAGACTGCGCCCGATTCTACCAATAATAAGGCCGGTGACCGGCAGCATAATGAATACAAATAAGGTTAACGACCAGCTCATGTAGATCATTACGCCAAGAAAAACCACAATTAGAATAGGGTTTTTAATCATCATTCCCAGCGAATTGGCAATGGAGTTTTCAACTTCCTGCACATCGCTGGTTATGCGCGCCATGATATCACCTTTTCGTTCTTCCGAAAAATATCCCAAAGGCAGACCAATAATTTTCTTGTAAATAAGTGAACGAATATCAAATACAACGCCGTTGCGAAGAGTAATCATAACAAAATCGGCCAGGTAGGTGAAACCAACCTTTAGTAAAGTGGCCACAATCAATATTATTCCAATTAGTATTAAAGCACCTTGCTCGCCATGTTCAAGAATAAACTGACTGATGTAAAAATTAAAATTGTTGGTGATTGAATCCATCGAAAAAACAAGCTCTGATTTTTCGGCAACAATTTCTTTGGTTTGGAAAAGAATTTGTAGCGCCGGTATGAGCATTGCAAATGAGAAGGCACCGAATATTGCACCTAAAATATTGTAAAATAGGTTCATGACAATCTTCCACCTGTAAGGCGGAATAAATCGTTTCATAAGTTTTAAGAATTCCTTCATGGTTGGAAATTGGAAGTTGAAAGCACTTAGTTTTCAACTTCCTGGTATTATGATTTTATAATTGCGATGTTATGAATTACACTCCTTAAATTAAATAATCAGCTTAAAAAATTCCGGTATAATTCTGCGGAGTAATCGCTTTAAGCTCCTCTTTTATGTCATCGCTAACATCGAGGGTGTCAACAAAATTGTGGATGGCTTCTTTGTTAATCACCTCGTTTTTGCGTGTAAGATCTTTTAAGGCTTCGTAAGGATTTGGGAAAAACTCGCGGCGCAAAATTGTTTGAATGGCCTCGGCAACCACTGCCCAGTTGTCTTCCAAATCTTTAGCAATGGCAGCTTCGTTAATCAATATTTTGTTCAACCCTTTTAACGTAGATTTAAAGGCAATTAAAGTGTGGCCAAACGGAACCCCTATAAAACGGGTAACGGTTGAATCGGTTAAATCGCGTTGTAAGCGCGAAACCGGTAGTTTTGCCGACAGTTGTTCAAAACCTGCGTTGGCAATGCTTATGTTTCCTTCCGAGTTTTCGAAATCGATAGGGTTAACTTTGTGCGGCATGGTTGATGAGCCTACTTCGCCTTTCTTAATTTTTTGTTTGAAATAACCCATCGAAATGTAAGACCAAAGGTCACGGTCTAAATCAAGAATAATATTGTTGATACGTTTTAACGCATCGAAAATAGCACTGTGGTTATCGTAATGGGCAATTTGAGTAGTAAACTGCGAACGGTTTAAACCCAGATTTTCTTTGCAAAATTTGTTGGCAAACTCTTCCCAGTTAATATCGGGGTATGCTACATAATGTGCGTTAAAATTACCGGTTGCTCCGCCAAACTTGGCATCAATAGCAATCGACTTTAACTGCACCAGCTGCACCATAATTCGTTCGATAAACACCTTAAATTCTTTGCCCAGTTTTGTTGGCGACGCTGGTTGTCCGTGTGTTTTTGCAAGCATCGGAACATCTTTCCACTCATTGGCTAAGGTCAGCAACTTTTCAATTAGTTCTTGCAAAAGGGGATGATATTCATAGTCTAACGCATCCTGAATCGATTTTGGAATTGCAGTGTTGTTGGCATCCTGCGAGGTTAGTGCAAAATGGATAAACTCCTTGTATTTGCTTAAGTCCAGTTTATCGAATTCTTCTTTTATGAAATACTCAACAGCTTTTACATCGTGGTTGGTCACGTTTTCAATGTCTTTTATGCGTGTTGCATCTTCCAATGAAAAATTTTTGTGAAGAGCACGAAGCTTATCCAGTTTGTCTTTCGAGATTTCGGAAAGTTGGGGCAAAGGGAGTTCGCACAAAGCAATAAAATATTCAATTTCGGTGAATACCCTGTATTTTATTAGTGCAAATTCGCTGAAATATTTTCCAAGTCCTTCAACTTTACTACTGTACCTTCCGTCAACCGGAGAAATTGCTGTTAATCTGTTTAATTCCATTTTTATTCCATTTTGGTGAGTAATGGCTTTACGAATCTCATTACCACATCTAATTATCTGATTTTCTACAAAATTAAAGCGCAAATTTAACAAATTAACTTAAGTAGCTATTTTGAGTGCTAATGAATTTAGTATTCTTTAACCCAAGCAAAAAAAACGACATTACATTTAAACATTTTGCTACCTAATTGCATCTGGTTTTTTTATATACATGAGATATATACAATATTGAAACTGTAAAATATTTCTACCTTCGTTAAACCTTTTTATCAAGCCGGAAAATATTTTAGAAGAAGAACAGACAATAACAATGGATAAAACACGCATTTCAATAGTATCGTATTTAAATAGTAAACCTTTCCTCTACGGACTTCAGCATTCAGAATTAAACAGGGTAATGGATGTGAGTTTAGATATTCCTTCGAAAATTGTAGCAAAACTTTCGAATAATTTGGCTGATATTGGTTTGATTCCGGTTGCCGGACTCGCTGATTTGGAGAATTACGAAATCGTAAGTAATTATTGCATTGGTGCTGTGGGAAAGGTAAAAACCGTGGTATTGGTTTCCGATGTTCCGCTGGATGAAATTGAAACTGTTTTAATGGATTATCACTCGCGCACTTCGGTGATGCTGGCAAAGGTTTTGGCTAAATTTTTCTGGAAAAAAACATTTAAATGGGAAAATACCTGTTCTGATTTTCAAAATAAATTAATTAAAGGAAAAACAGCAGGAGTGCTTATTGGCGATCGGGTTTTTGATATTGAAGGAAAGTTTAAGTATAGTTACGATTTAAGTGAAGAGTGGGAGACATTTACTGGCCTGCCTTTTGTTTTTGCCGTTTGGGCTGCTAACAAAAAACTGCCTGAAAACTTTGTTCAGCAATTTGATGCCGCTTTTAAGTGGGGGTTTAATAGCCTCGATGTTGTTGTGGAACAAGAACAAAAGGCTTATCCTGACGTAGATATAAAAAACTACTTTACCAATAATATAAGTTTTAAGTTCGATAAAGCGAAACGCGAAGGAATGAAAAAATTTTTAGAGCTGGCAAAAACACTGGAGGCGATAGAATTCTAATTCGTATAATAATATTCCGCATTTTTAAGGTCTTTATATGCCTGCCTTTGGTGAGGGGAATATGGCCTTGGGGACAAGACTCTCGTTGCCAGGGCATGGGCTGACTGTTGTAAAGACAAGAATTAGGTGTTTGACATTAGCTCGTAAGGTTTAATTATGTTGTTATTTTTGATGTGTTTGCAGGGAGAAATCTCTAACTTTGAGAAACAGCTCTTTGCTTACAATTGAACTGACATAAAACAGGATAGTATGAAGTTAAGGAATTTTTGGATATCGCTCTTTGTTTTGGCAACGTTGGCAGCTTTTGCCCAGGAGGCCAATAAAAAACTGGTTTACAAACTCGACATAAAAAAAGAGATAACACCGGCAACACGTCGGCAGGTTAGCCAGGCCTTTGCCGCTGCCGATTCTTTGAAAGCCGATGTATTTATTATTCATATGAATACTTACGGTGGAACCGTGGTTGACGCCGATTCTATTCGTACTCGCATTTTGCAAAGTAAAATTCCGGTTTATGTATTTATCGATAACAATGCAGCATCGGCAGGGGCACTCATTTCTATTGCCTGCGATGGTATTTATATGCGCCCTGGCGGCAGCATTGGAGCAGCAACTGTGGTTAACCAAACAGGTCAGGCTATGCCCGATAAGTACCAAAGTTATATGCGCTCAACTATGCGGGCTACTGCCGAAGCTCATGGGAAAGATACCACAATAACTGCCGAAGGCGATACTATTGTTAAATGGTTTCGCGATCCCAAAATAGCAGAAGCAATGGTCGACCAGCGTATTTTTGTGGAAGGGGTTTCTGATACCGGCAAGGTGTTGACTTTTACCCCAATGGAAGCTATGGAGCATGGTTTTTGCGAGGGGACTGCCGAAAACGTAAAAGAAGTTTTGCATCAGGTAGGTGTCGACGATTATGATTTGGTAGAATATGAACCTACGTGGATTGAGAGAATCATAGGGTTTCTTGTGCATCCAATGATTTCGGGCTTGCTGATTATGGCTATAATCGGTGGAATTTATTTCGAAATGCAATCGCCCGGAATTGGTTTCCCTTTAGCAATTGCCTTGCTGGCTGCGGTGCTTTATTTTATGCCACTGTACCTCGAAGGATTGGCGGCCAATTGGGAAATTGTTCTGTTTATTGTCGGGGTCGTTTTACTCGCTGTCGAAATATTTGCAATTCCCGGCTTTGGGGTAGCAGGTATTTTGGGAGTCTCCTTTATGTTTATAGGCCTGGTTTTAAGCTTGATCGACAATGTTAATTTCGATTTCGAAGGCGTAAGGCTGGGAGGTGTTAGTGTTGCCATAACAACCGTTGTGTTGGGTGTTTTGGGTGGTTTTATTCTGGCTCTCTACTTGGGCGATCGTTTGTTTACCGCTAATTCAGGACCATTTAAAAATCTCGCTTTACGCACTGTTCAGCCTGTAAATGAAGGTTTTGTAAGTGTCGATACGCGTATGTTTGGGTTAAAAGGGAAAACGGGTGTAACACAAACAGTCCTTCGCCCAGGTGGTAAAATAATAATCGATGGCGAAGTTTTCGATGCCGTTGCCGAAACAGGTTTTATTGAAAAAGGCGAGCGGGTTGTAGTTACACGAACCGAATCGGTTCAATTGTTTGTTGAGTTGGCAGAGTAGTTCCCCGGTCAGAGAGGAATGCCTGTGCTCGAATCGGGAAGAAATTGAATTTACCAGGTTGAACGACATTCAAAAAATAAGTCCGGCTAATGCTTGTGCGCCAGCCGGACTTATTTTATTTAATAACTCATTAAAACATCCAGTCCCACGGAGGAAGAACCGTGGCTTCCGATTTGTAAATTTTCATTACTTCGGGTGTAACATAATCTTTATGAATTACAATGCGAAACATAAACTCGTCGAACCACTCGTCGGTAAAAGTTAAGTAACCATTGTGGCCGGTTGTGCTTCCCCAGCTGTTTTCGAATTGCCATTTGGTAGTGTTTCCCTCTTTGTCTAAATCAACAGCAATCAATGCCATCCCGTGCGACGAACCACTTGCTTTTGTTTGAATGCGTTCAGCTTTGTTCATGTCAAATTTAACTCCGTACACCGATTCATAATCAAAATTGTCAACATCTAAAATTCCATAATCACGGTCGAGCTGCTGACCTACATCACATGAGGCATAAATGGCCATATTGTTTTTAATCGACTCTACAGCCATGGCTTTTATTTTGTCGTTCGTAAGGTTTACATAGTGCCAGTTCACCCCTTCTTCTACATTACGGTAGTTGTCAATTTCGTAATGCATGTTAAATGGTCGGGTAGGGTCGTTCATCAGCATTACATAATCTTTAACATCGATGTTTCCCAAAACCTTTGCTTTAAATTCTAGCGGAGTATACGTTTGATATTCCGAAACCTTATTGTTTTTGTCTTCGAAGCGCCAGCTAAATTCGGTTGGAGGTACGCCAAGGTTCAGAACCAGCATGCGGTACACTTCGCTCATCATTTCTTTGCGTTCAGCCTGTAATTCGTTTGTCTTTGCACCATTTGCTGCGGCCTCACGTAAACGTAACCCGTCTTCCTTTAATTTTAGGTTTATGAATTTTACCATGTAGCGGGTATTTTCGCTCGAGTGTGTTTCGGTCATAGCTTCCTTCGGAATCAAACCGTATTTGTCAACCAAATTGGCAAAGCTGCTCCACATTCCACCATCGTCAACGGGCGAACTAAAATACCATTGAACACGTCGGTCGTCAATGGGAGCAGCTGCTGTTTCAATTATATTGTTCAGAAAGAGGTTCGATTTTTCAAACAAATCCCAGAAGTACAAATAGTTTTGCGAGAATTCAAACGAACTCATATTAAAAACTTCCATGGCATTGGGGCGGAACATATTTAGAGAAGTAAATAGCCAGCAGCGTCCCGAACTTTTTTGGTCGGTAATGCCTTTCACCTCCACCCGGTAGGTAAAATTGTGGTCGTCTTCGTTAATGTTGCTCAGGTTTTTCGCCAGCTTGTTAATGTCGTTATTCGACAAAGCATTTTGCATACCTTTGGTGTAGGCATCCATCTTTAACGACGTTCTGATTTCGTTAATGGCATCTTTATCAAGTTCCTGCGCCGAAACTCCAAAGGCCAGCAGTGCGGCAAAAACCGCAGAAGTTATTTTTTTCATCTTAGTAAAATTGTTTGTTTTCTATGGTATAAGTTGGAACTTGCATGATTTTAATAATTTGCCTGTCTGTGAATATTTCTCATGCCCGTTTCATTTTAATTGAGTTTTTATTTTCAGAAATACAAAAATAGAATAAAAGTTGAGCCTGCAGGCTGATGGAATGCATGATAGCAAAGTTTAGCCCTGGCCTTTCGTTCCTTTTTCCTTATTTATAGTTCGTCCATACAATTGTGGCTACGCATTAATTTTTAGAGCGAGGTTGGCGTAGCCAGAAAATAAAGGAGCTAATTTTTTAAAAAGACTGTTTTTCTGACAAGTGTTACAAAGGAAACGGTGATTATTTACAGACTTTATTTATTGTCCGGCAGCCAGGCTTTCCGCTATACCGGTTTTGTCAACTCGCGTTTTTGTAATCCCGCACAAGGAGCTTCTTGCATCAGCTCTTGTCGGGAAACAAAATCGTGTCGTTGTCAGCAACAGGGTGTCGCTGCAATCCTTGCCGGGGGCAGTAGAAGCCACAGTGCCTTAGCTTTTTTTCAAGTGCCTCTACTTATGTTCTCGTACTCTATTTTTTGCTAAGTATTCGATATGCTCAACACCTGCACCGCAACAGCCTCCGAGTATTTTTATGCCCCATTTTTTATTTAGCTCCAGCATTTGCTCGCCCCATTGGCCAATATCGTCAACATGCAGGCAGTTGGCATTTTCCAGGTCGCAATGGTCGAGCGAAGAGGAATTGGCATTAAAAGCAATCAGGCGTTTGAAAATATTTTTGTTCTGGGTTTCGGGGCGTAAAAACGATGGGTGCGCACAGTTAACCGCGTAGCCCACCGGCGGCACCGAAACAGTAGAGTCTATGGTGTCTATCGCATCAATTAAAGTAGTGCCATCGAGTATTTTTCCTTGTCGTGAAATAACAAAGCTAATAATGTATGGCGTTCTGCTTTTGGCTGCAGCTTTTGCTATTCCCACTGCTTCGCTCAGCGCGGGTAAAGTCTCAGGTACTATAAAATCAACACCACCTTGTATCAGTTCATTAATTTGCCAGCTGTGGAACTCTTCTGCTTCCTTTGCAGATAAGGCTTCTTGTGGAAGGTAACAATCGTTTTTGGGGCCTAATAATCCGCCGATAATTATTTGTCTGGCAAAAGTATTGTACTCATTTCTGATTTCTTGCATAAACCGGCACGCATCCTGGTTAATGGTTTCATTTATACCCGCCTGTTCTACTCTTTCTTTGTTGGCTTTCCAGGTTGGCGTATATATATAAATTGGAAATCCGGCCCTTTGAGCGATGTCGATATAACTTCTGTATATGTCGGCTAACACTTTTTTACTTTCTCCATATATTAATGGGGCATTTGCCAGGGTAGGGTGGAGTTTTTCGCTCGAACGTCTAATGCGCTCGTTTATGGAGCCTTCGCATAAAATAAAGTTGTTTGTAAGAATGTTTTGCACGGTTGTTTTTTTTTAGTTCTCAAATTTATCATTTATTCCTAATGGTGCAGTAAAATGAAACCTAATCAATAAAAGCAACAGAAAAAATAGGGCAAAAAAAAATCCTGCCACCGGCAGGATTTTTTTCAACATGCAATATAATAACTAAGCTAGTTTTACATTTACGGCATTAAGGCCTTTTTTGCCTTCTTCTAATTCGAAAACAACTTCGTCGTTTTCTTGAATTTCATCTTTACATCCACTAATGTGAACGAAATACTCTTTTGTTGATTCTGCGTCTTTAATGAATCCAAATCCTTTTGAATCATTGAAGAACTTAACTGTTCCTTTATTCATTACTTATTTAAAAAAAATTATGAGCGCAATGTACCATTATTTATCGAATAAATAATGATTATGGTACATTTAAAATTCTATTTATTTTTTGAGCTTACAAATTTATTTTTCTGGTATAAGTTTTCTCTTTTGTTTAATTAGTAATTGGCTGATAATTAATAATTAAACATATTTTGGCAATAAATGTCTTCAAGCATTTTTTTTCCCGCTGGTGTTTTAAATATATTTTTTTTCGCTGCTTGAATCGCTTTTTCCGACATTTTATCTTCGAAAATATTAACCAGGAAATCAGCTTCCACAAGAATTTGAAGATCGATTCCGTTAATTTTCTGGTACGAATGATGGTTGCCAATCAGATAGCAAACCCGCTCCATAATTTCGGCACGAATTTGTTGGGATGAAAGTAATACTCGGGCAACTGCCGGGCCTTCTTGTTCTTGTAAATGCCCCGCACTCGAGTTAAATTTCTTTTCAGCTTCAACTATGCCGATGTCGTGGAAAATTGCGGCAAGTTTTATAATTTCAATTTCATCCATGCTTAACTTTTCGGAAGCTGCAATGGCGCAGGCAAAGCCATAAACTTTAAGCGCATGGTTTATCCGCTTTAGGTCTTTTCCAAAGTAGCTAATCATTATTTCAATTGTTTGTTCTGCCATTTGAATATTGTTTTAAGCTTGGCGCAAGTTGGTAATTATTATTTAAACTGCTTTCTTTCCGGTTTTTTTTCTCTTGCGTGGCTCAATAATTTTGTATAAACCATTCCAAAATTTCTTGAACCAACATTCGGGTTAAGCAAATTATCCCGATTTTTTTGCTACAGGCAAAAAGTAGTGCTTCAAAATTTTGCATCAATTTCTGCTTACAAATTAGCTGAAACTGAGGGGCTGTTTTTTTGTCGAACCAGGATTGATCGCTTAACCCGAATTTGTAAAAATATTCTGCTTTAAATTCTAAGAATAAAATTTCTTGTTAAAAACCTTAGTTAAGGTCTATAACGAATTCATTTCTGGGAATTCTTACTTTTTTCATTGGCTTAATCCAGTCTCTCGAATCATCGGAATAGCCAATATAGATAAGCGATACACTTTTTAAACCTAATTTATGTAAATCTAAAACTTCATCAACTAGGTTATTATCAAACCCTTCAGCAGGGCATGCATCTACTTTTAATTCGGCCGCCTGTGCCAGAGCTAACCCCAATGAAATGTATGTTTGTCTTGAAGTATGAGCAAAATTAGCTTCATTGGGCAGGTTTAAGTATAATTCTTTAAGTTTATCAGTATAACTTTTAAACCTCCCTTTTGGTAAGCCTCTTTCTTCTGTTGTAAAGTCATATACTTTGTCTATTCTTTCTGCCGTATAGGTATCCCAGGCTGCAAAAACTAAAACATGCGAACATTCTTTCATCGACTCCGGGTTCAACGCACCATTCGATAACTTTTCTTTAATTTCTTGATTCGAAATCAATAATGTTCTAAATTGTTGAAGACCAGATGAGGTAGGAGCAAGTCTGGCTGCCTCAATAATCTTTTCTATCTTTTCTTCGCTTACTTTTTTATTTGGATTAAATGCTTTTACAGCGTGTCTCCAATTAAGGTTTTCTATTAATGACATTATGGTATCAATTTTAATTATTTGTTGTATTCAATTTTACTTCAATATTTCCACGGGTTGCGTTTGAGTATGGACATACCTGATGTGCTTTTTCTGTTAACACAATAGCTTCTTCCATGCTTACTTCCGGAATATTTACATTGAGCTGCACAGCAAGTCCAAACCCCCCGGTTTCTATTTGTCCTATACTTACATCAGCATCTACTGTTGTGGCCTTAGCAGCTATTTTCGATTGTTTAATTACAAGATTAAGTGCACTATCAAAACAGGCTGCATATCCTGCGGCAAAAAGCATTTCCGGATTTGGATAATTATCATCTGCTCCACCAAGTGCTTTCGGATACCTAACTTCTATATCTAAAATTCCATTGTCGCTAACTACGCGACCATTTCTTCCTCCTGAAGCTTTTGCTCCAATGTTATAAATTGCTTTCATTTTTTGTTATTTATTTGTGTTATTATTTGTTCAATTATATTTTTTAGTTTCAGTAAATCGTCAGTTGAGATATTTAGGGAAGCTACAATTCTACCAGGAATGCCTTTCGCTTTTTCGTGTAAGTTTTTTCCGCTATCTGTTAAGGAAATTGTGACCACACGTTCGTCTTCCGTTTTTCTTTTTCTTACCACAAGTTTTTTTTGCTCTAATCTTTTAAGTAAAGGAGTGAGTGTTCCACTGTCTAAATTAAGTTTAGATCCAATTTCTGAAACATTTTGTTCTCCTTGTTCCCACAAAACCAACATTACTAAATATTGGGGATAAGTTAAATCTAACTCGCTAAGTATTGGGCGATACTGGTTGATTACCTCTTTAGCCAATGTGTATATAGGAAAACACACTTGATTCGATAGTTTTAAATTATCTGACATGATTTACAAATTTATTACGGCACAAATATAGTATAATATTTAATTGTGCACAATTAAATTTGATAAAACTACATTGTTGCCCAATTATTTTTTGTTGGCACTATTCTTTAGGTCCATTATTATCATTTAAGAAACATTAGTCAATCGTGCTGCAAATTCGATTTTTAGTGCAGGTTGAGCTTCTCGCGAGTATGAAAATTTTCCAGCCAATAAAGAGAGGACTTTATTAATACCTTCCGCATGGCGAGTTTTCAAAACATATTTATTGAACTGAACGGGTGGCTGCGCGATGGGTCTTGGTGCTTTATATGGCGCCACTGGAGGGCCGATTGTAGAATGAAAACAGGGAAATATTAATTGTTTGGGAATTAAGCAAAGGATGCTTACCATAGAGTTATTTTCGGATGGGAAATTGCCTAAAATCCGATTCTAGGGATTGCAATTTTAAATAACAGACAATTCGTTATTCGATAGTAATTTGTTTTTTATTCTCAATATACCCTGCTTTCTTTGCAACTGTTATTGTTAGAATTCCATGTTTCATCTCTGCATGAATTTTATCTTCATCGGCACCTCTAGGTAGTTGAAACATGCGTTGAAAAGAAGCGTAACCATATTCTCTGCGTAACCATTTTTTATTTTTCTCTTGGTTTTCGTACTGTTTCTCAGATGAAACAATTAAACAATTATTTTGGACTTTTATTTTTACATCTTTTTTTTCTAAACCAGGCAGAGCAACACATACTTCAAAAGCTTTGTCAGCATCTGCAATATTTACCGAGGGAACTACTGATATTTGCTGGCCTTTAGAAGCCTCATCAGTAATTTTTTCACCTAAAAATTTCTCTACTATATTCGGAAATTTGGGTTTTAAATCTGAGATATTCCATTTAAATAGTTTCATGGCGTCAATTTTAATTAATTAAAAATGACTAATATAAAATCAGCCAACCACAAAAGGCTGGCTGATTTTTTAAAAAACTACTTAATCTCAATTTGTTTTACAGGCTTGGGTTTAGCTTCTTCTTTTTTAGGAATGCTAACCGATAGTATACCATTCTCATATTTCGCCTTAATTTTTTCACCTTCAACTGTTTCGGGAAGGGTGAAAGAGCGGTTAAATGATTGATAGCTAAACTCTTTGCGAGTAAACTGTTGGCCCTCTTTGGTTTCGTTTTCAATCTTTTTTTCAGAAGAAATTGTCAGTAGGCTATTATTTAATTCAATTTTAAAATCGCTTTTTTCAAAGCCTGGAGCTGACATCTCAACTTCGAAACCGTCTTTATCTTCCTTGATGTTTACAGCAGGAAGCGTTGTGTTGGTGTTTGAATAATTACGATTCGACCAATCAAAAAAATCATTTTCAAAAAAGCGGTCAAACACACTTGGCATTTGGTTAGAAAATTTAACTAGTGACATAATTTAATCCTCCATACTTTAAGTTAAACAATTAATTTAATTTTCAATTAATCTGTTTTCAAATGAAATGCCAAGACTTTAAAAGAGTCTATGTTTGATTTTTTAAAATGTTGATATTTAATATATTGCAGGCTGTTGGCAGGTGTTTGTGCATTGTGGCTAAATGACATTGTGTCATGTTTTGTTTTATATAATGTCATATGGACGACTTGCAATATTTCGTATGATGCCACCTAATGGGAACTGTGCATGGAAACATTCCAGAGGCTGCAAGTCCCTTATGCCAAGGTAAGTCATATGGGGATTAGCAAGTGGCAGTTCTTGCTCCTGCAAAAATGTTTTCTCTTGATTATCGCGAAGTACGTTTTTTGTTTAGCAAGCATTGAAGCCCAGCATAGGTTATTAATGGAGCCTATCAGCATTGGAGGATGGCTGGCTGCGTAAAGCCAATTCTTGGAACAATAGTTTCCGATTATTTACTGAAACTCCAACGATGTGCCTGTGCAAAGGAAAAACAGGGAGCAACAATTACACAGGAGCGCCGGCATTAGAAGCTTTCCATGCTGGTGGGGTGGGGTGTCTGAATCGCAAATTGTTTTAGTTGTGTTTATTCTTCTCCAACAAGAAAAGCTCCTTCAGGACGAATATATTCAGAAGGAGCCGCATTGGCTTCAAGCTGTTGATTAACAAATTTCAAAACAGTCTCCTCGTCTTCCATTGTAGTTCCGTCGGTATCTGTAGTTGTAGAAAAAGTAACCGCTCCTCCTGCATCTGTTATGTTTTTTATAAATCGATAAGCTTGTTCTCCTTCGAACATTAATTCAGACCTTTCACTAGACCAAGTTGACCTTATAGGTAAGAATAAATGTTTTGTTGTTAGTTTTGAACCATCATATGACGTTGTAGGTGACGATTGTATGTCTGGTACTGTATATTCTTCGTAAGCCCAGGAGTTGGGAGGAGCTCCTTGTTCTAAAGGCGTAACATGTCCTGCAGTGAAGTCTGACCAGGGCTCCCTGGCTGTCATTTTTATTATTTTATAATCAGTATCATCGGTATCATCAGTGCCATCGCTATCAACTTTTAATGCAATACCATCTTCATCTGTAAAATAATCCTTTGCATAATTTGTCGCGACCATTACATCCGGATCAACATTACGTATCATTTGCACAAACTCTTCTCTTTCAGTATCGTCACCTGGGTAGCTTGAAAAGGCATCTATCCAATAACCATCTACTCCCATTTCTGCGAAACGTTTTATATAACCTTCACAAAAATTCATCCAGGCTTCATGTTCGTTACCATCAAAGTAATTGTTTACATAATTATTCCATGCAGCAGCTCCATCGGTTGTCGCTCTTTTTGCAGGGCTCATTCCGTTTAAATACAAAATCACTTTTTTATTTGCATTTTTAAATTCAGTAATAACATCAATAATAACCTGTTCGTTTTCTAAGGCCGGTACAAATTCTTCATCGATAATAGAGCCAGGAGCTCCCATTACAGCATCTACATTTTCGTTTGTTCTTAAGGTCCATAAATGTGACTTTGCATTATTAGTAGCATTTGTTATTACATGTCCCATAGTAGGATAACTGTTTATTATTTCTTTAGCTCCTGCCACATAATTATACGCTTTACCACCCTCGGACTCAGGCTTAACGTAATCATCTAAAGTTTCACCACCTCTTACATACAAGCGGGCTCCCCAGGATCCCTGAAGCGCTGAGGAAGTGGTATTGTTCTCTATATCACTCTCCTTTGAACATGAGGTTAAGAATAGAATTGCAATTAAAAATCCGCATACTCTTTTTACTTTCATCATTTGTGTTTAATAGAATGAAATTTTAATCCGAATTAACAGTAAAATTTCAAATGTACAAATTCCTGTAGTTGGAGATGGTATTTTGGTCGGGACGAAGATTTTTTAGTAAGCGAATTACTTTAATGTTTTGTTTACGCCATTTCGAATTGGCACGATGAGCCAATCCGGTTTAGTTAGACATATAATAATTGTTTTAACAAACTGTCAGAATGGTAGGCAGGCCTGCCGTTTTCAATAAAATCAGACGTTAATCCAAACTCTTCCGGTTTTAAACTATCAATAAAAACACCGATTCGATAGTCCTTCAAAAGAGGTAGCAATTTCTACTAAAAGTTAATTGAAGCAGAGGCAAGATTATAAAACGAACCTGGGTTATTAGCCGCACTTATTGATTATCCCTGGTAATACGGTTTGCAATTTTATCATAAAAGATTATATACAGAACCCAAATTAGCGTACTTACTGATAATACAATTATTTTACTTTTAGAGTGAAAATAATCTACACTATAAAGATTATAAAGTGTATGAAAAGCCCCAACAGCAAGTATCGATTTTGTTTTATCTCCTATTTTACCAATTCCCCAACTCGCAAAAATTAAAATAACAAGAAATACAAGGTTCGAAATGCTTATATCAAAATATAAATGCCATATAAACCAAAGGAGCCCAATTATTAAATATTTGAGATATTGGTTGATAAAATTAAGTTGATCTTGAAGAAATACTCGCCATCCAATTTCCTCAAGAATACCATAAATGAAAAAGTAAAAACTCAATTTTGCACCTGCAACAAATGCATTACTTGTTAATGTTCCAATTTCGCTTTCTTCTTGTATTCCAATTAATGCAAAACCAACTACTGGAATAATAATAAATACAATAAAACTTAAGATGAATGGCTTTAGCTTACCTGCCAGGCTATAAGTATTTTTTATGCCAAAAACCTTAAATGCAATTAATGCACCAATTGTCGGACCTATTCCTCGTAAACAGATTTTTATAAAAGTACTGTCTGTAATGTCTAATAAAGTGGTTTTAGTTGCCAAATACCGAAGTAGAACAGCAATAGAATAAAATAGAATTATTGCATAGATTTTTGTAGCATTAGATTTTTGAAATAATTTCATTTCCTTTTTGTTAATTGTTTCTGCAAAACAAACAAATCTATTACTAAATAAAATTGACCTATGGTAAGAAAAGCTATAATAATATCTTTTTCCGTAATCGGCTTAAGCTTTCAGGAGTAACTCCTATGTATGATGCAATATATTTTAACGATACTTTCTGAAAAACTTCTGGCTTTTCTGATAGTAATTTCAGGTATCTTTCTTCTGCTGTTAAAGTCAACAAATCTATTTGTACCTGTTGACGTTGTATAAATAACTGTTCGGCTATTGCTTTCCCAATCCAAACACCTTTGCTGGATTTTAAATACAAATTCGACAGGTCGTTGTAGGATATGGATAATAGTTCTGTTGGTTCCAGAGCTCTGGTATAAATTACGCTTGTCTTTTGGCTTAGAAATGAATAATAATCAGAACTAAAATTGTTCACAACAGAAAGGCTGATACATGTTTCAGTTCCTTTATTTGCAATAAAGTTACCCACTGAGCCTGTAGAAATAAAGTTTAGATATGGTTCTATTTTATCGGTGTCCTTTATTATTTCATTTTTTATAAATTTTCTCAATTTTAATTTGCTTGCAAAAGCATCCCATAATTCAACCTCTACTTTAAAAAAAGCATCAAACTTTTCTTTTAATTGTTTTCCTATTTCTTTATGCTGCATTATTGTTTCTTATTATGGCCATGGCAGTCTGTTTTAAAACTTGGGCGTGTTGTGGTTCTATGGTTTTAATTTCCAACGTTCAGTTTCAAAAGTAAATCATTTTTTTTGTGTGCCAGTAGCCTGTGGATCTTATGTTGTGCCCTAATTGATATTTAGAAGAATTGGGCCTGATAGCATATTTTGCTTAGTAGCAGTTCCTTTGCCATTACTTATACAAAATGTGTTTAGCATCTCGTTATTCGTCTCTTTCTGATTCTATAATTTTTGTTCTTTCTTTGTGCTTTTCAACATCCCAGGTAATGCCAACAGCACGTTTTACATAGTCTTCTATGGGCTCTTCAAATCCGACATTTTTACGTCTTTCATTTACTTTTTCAGGTTCAATTAATGGATAAACATAAGACTCTCCCGTATCATAGTCTTTATGAATTTGACTTCCATATATCTGTCTTTTCCCTTGCCTTACTGCGATTCTGTCTTCTAATAGAGCAAAATCTTTCTTTTTAATCTTTCCGAGCGTTACCGCTTCCTGCATCATTGGTAAATATTTAAGTTGAGTTTCAAGGTCAGAATGTTGAATCACAAGAAATAGTGTTGAGTTTCCTTGCTCTCCAATAATATCGGCACCTAGCCAACCATATTCATTAAGTATCTTTTCAACTTTTAGTAGGTTTATTGAGTCTTTTTTATTCATTATTTCCGACAGGGCTATTAATTCTATATTGTCAGACTCGGAGCGCGATTTTTCCAGAATTTCTGTTATTTGTAGTCGGTATTTTTGGTCTTCCTGATGAATCGTGTCAAGTTGTGCCTTTAGTAATTTATAAAAATCTGTATTGTTTTGTGTTTGTCCAAAAGAAAGGCTGACTATTAAAAGTCCAACAATAATTGATGCTAATTTTTTCATCGTATTAAAAATGTTTGTCTTCTAAGGTATAAAATGGAACTCGCTTGATTTTAATAAATCCCCTATATGTGAATATTCCTCATGTTCGTTACAATTTATGTTTTTCTTATTTTTTGTGTTTTAATGAGTGTTTACGGAGCATTAGTTCAACGGTATGTAAGAATTGTAGTCGACAGAGTGGAATTTTATTGTTTCCAGATAACGAAGTTAGAGAGGGTTAAAGTCTTTAAATTTAATGCCTCACGTCTGTTTTTTATGCATATTGTGGTGCGTTTTTTATATTTCTTGCATTACTAAATATGTTATGTAAATAAAATAAAATCCGAATAAAACTCCTGCTTCCCATCGGTCTAGCTTCTTCTTTTTACCGGTTAGCATTGAAGTAAACAGGAAAGCTGTCCCTCCAATTAAAATATACATATCCAGATTAAATTTAGGATTATATTCAATGGGGTTAATAATACTACTTATAGCCAAAATCAAAAGTATATTAAAAACATTTGAACCAATAACATTGCCAATCGCTATATCACTATTCTTTTTTGTTGCGGCAACTATCGAAGTTACTAACTCGGGCAACGAAGTCCCTGCGGCAACAATAGTTAAGCCGATTATTTTTTCACCAACACCTAATGCATTTGCAATAGCAACACTATTTACAACAACAAGCTGTCCTCCCAATATCAACCCTCCTAATCCTACAATTATTAGTCCCCAAATTTTTAACACGGATTTTTGATTATCTGTTGTAACAGTTTGAGGGTCATTTTTTATTTGATTGAATACATACAGCAAGAAAAGACAAAATAATACCAACATAATAAAACCGTCAATTCGGCTCGAATAAGTCGTTCCGGTAAATACGAAATCATTAAGCAGGAACAATAACAATACTGAGACCAATAGAGAAATAGGTATTTCTTTCCATGCTGTAGAAGATTGAACCTTAATCGGTAAAATTAGTCCTGATAATCCAAGAATAATAAACAAATTGAAATTGTTGCTTCCAATAATATTTCCAAGAACGATGTCGGAGAAACCTTTTACAGAGGCAATAGTATTAACCACTAATTCAGGAGCCGAAGTGCCAAATGCAACAATTGTTAAGCCAATCACTAAATCCGATACTTTGTATTTTTTTGCTAATGCAGAAGCTCCGTCAACAAGCCAATTTGCTCCAAAAATTAAGGAGACAAAACCTGCAACAACCCATAAGACAGGAATTAACATATGTTTTTTTTATCAAATGTAATCAATTAGGATTTCGAATTTTCAATTTTATACTGTTTTTTCGTTTTGGAAAATCCTCCGCAACGGTAGTGTAAAAATGCGGCGTGGGACTTTCCTGTCAAATAACAAGAACGTTGAAGCTGGCAGCAATATCTTAATAAGCTACTGTCCCGTAAATTTCTAATACGCGTATTAATCAACGTTACTGATTTATTGCCGGTAGTATATATTTTTCAAGAATCTTGTAGGTTTTTGTTTTGGAAGCGAAGCTACTACCAGTAAATACTACGACTATACTTTCTTCCGGCAGAACAATAATTTCTTGTCCGCCCCAGCCCCCAGCCCCGAAAAGATTAAACTTTTTATTTGAGTCCGCATACTCAGTTGTCCACCATGAATAAGAATAACCTGTTTCGCCAGAGCCCTTTCCTCTGAAATCAATATTTACATTGTTATTGTAAGGAATCTTACTTTTATTAACCCAATCTTCAGCAATAATTTGTCGGTTTTTCCAATTTCCATTGTGCAAATACAATATACCCAACTTCAGCATATCTCTTGGGGTGATATTCAACGAACCATCTGTAGCATAGTCTCCATTGTTGAATTGATACCATGACGCAGAATCAATGCCAAGTGGTCTAAATAAAAAATCATTAGCAAACTCTTCTAAAGACATTTGAGAAGCATTTTCAAGGATTTTTCCAAGAACTATAAATCCTCCTCCGTTATAGGTGAATTCTTGTCCGGGAGTTGAGACTAAGGAGCGTTCCAAAACGCATGCCAGTGGATTGTTGGAATAATTGGTATATAATAAATCTATATCATTAGCTGTTGTGCCATGAGCCGCACTCCATTCGTCCCATTCCAAACCCGATGTCATTGTAAGTAAGTGTTCGATAGTAATTTTCGCTTTTTCTTTGGTTTTGAAGTGCTGATGATTTGGCAGATAATCAAAAATTGATTGATGAACACTATTGATGTACCCATTTTGAATTGCCACAGCGACCATTGTAGAGATAAAACTTTTTGTGCATGACATAATGCGCTGGCGTTCAAATAAATCCCAGTTTATTAACGCTCCGTGATAGTTAGGGCCATCCCATTGATATCTATACCCTTTAAAATATTCTTCCAGCACCAATTTATCATCCTTATATATTAACATCGAGTGGATTTCATTATACTTCCCACATTTTATTCTTTCAACAGCTTTCGTAATTAATGAAGTATCAATTCTAACCTCTGACAACGAACCTACCTTCAGGCTATCTTCAATTTTTTTGGGCGGAGTATATGTATATTGCGGAGTGCAATTTATGCAACTTATAAATTGAAGAATAAAAAACACGATTAAAAAGAGATGAAAGGCACATTTTATATTGATATTTCTAGTTATTTCCATTGTACTTCATAATTGAGATAATGGTTGCGGATTGCGTGCGACTTTCTGTCTGGACGACACGAAAGACAGTGCGGGAATCCGACGCTCGAACACGAGCTTTACCCGCCATTGCCTATGAGCCATTGTAGGGCGTTCTTCATTCATAGTGTTGATAATATACGTCTCCTAAATAATCATGAAAACCCCAACCAATATTTTCTGTGTCAACGACTATTTTATTTGCTCTTTCCTCAAATTTATCCAATAATCCATTTTTATCAATCAAGTCCAAAGCGTTTGAATAGGTGTTCTCAATGCTCGTGTAGAAATTCTCATCAACATCGCCATATTCATTTGTGAAGTCAACTCCATTCTCAACGAAATGCAGCAATAAATCAGCCAAGCTCTCAGCCGATGTTCCAAGCTTTTTAAAATCGTTGATTGCCTTTCTTGAAATTGAAAGCTTTAATTGATATCCTCTTTTTGGGAAAAATCCTTCTGTAACTTTTTCTTTGTATTGTTCAAGTAATTTCTTTTCATCGGGATTTATGTAAAAATCAAAATATTCTTTTACAGGTTTATATTTCTTATAAAGTTCAGAAATATGTTTTATTAATTCCTCTTTATTAAGCTTGTTCAATTCTGATTTAACTTCTCTTAATCCCATAAATTACTTTCTTAAAGTTATTTCCTCAAAGCATTCAATTAAACTTTTAAATCCAACCAATAATATACCTCGGGTTTCATTTTTCATTTTTAAAAGTGCAGCTTTCTGATTGAATTGAAAAATAACTCCTGTAAATAAAGCCTTCGACTTTAAATTTTCTAAATCAGCAGAAATAACTTCCAGTTTTGAATTTTTACTCTCTTCTCCTTCAAAGTATTTGAGCATATGGACATTCCTTTGTTGAATCCTCATAAACTGCGGCTCTGTAATCTTTTCGGTTTCTGCTTGATGATGCTCTTTAAAGAACTCCCAAATAAGAAAAATAATTTTCAATATTTCGTCTAATTCAAGAGGTTTCAAATCAAAACGATAACCAAGTATTAACGAAATCAGGAAAGGTTGTTTCTGCGATATTTTATCCGATTCTTCATTAACATATTTTTCATCAATCAGCTCAATTCTTTTGATTAATTGACCAATCCTTAAGCTTGCTTCTTTATCCTCTTTTGAAATAATCATTTTGTTATTCTCTAATGTTTGGTGGACGTTCGTTCAAATGCCCTACAACGGTTGGTGTAAGTTGCGGAGCGGATTTCGGTGAGCGTCAGCGTCCGATAGGACGTGACGTTCATGCGAGAATCCGCGGCTCGAAAACCACCGACCCCGCTCTGAAATTTACACTTTACAAACTGGGTTTTATTTATTTCACATTTACTAATTCGTAATTCGTACTTCTTCCTCCTGCAGACTCTTTTTGTAATATGTCTTTTCTTATTAAGTCATTTATATCCCTAATTGCAGTATCCTTAGAACATTTAGCAATTTTTGCCCATTTTGAGGAAGTTAATTTACCATCAAATCCATCCAATAATTTATTTAGAAGTTTTTTCTGTCTCTCATTTATTATTGTTTTTGAATTTTTATTCCAGAAGTCTGCCTTAAATAGAACTCGTGTCAAAGTTCCGTTTGTTGATTTTAGAGCATTAATCAAACATAGTAAAAACCACTTCATCCATTCGATTATATTCAAATCACCTTTTTGAGTTTGCTCAAGTATATCATAATACTGTTTTCTTTCAAGTATTATCTGTGCAGACATGCTATAGAATCTTTGCGTACTGTTATCAGATTGAGCAAGCAGCATATCTGTTATGGCTCTTGTTATTCTTCCGTTCCCATCTTGAAATGGATGGATTGTTACGAACCAGAGGTGGGCAATAGCTGCTTTTAAGACCAGGTCAATATCTTTGTTCTCGTTATACCATTGCAAAAATACAGTCATTTCTTTTTCAATCACATTTGCCTCAGGGGCTTGAAAATGTACTTTCTCTTTTCCCAAAGCTCCAGAAACAACTTGCATTGCACCAGCTGAATCTTTGCGCCAATCTGCTACTGTTATTTTGAATATTCCACTACGTCCCATTGGAAATAAAGCAGCATGCCAATCAAATAGTCTATCGGATGTTAAAGGTTTAAAACAATTTGTTGTTGCATCAAGCATCATTTCAACCATGCCATCAACATTCCTGTCTGAACCTTTTGACCCAGCAAACTCCATTCCTAATTTTTGTGCAATTGATGAACGAACTTGTTCTGGATTTAAGATTTCACCTTCTATTTCAGAAGATTTTAAGACATCAAGAGTCAGCGTGTTTAGTAATGCTTCATTTCTTAAATCAAATCCGAGCGACTCCATTTTTCCAATTAGTCGTCCTTGCAAATTTCGGACTGTACTAAGAGGAGTTAATAGTTCTTTGCTGTCCCAAACGAAATTTGGCCAATTGTTATTTTGATAGATATATTTGCTCATTCGTCTTAATATTTGCAACGAATATATGTCTTATTCGTCGCATATAAAAATTATTTGTCGCAAAAAATGCATTGATTAAGTTTGCTATTCGTTGCATCGGAACTCTTTTTAACCTTGTTTGTAGCGGTTGGTGCATGTTGCTGTAGCGGATTTCGGGGCAGCGTTCCTGTCCGGCAGGACGGAACGATGATGCGAGAGCCGCAGTTGCTAACCGCACCAATCCCGCTCTGAAATATGTACTTTGTTAGCGGTTCGGTTTTTTTCTTTTTTTTGTTATGAAGTCTTTCTTATTACCCATTCTACAAGTCCTGCGGATATGGTCAACTCAGCAACTTTGTCCACAAGATATAATTTTGTTTCTGTTTCGTTTTCGTATTTCTCCAAGTTTGGTTTAGCTGAATGAACAACATAAAAAAATTTGTTGTAATCATTTCTCATTGGAACAAACTTTTCTTCATATTCCAAAAATTGTTTAAGGTCTGATTGTGCTTTTATTTGCACTATAGCTTTTTCTCCTGTTACGGGAGCAAAAAGTTCAAGGTCTAATGTCTTTTGGGTTTTTCCAATATCTCCAACACGTTGCCAACCTGCTTGTCTAAATATTAAGTCCACTAATGTTTCAAAGTCTTTCGGTTGTAATTTTTTTATTAGTGCTGTCAGTTTTGATTTTAATTCAGAAAACGCATTTTCAACTTCAACAACTTCTTTCGGTTGTTCGTTGTTTATTTTTGCAAGTGCATATTTAGCCTCTTCAACGCTGCAAATTGTCCCTCGAAAACCTTGTGTTTTTAATAAACCGCCACTAATGTTTCCAGTTAGTAGAATGTTTTTGTTAATGTCTTGGTCAGACCATTTGTTGATTACAGGTCTTGTTTTTGTTTTGTCAGGAAGTTGCGTGATTTCAGGTTTTGAAAAACACCACCAAAGTTTGTTTGCGTAAAATGTTATCCAAAGAGTTGTTTCGTCTTCTTCATAAAACTGTTGGATTTGGTTTGCGTGTCTTTGAGCTGCACCAATATCAGTATTTCTCTCGTTTACATAAAAATCTCTGACGTTTTCCCATTGCTTATTTAAACACCAATTGTGTTCAACTTCTCCGTAACCGAGTCGCAAAGTTTGACTTTCTTCGATACAATCTTTTTCAAACTTGCCACCTTCACCAAGTTTTATAAATAAGACTTTATTAGCTTTAATTTTTGTCATTAGTTTCTTTCTTTGTGGTCTGCCCTAATTACGCACAACGGCTCAGCTATGTATCGTAGGGCATTAGAAATCACTTTCCTTTTTAACCGTCACAGAGCCATATCAGAGATTTTACTGAGAAATTACTAATTCAGTCTCTGTCAAATCTCTGATTTGGCGGAGCTGCTAGAAATCGCTAAGGTAATGAATAACAGCCAAAATGCCCTATGATATATGAGCTATTGTTGAACGAAACCTAAAGGTAGCTAAAGCCTAAAACTCTCACTACCTTTAGGATGGTTTCATTAAAATAAATTATTATGAAAAAAAAGCACCACAGTAATTGAGCGGGCCTGTTTTTCATTGCCTGAATTTAACGAACTTTATTCAAAGCTCAAACGCCACATTGAAATTACTGGCAGAAGCCAAAGTACT
>JBFHFE010000018.1:0-101108 GCA_041583785.1 Draconibacterium sp. | reverse complement strand
GATCTTTTAACCCCTTTGTCATCCTCCCACTTGCCTTACGCTGACATTTTATTCGTTTAAAATTGTTTGCTTTCAACGGAAACTCATAGAACTCACATCATAATGCTTATTATAAAGAGATTGTTCCCTATATGATGTTCGTTTCCCCTACGAGTAGGGGAACCAATAAGGACTTTTTTTATTATTTGAGCTTTCTGGTCTCTCTAAGGGTTTATTTCGATTCCAGTTTCGATTAAAAGAGGCCCCTCCAGTATAGTGTTTGTTTGTTATAGTATATTTTGTATGCATGGTCTGCACGTTGGCTTTCCCCTTTAGGGCTTATGTCATTTTGTGGGTTATTTGGTACATAACCACAGGAAACCACATTTTGCTTTATATGCACCCACAAACGAACCCGTCAGCTAAGCTGTTCAAAACCTCTTTTTCTTCTTTTTTTTCCCGGTCAGATCCTTTACATTCTGGGCAAACGGGCATATTTACCACCGGGTTTAATTCAGTGGTTTCTCGTGAAATTGGCTTTTTGCAAACAAAGCAACTGTTTTTTATATCTAGCATTTTTGCATTATTATTGAATTCAAAAATAGAAAAATTTCGTTTGCTTTCTTAATGGGTAAGGAGAACCTGAAATAAACGATATAATCTTTATTTGCTTTTTGGCACTGCGGAATATTGTTACAGTATAAATAACCAGAAGTTGTTTATTAAAATACAATTCAAAATCTCCTAAATCAGATCTTACACATTTTTGAGGTTAAAAGTTTTAGCTGTGCTCAGGTTATAAAAGTAGTGAGCTGAAAAATGAAAGTATTTTTTCCTGATAGGTCAGGAGAGGAATTATTGTTTTTCTTTCTTATTACTGCTTGCTGGAATAAAATCAAGCGAAACCGAGTTTACACAATGCCGGGTATTTTTATCGGTAAATCCTTCGCCGTAAAAAACATGCCCCAGGTGTCCTCCACAATTGGTGCAGAGAATCTCTGTCCGACGGCCATCGGCATCAACGGATTTATACACAGCTCCTTCAATTTCATCATCGAAACTTGGCCAGCCGCAGTTGGATTCGAATTTATCGGACGAATTGTACAAAGCAGCTCCGCATTGTTTGCATACGTACATACCTTTTGCCTTGTGCTTATTATATTCTCCGGTAAAAGGGCGTTCAGTTCCTTTATTTATTATCACATATTTTTCAAATTCGGTGAGCTCTTTGTAGTCCATTTTATTATTCTTTTCTTTGGTTATAGCTGTTGTATCCTGTGCCTGTAGCTGAAATGCAGCCAAAATAAATAATATTCCAATTAGTCTGTACATACGAATAAAACAATAAGCTTGCCTACATGTTCAGAATGCTGTATTGATAAATGAAGTAAAAACGCTATTGCAGCTGGTGTTAGGTTTATTAACTTTAAAATTTTAACAAAGTAAAATGGAAATTCCAATCTTATTTCAAGACGAACATATTATAGTGGTTGATAAACCCATTGATTTGCCTGTGCATAAAAACGATTTTATGCCCAACGATGCACCATATCTAACCAAATTAATTGGCGATATTACCGGGAAATGGATTTATAACGTACACCGTTTAGATTCGAAAACATCTGGAGTAATGGTTTTGGCCCTCTCGTCGGAGGTCGCAAAAATCTTAAGCCTTCAATTCGAACGAAAAGAGGTGAAGAAAACTTATATTGCTCTGGTTGTCGGAAATCCGGAAGAAGGCACTTTTACGGATAAAGTGGTGGTAAAAAAGAAGTCGAAGTTTAAGAAAACAGCCACAACAAATTATAAAACTCTGGAAACTATTCAAACTAAAATTTCATACAAGGACAAAGAAAATGTAGAGCTTAGTTTGGTAGAGGTTCACCCCGAAACCGGCCGCTGGCATCAGCTTCGACAGCATTTTGCAAAAAACTATTTCGATATTATTGGCGATATACATCATGGCGATTTTGCATTGAATAAAATTATTTTAGCCGAAACCGGGGTCAGACGTTTGTTTTTACACGCGCTGGAATTGGAGTTTATTCACCCGGTAGATGCGACGAAGCAGATTTTTAAAGCAGAACTTCCGGCAGGATTTAACGAAGTTTTAAATTTTTACCGAAAGGCCTAGACAAAGAATAACTTTAAACTTTTTTGTTCTAGTTTTATAGGGTAGTCGGCTAAAATAAATACATAATTCTGCTTTGTCCGGAAAAATACATGTTGGGTGTGTTTTTAAACTTCTCAAATTACTGTCAGTGTTAATAATGTGAAGTTTTCTGGTTTATGAGCTACTTTTTTTATCGGATAACAACGAGAGTTTTGTGTAAATCAATAAGTTTGAAAAAATCAATATAAGTATTATGCTTAGTAAAATTATAGTGCTATTTCTTTTTTTGTTTTTGGGAACCTACTCTTTTTCACAGGAAAAGGCAAAGAAAAAGTTAACAACGGACGATTTCGCTTCGTGGAAAATTATACCTCAAAAACAAATTTCAAATAATGGAAAATGTGTGGTTTACGAGCTGAATCCACTGAAAGGTGACGGGCAGTTAATAATTAAGTCAGGGAATTCGACAGAAACGGTTTCGCGGGGGTATAAGGCCGAAATAGGGAGCGAAAATAATTTTGTGGCCTTTCGGATTAAACAGCCCGCCGATACCTTACGCAAGGCAAAAAAGGAGAAAGTGTCGAAAGATAAAATGCCCAAAGACAGCCTTGGGATTTACCTGTTTCACCATCATCAGATTTTTACTTATTCTAAATTAAAATCGTTTAAATTACCCGAAGATAATGCCAACTGGCTCGCCTTCTTACAGGAGCCGAACGAAGAAAAAACAGATAGTTTAAAAAAGAAAAAGAAACATAGCAAAGAGCCTGGCGAAACGCTTGTTTTATTCAATGTGCATAATCAGGATACCATACAATTAAATAATGTAACAGAATATACCTGGGCTAAAAAAGGAGGCGCTTTGGTTTGTATTCAGCAAAAAAAAGATTCGGTAGAAACACGATCTACTGTAAAACTCTTTAATGCTGCTTCGGGAACTTATTCCGATTTGTACAATACGCAAGGATGGATAAAAAAAGTTTCACTCGACGAAAACGGAAAGCAATGTGCTTTTCTTGCATCGAAGGATACAATCGAAGAAAAAGAATATTCTCTGTATTTTGCTGAAAAAGAAACAAACGCTTATGAAGTTGTCAGCAGCTCTACTCAGGGAATGCCGGTGGGTTGGTCGCCAAGCGAGAATGGGAATGTGGGATTCTCGCGTGATGGTTCGAAAATTTATCTTGGCACGGCTGTGATTCCGAAGGTGGAACCCAAAGATACTTTGTTAGACGAGGAAAAGCCTAAAGTAGATGTTTGGAATTGGAAAGACCGTAAACTTCAGCCACAGCAACTAGTGGAAGCCGAAAAAGAAAAAAAACGAACCTACCTGGCCGTGTACCACATTGCCGACAAACGTTTTGTTCAACTGGCCGATTTATCAATTCCCCAGGTTAAAAGCCTGCAAAAAGGCGATGCCGATATTGCATCCGGATACAGCGATATTCCTTATCAACGTGCTGCCAGCTGGACAGGAGGCGGACTTCGTGATTATTATCTTATTGACTTAAAAACGGGTATCAAACGCCAAATTCTTGAAAGTAAGAGATACGCTAAAATTTCGCCACAAGGGAAGTTTGTTATTTGGTGGGAACCTTCTGACAGCAGTTATTACTGCAAGTCAACAGATATAAATAAACTCGATGCAGTGTCGCTCACAAAAAAAATACCGGTAAGTTTTTACGATGAAAAAAACGACAGACCAATGGCGCCTTCTCCTTATGGTGTTGCCGGCTGGAGTGAAGACGACCGCTTCGTATACATTTACGACCGCTACGATATTTGGAAATTAGATCCTATAGACGAAAAAGTGCCGGTTTGTGTAACCAAAACTTTTGGACGAAGAAACTTTACACGCCTGCGATACGAAAAATTAGATAAAGATTTGGAGTATATTCCAACTTCGGAAGCAATTTTGCTGAGTGCTGTCGACGAACGAACCATGTCGAAGGGATATTTTAGTGCAAAACTTAGTATGATAAGCGATCCCAGCTTATTGATGATGGATAGGTTTATCTTTACTGATGTTCAAAAGGCGAAGGAGAATGATAAAATTATCTGGACAAAGCAAAACGTAAAAACATTTCCCGATGTGTGGATCAGTAATCTTGCGTTTGAACATGCCGAAAAGATTTCGGATGCTAATCCGCAGCAAAAGGATTTTGTTTGGCCCGAGGTGGAATTAGTGGAATGGACCTCGTTTTCGGGAGAAAAATTGAAGGGTTTATTGTACAAGCCAGAAAATCTAAATCCCAATCATACCTACCCGATGGTTGTGTATTATTACGAACGCAGTGCTGAAACACGTTACTCGCATATTTATCCCAAACCAAGCCAATCAACCATAAACAAAACATTTTACGCCAGTAATGGATACTTGGTTTTTGTGCCCGATATTACCTATAAAACAGGATATCCAGGTGAGAGTGCATACAATGCCATTGTAAGTGGAACCCAATCTTTAATCAATACTTATCCTTTTATCGATGCAAAGCACATTGGCTTGCAGGGCCAAAGCTGGGGAGGATACCAAACTGCCTGGCTGATAACCCAGACAGATATGTTTGCTGCTGCCATGGCCGGTGCGCCGGTAAGTAATATGACCAGTGCATACGGAGGAATACGCTGGGGAACAGGTATGAGCCGCATGTTTCAGTACGAGCATACCCAAAGTCGTATTGGCGGAACTTTGTGGGATAAACCCTTACTTTATATCGAAAATTCACCGGTTTTCCATGCTCCCAAAATAAATACTCCACTGTTGATGATGCACAACGATAAAGATGGGGCAGTACCGTGGTATCAGGGAATTGAAATGTTTACAGCGCTTCGAAGACTCGATAAACGGGTTTGGCTACTGACTTATAATGGAGAAAATCATAATCTTCCGGTAAAAAGTTGGGCAAACCGTATGGATTTAAGTAAACGTATGTTTGCGTTTTTTAATCACTATTTAAAAGGAAAACCGGCTCCTGAATGGATGGAAAAAGGAATTCCGGCCATTGAGAAAGGTAAAAAACTGGGTTACGACTAATCGTTGCCGAACTAAATAATGTGCTTTTCTTGTATTATCCCGATAGTACTTCAAAATTCTGCATTAATTTTTAGGGCATAACATAGAACTCGTTTGATTCAATAGTTCGCCTCTCTGTGAAAAATTTCTCATGCTCGTTTCTGCTAAAAATTAGTAGAAACTGAGGTAATATTTAAATTAAAACTCGGGTTAATAAGATGAAAACGATTCTTTCGTAATAATTTATTACGCTCATAATCTGTAGGTTGCCTGCCGTATGCCAGTAATTTTTAATTCACTATTTTAATAAAATTGGTATAATGGTTACACAATATTAGTTTACAGTATATTCTGTTTTTAAACCTTTTGTGTTCTTTTGCAGGTATAAATTTCTTGTTTTACCTTTAGTTTTATGAACTGGTGGACTTTAACCATATTGCTTCTTGGTGGCCTGTCGATCTTTCTTTATGGAATGACGGTGATGACCAATGGATTAAAAGCAGCAGCCGGTAGCCGGATGAAATCGTTTTTAAAGGCAATGACGCATAATCGCTATACATCGTTGCTGGCAGGAACCGGAATTACGGCTATTATTCAATCATCGTCGGTAACAACAGTTTTGGCAGTGGGTTTTGTATCTGCCGGCCTGCTTTCATTTCAAAGTACTTTGGGCCTTATTCTTGGTGCCAATCTCGGAACAACTATTACTGCACAGATTATTGCTTTTAAAATTACCAAAGCATCGTGGCTGATGATTGCCTTTGGTTACCTGTTTAGTTTAGTGTTTGCAAAAAAGTCCTATAAAGATATAGGGACAATAATTCTTGGGCTGGGATTGGTTTTTCTGGGTATGAATGTGATGAGCGAAGCTACAAGTCCGCTTAAAGATTCTGAAGCTCTTATTGAGTTAATGAAGGGGCTTGACAATTATTTGATGGGAATTTTAGTTGGAACTGTTTTTACAGCTGCCGTGCAAAGCTCTTCGGCAACAGTAGGGGTGATAATTGTTTTAGCTACGCAGGGACTGGTCAGTACAGAGGCTGGAATAGCCCTGATTTTTGGTGCTAATATCGGAACTTGTATTACTGCTGTTTTTTCGGCACTTGGCAAACCTCGGGCAGCTATGCGCGTTGCTGTTTCGCATGTGTTTTTTAAGGTTGTGGGAGTTGTAATTTGGTATGGTTTTATTCACCAGTTGGCTAATTTAGTCGAAGTTATTTCGCAAGGAAATGCCGCACGCCAAATTGCCAATGCACATACCATTTTTAATTGTGCAAACACCTTTGTTTTTATTTGGTTGGTAAAACCGGTTTCTAATTTGGTAGTATGGCTAGTACCCGAACAAAAAAAGGATAGCAAACGATTGTTTCCCGAGTTGCATAGTTTTTATCTCGAAGATATTTCAATGGCCATTGATTTGGTACATGGTTCGATTTATAAATTAGGCGAACAGACGCTGGCAATTATTGAAGAAGGGTTATATGTGGCTTTGACAGGCAGGGCATCGCAGCTTGCTCAGCTTCGAAGAAACGATGAAGTGATTGACCGTGGGCATAAAGAAATCCTGGAATTCTTGCAGCAGATACAAAGTCAGTCTATCTCGAAAAAAGAAACAAAACGTTTGGAAGCATTAATTGAAGCTGCAAACCTGCTGGAAACGGCAGCCGACTTAATAACCACTAATTTGGTAGAGGCAGCCGAAAATCGCATAGAGAAAGGATTTGAGGCCAGTGAAATTACCATTACAAAGCTTACTGAATTATACAAAGTAGCAATGTTAGCCTTTCGTCTGGCTTTAAATAATTTTAAAGGAAATTCACCAAAACAAGACGAGCAAATATCTAAAGTCAGGTTTAAAGATCAGTTTTATGATGTCCGTTCGCATTTAATGCTGCGTTTATCGAAGCCCGATAAAATGCGGATTTCAATTTATCGTTTCGAATCGGAGGTGTTGGAGTCTATTCGCCGGTTGCATGCTTTGGCACGGCGGCTGAACCGAAAAGCTTAGACTGAACTCAAAAAAAAACGCTCCCGTTTCGAAAGTAAAACAGGAGCGTTTGTTTTTTCTCTCAGGAAAATTACTTATTGTACTTCTCGCTGTATTTTTTAATAATAGCCAGATGTTTTTCGTTGAGCGAGTTTATGGCAAAAAAGCAAACGCCACGGGCTCCGTTTTCATAAGCCAGCTCAATTGCTTTTTCAAAATCTTCATAGTTATTGCGGTAATCGTCAACCAGTATTCCTGTAAAAAGATGCTGTCCTTCCTTCATTTCGCGCATACCTTCGTGCGTTGCAAAACCAACCCAGCCAACATTTCCGTCGTGGTCTTTCTTATAAACCATCGGAAAGAAGTAATCCAGCGGCCAGTGTGCCCAATCTTGTCGAACATATTCGCGCGCCAACTGCGGAAATGGGAATACTGCTGCCGAAGCTGCTGTCCCTTCTTCATGACAAATTTCAACACATTCCTCAACCAGGGAAGTGATGGCATTCATTCTAAATTGCTGCCAGGCGGCGTTCTCTGCCCTGTCCTCCAAATTCATTGGGTCGATTCCAAAAATCTCTTTGTATTGTTTACGTGCATTGGGATGGTATCCGAAGTCAAAATCAGGAAGAATCCGATCTTGTTTTAACTCTCCTCCGTTGTATGGATACTTTTTCTGCAGATTATTGCCAAGAATGACATCAACATATCGAATATAATCGAAATGAACAGAGGCAAGCCCTTCTATTTTTGCTTTTTCGCGAACACCCTTTTTTATGTATTCGCGTGCGCCTTCTGAAAACGGGCTCAAAAAGTTATAATATTCCACATAAGGGTGAAAATTGTGACAGTTTTGCCCCAGTGCATTTACCGAAAACCATTCCGGGTTTTCGCCGCATTCTTTGTTGTTTTTAACATTCATCATCCAGTGCCAGGCATGTATTCTAATTCCGGAGCCCGAACTGAGTTTTATTAATTCTTTTAGTCTTTCAACGCCTGCTTCGGGAAGTATATCAGTAATTCCGGCACCGGCCCATTTTTCGAAAGCTGCCTCTTGTTCTGCTTCTGTGCCTCTGGGCGCTCCCCAACCCGAAAAAAAGAACTTATTTTCGGGGTAAACCTTTGAGAAGTTATTTTTCTTTGGCTCTTTCGCTATTAACGGTAAAATAAATAGAAATGCAATTAGTAGTGCGATAATTCTTTGCATAATAAATGATATAATGTATTAAGATTTGTAGTATACAAAATTAATAAATTATCTATGACACCACGTGTGGTTGAAATATTTTAGAAAGTGGCATTGAGCTTATTATTTTAATCAAGAAAATCGTCGAAATTAAATGATATATCATCGTTCTGATCATTGTTGTGAGGTCCAATGCCTGGAGGATTAAACAGTCCCCAGCGGTCGAAAACATATATCCACTGGTCGAAACCCGCCACCCAATCGATAAAAAGCAAGCGAAATTCTTCAATGAGCTCACGAACCATGTCGAAATATTGAGCTTCTTCGAAACCAAACGAACGAAGCGTGCGTTTTGTTCCTTTTAAATTGAGTGCAGCTTTACGAATATACGTGGCATTTTCCATACGCAGGTCATACCAATACCCTTCCTCGGCGCAGGCAATCTTCACCAATATTGTCATGGCATCGACAAGCATTTGTTTTTTTACAAAGACAAGCTCACTATCTTCATGGTCGTCCGGAATTAAATCGGCAATATGGCTGACTACTTCATAAATCTCCTTAGCCTTTTTATAGATGGGTAAATTTTCGTATTCCTGAAAGTTATTTTCGTCGTTGAGGTTGTTCATAACTGCTGTTTTATTTTCATAATAAGGGTTGCATTCCCCAAAACAAAATCCGGGCAGGTTCTGCAATTTACTTCTGCTACTTTGGTTTTAAGTAAAGAAGGATGACTAAATTTAAAAATAATTATTGAAACTATTATAATAACCTTTTTACTTTTGTACAGTGATTCTTATTTTTTATGAATTTGATTTGTTTTATTCTTACCAGAACAGGTGGAGCTCCCACTTATTTATTTTGGAAGTTGTGTAAATCTTTTTTTAGTAGTTTCAATGCGGAATTTGTTATATGTGGTATAAACCGGGCCATGTCGTTCAGTTGAAAAAATTTACCACTCGCTCCTGAGGGGAGCAAGCTTTGGACTAATTTTCTGCGATAAATCAAGGGGGCTATCTTTCTATCTTGCTGTTTTTTCTTTTTTAAAGAAAAAGCCGACAGGCAAAAGGGGAATAAAAGGCCAAACTAAACGACATTGAAAACCGGTTTTAATTTCACAATGGTTTAGCGGGCCTAAAAGCCTCTGTTACTCGTTTCTGATAATTATCGGATTTTTCAGTATTCGGTCAATTAAATCGTCGAATTTAGCGTGCCATTTGTCGGCAAATAGTAAAAACTGAAGCTTTTTTGTACGGTCGGAAATTCGGTAAACCACCGGATGATGGTTGTTTGGAAAGATTGTTTCGGCATCGTCAACGGCCAATATTTTAAGTAAGGTAGTCGGGATCCCCGAAATACTTAAAAGTTCATTAATGCGACCCGGTGTACCAATTAAAATATCCAGTCCTTCGTAAATCATATCTTTCTGATATTGTATAATACCTTTGTCGAAAACAGTAAAGGTGCGAAGATTGGTGTGGCTTCCAAGCAATTTAAACTGTTCTTCCAGTTCGAAAGCTTTGTCTCTGTTCGATGCAATAACTATTGCACGAGGCGCTTCTTCAACAGCTTCTTTTAGTTGTTGAATGATGCTAATTACAATGGTGGTAGATTTTCCCGAACCTTTGGGGGCAATAACAAGCAGGTCGGCTCCCGATTTTATTTTAGGAATACAAGTGCTTTCAATTTCAAGCGGATTTGTATCGTAGCCCGCATCAACAATGCCCGAAACCAATTCAGGAATTAATTTTTTTAACTTCATATAATTAAAGTTGTTTATCTGTTTGACATCACTTCTAACTTGCTGTCGAATCATCATTTTTTGTGTTTTGATTTGAACATGCTCATTTTATTTTGCAATGCCTTAAAGTAATCGTATTGATTTTTAGTGTTTTATAAATACCAGGGCAAAAGTAAGGCTTTATGGCAGAAAAAGCCATGTTCTTTAGTACAATAAACGAAATTTTACTTCGCAATGATGTTTAAAACAAACTCTATTCATTTCATCTTATGATGAGCACCGGAGAAATGGAAATCATTTGTTTAGTTAAATACAGAAAATTCAAATGAAATTATAACTTTGGCACCGTAACAATCTAACTATTTTTGAAAAATTCTAAATCGAATACCGAACTTATAAAGCTTCTGCAAAAAGGCGACAGGGTTGCTTTTTACAATATTTATGAACGTTATTGCAAAAGGTTATTCGGGTTCGTTTTACGTTATATAAAAGTGGAAGCTGATGCCGAAGGTATTGTTCAAGAGGTCTTTATTAAAATATGGGAATCAAGGAATAAACTAGATGCTTATACTTCCTTCGAATCATTTTTGTTTACCATTGCCTATAACACTACAATTAGCTTGTTACGAAAAAGGGCAAACGAGCATAAATACCTGGAGCACCTCATATCTATACAGCAAATTCACAAAGCACCAGACCTTATCGACGAGATTCAGCTAAATGAATTAAACGAACAAATTCAAACTTTGCTTGAAGAGTTAACTCCTCGTCAAAAAGAGATATTTCATTTAAGCCGTGAAGAAGGATTAACGCATGATGAAATTGCAAAAAAATTAGACATTTCTTTGAATACGGTTAAAAAACACATGGCAAATTCGCTCTCTTTTTTAAAATCCCGTATCGATAAAAGCCTGGTAATTAATGTGTTATTTATTTGCTTATTTCTTTCCTAAAAAAAAATCAAATTTAATATACTCCCTTAAGTCGGGATAGGCGTATAACTTTCCGAAACAATGAAACGGAACGCTTATTTTACACTTAAGTAAGAATAGCCGAATTATTTAGATTCGAGTTCTGCATGCCAAAATATGACAGTAAGGCATAAACAACAGTAGAATAGAAATGACAAAAGATATTTTAATAAAATTTTTAAATAATAATTGCACCGAAGCAGAATTAAATGAAGTTTTGCGATGGGCACAAACAAGTGCATTAACCGAAAGCGGGAAGAAGCTTGTGGCTGACGATTGGGAAAATTACCAGGACGAAGGTAAATGGGAAAACGACGAACGATTTACCGCTCTTTTCGATAAAATTCAGGAAAAAATTGATAAAGAGGAAGAACAGAAAAAAACGGTCAAATTAAAGTCGATATCTTCAGCTAAACTTTGGTTGATGCAAGCCGCTGCTATCCTGTTGATTCCTGTACTTGCCATTTTGTTTTATACTCTTTCTGAAAAGAAATCGGAGTCGATGAATTTTAACGGCATGGCAGCCAATATGCTGGAGGTTATAGCTCCCATTGGCTCAAGAACAATAGTGCAATTGTCTGATGGTTCTACGGTTCATTTAAATTATGGCAGTACACTAAAATATCCGCAATTTTTTTTGGGTGATACGCGTGAAGTTGATCTTGTGGGAGAAGGTTTTTTTGAGGTCGCTCATAATCCTGAAAAACCATTTATTGTAAAAGCCGGTAGTTTAAAAATAAAAGCGGTGGGCACTGCGTTTAATGTTTTGGCTTATGCCAATGATGCCATTGAAACCACCTTAGTGAACGGGAAAGTAATACTAGAACAACAGAAAGCTGACGGGCTAACCAGCGTAATTGGTGCCATGAAACCAGGACATCATGTATACTACGACAGAGAAACCGGAGCCATTTCGTGTATCAAGGGGAGTGTTGAAAAATACGTTGCCTGGAAAGATGGAAAGCTGGTATTTGAAGATGCCTCGATTACTGTAGTGGCCGAAAAGCTTAACCGGATGTTTAATGTAGATATAGAAGTGGCAGATAATGTAAAAGAATACATTTACACAGTAACCTTTGCCGATGAACCTCTATTTCAGATTCTCGACCTGATGACCATCGCTACTCCCATAAGCTACAAAGCAGAACCCCGGAAGAAATTGCCCGATGGTACATTCTCGAAACAGAAAATTAAAATTGAAAAACGAAAATAAATTAAATCTAACTTAAAATGAAAGAGACGATTTGCCTATGATGAAACGATGTTAAAGGAACAACAGGGAAATGCTGCAACACTTCCCTGTAGAGATTAAATATCAAACCCTGTATGATCGTACAGGGAAATTATAAACTAATCATTACAAAAGTATGAAAAAAACTTGTGATTGGCCGGGGTATGCAAAAAATCCCGGGCTAAAAAACTTATTTCGAATTATGAAGCTAACAGCCTTTCTGATTTTGATTTCCGTAGGTTGTGTTTTTGCAAGCAAAACCTATTCGCAATCAAAAACACTAAATCTAAAATTGGAGAAAACAACCGTTAAAGAGGTGCTTTCGAGGATTGAAGACCAGAGTGAATTTTATTTTATGTACAGCGGAAAACTAATTGATGTTGAACGTGAAGTGTCTGTAAACATAAAAAACCAAAAAATTGACGAGGTTCTGAATTTTTTATTTGCAGGAACCGACGTGGAATATGTCATACAGGATCGTTTTATTGTATTAACAAATGATGGAACACAAAGCGGCGTATCTTCAGCCATTCAACAACAAAAAATTACCGGTACAGTAAAAGATGAAAACGGAGAACCGCTTCCCGGAGTTACCGTAGTTGTAAAAGGAACCACACAAGGTACGGTGACTAATTTGGATGGGAATTACACCATAACAGAGGTGCCTGAAGATGCTATCCTCGAATTCTCCTTTATCGGTTTAAAAACGATGGATATTGAAGTAGGCACACAAAATACCATTAATGTAACCATGCTCGAAGATGCCGTTGGAATCGACGAAGTTGTTGTAATTGGTTACGGTACACAAAAGAAAGTAAACCTTACCTCTGCCGTACAAACGGTTGATACTAAAGAGTTGGAAAACAGACCCGTAAAATCGGTTACAGAAATGCTTTCTTCTTCGGTTCCCGGTTTAAATATTACAACAACTTCAAGTGCTCCTAATGCCGAATCTGAGATAAATATTCGTGGATTTACCGAGTTTAACGACTCTGGTTCGCCCTTGGTGCTGGTTGATGGAATACCACAAGATATTGATTTTGTAAATGCCAACGATGTAGAAAGTATATCGGTGTTAAAAGATGCTGCCGCTTCAGCAATTTATGGTTCGCGCGCACCTAATGGAGTGATATTAATTACTACCAAATCGGGTAAAAAAGGCGAAAAAATGCAGATTAACTTTAGCGCCGATTTAACCGTTAGTCAACCCATTGGGGTTCCTCAAAGTCCATCGAGTTATGATTTTGCTACTCACAGAAACGAGCGTCGTTATAATTCACAATATTCTGCACTATGGTCGGATGAGATCTTGGATAGAATGCAGCAATACATTAATGGCGAAATAACTACCACAAATATTATTGAGGATGATGGAACTTACGGTAGTGTATGGGAATATAATGCCAATGAAGATCACTTGGATAATGCATTTAGAGATAATGTTTTTAACCAGAAATACAATTTAAGTATTAGTGGTGGAGGCGATAAAACGACGTATTACATGAGTTTGGGACATGTTACTGCCGATGGATCATACAACAGTGATATCGACTGGATGAAAAGATACTTTTCGGTGATAAAAGTTAATACCGATATTACCGATTGGTTGAGTGTTGGTGGTAGTACAAAATATACCCGGCAAAAACACCAAAGACCAACAACCGGCTCGGCTGGGCAGGATGATAGTTCTCTTATGGGCAATTTAGGTTTTATGCCTACCTTACCCGAGTATAACGATAATGGCTCGCCAAACGAATTTTCGATGATTCCTAGTTTAGATGGTCTGGCTGGTTCGTATAACACTACTGCCGATGATATCTGGTTAACCGGTATGGTTGAGTTTAAACCCTTAAAAGGCTTAAGCATTAAAGGAGATTATAGTTTTAATGCTTATCATGCCTTTAAATTTAATACCGAACTGGTAATCGATTGCTGGGATGCCGATGGTAGTTATGTGGCAAGTAGAAGGAGTCCCGGTTCTGATAATATTACAGAAACTAGTGTTAACAAGTATTATCATAACCTGAACCTGGTGGCAACCTACAACTTCAACCTTAACGATCATAACTTTACTTTCCTAGGAGGTTACAACGAAGAAAAAAATAATTACAATAACCTTACTGCTTATAATACGGATTTTTATACTAGCTCGGTTCTTTCTTTGAGTACCACTTATGGAGATAATGTAAGCGTTGATGATACCATTTATGCCTGGGCAACTCGTGGATGGTTTGGCCGCATGAGCTACAATTACAAAGAAAAGTATTTGCTCGATTTTAATGCACGCTACGATGCTTCTTCAAAATATGCAGAGGATTCACGTTGGGCATTTTTCCCTTCTGTTTCGGTAGGGTATAATGTGGCAAAAGAAAATTTTTGGCCATTAAAGGATCAAATTAGCATGTTTAAATTGAGAGGTTCGTGGGGTAAATTGGGTAACAATTCCGGAGATAATTACGCCTATATCTCAACCATGTCATCATACAGTGAAACATCTGTTTTGCTTGACGGAGGAAAACAACCTTATGTAACGATGCCCGGTTTGGTATCGGCCGACCTTACCTGGACCAAACCGCGTACCATTGGTTTTGGAGTAGAAGCAGCAGCCCTTAAAAATAGGTTGCAACTTTCGTACGACTGGTACCAGCGTACTGTATTCGACCAGGCAGGACCTGCCGAACAATATCCCGAGGTTTTAGGAACATCTGCTCCAGAGACCAATAATGCTATTTCAGAAACTCGTGGATGGGAAGCATCGCTTAGCTGGTCCGATCGTGCATTTAATATAAAAGGCTCGCCGATAAAGTATACGGCAAGGGTAGGAGTGTCAGACTATGTTGGTTATGTAGTAGAATATGAAACCAACGAAACCGGACTGCGTTCGTCATGGACTGCAGGACAACGTTTTGGTCAGCAATATGGTTACCACAGTTTGGGAATTGCCCAGAGTGTTGAACAAATACAAAATACCAACTTGTGGCGTACCGGCGATTTTGTTCCAGGAGACTTATTGCTGGAGGATAAAAACGGTGATGGTTTGTTGAACGATGGTCAAGGTAGTTACTGGTATTCTGAAGGCGACCGAATTTTGCTAGGATACACTTATCCGCGCTACCGTTACAATATTGCACTTAATGCCAGCTGGAAAGGCTTAACTATTTCGGCCTTGTTTGAAGGTGTTGGAAAAGAAACGCAATATTTTGCCAATAAATTTTTGTTTGGTACTAAAAACTGGGTTTCGCAAGATAACCTCGACAGAGGCTATTGGTCGCCGGATAATACCGATGCTTTTTTTCCAAGGGCTTACGAAAAGAACCTGAATCAAATATACGAACGATATGCCAACGACCAGTACGATTTGAACCTTGCACACTTGAGGATTAAAAACGTGAATATCAGTTACAATCTACCGACTTCCTTAGTTTCAAAGCTAAAACTGCGTAGCCTTTCGGTTATTTTAAGTGGAGAAAACCTTGGATTTATTTACTACAAAGCATGGGCAAAAGAATACGACCCAATTCAATTGGAGAATTCGATACAGACCTATCCTCCTTCGCGAATTTTCTCACTGGGTGTTAAATTAGGTATCTAACATAAAAATGAATAATATGAAGACAAAAATTATATATGGAATATTAGTCGTAGGCTTATTGTTTTCAATATCAGGCTGCGATGAAGATTATTTAAACTTGTATCCTGAAGATGATATGAGTGATGAAACCTTCTTCGAACAAACCAGTGATTATAAAACCTATGTAAATGGATTATATTCGAATTTTCTAAGAAGCTCAACTCAATATAAAGTAACAAAACTTGAGGATGGTTCGGATAATTTGTTTGAAGAAGATCCCAATAGTGCAATAATGATGCAGGATGAAAGTGGTGAAGCCGATGAAACCAGTAGCAGTTGGAACAACCAGTATACCTACATCAGAAAGGTTAATTATGTGCTGCAAAATAAAGATAAAATTGAAACCCGAGAGGTAGAAACCAATCAATACATTGGCGAGGCTTTCTTTATCAGAGCCTGGCATTATTTTGTTCTGCTACAGAATTTTGGAGGGGTTCCTTATATCGACCAGGTTTTGGAAACCGATAGCGAAGAATTGTACAACACCCGCGAAAGCCGGGATTACATTGCCCAAAAAGTGATAGACGATTTAGATTCAGCCATTGTGCTTTTGGGCTGGAAAAACGACGATTATGCCACGGCGCCACGTATAAATAAAGAAAGCGCTCTTTTAATGAAAACCAGAGTTGGGCTTTATGAAGGTAGTTGGGAATATTACCATGGTAACAAAGGAACTGTTTTTCAGGCAGAAGGTTTAGATGGTACCGCCTTTTTAGAGCAGGCAGTAGAGGCCGGCGATGTATTGATGGCTTATCAGGGAACAAATATCTATATGGGTAGTACAGATCAGGAATATTACGATGTATTTAACAGAGATGATTACTACGATATCGACGGGGCATTTTTATACAAACACTACGATGTTGCTTCTGAAGTGTATAGTTTAGCGATTCAAGGGGCAAGTGCCTCATTTGCTGCAGGAATTACAAGCACTTTGGTAGGAACTTATTTAATGACTGACGGTAAGCCAGAGAGTATTTCGGGTGTGGAATATGATTATACCTATCAAGGTAGTCTAATAGAAGCCAAAGATCCGCGTTTGGGCCAAACTATTTATTCTCCCGATAATGGTGCATATGGCGACTGGCTTGGTTACGATCCGAACGATGATGCGATAATTGAAGCTAGTTATGCTCCGTTAACCTATTCCGCACAAGGAATGGGAGGTTACAAAATCATAAAATTTGTACCAACTTCAGCATATAGTAAGACGTACTGC
Organism: Draconibacterium sp.; assembly: GCA_041583785.1. Taxonomy (GTDB): domain Bacteria; phylum Bacteroidota; class Bacteroidia; order Bacteroidales; family Prolixibacteraceae; genus Draconibacterium. The sequence goes on along the minus strand of JBFHFE010000018.1, from coordinate 84,040 downwards.
GACATGGATGATGTAATTCTTAGGTATGGCGAAGCTTTGTTGAACTATGCTGAAGCGAAAGCCATCCTTGGAACAATTTCTCAGTCGGATATAGATAATACGGTTAATGTACTTCGCGACAGAGCTGGAATGCCACATTTGAGTATGGCAGAAGCAAATGCATGGAGTGTAAGCTATTCCGAATCGGATGGTTACGACCCTTCGGCAGATAATATTCTAAATGAAATCAGACGTGAACGTAGGGTAGAATTGGCACTGGAAGGATTTAGACGTACCGACCTTAAACGTTGGGCTATTTACGAAGATGTAATTAATGGCTACAAACCAGTGGGAGCTTATTACCAAGAGCATGCCGATTATTGGAATGACTCGGAAGCCATGGAAGCATTAGGGTTAACAGACTCGGAAGTATCAGGAGTGTATTGTATATTGGGAGACAACGTTGATGTAATTGGTGAATATGTAAATCCGTATTGGAAAAACTCTTATTTCACCGAATCGGGAATTGGATATTACATCAATCCGGACAGGGATTATCTAAATTCGATTCCAACCCAGGAAATCGATTTTTACGAAGAAAACGGCGTAACCCTGGAACAAAACCCGGGATGGTTCTAAATCAAATTATTAATCTTAAAAAAACGGAAAAATGAAAACTATAAAATTCGGATTTATATTTTTGATGGCTTTAGCCCTGTTTTCGTGCGACGAACGCATTGAGATGGATCTGTCGCAATGGGGCGATAATGCCTATATCTATAATGTTCAGGTGTATCAATTAACTACTGATGATGAAGAGATATTGAATGAGTATTACGAAAGTGGTGAATACGTGACCAGTACACAGCGTACTACTATATCCGATGGCAGTGCAGTAATCGACGACGAGAATTTTACCGCTACAGTAACCTTAAAATCGGGATATGATCTTTACGACAAAGCTTTCTTGATTTACCACTATGGTACAGATGTTGAACCTCTGGGTGATTCTCCAGAAGCCGGTATTATTAGCGACTTATCGGATGGTGTGTTTCAATATCGTGTGTCTTCTGCCGATGGCACCACACACGACTGGACTATATATGTTAACGAACAATAGCGAATACTTTATTGATTTAATTTCAGGCCTCTTTTTTAAGGGGCCTGATTTCTTTTATATATGTTCACCGTTGTCTGGTGAAATTAAAAGTAGTTCGGTTTTTCGTTATTTCGAAACCGGTAGTCTCTAATTCTTTACCGTACTAAAATGATTTTTATTGTTGCTTAATGCTAGTAAGGCAACATTGTGGTAGCAAAAATATTATTGAAAAAGATTTTTTTGCTCCATTGCGATAATCGAACTTTCAGGCACTTCTTCCGACTTCTTTTTTCATCTAATTCCTTTCTTTTTATCGATATTCTTTTGTTCACAAAACAATTATCTGTTTAAGGTATTTAAGCCAATAATTGGTAAAAAGATGCCATTTCTATAGAAATGTTTTTACATTTGGTGAAAGCAATCGGTTTAAAATTTATTGGATAATGCTTTAGGGTATTGATGATAAGTGGATTGTGAACTAAACTGTTTTTTGTGGAACTATTTACCATTACTACCAAATTAGAACTTAAGCAAGGTAATCCTGCCGCTTTTAAGGAAATTTTCACGGTGCTTTATCCGAGGCTAAAATCGTATTGTAAACTCTTTATCTCCGAAAATAGCAATGTCGAAGACCTGATTCAGGAAACTTTTATAGCCCTTTGGGATAATAAAGAATCGGTTAAAACCGAAAAAACCATTGAGAGCTACGTCTTTGTGATTCTTCGAAACAAATGCCTCAATTTTTTGAAAAAACAAAAACTGGATCAACTTACTTTTGAACCGGAATACCTGAAGGTTGAAGAACTTCAGTTTTTATACCAGTTGGATTTTACTCAAAAAGAAGAAAAAAGTCTGGAAGAAGAATTGGTGGAATCGCTAAAGGTTGCCATTGAGGAATTGTCGGATAAAAGAAAACAGGTTTTTGTCCTTTGTAAAGTGGAAGGGAAAAAACAAAAAGAGGTAGCAGAAGAGCTCAACATTAGTATAAAGATGGTTGAAAAGCATATTTCCTTAGCGAAACAGGAAATCCGTGAAAAGTTATATTTACAATATCCGGCCATGTCGGTTCTTATTGCTTTACTTCTGAAGTGATATTTTCCTCTTCAAAAAAAAATATACTAAGCTGATAACGCAGATTAATGGAAAAAGTCTTTTTCAAGTTAGGATTAAAGAGGGCTGACTTCATATTGAGGGGGATAATACTACTTCAATTTTATTTCCTTTATGTTTCTTTTTGCCTTATCAGGCAGATTTTATTATTGGGCTACAAAGTTTCTTTTATCTGAATATGCTATCGCTTTGTGAGGGCGTGTCAAAAATCCGTCAATCGGGCTAAGTAGTTACATTGAAAAAACGCAAAGGTTTTTTTTGACAAGATTTTTTGCTTTGTTTTTTATCGACTGAAAAAAGTAAGTGCCAGACCGGCATGAGGTCGAAAGTATAAAAAAGTGGCATTGTTCCATACTACCATTTTCAGTTTCCTGTGTAGTAGGACTATTAAGTTCGCAACAACTTTTTAAACCGAACAAAATAAGTTATCCCCTCAATGTTGAACTGCTTCCTTCTTTTTCTTATTATGCCAACCCGAATGTTCAACTGATCCAAAGAGAACCAGTGCTTATCAGCCTAAATAAATTCTAAGGTAGTGTCATTGGTAAGCGAAGTGGGGAACCGGTTCATTCTTTACATATAGAAGTATTCAGATTAAATTATAAATTTTCATTATTCCGGTATATCAGCGAGTTACGTATTGTTGGTATGCTGTTTCCAGATTTTTCTTTCTAAAAGGAGGTAGGGTTTTTTAAAAAGTATTGTACTCCTAATAGAAAGATAAACCAAAAGGCTGCATCAGACCTGGTTTTTCTTAAGACGACAAGTTTCGGTTTAACTGAGACTAAGACAATGAACCTATGAAAGAACTAATCAATAAATACCTGAGTGGTACAGCCGATAGGTCTGAGCTATCTGTATTGCTGCTCTGGCTTCGAAAGAAAAATAACCGACAAACTTTTGATACCTATAAGTTAGATTGGAAAAATAACCTAAATACACAAAATCTTCCTGAAGGAAGTGAGAATAGCTGGAACGAAATTCAAAACAAATTACTACAAAAAAGTTACGATGGTTGGCAAAGCAGCCGGAAATTAAATTTGTTTTTTAGAATTGCTGCCGTTTTCTTTTTCCTTGTTAGCATGGGCAGCGCCATTTATTTTATTTCAACTTCACCATCTTCCGAAATCTTTACCACAGTTGTAACCGGGAATGGACAGATTTCAAAAGTGGTGCTTCCCGATTCTTCTCAGGTTTGGCTCAATTCTCACTCCGAAATTTCATACAGCAATTTATATTCAAGCAAAAACCGGAACATTAAACTTATTGGAGAAGCTTATTTCGAAGTCAGGCGAAATGAAGATATGCCTTTAATTGTAAGTAGCGGAGAACTAGAGGTAAAAGTGTTGGGAACAAAATTCGACGTAAATGCTTATCCTGAATTACGCAATATTAGCGTGGTATTAGAGGAGGGAAAAGTTCAGTTGTTAAGTTCAGTATCAGCATCGTTTAATTACGAATTAAAACCGGGAGAGAAGGCAATGTTTAATAAAATTACCGGGAAACTAAGAGTTAGAAAAACAAACGTTTCAAGATATACTTCGTGGAAAGATGGCATGATACATATTTACGACCAAACTTTGGCAGAATTGGTTAAGCGCCTGGAAACACGTTATAACCAGAAGTTTATCTATGACGAAAGCGTGAAAGACTTCCCGTTTACATTTACCATAAAAAACGAATCGTTGGCTGAGGTAATCAGGCTAATGAAAAAAATTGCTCCTATAAAAGCAAAACAGGAAGAAGGAGTTATTGTATTCGAACTCGATGAAAAAAGAAAGAGAGATGTCGAGCGATAAATAAAAAACCGGAAGTGCGGCAACACTCCCGGTCTAAACTTATCATCGGCAAATGATAAATAATTTATTAACTAAATCAAGGTAAAATTATGAAAAAAATCCGAATAAGAGGAAGGTGTATACCTTCTGTTTGGACTAAAGCTATTAGACTTATGAAACTAACATTGTTGTTCTTGATGGTTGGATTGATGCATGTTTCGGCAAGCGTTTATAGTCAGACCACAAAACTTTCGCTCGAATTACGAAACACGTCTGTTCTCGAGGTACTTACTGTCATCGAGAATCAGTCGGAATTTCGATTTGCTTACAGTTCCGAGTTAATCGATTTAGACAGAAAGGTAAATGTTGTAGTAGATAATGAAAACATTGAAGAAACTCTTAAGGTTATTTTTAAGGGAACAAATGTTAAGTACTCTGTTCACGACAGGCATATTATGCTGTTCCCAAAAGAATTGGAGGAATCACAACCTGCTTCGCAAGAAAAATCGGTAAAGGGTAAGGTGAGCGACGAAGAAGGCGATCCTCTTCCCGGAGTTACAGTAGTAATTAAAGGAACTACCAATGGTACGATTACTGATATCGATGGAAATTTTACCTTTTCAGGGTTGGATGAAAATGCCACATTGCAGTTTTCCTTTGTGGGAATGCTTTCTCAGGATATCGAAGTAGGCAAGCAAACAACTATCGATATAACAATGGTTGCCGATGCAGTGGGACTTGAAGAGGTGGTTGTAATTGGTTACGGTACACAAAAGAAAGTAAACCTTACCTCGGCAGTACAAATGGTTGATACCAAAGACCTGGAAAACCGTCCGGTTAAGTCAGTAACAGAAATGTTATCGGCCTCGGTTCCTGGTTTAAATATTACCACTTCATCGGGTGCACCAGATGCCCAATCGGATTTAAATATTCGAGGATTCACAGGATTTGATTCTGACGGTGCAAATTCCGGTGCGCCATTGATATTAGTCGATGGTGTACCTCAGGATATCGATATGGTAAATCCCAACGATGTGGAAAGTATTTCGGTATTAAAAGATGCCGCGGCTTCTGCCATTTATGGTTCGCGTGCACCTAACGGAGTAGTACTTATTACCACTAAATCGGGTAAACGAAGTCAAAAAATGCAGATCGACTTTTCTGCAGATATGATTGTAAGTTCGCCAATTGGTGTTCCGGAAACTGCATCAGGTCTTGATTATGCGATTGATAGAAATAATCGTAGATACAATACCTTGCGTTCGGCTTTGTATACCGATGCTGTTATAGATAGAATTAGGCAATATGAAGCAGGTGAAATTACTACTACCAATATTATTTTGGATAGTGGCAAGTACGGTAGTGTTTGGGAATATAATGCCAGTGCAGATCATTTCGACAATGCTTTCCGCGATAATGTGTTTAACCAAAAATACAATGCAAGCATTAGTGGCGGTAGCGAAAAAACTTCTTATTACGGTAGTATTGGCTACATTGGTAACGAAGGTGTTTATGAAAGCGATAACGACTGGTTAAAAAAATATTCGGCTTTAATCAAGATCGATACTGATATAACCGATTGGTTGAGCGTGGGTATGAGTGCGAAATACGGACGCCAACAGGCAAAAAGACCTACCATCAGAAATGGTGGAATTGCCGATGGCAGTTTCTTCGACAACCTTGGTTTTATTCCAACATTACCAGACTATAACGATAACGGTTACCCAAATGAATTCTCAATTGTACCAAGTCTTGAAGGCCTTTCAGGAACTTATAACAATACCACCGATGATTTATGGTTAACCGGTGATTTTACTTTTAAACCACTAAAAGGTTTAAGTATAAAAGGGGACTACTCCTGGAATACCTGGCATAGTTTTGATAATAACATCGATTTGGTTTTTAGTACTTTTGATGCTGATGGATCGGCAAAAGCAAGCCGAAGAAGCCCTTCTATCGATAAAATTGAAGAAATCTCAAAGAATCAGTACTACCACAACATTAACTTAGTAGCAACCTATAACCTTAATGTTAATAAACACGACCTTACACTTTTGGCTGGTTATAACGAAGAGGAAAATAAATACAATAAGCTATCGGCTTCAAATACTGAGTTTTATACGCAGTCGGTGACTTCTTTAAGCACAACTTATGGTGAAACTACCACTGCCGATGATGTAATTTATTCGTGGGCAACGCAGGGTTATTTTGGTAGGTTAAGTTATAACTATCGCGAAACCTATTTGCTGGATATTAACATGCGTTACGATGCTTCCTCAAAATATTCGCCAGATACTCGTTGGGCTTTTTTCCCATCAGTTTCGGCTGGTTACAATGTGGCACGCGAAAAATTCTGGCCTTTAAAAGACTATGTAAACATGTTTAAACTAAAAGGTTCGTGGGGGAAATTGGGTAACAATACTGGTAGCAATTATGCTTATTTGCCAACCATGGGAACCAATAGCCAAACTCCTGTTATTTTAGATGGAGGAAGGTTACCTTATGTAACTATGCCCGGTATTATCTCCGATGATCTTACCTGGACAAAACCTCGTACCATTGGCTTTGGAGTGGAAGCAGCTGCATTAAATAACCGCTTAAAAGTGGAATACGATTGGTTCCAAAGAACCGTGTTCGACCAGCAGGGGCCGGCAGAGCAATATTCTGAGGTATTGGGAACTTCAGCACCCAAAAGAAACAATGCTGTTTCGGAAACCCGAGGTTGGGAAGTTTCGGCCACCTGGAGCGATAAAGCCTTTAACCTAAAAGGTTCTCCGGTAAATTACAGTGTTCGTGCTGGTGTATCCGATTATATTGGTTATGTGGTAGAATATGAAAGCAATGAAACAGGAACCCGCTCAAGTTGGACTCCTGGTCAGGTTTTTGGTGAATTGTATGGTTATACAAGTGCAGGAATTGCACAGAGTGCAGAAGACTTCCAAACAAATCCTTTATATAGAACCAGTTGGTTTTATCCAGGTGATTTACTCTTCGAAGATACCAACGGCGATGGGTTAGTAAACAATGGACAAGGAAGTTATTGGTACTCACAAGGCGATCGTAAATTATTGGGCTACACTTATCCGCGTTACAAATTCAATATTGCATTAAACGCCAACTGGAAAGGTTTTTCTGTTTCTGCACTGTTTGATGGTGTTGGAAAACAAAAAGTATATTCAAGTAAAAAGTTCTTAATGGGTACGAAGAACTTTGTTACTGCTCAAGCGGTGGATAGAGGATATTGGAACTTAAACGATACCGATGCCTTTTTCCCAAGAGCGTATGATTATAATTTGAACCAGACCTTTGAAAGGTATACCAACGACCAATATGCAGTAAACTTAGCACACCTGAGGATTAAAAATATTAATGTGAGTTACAAGTTGCCGACCTCGTTGGTTTCAAAACTTAAACTGCGTAGTGCTTCAATTAGTATAAGTGGTGAGAACCTTGGTTTTGTTTATTACAAAGCATGGGCGAAAGAATACGACCCAATTCAATACGAAGAAAATTTCTCAACTTATCCGCCATCGCGTATATTTTCTTTGGGTTTAAAAGTGGGTATTTAACATTAAATAAGGAAAGAAATGAAACGAATAATATTATACACAATAGTACTTGCCGGATTGATTTTTTCAATGTATGCCTGCAACGAAGATATACTGGATAAATATCCGGAAGATGCCATGAGCGATGCAACTTTTTTTACAAAAGCCAGCGATTTTAAAACCTATGTAAATGGTTTATACAATAACGTGTTATCATCAACTGCCAATACCGCAGCACAAGAAAATGGTACCGATAATGTTGTAGGAACAAGTCCTGGTTCTAACGAAATGCAGCACTCGACAAGTGGTGTGGCCAATGAAACTAACAGTACCTGGAACAATCGTTATTCCTATATACGACAGGTGAATTACGTTTTAAATAGCCAGGATAAACTCGATGAAATTGATGATGAGGCCAAACAATACATTGGCGAGGCATATTTTATCAGAGCTTGGCATTATTTTGTACTACTTCAGACCTTTGGTGGCGTTCCTTATATCGACCAGGTATTGGAGACCGATAGCGAAGAATTGTTTAAAGCTAGAGATAGCCGCGATTTTATTGCTACTAAAATAATGGATGACCTGGATATAGCAATAGAATACATGGATTGGAAAAATGAAGGGTTTGCCACCGCTCCTCGCTTGAATAAAGAAAGTGCATTAGCTATGAAAATGCGTGTAGGTCTTTACGAAGGTAGCTGGGAATATTACCATGATAAAGAAAACACTGTTTTTAAAGTAGACGGCGCAAATGGAACCGATTTTTTAAGCGCGGTTGTTGAAGCCGGTGATGTTTTAATTGCGAACCAAGGGACGGATATTTTCGTTGGAAGAAACGGATTTGAGTATTTCGATCTATTTAATAAACAGGATTACAGCAGTATTGCAGGTGCTTTTATGTACAAGCATTATGATGCCGATTTAGAAGTAGCATCTCATCATTCTGATGGTTTAACAGGATGGGGTGTTGGATTAACAAAAAAAATGATGGATAATATTCTGATGTCGGATGGTAAACCCGAAAGCCTTTCTGATGTTACTTATGATTATACTTATCAGGGTAGTCTTATTGATGCTAAAGACCCGCGTTTGGATCAAATGATTTATTCTCCGGACAGGGGTAGTTATACCGATTATGTATTGGGATTGGGTTTAACAGAGCAAGCCGATCAGTTATCTAAAGGGAAGTATATTGCGTTGGCCGTTTATGGAGAAACCGGTTATTATAGCTTTAAAGGTTTACGCGACCATTATTACGATAGATGGCAAGACAACCAAGACCATTTAATGTTGCGTTATGCCGAGTCTTTGTTAAATTATGCTGAAGCCAAAGCCATTTTAGGTACTATTTCACAATCAGATGTGGATAAAACAATTAACGTAATTCGCGACAGGGTTGGAATGGTGCATTTAACTATTGCCGATGCAGAGGCATGGGGACTAACTTACGATGTTGCCGATGGTTACGACCCAAGTGCATCAGTCATATTAAACGAAGTACGTCGCGAACGCAGAGTTGAGTTATTATTCGAAAATTACAGAAGAAACGACCTAAAGCGTTGGGCTATTTACGAAGATGTGGTAAATGGTTATAAACCAATAGGGGCTTATGCTCAGGAACTAATTGACTATTGGAGTGATGAAGATGAATTACTTTCTAATGGCTATGATGAAAGTCAATTAGCAGGATTGAAACTAACCTTAGATGATAATATTGGTGTAACAGGTGAATATATAAATTCACTTTTTAAAAATGCAGATTTTACAGAAACGGGTAGGGGCTACTATATTGACCCGGATAGGGATTACTTAAAAGCTATTCCTAAAACAGAAATCGATTTTTACGAAACAGAAGGTGGTGTTACCCTGGAGCAAAACCCAGGATGGTTTTAATAGAGTATGTTAAACTTAAAATTTGAAACAATGAAAAATAGTATAAAATTTGGATTCATATTCTTGTTCATGGCATCGCTTTTTTCATGCGATCCGCGCATTGGTATGGATATGGAACAATGGGGCGACAATGCATTTATCAACAACGTTCAATTGTTTAAATTGGAAACAAAGGACGGGGTTAAGCTGGAAGAATATTATGCGGATGGGACAACAGTTACTGGTACCCGTAGGATTACAGTTTCATCTGGTACAGCCGAAATTGACGAAGTTAATTTTATAGCAACTGTAACCTTAAACGCAGGAGAAACGTTCACCGGAATTGGTTTTTTAATCTACCACTACGGAACCAAAGTGGAACCTTTATATGGAGCCCCGGTTGCAGGAATTATTAACGATTTATCAGCAGGAACTTTTCAATACAGAGTGTATTCTGCCGATGGAGCTACCCACGACTGGACAATAAATATAGTTCAATAGTTTAGAGAGATTAGTTATTTAGGGCAGCCCTTTGGGGCTGCCTTTATTATAACTATATAGATATAGTTGCTATACGAATAATGTCGGTGCCTTGTGTCTCTGAATTTGGAACAATGTAATTTAAGACTGTTGGACTCCGGCTGGAGTTGTACATAATATTCAATGTAATTTTTCTATCGACATGTAAATCCTCGGGATTTAAATTCAATTACCCTCGTGTTTGGTTGATGCCTGAAGCAATTGCTCTATTTATACTATCGAAAGCGTCTGGAATTACAATCAGTGCAAATTAACGTGAAGCAAAGTTTAATTGGTATTTAGGACAAAAAAAGGCTGGTATCGTTCAAATTGCAACATCTGCCCACCGGTATGCAACATTCACCTTTTACATTAGTTTCTGCTATTTGTAAGTTTGAATTGCCTTAAAACTTTAAACGAATCTATGAAAATAAACACGTTTTCGGTAAGACTTTCTCTCCCATTTTTGGGGGAAAATGCAGACGAATTTAATTTCGTTTATGAGTTGAAATCTCTAAAACGATTGAGCAAAAATCATAAAAAACGATTAAAATGAAGAATCAATTCAGCGTACTTCTTATCCTGTTTTTACTTGCAGTATCTAGTGCAACTGCCCAAAATAAAAAGATAACCACAGATGAAACGCAAACGTTCTCAGGCGATCCACTAGAACAATCAGCCTATTTAAAAAAAGATCTTCCCTGGTTTGCCCAGTATCAGGTGGGAGAGTCTATTGTAGAAGGATTTCCTGGGGAGACAGTCGAAGAAAACAAACAACGCATGCAAAAGTGGATGGATGCCAAATACGGTTTGTTCATTCATTGGCAACCAATGGAAGCAAGTGGAAAGAAGGTCTTTGCAAAAGAAGAAGTTGGATCAATAGCATCGTTTAATCCAACTGATTTTAATGCCGAAGAATGGGTTCAAACAGCTCAAAGCTTAGGTTTTAAATATATGGTTATTACTATGAAACACGCGGGTTTTATTATGTTTGATTCCAAGTACACCGAATATGACATTGTTGATGCCACACCATTTAAAAGAGATCCAATTAAAGAATTGGCTGAAGCTTGTGCTAAACATAACTTCCCTCTAGGCTTATACTATAATTTGCGTGACCAACGCCATCCCGATTTTACGGAAGATATTGGTAACCCTCGATCTAAGTATTATCAACAATATATGCTTAACCAGCTTACAGAGATTCTAAGCAATTATGGTCCCATTTTTAGCCTTTGGTTAGACGCTGACCGATCAAATAGTTGGACTGTAGAGCGTGCAACAGAGATGAGAGACCTTGTACGTGAACTTCAACCGAATATTATTATAAATAATCGAATTGGTCAGCGCAGAAAAGGAGCTGGCGACTATGCCTCACCAGAACGTTATATGCCTTTTATCGGTAAACAAGTGGCAGCTTGGGAAGGTTGTGATAAATTCGAAAACAGCTGGATGTATCTGGGAGACAACAATTCTCAATCACCCGAATGGGCACTTTACAAGCTTTGTTATGCTGCCTCTCGTGGAGGAAATTTTCTACTTAATTTGGGGCCAACTCCGAAAGGAGCATTTTTGGAAACAAGTGTTGAAAAGCTGGAGCATGTGGGAGAATGGCTCAAAGTAAACGGAGAATCTATCTATGGAACAGAAAAAGGGCCGCACTACTTTCTGAATTGGGGAACTTGCACACGAAAGAACAATACCTTGTATTATCAGATTTTTGATTGGCCAGAAAATGGAGAACTTATCATACCCGGTCTTAAAACGGAAGTAAAATCTGCATCCTTTTTAGCCGATAAAGAAAACAAGCCATTAAAAGTGAAGCGTAAACAAGGAGATGTGTGTATTACAGTTCCTAAATCAGCCCCCTATGCAATGGCTAATGTTATAAAAGTTGAACTTACGGATTGTCCAGAAGTAGATAGTTCAGTTAGGGCATTTAGTAATAAATTAGAAGCAAAGGATGGTATGAGAGAAGTTCCGGCTGGAGGGTATTTCCTTCCCGCAGGTTTTGCTAACATATATGGAGACAAACTTTATTTTTACTACGGCACAGGAGGTGGTGCTCAGCGCGAAAACCTTAAAGGTTGGACAGAGGAATCTGATTGGGCAGAATGGGATTTGTTAGTGGAGGAAAATGGGAGCTACAATTTAGAAATAACTTATGCCAGCTTGGTGGAAGGAGGCTCTTTTGAGTTGACCATCGCTGGTCAGTCTTTTAAACATACTGTAGAAAATATTGGAAAAAACCCTAAAGCCAAATTCTCTCCATCTATTGCAAACTATCAAACCTTTACGCTTGGTGAAGTGAAGTTGAAGCCGGGTCGGTATAAACTTGCAATAAAACCGATAAATATTACTGATGATGCAAAAAAATATCATCAGGGCCTGATGACGCTTAGGGATATTACACTTGTGCCAAATTAAAATAGAACAATGAAAAAGTATCTAATTACAGGTTTATTCGGATTAATCCTTTCAGCGAGTCTTTATGCACAAAAACAGTCGAACCCAAACGTTGTCTTTATTTATGCGGATGATATGGGTTATGGCGAGATTCAGGCCCTCAATCCCAAACGCGGAAAGATTCTCACGCCACATCTTGACCATTTGGCATTGCAAGGGATGACCTTTACGGATGCACATACCTCATCATCTGTTTGTTCTCCATCAAGATACGGATTGCTCACAGGGCGGTATAATTGGCGTACTAGTTTGCAGAGAGGGGTTCTACATGGTGGCGAATCCTGTTTGATCGCTCCGGACCGAATGACCTTGGGAAATCTTTTTCAATCGCAAGGATACCATACGGCGATCATTGGCAAGTGGCATTTAGGGTTTAAGTACGATTCATCAACGGCTCCTGAAGGAGCAAATGCGAGAAAAAGTTCAAAAACACATTACCTCGTGGGGAAACCGTTAGGGTCTCGTATCATTGACGGACCAATAACTCGGGGGTTTGATTATTATTATGGTTATCCCCAGGCTGGTACTATGAGCAGTTTTATCAAAGATGACCTATTGGTTGAAGAAGTAAGTATCATTGATGTGCTTCCAAAACTCACCGATGCAGTGACGGCATATATTGATCAAAAGGCATCGGATGCGAAGGCAGGAAAGCCGTTTTTTCTTTATTTTCCAATGAGTTCACCACATTCGCCTGTTGTGCCAAGTAAGCAGTGGCAGGGTAAGAGCGGTTTGGGGCCTCATGGAGATTTTGTAATGCAGACAGATGCTTCGGTTGGAGCGGTTATGGAGGCCTTGGCGCGAAATGGATTGGTAGATAATACTATTGTTATTTTTAGTGCCGATAATGGCACCTCTGGAGTCGCTGCGAATAAACCTGAACTGGAGAGGCAGGGCCATTTCCCTAGTGGAGACTTTCGAGGGGCAAAAACAGATCTTTGGGAGGGCGGTCATCGGGTGCCGTTTCTACTGCGTTGGCCAGAAAGAGTGGAAGCCAATACGCGATGCAATCAGATGATTTCATTGGTTGATGTGATGGCGACTTTTGCAGATCTGTTCTCAGTCCAATTTAATGACCATACTGCCGAGGAAAGTATCAGTTTCTTACCCGCAATTGATGGAAAGTTTATGGCTAGTCCTCGCAAAAGTGTCGTTTTCCATTCCGTTACGGGACGCTTTAGCATACGCCAAGGCGATTGGAAACTTTTGTTGTCGCCTGGATCAGGAGGCGTGAGTCCTCTGATGGATTATGAGGCCACACAGCAAGGTCTCTCTGAAATGCAACTGTATAACCTAAAGGATGATATTGAAGAGCATCACAATATAGTTGATCAATATCCGGAAAAAGTGGCCACACTCATCAAATTGCTGGAATCGACGGTCGCCAACGGTCGCAGTACACCTGGCTCGATCCAGTCGAATGATGTATCCGTCGATATCTGGAAAAAAAATCTCAATAACGAACCTATAAAAAGGATAACGAAATGAGAGAGTTTTTGTGTCAATTTCAGTCAGATCAGTATAAAATCAATTATAAGCAATGAATCATGAGTTTGTGATTCTTAATTTACTAATTATGAAAAAACAAATGCGTATCGATTTCTGTTTATTGTTCATTGCAATATTTTTATTTTGCTTCACTTCAGAAAGTGAAGCAAAATCAAAGAAGCCAAACTTGATTTTTATTATTGCAGATGATTTAGGGTATGGTGATTTAAGTTGTTATGGGGCTCAAGATGTTAATACCATTCATATTGATAAGTTAGCAAACGAAGGATTGCGGTTTACCGATTTTCAGGTAACGTCATCGGTTTGTAGTCCTTCAAGGGCATCAATTCTTACTGGTCGTTACCCGATGAGAAATGGGGTTCCAGTACCTCCAACTCATTTAGAAAAACATAAAAATTACGGTTTGGCTGCTAATGAGATTACTTTGGCGGATGTGCTTTTAGAGGAGAATTATGCCACCATGTGCATTGGAAAGTGGCATTTAGGCTTTATTGAAGGTTCACGACCTCTGGATCATGGTTTTGAACATTTCTATGGGCATCAGGTCGATAGGACTAGTGGCGCTCAAAAATTACTCAATATATATGATGATGATGGAATTGTTAAAACAAAGGTTCTTCATGAGTCTCTCACAGAGACGTATACTCAAAAGGCCATCCAGTTTATAGAGGAAAATAAGAAAAATCATTTTTTTCTCTATCTGGCTTATACTGCTGTTCACTCTCCAATTGTTCCAAGCGAAGCATTTAGAGGTACTTCCAGAGGAAGTCTTTATGGAGATTTTGTACAGGAGTTGGACCACTATGTTGGTCAACTGATGCAAGCCATAAATGAAAATGGTTTGGATAGAAATACGATAGTTGTATTTCTATCGGATAATGGACCTGCTATTTGCCATTTTGGGGGTTCAGCGGGCGTTTTAAATGGGGGAAAGTATAGTACGATGGAAGGCGGTTTTCGTGTCCCAGCGATTATAAGATGGAAGGGAGAATACTCCAAAGGTACGTGTAATACCCTTCTTTCTTCAATGGATTTATTTCCAACTATTGCTGCTTTGGCAGGTGCTAAATTACCTGAAGACCGGACTTTCGATGGGAAGGATATAAATTCTATTTTAAAATCTGGAGAAGGTCAATCACCACACCAATATCTGTATTATTATAATGGAGCGAATCTCCAAGCGGTAAGAAAGGGAAAATGGAAATTGCATCTCCCCCGAACCGCTGATGATCAACCCTGGTGGTCCAAAAATTTAGTAGGCCAACCCTTTAAAGGAAGTAATCTTAAGAATATTCCTTGCAATGGTTTAGTGGCTCTGGAGATTCCTCTGTTGTTCAATCTGGATACTGATATGGGCGAATTGACTGATATCTCAAAAAAACATCCTGATATAGTAAAAGAATTATTAAATGAAGCTGATAGAGTTAGGTCAGAGCTTGGAGATGTCCATGTGATTGGAAGTGATCAGCGACTACCTCCTTTTGAAAATATTCAGGATAAATTCTAAAACAAAAAAAATGATATTAGGATGTAATCTATCAATAATACGCAAATTAAGTGTTTGCTTGTTTCTTTTTTGCGGCTTTGGCTCCCTGAGAATAAAGGCTCAGGACAAACCCAATTTTGTGATCATCTTCACCGATGAGCAGGGCTATGCCGATCTCAGGTGTTTTGGTGGCAAACATGTTAGCACACCACGAATTGATAAGATGGCCGAAGAGGGTATAAAATTGACTAGCTTCTATGTGGCTGCACCAGTCTGCACACCATCACGTGCGGCATTAATGACGGGTTGTTATCCAAAACGGATTGGAATGGCGGAAGGGTCTCATCATGCGGTATTGCTTGCCGCTGATACAAAAGGTCTGAATCCAAAGGAAGTAACCTTTGCGGAAGTGTTAAAATCAGCAGGGTTTCATCTTATTTCATAGAAAATAAATAATTTAAATAAATGAAACAGCTAAACCTATTAACAATTCTACTCAGAAAAAGCTTTTTTAAATACTCCCTATCTTTCATTTGGGCGTATAACCTAAGCATGTATCTTTTGACGCTACAGATTTGAAAGCGTCTCTTGTTATAACAGATGTTACTTTTTAGAATTCAACTTAAATGAAACGAACATGATAAATTTTTCACACATAACTTGTCCCGGTTTATCGGGAGGCGAATTCTTAAATCATGCGAGTTCCATCTTATACCTTAGAAACAAACAATTTTAATAAGATGAAAAATATGATTAAAATAAGTTTATGCTTTTTGCTTCTTACAGGTTTAATCTGTTCCTGTGCGCAGAAACAAACACAAGATGAAAAACAAAGTCTCCCCAATGTTATCCTTATTTATGCGGATGACCTTGGATATGGTGATTTGAGTTGCCAGGGAGCTACAAAAGTACAGACTCCCAACATCGATAAGCTTGCAGAGGAAGGTCGACGGTTTACTGATGCGCACACAGCTTCAGCGGTTTGTACGCCTTCGCGCTATGCGCTGCTAACAGGTGAATACCCTATAAGAATTGACAGCTGGGGACCTTTAGCGACCTTAAATAAACTTCTTATTGATACTACCACACTTACAGTAGGTAAGGTATTTCAGAATAAAGGCTACCAAACCGCTTGTTTGGGAAAATGGCATTTAGGATTTGGCACTGAGGAAAACGACTGGCAAGTGCCACTTGGCCCCGGTCCAAATGAAGTGGGATTCAATTATTATTGGGGTGTTCCCTTTGTAAACAGTGGCAGTCCGTTTGTTTATGTTGAAAACAAAACTGTAGTTGGATACGATTCGAACGATCCACTGGTTTATTTAGGCAGAAACTATAAAGGCGATTTAAAACCTTCGCCAACACCTACTTTCCCAAAAGAAGCTTCCAAAAAGAGTGACAATTTATTTGCAGGGGCATTAGAGGCGCATAAAATCTACGACGATGAAAAAACAGGGACTTATTTAACCGAAAAAGCAACAAGCTGGATTACCCAAAACAAAGAGAATCCATTCTTCCTTTATTTTGCAACAACCAATATCCATCATCCTTTTACGCCTGCACCACGTTTTAAAGGGACTAGTCAGGCAGGCCTTTATGGCGATTATATTCATGAGCTGGACTGGATGGTAGGGGAGCTTGTGAAGACATTGGAAGAAAATGGCCTGACCGAAAATACCATGATTATTTTTACCAGCGACAATGGCGCAATGCTTAATTTGGGCGGCCGCATTGCCGTTGAAAAAGGGCACAAAATAAACGGAGATTTACTCGGCTTTAAGTTTGGCGTTTGGGAAGGCGGACACCGCGTTCCTTTTATTGTAAAATGGCCTGGTAAAGTTCCTGAAAATACGGTATCAGATCAGCTAATTTCATCGCTTGATATGCTGGCTACCTTTACCGCACTTACCGGTCAGGAAGAAAGCTTGTCGCTGGCCGACAAAAATAGTGTGAATGTTTTACCTGCATTTTTAGGAGAAGAGGGAAGCGTAAGGGAAGAACTCCTTTTAGCTCCTCGCAGACCTGAAAACCTATCGCTTAGACAAGGAAAATGGATGTACATTCCGGCAAAGGGAAGTGGTGGTTTTGGAGGTTCAAAACCGGAGCATCATGCCTGGGGCGGACCAGCAGGCGTTGCTTTTGTTGGAGGAAAGAATAGCGATATGGAGAATGGAAAGTTGAAAGCAGATGCCCCTTCTGCACAATTGTATAATCTGGAAACAGATCCTAACCAAACACAGAATATAGTGAATGATAATCCTGAAATTGTCGCGAAAATGGATGCCCGGTTAAAAGAACTGAGGGAAAAATATTCGGTGAAATAATTTGAAGATGAGAACCATGAAGATTTTAGTAAATGTTTGGGTTTTACTACTTATAATAGTGAACCTAAGCTGCACAGCAAAAACAGAAAAAAAAGAGCCCAAACAAAACAAACCTAACTTCGTTCTAATCTTCACCGACGACCAGGGCTATGGAGATTTGAGCTGTTTTGGAGGCGAGCACGTTTATACCCCTAACATCGATAAAATGGCGGAGGAAGGTGCTATGCTCACCAGTTTTTATGTGGCAGCACCATTGTGTACGCCATCGCGCGCAGCGCTAATGACGGGCTGTTACCCGCGCCGCGTAAGTATGGAACCACCTTCGAGTCTGGCAGTGGAATTACCCAATCTTGCTCCAGGTACTCGATTCCCGGTTTGCCTGGCAGCCGATGGTAATGGTTTAAATCCTGATGAAGTAACCATTGCCGAAATTGCACAATCGGTGGGTTACCGTACCGGGATGTTTGGAAAGTGGCACCTGGGTGATCAGCCGGAGTTTTTACCTACCCGCCAGGGTTTTGAAGAATATTTTGGTTTGCCATACAGCCACGACATATCACCCCGTCACGCTCGACAGAAATATTTTAACTTTCCGCCACTTCCGCTTTTAGAAATGGAAGAGGTGATAGAGCTGGATCCGGATGCTGATTATTTTACACGAAGAATTACTGAACGGGCGGTGAAATTCATAAAAGACCATAAAGATGAAAATTTCTTTCTTTATGTTCCGCATCCCATTCCGCATGGCCCCCTGGCTGCCTCGCCCGAAATTAAAGAAGAATACGAACAGGTATTAGCGAATGGCGTACAAGCCTCGCCAGAACTTTACTCTGCGGCTATTTATGAAATCGACTGGTCGGTGGGAGAAATCCTTGCGGCCCTAAAAGAGCAAGGTATTGATGATAATACTATCGTATTATTTACCAGCGATAACGGACCAGCCGGAAAAAGGGGCTCTGCAAAGCCGTTGTCGGGACGTAAAACCCAGACTCTGGAAGGTGGAATGCGTATGCCAACAGTAATTCGCTGGCCCGGAAAAATTAAAGCTGGTAGCAAAATTGATAAGCTTCTCACCACAATGGATTTGTTGCCAACCTTTGCAAATTTAATTGGAGCTGAAATACCCAACGACCGCATCATCGATGGAAAAGATATTTTACCAGTGTTACTGGAAGGAGCAGATAGTCCGCACGAATATTTTTTCTATTCCCACTGGGGAACTTTGGAAGCGGTACGCTGGAACGACTGGAAACTACGTATTATTAAAGGAGAAGAAGCGCTTTACAATTTGAAGACAGATATTGGAGAAAAGGTTAACCTAAAAGAAGAATATCCCGAAATTGTTGCCCAGCTGAAAAAAGCCATGCAGGAGTTTGATGCCGAAGTAACCAAAAATGCACGCCCGGTTGGACATGTGGAAAATCCTAAAGCGCTCGATTTAACAACGAATAAATGAGAAGAGTAAATACAAAATATGTTTAAGCCAATTGCCATACTGAGTTGTTTTCTCCTGCTTCTCTCTTGTTCGAAGCAGCAAGAGGAGCGAAAGCCAAACTTCATCATCATTTTTACCGATGACCAGGGCTACCAGGATTTGGGATGTTTTGGTTCGCCAAATATTGAAACACCAGAAATCGACCAAATGGCACAAGAAGGTATGCGCTTTACTAATTTCTATGTGCAGCCTATTTGTGGTCCTTCCCGCACAGCTCTTAATACCGGTTGTTATCCGATGCGTGTAGCCGAAGTTGGCAATATCAAGCGCTTCCATCCAATGGTTCATCCAAAAGAAATTATGCTGTCGGCACTGTTGAAACAGCAAGGCTATGCAACGGCCTGTATTGGTAAATGGGATATGAACGGTCATAAAGCCGGTTTTTTTCAAGATGATATTTATCCCGATAATTTTGGTTTCGACTATTGGTATGGAACAGGAAGCGGAAACGATTCGGGGCGCATTAAGCTTTGGCGAAACAGAGAGGTGGTTGAAGAAAAGGCCGGAATGGATTTATTGGTGCAAAAATACCATGCCGAAGCAATAAATTTTATTGAACAAAACAAAGAGAATCCTTTCTTTCTCTATCTAGCTCATACTATGCCGCATACCAAACTAGGTGCATCCGAAGCATTCAAAGGAAAATCGGAACGAGGATTGTATGGCGATGTAATCGGAGAACTGGATTGGAGTACCGGGGAGATTGTTAAGACGCTTAGAAAGAACGGGTTGGATAAAAATACAGTTGTAATTTTTACAAGCGACAATGGTCCCTGGCTGGTTAGGGGAGAGAATGCAGGCAGTGCAGCTCCCTTGCGTGGAGGTAAAGTTACCACCTGGGAAGGCGGAGTTAGGGTTCCTTGCGTGATGTGGGCTCCGGGTTTGATTCCTAAGGGGAAAACCTGTGATGAAATTACTACCAGCATGGATATTCTGCCAACTTTTTGCCAACTGGCGGGTGTTGACCTGCCCAACGACCGGATTTTTGACGGAGAGAATATACTGCCATTGATGACGGGAGAAAAAGAAAGTTTCGACCAGGAACGTATTTATTACTACTATTTCCTTACTCACCTGCAAGCCGTTCGAAAAGGGAAATGGAAATTGGTTCTAAAACGTCCGCAGGCACCTGAGTGGTGTGGCTTTCTGGCTCATGCATCAAAATGGAAATTACACGATGTGCTGGAAATTCCGGAACATCAGTTGTATGACCTGCAAAACGATATTGGTGAAACCACTGACGTGGCAAAAGCACATCCCGAGGAAGTTAAAGCGCTGCTTCAGCTGGTAGAAAATGCCCGGAACGACATAGGGGATTATAATAAAATAGGTGAGGGGGCACGGTTCTTCGACGATGAACCCCACAGGTATGATGCGAAAAAGTGGATAAAAGGGGAGAATTAAAAATCTATGAAAATGGATAGAAGGTATTAAAAAGATAAACAAACAAATAACTGGTAGGTACTGGTAGGTTTGCATTCTTTTTATTTATATTTTAGCTCAGAAAACTTTATAAAACTTATACAATGACCAAAAAATCTTATTTGCTAATTCTTGTAGCATGCATATTTCATGTTGCTTGTAATGCTTTTACTAGCCCAAAAGAAGAAAAAAACGACCTTAAAAATCCGAACATTATTTACATACTTGCCGACGACCTGGGCTACGGTGATGTAAAGTGTTTTAATCCGGAAGGAAAAATTGCTACGCCTAATCTTGATAAGATGGCAGAAAGTGGTATCATGTTTACCGATGCCCATACTACCTCGGCTGTTTGTTCGCCAACACGTTACGGAATTTTAACCGGCCGCTACAACTGGCGGTCTTCGTTAAAAAGTTTTGTGTTAAGTGGGTATTCCAAATCGCTCATTAAACAAGAGCGCACTACCATTGCCGGAATGCTTAAAAAACAAGGCTATACAACGGCTTATGTTGGCAAATGGCATTTGGGCTGGGACTGGGAATTGGAAAATGCCGATCTTAATAAACTCGATAAACTGGATTACAGACCTGAGGTTGACTTTAACGCCCCCATAAAAAACGGACCATCGTCACATGGTTTCGATTATTCGTTTGGCTTTTGCGGCTCGCTCGATATGGCGCCTTATGTATATGTGGAGAACGACAAGCCAACTATGGTTCCCACAAAAACTACGGTTTCGGTCGACGAAAAAGGAATCTGGAGAGAAGGGCTTACTTCCGACGATTTTGTGCATGCAACTGTTTTGCAGGACTTAACCGACAAAGCTGTGGATTTCATCAATAAAAAAGCCAACGGAGAAACTCCATTCTTTTTATATTTCCCACTGCCTGCGCCACACACACCTATTTTGCCCACCACCGAATTTTTAGGGAAAAGCAATACCAATATGTATGGCGATTTTGTAATGCAGGTCGACGACGTGGTGCGTCAAATAAGGGAAACCTTAAAAAAGCAGGGCATTTCGGAAAATACACTTTTGGTGTTTACCAGCGATAATGGCTGCTCGCCTAAAGCCGATTATGAAGAGTTGGCTAAAGTAAACCACGACCCAAGTTATGTTTTTAGAGGAACAAAAGCCGATATTTTTGAAGGTGGTCACCATGTTCCATTTATTATAGAATGGCCCAATGGAGCCGTTAAAAATTCGAGCTCGGCAAAAACCATTTGTACCACCGACTTTTTTGCTACCTGCGCCGAACTTACCGGGTACAAAATAAAGGACACTGAAGCCGAAGACAGCTACAGTATGCTGCCTCTTATTAAGGGAGAAAATGATAATGCTATTCGCGAATATATTGTTCACCATTCTTTAAACGGTTCGTTTGCCATTAAGCAAGGCGATTGGAAATTGTGCTTTTGCCCGGGCTCCGGAGGCTGGAGTTATCCAACTCCTAACGAGGTAAGGGAAGGGGACCTTGATTTGCCGGATATGCAATTGTACAACTTGAAAGAAGACATTGGTGAAACTAAAAATCTGATTGCTGAGAATCCCGAAAAAGCTGCTGAATTAAAGGCTGCCCTTAAAAAAATAATTCTTGATGGCAGAAGTACTCCCGGAGCTGTTCAGCAAAATGAAGGAATGGAAGGCTGGAAGCAGATTGAAGCGATTGTAAAATAGTATAATTATGAACATTGGAATGATATTATCAATTCTTTGCGGAATATTAGTCGTAATTTTTACTTTCATTAAAATCAAAAAGTTACAATCTAGTAACCCACATGCAGTACAAATATTTGAAATTTGGTCATTTGGCTTACTTGCTTTTTTGAGTGGCTTTTTAGGTCAAATCCTAGGTCTGGTTAGAACATTTGATGCAATTTCACAGGCAGGAGATGTTTCTCCTTCAATAGTGGCAAATGGTGTAAAAGAAACTCTGGTAAGTACCTTAATTGGAGTACTTATTTTGATGGGGTCAATTGTTTTGTGGGCTATTGTGAACCGCAATAAAAAGTCAAAAATATATCATTGGAAAGACTAACGCGATACAAAAGATACGTTCATGGAAATGCAAGCATCCCATATTCAAGACAATATTAAATTTAGATATCTTTCAATAATAAATAAGTGATATTAATAAGATGAAATACTTTTTTATAATAACACTACTCTTATTACACCTTACCATTTTTGGTTGTGCTAAAAAAAGTAACAGCAATTCTAACGAATTGAGTATTGCTGGGATTTTTGGCTCAAATATGGTGTTACAACAAAACCAACCCATAACTATTTGGGGAGAGGCCAAAGCGGGTACAAAAATCCTTGCTCAACTGGGTAACGAAACGAGGGAAACTACAGCCGGCCCACAAGGAAACTGGTTGCTAACTTTTGGTGCCAGAAAAGCATCTTTTGAGCCCATTTCCTTAAAAGTGAACGAGTTGGCTTTTAATAACATTTTGGTTGGTGAAGTATGGCTTTGCTCAGGGCAATCGAATATGAATTTTGGCTTGAAAAATATCGATACTTACGATTCTCTTTTTGACTACACAGCAAATGATAAGCTGCGAATTTTACAGCATACCAACATCCGGATTGTTGCAAAAAATGGGTATTCTGAAGAAGAACTGGCAAGGTGTAATACACACGATTTCTTTCAGGCTGAATGGTTGGAAAGCAAACAGGAAACTGCCGGCAACGCTTCTGCAGTGGCCTGGTTATTTGGCAATGGATTGCAACAAAAGCTGGATGTTCCGGTAGGAATTATTCAGGTTGCTTTAGGCGGCTCTGCTCTTAACAACTGGATTCCGCCCGCTGCCTTAAAGGCAAATCCTTCAACCAAATCTTTCTTCGAAACCGATTGGTTGGGAAATGAGCAGGTAAAAGAGGCGCATCGCACCAGGGCACGCGATGCTTTTCAGAATGTGTTAAAACCGAATGAACCTTATATCCCGGGTGAGTTTGCTTACAGGTGGTTATGCGAACCTGGCTTTTTATTTGAAGCCGGCATTGCGCCTCTGCAGCATTTTTCCTTTCGCGGAGTTCTTTGGTACCAGGGCGAATCGGATACCGATAATACCGATATGGTGGAAGCCGCAAAGGAACTTTTCCCGACGATGGTAAATGAATGGCGCTCGTATTTTAATCGAGGCGATTTTCCATTTATTTATGTGCAATTACCGGGATTTGAAAATGAGCAGTGGCCTGAATTCAGAGAAGTGCAAAAACAAGCACAACAGCAGTTGGCAAACACCGCCATGGTTGTAAGTCTCGATTTGGGAGCTCCCAAAAATATTCACCCAAAAGACAAGCAGCCAATTGGCGAACGGGCAGTGCATAAAGCCTTAAAAATGGTGTATGGTTTTAAGCAACTTACAGGTTCGCCAGAGTTGGAAAAATGGACATTGGAAGGGAATGAAATTACGCTGTGGTTTTCGGAATGTGGACAAGGTTTGTGCTCAGAGGCAGACTCGATTTCGGGCTTTGAAGTTGCGGGAATAAATGGCGAATTTAAACAGGTAATAGCCAGCCTGGTTGCAGATAATACCATACGCATTTTAAGCCCGGTAAAAGAACCTCAATATCTGCGTTATGCCTGGATGCCGTTTCCCAATCCGCCGCTTACCTTGTACAATAGCGAACATTTGCCACTGGGGCCTTTTCGCGTAAATTTAAACAAACAGTAGATTATTAATAGTATGAAACGAGCATGAGTGAATCTTCGCACATAAGTAATTTATTAAAATCATGCGCGTTACATCTGTTACCAAAAAATAAAAAATACAAACAGATGAATTACATTCGAACCTTATTTTTCCTTTTATTGGCTGGCATCCTGTTTTCTTCACAGGCTTGTGCACAAGAAACTAGTACTGCGCCAAATATCGTTTTAATTATTGTCGACGATTTGGGCTATTCCGATGTGGCTTACATGAACCAGAAGCCTGAAATTCAAACGCCTAATATCGATAAACTGGCAAAAAACGGGATGGTATTTACCGATGCTTATGCTGCCTGTCCGGTTTGTTCGCCAACCCGTGCAAGTTTAATGACCGGTAAATATCCGGCCACAGTAAAACTCACCTGCCACATTCCTGGTATGGGCATGGAAAAATACCTGGCCAAACTCAGCAAAGGAAAAAAATTAAAAGAAGCTTATTTCCGCGATCATTTACCCACCGAAGAAGTAACCATTGCCGAGGCGTTAAAAGAGAAAGGCTACGCAACCGGATATATTGGGAAATGGCACCTGGGAGGAGAAGGTTCTATCTATACAAACGATGGAATTGTAAACGCCGATTATCATCCCGACAAACAAGGGTTCGACGTAAATATTGGAGGTTGTGCCTATGGTCAGCCCAGCAGTTATTTCGATCCGTATAAAAACGGGACTATAGAAGACCGTAAAGAGGGAGAATATTTAACCGATAGACTGGGCGACGAAGCTGTAAAATTTATCGAGCAAAATAAAGAAAAGCCTTTTTTCCTGAATTTGGCAACCTATACGGTTCATACACCTTTAAGGGCTCCGGGGGAGAATGTTGAAAAATACAATGGCAATACTTATTTCGCCATGATTGAAAAGCTGGACCAAAATGTAGGAAAAGTAATGGATAAATTGGGTGAACTGAATTTGTTGGAAAATACCGTGGTCATTTTCTATTCCGACAATGGTGGTTTGTGGGGAAATCCTCCCTTAAAAGGAATAAAAGGCACCTTAAATGAAGGAGGAATCCGGGTTCCGATGATTGTTAGCTCCCCCGGAAAAATAGAGCCCGGAAGCAACTGTGAAACTCCTGTTACTACTGTAGATTTTTTTCCAACCTTTTTGGAGTTGGCCGGAGGTTCTGTTGCCGATTTCCCTCAATTGGAAGGCAAAAGCCTGCTGCCTCTAATATACGGGAAAGCAGAAATGCCGGAAAGGGCTATTTACTGGCATTTTCCACACCATCGGAAAGAAGGACTTTCAATGGGCGCAGCTATCCGCGAAGGCGACTGGAAACTGATACAGGAATTTGAGACGGAAGAAATTTACTTGTACAATTTGAAAGAAGACCTGGCAGAAGAGAACAACCTTTGTAAGGTAAATCCTAAAAAAGCAGAGGAGCTTTTAGCAAAATTAAAAGAGTGGCAAAAATCGGTAGATGCTGAAATGCCGGAAGTGAATGAAGAATACGAAGAGACAGTGGGTAAGGAATGAGGAATTTGAGAAGATAAATGGGAGGATAAATTGACTCACCCTGATTGAAACAAGTTTCAATCTATCCCTCTCTACCAGTAGAGAGGGCATGAGCTCGCAGTTAAAAGCACGTTCGTAAAAAAATAACCAGCGACTTATCGTCCCTCTCTGCGTGAAGAGAGGGATAAGAGGGAGAGTCGAAAAAGAAAAATATATGTCATACAAACCAACACCAACAGAACGTGCGAGAATTCTTCGAAGAAATATGACTGAGGAGGAAAAGGTTTTATGGCCAAAATTGAGAGGACGACGTTTTTTAGGATTAAAGTTTTTAAGACAACATATAATAACATATGAAGTAATAAACAATGAACGAAAGTATTTTATTCCTGATTTTTATTGCGCCGAGAAGCAGGTAATCATTGAGGTTGATGGAAAAATACATGAGTTTCAGAAAGTAAAAGATAAACAGAGAGAAGAAATACTGGAAGAAATGGGGGTCAGAATTTTACGAATTAAAAATGAAGAACTTGTAAATATTTATGATGTTCTGAAAAAAAATAAAGGAATTTATATTTAACTCACAAGCAAGCGGCTAATAGCTCGATCGTTGAAAATAACCAATGACTAATCGTACCTCTCTGCAAGAAGAGAGGGATAAGTGGGAGAGTAAAAGAAAGAAAATTATTACAATCAAATGAATACTATAAAACAACAGATATTAATCAGCTTCTTATTTCTTACAATAAGCGTATTCGGTCAGGAGGAAACAAAAATGGTTTCTGCCGTTGATTTTAACCTAAAAGGCATTGGTCTGGAAAAAGGCGTTATGCGAAGAGATCCCAGCGATATTATAAAAGTTGGCGATTTGTTTTACGTGTGGTATTCCAAAGGGCCTCAATCCAGCGGTTATGATGCTACGGTGTGGTATGCCACGTCTGCTGATGGTGTGAACTGGGCGGAAAAAGGCCTGGCTTTAGCCAAGAATACAGTGGCTGGTGCGTGGGATGAAGCCAGTGTTTTTACTCCCAATATTCTGGTTGCTGAAGGAAAATACTGGCTCTTTTTCTCGGGGATTTCAAAAAATATGAAAGTAAAGCCTGATACAAAAATTGGTATCGCGGTATCGGCATCACCTGATGGTCCATGGGAGCGTTTGCCTAACAATCCTGTTTTAAGAAACAGCGATAATCCCGATGACTTTGACAGCCATCTGATTGATGATGCCTGTCTAATTGTTAGGGAAGGGAAGTACTGGTTTTACTACAAAGGCCGTCAGTTGGGAAAAACGGCTCGCGAAACGAAAATGGGAGTTGCCATTGCTGACCATCCGCAAGGCCCCTATGTGAAGCATTCTGAAAATCCGGTTATTCCCGGTAACCATGAAGTATTGGTATGGCCACAAGGAAATGGAGTTGCGGCTATGATTGGAACTGTAGGTCCGGAATACCTTGTCAAATCCATACAGTATGCCAAAGACGGTATTCATTTTACCAAAACACTTGATTTGGAAAACCCTCCGCATGCAGGTGGAGTATATCGCCCGGAAGCCTTTACCGATAGTGGCAAAGGAGAGATGCCTGAGTGGGGAGTTATGATTGGTAGCCCCAACAGGGAAAATGGGGAACTCCCCTTTATTCAGGGATTTAAGTTGACTGAAAGTTTGAAATAAATAAAAAGAAACTATAAAAAATACAATCAAATGAACAGCTTAAAAAAACAATTTGTACTTGGCTTTCTACTGCTATCGTTAATGGCATGTGGACAGGAAGAGATAAAAACAATTACTGCAACTTATTTTAGCCTGGAGGGTATTGGCCTTGAAGAAGGTGTGATGCGCCGCGATCCCAGCGATATTATTAAAGTTGGCGATTTGTTTTACGTGTGGTATTCAAAAGGTTTAATTTCTCCCGGATACGACGCTACAGTTTGGTATGCCACATCTACCGATGGAAAAAACTGGACGGAAAAAGGAGAAGCTCTAGCAAAAGGTAAGCCCGGAACCTGGGAAGGGGAAAGTGTTTTTACTCCTAATATCCTGGTTGCTGAAGGCAAATATTGGTTGTTTTATACCGGTGTATCACGAAAATTTAAACAACCTTATAATCCGGATTCAAAAATTGGTATTGCCGTATCCGATTCGCCCGATGGACCCTGGGAGCGCCTGGCATCAAATCCTGCTCTTACCAACAGCGATAATCCGGAAGACTTTGACAGCCATTTGGTTGATGATGCCTGCCTTATCGTTCGTGAAGGAAAATACTGGTTCTATTACAAAGGTCGTCAGTTGGGAAAAGGTCCTGGCCAAACAAAAATGGGTGTAGCAATTGCTGATAAACCTGAAGGTCCTTATGTGAGGCATCCTGAAAATCCTGTTATTCAAGGCAATCATGAAGTATTGGTATGGCCACAGGGCGGTGGTGTTGCGGCCATGATTGGAACTACAGGACCACCGGAATTGGTGCGCTCAGTGCTTTATTCCGAAGATGGTATTCATTTTACAAAAACGCATAAGGTTGTCGATGGGCCGGTTGGTGGCGGTGCATACCGTTCCAATAATTTTGCCGATGATGGTAAGGCAAAGCGTATTGAATGGGGTGTGGAACTACAAGGTAAAAAAGGATTTTTGCCTTTTATACAAGGCTTTAAGTTGACTGAAAGCACAAAATAGACAGGGACAAATGAACGACCTAAAAAATATCTTACTCATTATTTGTTTGCTGTTAGCAATTGTGGTTCAGGGGCAGGAAGAGTTACCTTTAGTAACTGTAAGCTATTCAGCGTTAACAGGAATTGGTAAAGAAGAAGGTGTTATGCGCCGCGACCCAAGCGATATAATCAAGGTCGGTGATTTGTTTTATGTCTGGTACTCGAAAGGTCCCATAAAAACCGGCTACGATGCAACCGTTTGGTATGCTACCTCAAGCAATGGCTACGATTGGACAGAGCAGGGAATTGCTTTGGCCAAAGGGAAACCAGGAACGTGGGAAAGTGGAAGTGTTTTTACTCCAAATATTATGGTGGCCGAGGGGCGTTACTGGCTTTTTTACACAGGAGTATCCCGTAATTATGGAAAAGGTTTTAACCCGGATTCAAAAATTGGTATAGCTGTATCTAATTCGCCTGACGGACCGTGGGAACATTTGCCCAATAATCCCATGTTAAGAAACAGCGATAACCCTGATGATTTTGACAGCCACCTTATTGATGATGCTTGTTTGGTTGTTCGGGATGGAAAGTACTGGTTTTATTACAAAGGACGAAAATTAGGAGAAAGCCCACATTATACAAAAATGGGCGTGGCCATTGCTGATAAACCTGAAGGCCCTTATGTGAAGTACAACGGAAATCCAATTATTAAAGGAAACCACGCAGTTCTTGTCTGGCCACAGGGAAATGGTGTGGCTGCCATGATTGATGGCACCGGACCTCCAGAATTGATTCGGTCGGTACTTTATGCCGAAGATGGTTTACATTTTACAAAAACGCATAAAATACAAGGCCCCACTGCGGCAGGTGCATACAGACCAGGCAATTTCTCGGGAAATGGTAACGCTAAACGTATTAGTTGGGGGATAGAAATAGAAAGTGAAAACGGTAGTCTACCTTTTTTACAACGTTATGATTTGGAATGGCCCGATGTTCAAAAATAAATTAGAAAAGAGAAGAAGGTAACGAAAGTGAATTCCAAATAAATTAAGAAACGAACATAAATTTTCATTCTTCAATTTAACAAATAAGAAGAATTAAAATTAATCGGGAGTTCCATCTTATACCTTTAAAAACAAACAATTTTAATGAGATGAAAGGGAATAAAAAAATAAAGTTGATTACAACATTAATATCTAAGTTAATTCTTATTTTCCTGATATTTTGTTTCAGTAATACCTTAAAATTGCATGCACAAGATAAGCCAAACATATTGTTTATTTGCACCGATCAGCAGCACCCTTCAGTTTCCGGTTTTCGGGGCAATCCGGTGGTAAAAACCCCAACTATCGATGCACTGGCAGAGGCAGGAGTGCACTTTACGCGCACCTATGTTTCAAGTCCGGTGTGTGGACCAAGTCGGGCCGCTTATATGTACGGGAAACACGTTTATCAGATAAAAAACTGGTACAATGGCAAGGCATGGCCAGAGGATGAAGTTACCTGGGCCAGCAGGGTTACCAACAGCGGATATTATACGGCACATTTTGGTAAAATGGATTCGCCGGACTTGTATGGTAAACTGGGCTTTACCGAAGAGTGGCATTCGGCAAAACGACCGGTAAGGAAAGTAGAAGGAGCCGATGTGCGCTTCCTGCCTGAACGACCTCGCAATGCAAAAGGCCATCTAACGGTTAAAACATTTAAAATTGCAGATTATAAAACGGCAAAGTACGAGGCTGGAGGTAATGGGCAATATGGAAAGGACCGGCCAACAACCGATAGGGCTCTGAGGTTCTTAAAAGAACGAAAAGAGGATGGAAAACCGTGGATGCTTCATGTTGGATACCTTATGCCGCACTGGCCTTTTACGCTTCCTCAAAAATACTACGATATGTATGCCGACGTAGATATTCCAATGCCTTATGATGCCCAATTTCCGAACAAAAATATGCATCCCGCTTTGCAGCATTTTCAAGAATGGGACGGGCTTGATGTGCCTCCCGATGAGGAAACACTAAAGAATGCGCTTCGGGCGTATTACGGCATGGTAACTTGCGTTGACGATATGGTGGGCGAGCTTATTACCGAATTGAAAAGAAACGGGATGTATGACAATACATACATCATTTTTACCTCCGATCATGGCGACAATTTGGGCGAACACGGAATGATTGGCAACAAACATACACCGATGGAAGGTTCTGTAGCTGTACCGCTGGTTATAAGCGGTCCGGGTATAAAACATGGCGAAAAAGTGGATATGCCTGTTGCTTTGGTTGATATGTATCCAACAATTATGGATATGGCAGGAATTGATTATCACAATTCGGAAATGCCGGGAGAAAATCTGTTGCCTGTTCTTCAGGGAAAAAAGGAGGCCACTGAGCGTACACTATTTTCAGAGTGGCACGGTACAGGATTTCGGGGAGCCTGGTATATGCTGGTAAACAAAAAATACAAATATATCTACTACGAGCGCGAAAGGCCCAGCTTATTCGACATGGAGGCCGATCCAAAAGAACTCAATGATTTGGCACTCGACCCATCTTATGCTGAAACCTTAAAGAGGTTTGAGGACGAGCTTAAGGAGATACTCGATCCCGTTGAAACAGCAAAAGAGGCCCGGAAACAACAGGGCTTAATTACGAAAGATGGCAAGGACTTGATGTTTGATAATGTGGAAACGCCTCAAACAAAATAATAATTATGAGATTAATATCTTAGCGAAAAATAGCTCAATACTTCATTCGGGTGCCATAGTATATTCCCAACGAGGAAAGTACTCCAATGAAAAGAGCATGAGAAAATTTGCCATTTGGGATGATGATTTAAAGCGGGTTATATGAGTTATTACTGAAGCAAAACAATTTTAATTTGATGAAAATAGCGACGAGAATTTGTCTTTAAAGTTTTCAATGCAAACAGGAAAAGGTTGATATAAATAAGAATAGCAGAGTAGTAATAAAGGATAATTTGAATAACTAGTGAATTGTAGTAAAGTGGAATTATAAACGGAGATGTGATTGCAGGTATTAATTAAGAGAACGTAAAGAATAGGAATGCCTTAATTGGTGCTTGCGGAAAAATGACCAAAAATGAAAGTGTTGAACTTACTATAATACCTGATTAACGAGAAATAAAAGTTAAACTATAAACAGATGAATTTAAAACTAAAATTTGGGATACTGTCCCTGCTCGTCGCAGTTCTTTTAACTGCTTGTTCAGAAAAGAATAACATACTATTGGTACAATCGCCTGATGAGTCAATACAAATTGAGCTCACTCGCGATACAGCAGGTACATTTAACTATAAATTACTTAGGGATGGAGCGGAAATTGTTGGGTCATCAGAATTGTCAATAATCCCAAATGCCGCAGTGCGTATTCTTAAAACCGAAACGATTTCGAAAGATACTACCTGGAATCCGGTTTGGGGACAACATAGTAGTATTCGTGATAATTACAACGAACTTCAACTGACTTTGGATATTGATGGTGTATCTGGAAAATTATTGGCAAGGGCTTATAACCAGGGTGTAGCATTCCGTTTTATTTTAAATAAAGGCGAAAAACCCACAAAAGCCATCTTTAAATGTGCGTACGCCTTTCCCCAAGCAAGTAATTATTTTTCACCGGCAGGCGAAAACGAACCCTTGGGGCCACTAAGTTTTAATGGTTTAGTCGATTATCTGCAAGGAGAAAGTAAAGGGAAACGGGCTATTAAAGTTCCATTGGTTGTTGAATCAACCGATCAAGCCTATTTCGCTGTTTTAGAATCTGACTTGTATGCAGCCAGGGGAATTAAACCAATGCAGCTCGATGCAATCGTGACAAATGGAAAAATTGAGTCGGTGAATGAGGTGGAGTTGGATGACGCAGAATGGACAAGCCCGTGGAGGGTAATTTTGCTTGGGAAAACTGCCGGCGACCTGGTTGTAAATACCGTATCCATTAATCTGGCAACACCAAATCAACTGGAGAATACGGATTGGATAAAACCAGGAAAAACCTTATGGGACTGGCGCGTTCATGGCTACACTGCCCCCGATGGATTTGTATATGGTATTGATAACGAGAGTTATTATCGCTTTATTGATTTTGCTGCCGAAAAAGGTATTGACTATTTCCTCATTGACGATTCGTGGTATAAACACGCTAGCAAAGGACACTTTGAGCTTTCAGAAAAATTGGACTTACAGGCTGTAATTGATTATGCTGCAGAGAAAGATGTAGAACTGATGTTGTATTACGACAGAAGACATGGTGAATATGGCGATGATGAACTATTCCCTTATTACCAGTCGTTGGGAATGAAAGGCATCAAATACGGTTTTATGGGCAGCAAAGTTGACTTTACAAGAGAGGCCATTCAGAAAAGCGCCCAGAGCAAATTGTTGATTGATTTTCATGATGGCCCTGTTCCTTTTACCGGTATTCGCCGTACATACCCCAACGCTATAGCTCGTGAATATTGCCATGCCCAGCAAGATTCGCGTAGGGCGTTTACTCCTGAAGCCTTTATTAAAATGGCGCTGATAAATGCCATTACCGGACCTTTGGACATGAACAACGGGAACTTCGATTTGAATGGAATTAACGCCGGGTTGCGGCAAAAAGGCCCGCGTAAACAACACTCATACTTATCAACTGTGGTATCGGAGGCTGCGCGTACACTTGTTATTTTTAGTGGCCTGGTTTGTATTCCCGATGCACCGGAGGCTTATAATGCCAAGCCCGATTTATTCGAGTTTATTCAAAAAATGCCGGTAGGGAAATGGGACGAAAGTCGTGTACTTCATTCCAAAATGGATGAATACATAAGCACGGCAAGGCGTTACAACAAAGAGTGGTTTGTAGGAAGTGTTTATAGTCAAAAAGGAGGAACCCTAAACATTAATCTCGATTTTCTGGAAGAAGGGAAAGAGTACGATATTACCTACTACGAAGATACCGAAGAAACGCATTGCCTTACAAATCCTGAAGATTATCAGGTTAGAAAAGAAATCGTTAAGAAAGGCGATGTTGTTAAGGCTGTTATGGCTCCCGGCGGTGGACATTGTATGTGGATAAGACCAACAAATTAAAATTTTTCTAAACCAACTTAACAAAATTGTATGATTAAAAAGCTTTTAATATATAGTCTGCTGGTTTTTTGCATTGTATCGTGCAAAAAGCCATTAAATTCTTTTTCTCTCACTTCTCCGGAAAAGAAAATTGAAATAGAATTATGCGAAGAGAAGGGAAATATTTCTTATTCTGTAAGTTTAAACGGGCAGGAAATTATTAGTCCATCAATGCTTGGGCTTAAGTCAGATTCGACAGATTTGCTTGAAATTATTGAAGTAACAAGTTCTTCGGAAGATATGACCTGGGAATCGGTTTGGGGAACACAAAAGGTGAACCACGATACCTACAATGAAATTCAGTTAAAAGTAGGTGGAGAATCTGCCCAAACCATTGTTTTAAGAGCATACGACGATGGTATTGCGTTCAGGTATTTGCTTCCGGAAACGAAACCGATAAACGGGGAGGCTTATCGCTACGAGGCCAGTACGGTTTCGTTTGTGTCGGAGCAACCTGTAGCCTGGTTTCCGCTGTCGTCTACTCTTGTATCCGATGCAGTTGATGTAAATTCGTGGGAGTCCGCACCCGAAGGTCAGAAAAAGGTAAATAAAAATACCCGCTACAGTTTTAAGCCTTCGGTGATTAAAACGCCGTTTACACTGAAACTAAATAAGCAGGCTTACATTTCTGTTCACGAAGCTGCAGTTGTTCATTCGGATGACGCTGGTGTTAAACTCGCCGGGAATACACTTTCTTTTAACAGCAACAATAAAACCGCCGGAGGTTCTCTAACCCCCTGGCGTACCATTACCATAAGCGACCGTCCGGGTGGATTAATTGAATCTTCATTGATTGTTAACCTGAATGAACCTTCTGTGATAAAAGATACAGAATGGATTAAGCCGGGAAAAACAATGTGGGACTGGCGTATTCATGGAGCCCATGCCGACGATGGATTTGAATATGGCTTGACCACCGAAAGTTATATCCGCTACATCGACTTTGCCGCTGAAAATAATGTACAGTACGTAATGATAGATGCCGAATGGTACGGACCGGAACGAGATCCGAAGTCCGACCCGAAAACCTTCCTGCCCCAAATCGATATTCCTAAAATTTGTGCACATGCAAAAAATAAGGGTGTGGGTATCTGGCTTTATGTTAATACGATAGGGCTTGAGCAATATAACATAGATGAAACGTTCAAACTCTTTAAAAAATGGGGCGTTGTTGGTATAAAACAAGGCTTTTTAAATGGTGCAACCCGAAACCACATCGAACGCGCACATGCAATTGTGAAAAAATGTGCTGAGTATCAAATTCAGTATGTTCTTCACGAACCGCATAAACCTACCGGTTATCGCAGAACTTATCCGAATATTCTTTCATACGAATATGTGAACAGCATGCTGGATGGGCCGAGCCGCCCTTCGGCAACGCCAAGCCGCCTCATAAACGGGCTTTTTGTACATGCACTGGCGGGACCCGTGGATCGTAGTTGTGGTATGTTTGATTTGGATGATTTTATCAGTCGCGAAAAATGCCACCGTCAATTGCCTTCAACCGTTGTTTCTCAAACAGCTCAGTGCCTCTTGTTTCCAAGTGGA
Organism: Draconibacterium sp.; assembly: GCA_041583785.1. GTDB lineage: Bacteria > Bacteroidota > Bacteroidia > Bacteroidales > Prolixibacteraceae > Draconibacterium. The sequence continues at coordinate 48,932 of JBFHFE010000018.1, read as the reverse complement.
CTGCTGACTTTGCCCGATCATCCGGATGCCTACAAACGCAAAGCCGACTTATTCGAATTTATCGCACAGCTGCCAATGAACTGGGATGAAACAAAAGTGCTTGATGCAGAAATTGGAAAACACATTACCATGGCTCGCCGTGCCGGAAACCAGTGGTTTGTTGGAGCACTTAGTGATGAGAAAGGTCGAACGTCAACAGTTGTCCTTGACTTCCTGACAGAAGGAATTTCCTATGACCTAACGCTGTATGAAGATGCTGCCGATGCGCACTATGAATTTTTCGGGCCTGAAAATAAAATAGAAGCCAAAGAAATGAATCAGGAAATGAAGCCGCATCTTACGCGCAGAGAATTGTATCAGGTGAAACAAATAAGTGCTAAAAAAGGGGATGAGATTTCTGTAACCATCGCTCCCGGAGGTGGCCATTGCATGTGGATTCGACCTAAAACTAACCGGTAAAATCAGAAAAAAATGAAGTATTTTAAATGTAAAATTTATTATTTGCTACTGTTTTTAGTATTAATAGCCTGTAGTAAAACTGAATCGAATAAAGAGATTCAGGAATTGGACCGGATTCCCGAGTCGATTATCTTGGAACAATCAACCGCCAAAGGGATGTTCATACTAAACCAGCAGCAACTTGTACCAAATGAGGGCGGAATTATTGCCCAAATAAAATTGGAGTTGCCCGAATTTGAAAAAGGAGTATACTATCGTCCTTTTTCAGAAAAACTGGCAGCTGGTAACCGTGTAGAGCCGCTTTGGTTTGAAGATATTACGCAGCTAGACACCTTTGCCCTCTCTGCACCAAGAATGGACAAGCACATGAACCTGGGTGCTTTTATGATGCTAAAAAAAGAAGATGGGAACTACCTGGCACTACTTCCTTTGGTATCAAATCGTATAGGAAATACGTTTAGTATTCGCAACAATAGCGTTTATCTAACTACGGCAACTTACGGTACAAGAACCGAAAATGTTGCAGCCCCTTTACTTAGTTATGCCCGGTCTGAAAATCCTTACGAAGCAGCTCGTCAGGCCTGGGAATTGGCAATGAACACCGAAGGTATAAAAGGCAACATTAATTGGCGCGAGAATAAAACTTACCCCGAAGCTTATAAATATTTGGGGTGGTGCTCGTGGGAACATTATCGCCAAAATATTAATGAAGAGATTATTGTAAATGCAATTTCTGAAATAAAAACGAGTACAATTCCTTTCCGGTGGGTTTTGGTTGACGATGGCTATCTGGATCAAAAGCAAGGACAGTTAGTATCTTTTGGTGTAGATAAAAACAAGTTTCCAGATGGATGGAAAAACATTACCAGCCAAAAAGATGAGAAAATAAAGTGGATGGGTATTTGGCGCAATTTTAATGGGTATATGCAGGGCATTTCTCCTGAGCATACCATGCCGCATTTGCAAGACTACTTTAGGCTTTCCGAAAGTTATAAAAAGAAGTGTTACATGCCCCAAATTTCGCCCGAAGCTTCCAATGCCTTTTACAACGAAATGACCGCCGACACAAAAAACAATGGTTTCGATATGATAAAAGTCGATTTTCAGTCGGATAATTTTAGGTTCAACACCGGTTTTGAAAATGCTATTCTTGGCGTGCATTACAACAATTCAGCTTTAGAGGAAAACTGCAAGAGTAAAAACTTACAGCTGTTAAACTGCATTGCCCAGCAAAATTTTAATGTATTCAATCAAAAATACAGCGCCTTAATTCGCGGAAGTGTGGATTACAAAATTACCAAAGACCGATTGGATGTTACGCTGGTACAGAATTTTGCCAATGCCTTTTGGTTAGGACATACCCATTGGCTCGATCAGGATATGTTTTTTGCCAATCATAAATCATCGGCACGTTTGATGGCTGTTGCAAGAGCAATGTCGGGAGGGCCGATTTATTTGTCGGACGAACCTCAGAATATTGACGAAACGGTTTTAAAGCCTTTAACTTATGCCGATGGGCGTATTTTGGGCACCCTGGCTCCCGGTGTTCCTTTACCCGAAAGTCTGCTGCAAGACCCTTATGCCGAAGGCAAAGCGTTCAGGGTGATTGCTCCTTTAAAAAACAATTGTGCGGCAATTATGGCGGTAAATTTAAGTCAGGATGATAAAGAGGTGAGTACCTACGTTTCCTTAAACGATTATACCTTTGCCGGAGGTTTAATTCAACCTTACGAAGGACTTTGGAAGATACCAGAAGATGGAATAGTAATGTACGATTCTTATTCAGGCTCAGCCAGCATCCTAAAAAACGATCATCAATTTAAGCTGGAATCAAGAAAGGAACGCCTGTTTCAGTTAAGTCCCATTCAGCACGGATGGTCGGTTATTGGACGGCCGGATAAGTATCTGTCAGCAGCCGGATTTGAGTTGCTAAACATCGATGCCGAAACCATTAAAATTAAAATGATAGAAGATGGGCCATTGTTGTTGTGGTCGGATAATAAAGAACCGAAGTCGGATAATTTTGAATTTACAAAACTTGAAAATGGATTGTGGCGGGGAGAGTTGAGTAAATCAAATGAGAATAAGGAATATATAATTTCCAACTCGTAATTTACTTTGTTGTGAATTTTCAGTGATAACGAAAAGGATAAATTTAACTACCTAAAAAATATTATGAAGTCGATCTCAAAGCTAAGCATTATACCACTTGTCATTGTTCTGTTTATGGCATGTTCCAATTCTGATAAGAAGGTAAAGGAACAACCCTTAAAAATTTGGTTTGAACAAGCTACCCAAAAATGGAATGAAGGATTGCCCATTGGAAATGGCAGTTTGGGAGCAATGATATACGGAACAGCAGCACAAGAGGTAATCTGCTTAAATGAAGAAACCATTTGGACTGGGGAAAAACGATATGATCGCGACAATTTAAAAGCCGGACCTGACGTGATCAAAAAGATACAAGGGATGGTGTTTGAAGGTAAATATGTGGATGCGGAAGATTATCTCACCACTAATTTGTTGGCAGAACGCTTTCCCACAGGAACCATGACCAACCAGATGTTGGCTAACTTTTATATCGAACGTGAGGGAATGGATAGCGTATCCAATTTTCGTCGGGAACTGGATTTGAATACTGCAGTACAAACCACACAATTTGAAAAAGATGGAGTAAGTTATCGACGGGAATGTTTTTCAAGTTTCCCTGCCAAGGCTGTGGTTCTAAAATATTCTGCCGATAAGCCTAAAGCATTAAATTTATCTGCATCGATAAAGCGCACCGAAAACACCAATATTGAGTTGAGCGAAACCGGTATCCAATTTTCAGAACATGTGGGTAACGGAGTTGGGGTTAAATTTTACGCTACCATCGATTTCGAAACCATAGGAGGAACAGCGGAAGTTAAAGATGGGAAAATCGTGATTGCTGATGCCGACGAATTAATCATTCGTATTGTTGCTGCAAGCGATTATCGCGGAGGCCAGCCGGAAAAAATATGCAAGGACAATTTGGCTCATGTATTATCCAGCACGTATAACGAATTGTACAAAGAGCATGTAGCCGACTATCGCTCCTTGTTTAAACGATTGGATTTTACAATTTCTGAAAACGATGGTGAAGATCTACCCACAGATAAACGACTTCAGAAGGTAAAAGAGGGTACTGTAGATAATTACCTCACGCAGCTACAATACCAGTTTGGAAGGTATTTGTTGATTAGCAGTTCGCGTCCGGGAACCATGCCAGCCAATTTGCAAGGGATTTGGGTAGATGGCTTTAACCCGCCCTGGAATGCCGATTACCACATTAACATCAACATTCAAATGAATTATTGGATGGCAGAAATGACCAACCTCGCAGAGTGCCACGAGCCCTTTTTGAAATTCATTGGAGACCTTCGCGAAATGGGACGGATTACAGCACGAGAAGCCTATGGTTGTGGGGGATTTGTTGCGCACCACACAAGCGATGCCTGGTATGCGACTGCGGCTTTTGGACGTGCGAGATATGGAATGTGGCCTATGGGTGCCGCCTGGTGTTGTCAGCATTTGTACACGCATTACGAATATACCGAAGACAAAGAATTCCTGGCAACACAAGCCTACCCAATTATGAAAGAGGCGGCACAGTTTTTTGTTGATTTTATGATTACAGATCCTAAGTCCGGGATGTTGGTTACTTCGCCATCGGTATCGCCCGAAAACAATTTTTTTACTGACGACAAAGAAGTAGCAACCGTATCGTATGGATGTACTATGGACAGGGCTATCATCATGGAATTATATCGTAATTGCATCTCATCTGCAGAAATATTGGGCATTAATGATGCATTTATTGATACTCTAAAAAGTCAGCTTGAAAATATACCACCGCTTAAAGTTGGTAGCGACGGCCGTTTAATGGAATGGATGGAAGAATTTGACGAGCCTTATCCGGGGCACAGGCATATTTCACATTTGTATGCACTGCACCCTTCAAATCAGATTTCAAAAGAAAGAACACCTGAATTATTCGATGCTGCCAAAAAGACTATTGAATATCGTTTAGCCAACGGAGGAGGGCATACGGGCTGGAGCCGTGCCTGGATAATTAATTTCTGGGCCCGCTTGTTAGAAGCTGAGAAAGCACACGAAAATATTATCGCCTTACAGCAAAAATCAACCTTACCCAACTTGCTCGATGTGCATCCTCCGTTTCAGATTGATGGGAACTTTGGTGTGGTTTCGGGTATTACCGAAATGCTTATGCAAAGTCACGATGGTAAAATTAATCTGTTACCCGCATTGCCGGCTGCCTGGCCCAACGGAAGCATAAAGGGATTGCGTGCCCGTGGTGGTTTTGAAGTGGATATAGAATGGGAAAATAGCCAATTGAAAACAGCAAGTATTCGTGCAATCAATGACGGCGAATTCAGAATTTATTCCAATGGTTCGCTGAGTGAAGTTTTTACCTTGAAAAAAGGTGAATCAATGAAGTGGGAATAGAATTAAACCATATTGAAATGGCCATTATAAAGTACAAAAATAGAAGCAGATTTGTCGTCTTATTTCTGATAATTACATGTTCATTATTTTCAGGTGCACAGGAACTAAAAGTACTGAACTTTTACGGCGACAATGGTTTTGTTCATACCACTCAAAAAGTGGGTATACAGATGATTGAAGAGCTGGGAGAAAAGAATAACTGGGAAGTAGTTTCTACCAACGACCCTTCCATTTTATCTTCGGGCAAACTACTAACATACGATGTGGTAGTTTTTAATAATAATTGTGGCAACAAAGGCCCAATTATGGATGCATTGCAACACCAATCTTTGCAACAGTTTATTCGTAATGGTGGTGGTTTTGTCGGAATCCATTGTGCCGGTGCCATTTGGAAAGAAGGTGGTGCATTTCAGCAATGGTATGAAGGACTTATTGGAACACGCTTAATCAATCACCCCAAAGTTCAGGAAGCTAAACTTATTGTTGAGGATAGTACGCATTCTTGCACTAGTCATTTACCTGAAGAGTGGATAATTACCGATGAGTGGCACAGGTTTTCGATAAATCCTCGCGAAAATGTGCATGTACTCATTTCTTTGGATGAAGATTCTTACGAAGGGGAACAAAAAATGGGGGGTGACCATCCTTTTACCTGGCTGCAGCATTACGATGGCGGTCGTTCGTTTTTTACATCGCTGGGGCACAGCAAGGAGACATTTGCAAATCCCGATTATCAAAAGCTGGTGGAAGAAGGTATTTTATGGGCTGCAGGATGTTCTGATGAATCAGCTGAACTTCCTGTAATAGATGGCCTTTTGGTGGACTTGGATGCCGACCAGGGAATTCAATTGGAAGATGGAGATAGAATTGCTGCCTGGACAAACAAGGTGAAAAACAGTGACGCAAAAGTTTTTGTAAAGCAAGACGAAGGCCGAAAGTTGAAAGGTTCCGGAAGACCGCGTTTACAGCTGAATGTTCCGAAACTAAACGGTCATAATTCGGTGGTTTTTCACCGGCAGGAATTGGTGAACCATAACGAAGATGCCTTCGACCAACTTACATGCGGAAGCGGTTACACCTGGATGGCAGTAATGTCGGCGTACAAACAGATAAAAGGAAAGCCGGGAGTAAATTCGTTTTTTGGAAACTTACGCAATACCAACGTCGACAAACAAGGCCAATACGAGGGCTTTTGGGCAGGTTTGAGCGATAGTAACCAGGTGTGGATGGGCTCCAGAAATGGCTTACAAAAGGGATTGTGGAACGAAAATAGCCCGCATGTATTAAATGCACAAGCATTGGAAACTACACGCTATTATTTGGTAATGGGACGAATGGGCGCAGGTGTAGATACAGTAGATATCGAACTTTTTGTCAATTCAACTTTACCGGTAGCCACTCAGAGGTTTCCCGTAAATCCCAATGCAAATCCTTCCAAATTAGTTATTGGTCAGGAACGCGATGCAACTAATCATCCCGGGGCAGAATCGTTTGATGGCGAAATAGCACGTTTTCTCCTATTCGAAGGTCCGCTTTCGGATGAGGAATTAAGCAAAATGCGGGATTATTTGGTGAATGAATACAGAATTGAAGTAACCCAGGATGAGTAAAATTTAAAGGACGATGAAGACTTTTTGTGCTATACTTATACTAATTGTTTTTGGAAACTGGAGTTCTTTTTCTCAGGAAAAGATGAAAATTATTACTCCAACTTATTCAAAAATTGCAGGTTTAGAACGTGACCCTAATGGTTTTTTGCGCCGCGATAACAGCGATATAATTAAAGTAGATTCACTTTATTATGTCTGGTATTCAAAAATGCGTCAGTTTGTTCCCAATTTGCCGGTGGTTTCAACCATTTGGTATGCCACTTCAGAAGATGGTTATACCTGGAAAGAAAGAGGTGAATGTGTTCAAACTGGTAAGAAAGGCAGTTGGGACGAAAACTATGCTTTTACTCCCGGAATTCTGGTTGCAGAAGGTAAATATTATCTGTTTTACACTGCACAAAGCAATTCTAAAACCGATAATACACCTTGGGGGCAGAAAACAGCCATTGGAATTGCTGTTTCTGATACTCCCGATGGACCATGGACCAAGCTTTCGTCTAATCCCGCTCTTGTTACCAGTAATGATTCAACAGATTTCGACAGCCATCGTATTGATGATTCATGTTTAATAAAACATAAGGGTAAATATTGGCTTTACTACAAAGGACGCCAGTGGGGTAAGGGGCCAACAGATACGAAAATGGGAGTAGCTATTGCTGAAAAGCCTGAAGGACCTTATGTCAAACATTCTGAGAATCCGCTGGCAGAAGGAGGACACGAGGTGTTGGTTTGGCCACAGGGAAATGGTGTTAGCGCAATGGTTGGAATGAAATTGGAAGGACGAAAGTCTATACCATTTTATGTGATGTATGCAGAGGATGGTATCCATTTCGAAAAAACGCACGAAATTAACAATCAAGATGCTCCTTGGGCTCCTGGAGCTTATCGTCCGGAAGCATTTACAGACAATGGAAAAGGGCAGATGATTGAGTGGGGATTACACATTGGTGGAGAAAGACCATTGTTGTTTCTGGAACGTTTTGATATTGTTGATTAAGAAATAATTAGTTTGAAACAAGCATAATAAAAAGTCTTTTAATACACAGGATGATGATGATGCGAGTTCCATGACTTACCGCTGAAAATTAAAAATAGCTTGGATATATTTGAAATGAAATCGTATTTATATAAAAGAAACATGTTAAAAATGAGACATCTAATAACGTTAATTGTATCGATATTTATCCTACTGTTTATAGTTTCTTGTACAGTAATGGAGAAGAATAGTAAGGAAGATAAAGCGACCTCATTCAAGGGCGACCCAATGGAAAAGTCAGCCCAACAAAAGTCATCGCTGCCATGGTTTGCCCGGTTTCAGGTGGGTGATTCGCCGGTGGAGGGTTTCCCTGGTGAAAGCAAAGAAGAAAAACAACAGCGGATGCAAGCCTGGTTAGATGCAAAATATGGTTTATTTCTTCATTGGGGACCGCAAAGTGCAGGAGGAGAATACGCGTTGACCAATGAGGAATTGCAAGAATTTAACCCCGTAGATTTTAATGCCGAAGAATGGGTGATTGCTGCTCAAAAACTTGGTTTTAAGTATATTGTGGTTACCACAAAACACCATGCCGGCTTTTGTATGTACGATTCGAAATACACCACCCATGATATTATGGACGCAACACCTTTTGGGCGTGACCCCATAAAAGAATTGGCCGATGCCTGTGCTAAATACGATATGTTATTTGGAATTTATTATTCGGTTTGGGACATCCATCATCCTGACTACAGCAAGGAACTGGGCACAGGAACCTATGCCAATTACCACAAGTATATGCTTAATCAAATAGAAGAATTACTGACCAATTATGGCCCGATGGTGTGTGTATGGTTTGATGGCGAGTGGGTTGAAAGCTGGACACATGAACGAGCCACAGAATTCAGGAATAAAATACGCGAATTGCAGCCTAATACTATTTTGGCTAACCGCATTGGTCAGCGCCGCAGAGGCGATGGAGACCACCATTCGCCTGAAAACTTTTCGCCTTATATTGGGGCACAGGACGAGCCCTGGGAAACATGTGCAAAGTTCGATGGTGGTTGGTTTTACAACGGTACTAATAAATCACAATCCGCCCAATGGGCATTGTATAATTTGTGTTATGCCACATCGCGGGGAGGTAATTTTTTAATGAATCTGGGGCCAACTCCCCAGGGAAAATTACTGGATACGAGCGTGGAGAAACTGGAACATGTGGGAGATTGGCTTAAAATAAACGGGGAGTCAATTTTTGATGCCGGAAAAGGTCCTCATTATTTATTGGAATGGGGAACTTGTACTCAAAAAGGAACAACGCTTTATTATCAGGTTTTCGATTGGCCAAAGAATGGAGAATTACTTATTCCAGGTCTTAAAACAAAAGTGAAATCGGCAACTTTTTCGGCTGATAAAGAGGGTAATTTATTGGCGGTAAAAAGGACTGGAGAGGATGTGATTGTTCTACTTCCTTCTGTTCCTCCTTATGAAATGGCGAATGTAATCAAAATAGAACTGGTGGATATTCCTGATGTAGACAATGCTGCCAGAGCCTTGAATAAAGGAATTGCCCAAAGGGAAGCCATGCGGGAAATCCCCAAAGGAAGTTATTTTTTGTCTGCAGCATTTGCCAAAATTCATGGTGAAAAACTTCATTTTTATTATGGAACAGGAGCCGGAGCCCAGCGTGAAAACATAAAAGGCTGGACGGAAGAATCGGATTGGGCAGAGTGGGACCTGCTGGTTGAAGAAAAAGGAACCTATAATTTAGAAGTAAGCTATGCCAGTTTAGTGGATGGCGGTTCCTTTGAATTGACGATCGCCGGTCATTCTTTTGAACATACAGTAGAAAACATCGGGAAGACACCTAAAGCTAAATTATCTCCATTAGCAGTGAACTACAAAACTTTTACTTTGGGTGAAGTCGATTTAAAACCCGGTAGGTACCAACTAGCCGTGAAACCAAAAAAGATAAACGAGGAAGCAATAAAATTGCATCAGGGGTTGATGACCTTGAGGGATATTACTCTTGTGCCAACCATAAATTAACGAGCTATGAAAAACTTATTATCAATACTACTAATTGCTTTTACTTGTGTACAGGCGAATGCTCAATACTTGCTGCATTACAATAAGCCGGCCAGTAAATTTACAGCAGAGCAGCGACAGAGCCCCAATAAGTTGGGTTATATGCAAGAGGCCCTACCACTGGGCAACGGACGTTTAGGTGCCATGTTTTCCGGAGGAATTGATGAGGAACACTTGATGATGAACGACATTACCCTGTGGATGAACAGCAAGCGTGGCTTGGATGAAAAGGCTCAATCCGGAGTAAAACCCGATGGCCATATGCACATTGAAACAGTGCGTGATGCCTACCGACAAGGAAACTATGGCACCGGCGAAAACAGCATGGAAGCCATTTCTACCAAATATTTAAGCAGCACCCAACCTCTGGGAAACTATGCTCCCTTCACCGACTTGTTTATTTCAACCGGACAGGATAGTGCAGCTGTTCATGATTACAGTCGAACGCTGGATGCGCATACAGGAATTGGTACGGTAAGTTATACTATTGGTGATGCCCGTTTCAAGCGGGAATACTTTTGTAGCCATCCAAACGATGTGGTGGTGGTGAGCTACACCGTGGAAAACTCTACCATAGACTTGTTGATTAAAGCAAGCACACAACTTAACGTAAAAAGCGTAAAAGCTGAGGGAAAAACGATTGTATTGAACGGCTCGGCTCCAATGGTGCAGGATGATATTGAATTTCAGCAAATGGTATACATCGATGCCAAAGATGGAAAGTTAGAGCCTCAGAAAGATGGTTCTATAAAGGTGGTTGGGACAACCGATGTGAAGATTTACCTGGCTGCTTATTCCGATTATTTACCCGTTTATCCAAGCTTTAAAGGCCGCGATTATAAGGCAGATTGTAAAAAAACAATGGATGCAGCGCTTCAAATGGGCTACGAAAATCTAAAGAAGTCTCATGTTGAAGATGTGTCTTCATTAATGGAGCGTTGTCAGTTGGAACTGGATTATGAACCTTCCGGCTTAACTACCGATGAGCTGGTAAAGCAAGGTTCAAGCCTGGAATTGGAAAACCTGTATTTTAACTATTCGCGCTATTTACAGCTGAGCTGCTCACGCAATGCCCCCCTTCCTTCAAACCTGCAAGGGCTTTGGAACGGCCACCTGAAACCAGCATGGAATTGCGACTACCACACCGATATTAATGTGACAATGAATTACTGGATGGTGGAAACAGCCAACCTTCCCAATTCATTTTCTCCTTACAAGGAATGGTTAAAAATTCTCGCCGAATCGGGAGCTTTTACCGCAAAAGAAGCCTTTGGTGTTCAACAAGGCTGGAGTATGGGGCTGAATGGAAATGCCTTTGGTTTTACGGCTCCAAATGTGCACGGTCGCCGTATGCAACAAGCGGGTGCATGGCTTTGTCAAAACCTGTTCGAGCATTATGCTTTTAATAAAGATAAAGCATATTTAGAGGAAATTTACCCGGTTTTAAAAGGTGCTGCTCAGTTTTATGTGGAGTTTCTTGACCCCTGGAAAGATGGAACGCTGGTGGTTTATCCTACCTGGTCGCCCGAAAATGCATATTTGGTTGAAGAACACGGAAAGCTAAACAAACAGGCTTATGGCGCTCAGTTCGAGCAGCAATTGGCTTTGAATTTATTTACCGATTGTATTGAAGCAGCCACCGTTTTGGATTGCGATGAAGAGTTTGTAAAAGAATTGAAGGCGATTATTCCCAAACTTTGTCCTCAAAAAATAGGGCAATACGGGCAGGTTCAGGAATGGCCCGAAGATTGGGACAGACCCGACGATCAACACCGTCATATTTCGCATTTAATTGCCTTACATCCGGGGCGCGATTTTTCACCATTAACGACCAAAGAAATTGCCGATGCGGCATTGGTAACCATGAAACACCGTGGTGATATTTCAACAGGATGGAGTACGGCGTGGAAAACCTGTTTCTGGGCCCGCCTGCACAATGGCGACAAGGCGCACCAGTTTTACCAGTTTCTAACGTCAAAACGCGCTTATCCTAATTTGTTCGATTATCACCCTCCATTTCAAATAGATGGAAACTTTGGCGGAACAGCCGGAGTCTGTGAAATGCTATTGCAAAGTCACTTACGAAGTGTGGATGATGATGCTAAAAATATTGAGGGAGCTGCTTTTGTTGCCTACCAAAAAGATACTGAAAATAGCAACCATTTTTTACCTGTTGTTCCCGATGAAAAGCTTGCTGAAGCTCCTTATATTTTGCACTTGCTGCCGGCTTTACCATCAGATTGGCCCAATGGAAAGGTTACCGGACTAAGAGCCCGCGGAGGAAAGGAAGTGGATATTGAATGGGAAAATGGAAAACTGAAACAGGCGACAATTCGAGCAATCAAAGGAGGGGATTTTAGAATCTATTCCAATGGCGAGCTAAGTGAAGTTATTTCGATGGAAAAAGGCGAATCGATGGTATGGAAAGTTGAGTAAAAAGAATAAACTTTTTACCCCTTTGGCTGTCGCCATTTGCCCTCACGGAGGGGAAAATGCAAGATGTTAAGCAGGAGGATCTTATGGAACGCCGGTTGTATATTAGAACTGGCTCCCTTTATAAAATATAAATTCCGCTTTTTCTCCCCTAATTTAGGGGAGATGCTTGTGAAAGGCTAGTGGGATGGACGGCAGAGGGGTAATGGAGCTCTCGACAGAGTGAGGAGTAAAAAAGAAACAAACAACAATCAACTAAATGGAAAGAGACGATGATAAAACTTCTGTTTATGTGTGGTACCGTTAACAAAAAACAATATTGATTGTATGAAAACCTTATTGCTTTTAAGTATTATAATTATCCCGTTTTTAAGCTTCGGCCAAAACGAAACGGCAGACTCAATAAAGGTGTTCTTTTTAGGAGGTCAGTCGAATATGGTTGGCAGAGGATTGAATAACGACCTGCCTGCATCTTTAAATAAAACATTCTCAAACGTTTGGATTTTTCATGGGAATACAATAACAAAAAATGATGATGCCGGGGGAATCGGTACATGGGAGCAGTTAAAGCCAGGTCATGGTGCTGGTTTTAAATCAGATGGCAATACAAATGTTTATTCCACTAAATTTGGTGTGGAATTATCTTTTGCCTTGAAATTGCAGGACTTGTATCCGAACCAAAAAATTGCACTCATAAAATATGCTTGCGGGGGCACATCAATCGATACCATGGCAAACCGAAAGCCCGGGTACTGGGAGCCCGACTATAGTGGAAAACTAAGCGCAAATCATTACGAGAACTTTTTAAAAACAATAAAAAATGCATTCGAAACGCGTGATATAAATGGCGATGGGAAAGACGATTGTCTCATTCCTGCAGGCATAATTTGGATGCAAGGTGAGAGCGATGGCAACGATGAAAAAGTAGCTTCGCGGTATTATGCTAATCTGAAAAGGTTAATGGATTTAATGAGAGCCTCCTTTCGAAATAATGATTTACCCATTGTTCTTGGAAAAATATCGGATTCGGGAAATGATGGGGATGGAAAAGTATGGGATTATGGGGAGTTGGTGCAATATGCGCAGGAAAAATATGCTAAAACAGATTGTAACGCAGCCATTATCAGGAGCACCAAATTTTATAAATACTCCGATCCCTGGCACTACGACAGCGATGGATATATTGACTTAGGCGAAAAATTTGCCGAGACCATTTTTAATTTGAACAAATAGAACTTAAATAGATGAATAAGAGAGGATTATTGCCATTGTTTGTGGCGATATTTTTATTATCTCTTTTTTATAATTAGAGGGCAAGGGAGCGGGCATTTGTTTGTTGTAAGTTCAATTAAAAAATAGAAATAAATTATACTTATGAAGAACTCGAACTTAATAATCATACGAATCATTTTGCTAGTTACAACCTTCTCATTTGGAATTTATTTTGTCTTTAAAGATTATGGGTACTTAGCTTTCCTGGCTGGGATAGGGTGTGGACAAACTTCTGTTTATTTGATTAAGCTACTAAAGAGAAAGAATACTTAAACCGATGACTCTCGTTGCAACAATCATTTCTTTAAAACAACAGAATGAGGTGTAAAGAGATAAATAAAAAAACAATGAAATGAGACTAATTATTATTATGGGATGTTTGTTCTTATTCGGTTCATGCAATTACCAAAAACAAGAAAGTGATAAAAGACCCAATTTCGTTATCATTTTTACCGACGACCAGGGTTACCAGGATTTGGGGTGTTTTGGTTCACCTACCATTCAATCGCCCAATATCGACAAGATGGCGGAAGAAGGGATTAAGCTGACGAGTTTTTATGTGGGGGCTCCGCTTTGTACACCTTCGCGCGCAGCTTTAATGACCGGCTCTTACCCAACGCGTGTAAACATGGGCGAGCGTGTTTTGCTCGATGCCGATGCCAAAGGCTTAAATCCCGATGAGATTACCATTGCCGAAGTATTAAAATCGGCAGGCTATAAAACCGGAATGTTTGGGAAGTGGCACCTGGGCGATCAACCCCAATTTATGCCAACTCGTCAGGGATTTGATGAGTTTTTTGGATTGCCTTACAGTTACGATATTAGTCCGTATCATGGAAATAAAAAACACAACTTCTCCCCATTACCCTTAATGGAAGGCGAAAAAGTGATTGAAGAAAATCCTGACTGCGATTACTTAACAAGGAGATTCACAGAACGTGCAGTGCAATTTATTGAAGAGAATAAAGACGATCCATTTTTTCTGTATCTGCCACATCCCGATCCGCACCGGCCCATCTATGTGTCGCCCGATTTTAGAAAAAATGCGCCCGATTCAATTAAAGCCCGCCTGGAAAAAGAAGACGGCTACATTGATTATGCTGCCCGTGATAAACTGTACAAATATGCCATTAACGAAATTGACTGGTCGGTAGGACAAGTGCTGGAAGCATTAAAACGAGCTGGAATTGATGAAAATACCCTGGTGGTTTTCACATCAGACAATGGCCCGATGGCGGGAAGTGCTAAACCTTTACGTGGACGAAAAGGAAGCTTTTATGAAGGTGGCTTGCGCGAACCGGCTGTAATGCGCTGGCCCGGAAAAATTCCGGCAGGACAAGTGAATGACGAAATACTAACAGCCATGGATTTGCTCCCAACTTTTGCGGTATTAGCAGGAGCTGAAATTCCTACAGACCGCGTTATAGACGGTAAAGATATTTGGCCGGTGTTGGTAAATGGTGAACCAAGTCCGCACGAAGCTTTTTTCTATCATCAGCATGGAAATTTAAAAGCTGTGCGTTCGGGCGAATGGAAGTTGCATGTAAATGGAAACACACCAGTCGCCCTGTACAATTTAGAAGATGATATTTCAGAATCAAAAAATGTATTGGAGGGAAATCAAGTAATTGCCGACGAACTTCTTTCCTACATCAACGAGTTTCAGAAAGACATTAAAAACAATAACCGACCTGCTGCTTATGTCGAAAATCCGGTGGCACTGACAGAATAGGAGTGATAAAGGCTGATGTGTTAAAGTTTGCAACATCTGTCAAACAGCTTGCAACATACACCTTGTCATTTCATTTCGGCAATTTGTAGTTTTGAATGTCATAAATTATAAACGAAACTATCGTGATTAAGAATTAAACACAAACTATAAAAAATGACCTTGTCGTGTGTCTTGATACTTGTATCCTGTTATTAATTATAAACCAATGAAGACAATCAATTTATTACTAACACTTACAGCTTTTTTGTTTACACTATTTTCTATTAGTTGTTCAACCGAAAAAGAACCCGATTTACCCAATATTGTTTTAATTAATGCCGATGATTTGGGCTATGGCGACCTCAGTTGTTACGGTGCAACAAAAGTAAGCACACCCAATATCGACCGCCTTGCTTCTAACGGGGTTTCGTTTACCGATGCACATGCTGCTGCTGCGGTTTGCTCTCCATCGCGCTATGGTTTGTTAACCGGTACCTATCCATTACGCCGCAACTTTTGGGGTGCGCTTGGAGGCTTTGATGCCTTATCTATTGATACCAATCAAGTTACCATTGCCAGCGTTTTAAAAGATGCCGGTTACTCCACCGCTTGCGTGGGAAAATGGCACATGGGCTTGGGAGTTGATAAACCAGATTATAACAAACCCATTAAGCCAGGCCCTCTTGAATTGGGATTTGATTATGCCTATTATATTCCTATGGTTAATAGTGGACCTCCATTTGTTTATGTTGAAAACCATGTGGTAGATGGATACGATCCGGCTGACCCTTTTGTATTAGGACAAAAATCGGTTACGCAGAAATGGCCGGCAAAAGGAGGATATACGGCAATTGGTGGTGCTGAAAAAGCACATCTGCTTTATGAGGATGAAAAGGTTGGTACCACATTAAAAAACAAAGCCATTGAATGGATGAAAAAAATGGATGCCAATGATGAAGATAAACCGTTCTTTTTATACCTGGCAACCACAAATATTCATCATCCGTTTACTCCGGCTCCGCAGTTTAAAGGCACAAGCCAGTGTGGCCGTTATGGCGATTTCATTCACGAGCTCGATTGGATTGTAGGAGAAGTAATTGCAGCTCTGGAGGAAATGGGCGAAACTGAAAATACGTTGGTAGTTTTCACTAGCGATAATGGTGGAATGTTTAACCATGGTGGACAAGATGCATGGAAAGCCGGGCACAAACAAAACGGTGATTTATTGGGCTTTAAATTTGGAGCCTGGGAAGGAGGGCACCGTGTGCCAATGATTGCCAAATGGCCCGGAAAAATAACTGCAAACCGAACATCCGAGCACTTAATTAGTCAGATTGATTTATTAGCCACTTTTGCCGCCATTGCCGATAGACCTTTAAGTAAAGAAGAATGTCCGGATGGTATAAGCCAGTTAGCCGAATTAAAAGGAGAGACGAAAGAACCCTTGCGCGATTTGTTGATGATAACACCCAACTGTCCCAGCCATCTCATTGTACGAAAAGGGGATTGGGTTTATATTCCTGCACAGAACTCTGGCGGGTTCCAAAGCACAGAAATCGGTTCGCATTCTTTTGGAGGTGCAGCTACCACCAAACTAACCCATCAGGTTAATAGCGATATAGAAGATGGAAAAATTAAAGCAGATGCACCGCCTGCTCAGTTGTACAATTTAAAAGAAGATCCGTATCAGACAATTAATGTTTACACACAGAACTCCGATATTGTGGGTGAGCTGGATGATATTTTAAAACAATACCGAGCAGAAATAGGGCCTTATCCTGAATTGGGATGGATTCATAAAAAAGTACTTGAGAATAGAAAAAAATAGGAAAACAACATTCTAAATATGTATAACGAAGAAACTCTACCCCTCTGTCTGTCGACATCTCCCCTTACAAAGGGGAGAACGCTCGCAGTTAATGGCTGTGAAAATTTCAGATGTACAGAGACGTATGTTCATAGCTGCTTCCCCTCCGTGAGGGGAAGTGCCGATAGGCGAAAGGGTAAGGCTTTATATAAATAGTCATTTTAAACAGAATCAGAAATGAAACGAGCATGATAAATATTTACCACATAGGCGAATAATTAAAATCGTGCGAGTTCCCTGTCTGCCGAAAGGCAGGCATCTTATACTGTAGAAACAAACAATTTTAATAAGATGAAAAAAATAAAAAGACTCATTATATTGGTAGTTGTGATATGTGTAGCAACACTGTCTAATGCCCAGCAAAACAGCACCGATTGGCCGGTATTAAAAACTTATAATCAAGAACATATTCAAAAAATAAAAATGCCTGTTGGGGGTATTGGAACCGGAACTGTTTCGTTAACCGGACGAGGGGCTTTAGAAGATTGGGAAATTATGAACCGCCCTGCCAAAGGCTTTAATCCTACCCTTGAAAACAGAGGCCCGGCAAAACAAAAGGGGCCATTTTTTGCCATTTATGTGGAAAACAAAAAGGGCGAAAAACAAACCCGCTTACTGGAAGGTTTACCCGATGAAGCCGAATTCGAAGGAGCCTGGGGAGCAACATCAAACAACCATGGTTTACCCCGTTTTAGTACGGCAATTTTTAAAGCTGCTTATCCATTCGGACAGGTTAATCTTAGCGATGAAAGTCTTCCTGTTGAGGTTGTAATGGGGGCATACAATCCGCTAATTCCGGGTAATATCGACGATAGCAGTATTCCAGTCTGCATCTTAAATTATAAAGTAAAAAACACTAGCGATGAAGACATTACCATTTCGCTTGCCGGCTCCATTCAAAACTTTATTGGTTTTGATGGAACACGAGGCAAAGCCATAAAAAATGTAAATACTTTTCGCGAAGAAAATGGCTTGAAAGGGATTCACTATACATCGGACGGTGTAGATCCCGAGAGTGAGCAGTGGGGAAGCTTTAGTTTTGTTTCCTTGAATGAAGAAGAAACCACTTACCGAACGGCGTGGCAACCTCTGGCTAACCGTTGGGATAAAAAACGATTGGATTTCTGGGATGATTTTTCCGATGATGGAATATTGGAACCCCGGACAAACGAAGCGGCTAACGCGCCAATGGGATCGTTAGCTGTAAAAACGAAATTAAAAGCCGGTGAAGAAAAGAATTTCCGTTTTTTGATTAGCTGGTATTTTCCGAACCGAGGCACATGGGATAAGCCCGGTTTTTGGAAATATGTTCCGGCAAATATGGGGAATTACTATGCCTCTCAATATTCCGATTCGTGGGATGTAATTACCAAAACACTACCGCGACTTGATGAGTTGGAAACAAAAACGAAAACTTTTGTAAATGCTTTGCTTGACAGTGATATTCCCACAGAAATTAAGGAGTCGGCACTTTTTAACCTGGCACATTTACGCACTCAACTGGCATTTCGTGTAAATAGTGGGCACTTATTAGGCTGGGAAGGAATTTTCGATGATCGTGGATGCTGTTTTGGCTCGTGTACGCACGTTTGGAATTACGAACAAACAACCGCCTTTTTATTTGGAGAGTTGGCCAAAACCATGCGCGATGTGGAATACGGCTATTCTACCGACGAAACCGGATTGATGAGTTTTAGAGCCTATCTTCCATTGGACACAGCCCAACTTTGGGGAAAAGCTGCCGCCGATGGTCAAATGGGATGTATCATGAAATTTTATCGCGACTGGCAATTGTCGGGCGACGATGCGTTTTTGCAAAAGCACTGGCCAATGGTAAAAAAGTCGCTGGAGTTTTGTTGGATTCCCGGAGGTTGGGACGCCGATAAGAATGGGGTAATGGAAGGCTCGCAACACAATACCATGGATGTGGAATATTTTGGCCCCAACCCACAAATGGGCTTTTGGTACCTGGGCGCACTAAAAGCCTCGGCAGAAATGGCAACTTACTTAGGCGATAAAAAGTTTGCCTTAACTTGTACTGAATTGTTCGAACAAGGTTCGGAATGGATGGATGCAAACCTGTTTAATGGTGAATATTACGAACAGCATATTCAACCACCCATGTCGGCCGATAATGTGGCTCCATCGCTAATTGGTGCCGCAAGTAGTAAAAATGAAATTGACTTCACTTCTCCCGATTTTCAGCTGGGAAAAGGTGTTTTGGTCGACCAGCTAATTGGCCAGCAATTTGCCCATGTAGTAGGTTTGGGGTATTTGGGAAAAGAGGCGAATATTAAGCAAACGCTGAAGTCCATAATGAAATACAATT
This sequence comes from Draconibacterium sp., assembly GCA_041583785.1. GTDB lineage: Bacteria > Bacteroidota > Bacteroidia > Bacteroidales > Prolixibacteraceae > Draconibacterium. The sequence continues at coordinate 29,699 of JBFHFE010000018.1, read as the reverse complement.
ACGTGGAAAAAATGTATACCCATGCTAACTTCCATCGTTCGTATGCCCTGGGCGATGAGTCAGCTTTAATCATGGCTGCCTATCCGGGCGAACGACCAGCAAAACCATTTCCGTATTATTCTGAAGTAATGACAGGTTTTGAATATACCGCAGCCATTGGAATGTTACAGGAAGGTCAAACCGAGGATGGCTTAAAATGTATTCGAAACATTCGCGAACGTTACGACGGCAAAAAACGAAGCCCCTTTAACGAAGCAGAAGCCGGACATCATTATGCGCGAAGTATGATTGCCTGGGCAGGTGTTTTGGCCACATCTAAATTTCATTATTCAGCAGTGGATAAATCCATGAGTTTTACTTCGGTGCCAGGAACTTATTTTTGGAGTAACGGCTACAGTTGGGGAACCTGCGAAGTGAAAGATAAGGAAGCCATACTTACTGTACTTTCGGGTGAAATCGAATTGGATAGTTTTTCGCTGGATGGTGTTGGTACTAAAAAGTTGAAGGGTGAAACAGTTCATTCATCAGAGATATTAGAAATAAAATTATAACATGAGACTAATTATATTGCTTGGAGTTTTACTGAACCTGAATACTTTGGCTCAGGATCAATTCTTCAATATCGAAGAAAAAAAAGGGCAAACTCATTTGGCATTGAATACAGAAACGGAGTGCAACAATGAGAATATGGTGCTTTCAATAGAGACTGGAGTTTCTGAATTTATTGAAACAATAAATAGTTTAAAAGCACATATAGCCAGTACCGCTATTTTGTCAGCCTATAAATTAAACAGTAAACAAGCAACATTAGAAGAATATATGGCCGTTTTAGCTAGTGATACTTCTTGTATTGCAGCGGCTTTTGAACTGGTTGCAGAATACGAAGCTAAATATGGTGGTTTATTTACAAGTAGAACTACAACAGTAGGAGGTTATTCAAGAACTGCAAGTGGTTATGAACTTGAGAATGTGATGTTAAAACTGCAACAAGGCCTTGTTGATTATGCTTATTCAGGAGATAATCTAAACAAATACACTACACTTTTTGAAAATGTAAAGTTCAGAACCTCTTCTTTTTTTCCTGGTGCGGTTGATGCTCCTTTAAATCCCGATACAAGTTTTACTGTTCAGGTAAATGGAACACACACTCCTGTTTGGGGCTCACAACCTAATTATGTAACGGAAGATGCCCGAAGACCAACAGGATGCTATCTGGCTCCGGGGAGTGTTGCCATAGTTACTGTTCCTTCATCATTAGTAGGAACAGGTGCAAGTTTGCTAGTAGGAGCACATACCTGGGATTTAAGTTCCAAGTCAACAATAAAACGTATGGATCGCGTCACTAAACTTTATGAGATCGATTCGACTGTAATGATAATTGCCAATCCTCTTGGTGGAGGTATTTATGTCAATATTCCTTATGAAAAAGATTTTGGTATTGTGGATATTACAATTAAAAACGTGGTTCGCTCGCCTTTTTATTCGCAAACGGAAACGAATAAAACATCGCTTTCAGATTGGCAAAACAAGGAACGTTTAAATCCGGCACCATGGGCCGACTTTGAAACCGAAAAATTTATGATGCAGGTTCCAACAGCCTGGATTTATAATATGGACGATCCGGAAAGTTTAATGGACGATTGGGATCAATCGATGGATGCCGTTTCAGAGTTACACGGACGTCCCTTAATCAGAGCCAAAACTGTATTGTACGCACAGGTTGATGTAATTATACGTGGAAGTGCAAATTACCCGGGTTACCCACAATCGAACCACGCCTACAATCCATACAGCACCCATACTGCCGGGAATTATACAGGGCATCCATTTCTGCAAGGCCCCCGTTACAATAAAAGCAATTTATATGTTGTTTTTCATGAATTGGGACATGCGGAAAAGATTCCTAAATTTTCGGGAGAAATAGAGTCTTACATTAATTATTTATGGGTTGCTGTTCAAAATAAAAAATTTGATGTTAGTCTGGATCAGGGATTTCAGGAGTCCTTTTCTCCTCAGTTCAACATGACAATAGACGATGCTGCTATTACCTGGATGATTACGGAAAACTTCAGAAATGACAACCCTATGCGCAATATCAACGGAGGGCGAGAAGGAGCCTACCAACATCGGGGCTACGGTAAGTATGCCGAGATAACCAGACTTTTGGGCTGGGAAGCATTGGAAGATTTTTATACCCAGGTAGGTGAGGATGCTGAAAATGGAATAACCTATGCGATCAATTCAGATCCCACAGATAGCAGAATGCTAAGAATGTCGAAAGCAGCGGGAGTAGATTTGAGACCACTAATTCATTTTTGGGGTGTGCACCCTGTTAGTTTTGATGCTCTTGAATCTTCTATAAATGCAGATAATTCAATACAAAAATCGGTAGAAATATACGACCAGTTACAATATTATAAAACCATTGTTCCGATGACCAATGCCGAATTTAGAACTTTTGGATTACAACATTTCTCCGAGTCTAAAATCAACAGTTATTCAGGAACTAACATCTGGTCTTATCAAGAGGGATTTTATAAATACTGGTGGAATGATTACGATACAGATGAAGCCAAGGCTGCAATTGCAGAGATTAACCTTATAATTGAACTTTACTTTCCGGATGGACGACCTGACGAAGTAACACAGGTAGAGCTCATTTGTAACACCCAAAAGAATAGTGTTTATCCCTCTTTGTTTGAAGATTATCTAACGGTAGAAGTAAGCAATCCTTGTACGATTTGTCTTTATGACCAACAGGGAGTTTTAATGCTGGAAACAGAAGTTGATGAGAATACAAAAATTGCAACTCACGACCTTAAGTCGGGTATCTATATAATGCGTCTCGGCTCTGCTTCTGAAAGTCAGGTTGTAAAACTTATAAAACGATAAATACTTAAAAGTGTATTCAAAAAAGTAACAAACTATACTATGAAACAAATAACAACATTACTACTTTTTTTGTTAACATATAGCTTTTTAATAGCACAGAACGCAGATTGGCCGGTTCTGAAAACTTACGACAAGGAGCATATTCAAAAAATTAAAATGCCGGTTGGAGGAATTGGAACAGGAACCGTTTCGTTAACCGGATACGGTGCCATATGCGACTGGGAAATAATGAGCCGCCCCGCAAAAGGTTATAATCCGAAGTATGCAGGCGTGGCAGTAATAAATCGTGCTCCATTTTTCTCCATTTATCTGAAAGAAGAAGATAAAGAGGCTCAAGTACTTTTATTAGAAGGTCCGTTACCTGAATTTATACGAGAAGGCTACTATGGGGCTACCGCACCCAACCATGGATTACCCCGATTTGCTGAAGCGACATTTCAAACGGCCTATCCGTTTGGGCAGGTAGTACTGAAAGATAGTGAGTTACCAGTGGAAGTAACTGTTGGTGCTTTTAATCCCTTAATTCCCGGCAATGTTGACGATAGTAGTCTTCCGCTAGCGGTATTAAGTTATAAGGTTAAAAATACAAGCAACAAGCCAATTACTATTTCTATAGCCGGTAATATCCCCAATTTTATTGGTTTCGACGGAAAGGAAGGAAAAGCCTTTGTGAATACGAACACCTATAAGGAGGAGAATGGTTTGAAAGGCATTCATTATACGGCTAACGAGGAGATAGACAAGGAAAGTACGCAATGGGGGACTTTTAGCTTAACAACAAATAGCCAAGGGGAAATTTCTTACCGCACTTGCTGGAAACCCGGAGACTGGGGAAACAGTACTTTAGAATTTTGGGATGACTATACCGACGATGGTCTGCTGGAAGAGCGGACTTCAGAGCAAAAAAGTAATATGGGCTCATTGGCAGTAAAAACTACGTTGGCTCCTAAGGAGGAGAAAGATATTCGCTTCTTTATCACCTGGATTTTTCCAAATCGAGATGCCTTCAATAGTAAAGAAAATGTGGGGAACTACTATGCCACTCAATTTGAAGATTCCTGGGATGTTGCACAAAAAACTGTGGCCAGAGTTCCGGAACTAGAAAACAAAACAAAGGTGTTTGTGGAGTCTTTTATCCATAGCGATATTCCTTTTGTTATAAAAGAAGCCGCCTTGTTTAACCTGGCGCACTTTCGCACTCAGCTGGCTTTTAAAACAAAATTCGGCTACTATCATGGCTGGGAAGGCATTAAAGACAATGATGGAAGTGGAACAGGTACATGTACACATGTTTGGAACTACGAACAGACCATTCCTTTTTTGTTTGGAGAGGTTGCCCAAAATATGCGTGAAGTAGAATTTGAATATGCTATGGATGACCGGGGAATGATGAACTACCGTATTCATTTACCCTTAAAAACAAAAGGCACAAGTTTTGGTTTGGCAGCAGCCGACGGACAGATGGGCTGCATTATGAAATACTACCGGGAGTGGCAGCTTTCGGGTGATGATGCGTTTTTGAAAAAGAACTGGGAAAATGTAAAAAAAGCACTGGAGTTCTGTTGGATCCCAAAGGGATGGGACCCCGACAAAGATGGTGTGATGGAAGGTAGCCAGCACAACACAATGGATGTGGAATATTATGGTCCGAACCCGCAAATGAGCTTCTGGTACCTGGGGGCCTTAAGAGCTACTGAAGAAATGGCCTTGTATTTAGGCGAAAAAGACTTTGCTAAAACCTGCCGTAATCTTTATGAGCAAGGCTCTGCATATTTGGACGAAAATTTGTTCAACGGAGAGTATTATATTCAGGAGATTGTACCACCAATGCACTTGGATAGCATTGCTGATGGCCTGATTCGTGTTAAAAGAAGACTGGTGCCTGACGATCCGCAATACCAGTTGGGAGAGGGATGTTTAGTCGACCAACTGGTTGGGCAGGTAATGGCTCATATTCTCGATTTAGGTTACCTGGCTAAAGAAGAAAACGTTGTAAAAACCAACGAATCCATTTTAAAATATAATTACAGAGACGATTTACTGAAGCATCCGAACTTTATGCGTTCTTATGCTATGGATGAGGAGTCGGCTTTGTTAATGGCCGACTACCCAAAAGAAAGACCCAAACAACCCTTCCCGTATTTTACTGAAGTTATGACGGGTTTTGAGCATACTGCTGCTGTTAGTATGCTGTATGAAGGCCAGGAAAAAGAAGGCTTAAAGACCATTCAGGATATTCGCGACCGTTACGATGGTAAAAAACGAAATCCCTATAATGAAGCAGAATTTGGTCATCATTATGCCCGCAGTATGATGGCCTGGGGAGGTGTTTTGGCCGAAACAGGCTTCCACTATTCCGGTGTTGATAAATCGATGCGCTTTACCTCTAAGCCAGGCACCTACTTTTGGAGCAATGGCTACAGCTGGGGAACCTGCGAAGTGAAAAATAAAGAAGCCAGCTTAACTGTACTTCACGGACAATTAGAATTGGAAAGCTTTTCGCTTGACGGAGTTGGAACCAAAAAAATGAAGGGTAAAACTATTTATTCATCAGAAACCGAAAAAATAAAATTATAAAATGAGACTAATAATTATTGTAGTATGTGTATTCTTGTTGAGTTCATGTAATTTCAAAAAGCAAGATAAGAAACCAAATTTCATAATCATCTTTACCGATGATCAGGGCTATCAGGATTTAGGTTGTTTTGGTTCGCCAAACATTAAAACGCCAAACATCGATCTTATGGCCTCTGAGGGAATGCGGTTTACCAGTTTTTATGCACAAACGGTTTGTGGTCCATCCAGGGCTGCTTTAATGACCGGTTGTTATCCCTTGCGAAACGCACGTAACGACAATGGTGAAGCTCCTCACCCAAAATTATCGCTGAGCGAAGTAACCATTGCCGAAGTGTTAAAACCAGCAGGATATTCAACCTGTATGATTGGCAAATGGGATCTGGCGGGGCATAATCCCGAAAAGTTTAACCCCGATCTCCTTCCTGTCCATCAGGGATTTGATTACTCGTTTTTTACACCAACCAGCAACGATAACAGAGTTCACCTTATTCGGAATAAAGAAGTGGTTGAACTGAATGCGGATATGTCGACATTAACTCGTAGGTATACCGATGAGGCAATTGGTTTTATTGAAAAGAATCAGGAACAACCCTTTTTCATTTATCTGGCTCATACCATGCCGCATACCAAACTGGCCGTTTCCGATGAATTTAAAGGAAAGTCGGAAGGGGGAATGTATGGCGATGTTATTGAAGAAATAGATTACAATGTGGGACGCATTATGACCACTTTAAAAGAAAAAGGGCTGGATGAAAATACCTATGTAATTTTTACCAGCGACAATGGTCCGTGGTGGATAAAAAAAGAACATGGTGGTCATGCCGAACCGCTGCGAGGGGCAAAAACCTCAGCCTGGGACGGAGGCTTACGTGTTCCCTTTGTTATTCGAGCTCCGGGAAAAGTACCTGCCGGAGAAACATCTGACCAGGTAACTGCCACCATCGACTTGCTCCCGACTCTTGCGAATATTGCTGGTGCAGAAATACCAAGCGATAGGGTAATTGATGGTTTGGATATTTCTGGCATTATTAAGGGAAAATCGACGACAATAGAACGTCCGTATTTTTATTACCAGCACCAGGATTTGCGCGCAGTACGCAAGGGAAAATGGAAATTGCATTTACCACATAACCCCAATTCCAATTCTATTGCATTCCGAAAATGGCCAATCCATATTGCTCCGGAAGATCGCGTGCAGTTTTCAAAATATATGCTGTATGATCTGGAAAACGATATAGCTGAAACTACCGATGTGGCAGAACAAAATCCTGAAGTTGTTGCCGAATTAACCCAACTTTTGGAATGGGCTAAAAAGGATATTGGCGATTATGGCAAACGTGGTGAAAATGCACGTGCTCTTGGCGATGAACCTTATTTTACGCCCAATAACTTGATTCCTGTTGAAGAGAAATAATATTACAAAGAGAGCAGAATAATTAACGTTGAGAAGGGGCAAAGCCTCAGGAATAAAAAAAAGATGTATTTTCAACTTTTTAAATAATTTAAATAGTATGAATAAATTGAATTTCCTGATTAAATCAGTCTTAATGTTGATTTTATTTGTTTCATTCATGGCATGTAATTCAGTACAGCAAAAGAATGAGAAGTCTCCTTTAATTTTGGATATGGTTCATCACAATCCAGGCGAAGAACCTTATAAAACTGAGTTTAATAATCCGGCTGTTGTAAAAGAAATGGGCTACAATGGTAAGGTGTATTTTTTATTCGAATCGCCTGCTTTAGCCATTAACTGGGAGTCGGTTGATCCAGATATTCTTCCCGTTGGAAGTGACGAGCGTGCCTGGGTAGATGACAAAGCAAAACAAATTCATGACATGCACGAGGCGTGTAAGGCGGAAGGATTGGATATTTATGCTATGTCGGATCTTATTTTATTTCCAAAACGATTAATAGAAAAGTACAACATTGAAGATACCTTTGGCAATCCTCAGGATTCCTTAACCATAAAATTCCTTCGGGCTCAGATTGACGAAATTTTTACTCAATTTCCCGATCTTTCAGGGCTTGTAGTTCGCATTGGAGAAACCTATTTGCACGATGCACCTTACCATAAAGGAAGCATTAAAAACAAGAAGAGTCCCGAAAAAACCATTATTCCTTTGATGAATATTTTAAGGGAAGAAATTTGTGAAAAACGAGATAAGGACTTAATATTCAGGACCTGGCTTGCTTTTGATGTGGACTCTGCCGCTTATCAGGCAGTAAACGATGGTGTTGAACCGCATGAGAATTTAACCATTAGTATAAAACATTGTGAAGGCGATTTTCATCGTGCCAATCCCTTTAGTAAAGTTATTGGGCAAGGTCGTCATAAGCAAATTATAGAGGTACAGTGTGCCCGCGAATACGAAGGCAAAGGTGCCTACCCAAATTATATTGCCAATGGTGTAATTGAAGGCTTTGAAGAGCATGCCGGTTTACCGGAAGAAAAGATTAACAGTTTACGCGAATTTACCGAAAAACGTCCGGAGTTATATGCAGGTGTTTGGACCTGGTCGCGCGGTGGCGGATGGTCAGGACCATACTTGAAAAATGAACTGTGGTGTGAACTTAACGCCTGGGTAATGGCGCAATGGGCAAAAGATCCAACACAAAGCGAAGAAGTCGTTTTTATGCAATATGCGACAGAAAAACTTCAACTTTCTTCCGACGATGCCGCGAATTTTAGAAAGCTGTGTTTGCTTTCGGCAAAGGCAGTGGTTCGAGGAAGAAATACGACTTATCATGACATGAATCCATGGTGGACACGCGATCAGGGAATAGGATGGCCGCGCCCTGCATTTAACACAGACACGGTAAAACAACAACGTAATTTATCTCAAAAAGATGAGTCGGTTGGGCTTTGGAATGAGATGGTGGAATTGGCAGAAGAAATTACATGGCCAGATAAGGTCACAGAGGAACATGCCATAAGTTCATGCAAATACGGGTTACATCTTTACGAAATTTACAGAAGCCTGGTTTATTTGGCCGATGCCGAAGCTAAAAAAGATGTGGATGCCCAAAAGCATTGGATTAAGGAATACGATGCTGCGTGGGTAAAGTACAATCAGTTAGTAGATACTTATTCACAACTATCTACTTTATATGCAAAAGATTATAAACTTCATATTCAAAATCCAGCCGACGATAAAGTTAGTCAGCTAAAACAGCAGTTGGGTATGGAATAGAAACGATAGACGAACGTCAACGACCCAGCTTGTTTGATATACAGGCCGATCCATAAGAACTGAACGATTTGGCACTCGATTCAAAATATGCTGAGGTATTGAATGGGTTTGAAGCCGAACTTAATGAGATGCGTATCTTAGAGAAAAATAGCACCAGACTTTAGTCTGGTGTTAGAGAATAAATAAATAACCTGTAGTCGGCTTAAAGCCGACTTTAAAAGAGAGAAAAATGTTACATTCCTTTGTTCGAAATTACTTGCACATTACGTGGTCGACCAAAGAAAGAGTTCGCGTTCTTCAGGGGAATAAAAAGATTCAGTTGAAAGATTATTTTCTTGAAAAATCGGTTGAATTAAATACTCCTGTATTGTCAATTAATATTCAACCTGAACACATTCACTTATTGGCCGACTTACCTGCAAATTTATGCTTGTCTGCTTATGTTCAGAAAATGAAAGGTTTCTCTTCTCATTGGGTGAATCAACATGGTTTAGTAGGAGGTAAATTTTCGTGGCAGCGCGTTTATGGCGCATTTCCCGTAAGCTCATCTCAGTTGGATATTGTAAAAAAATATATTCGTAATCTGGAAATGCACAATAAGAAAACCAGTTTCGAAGAGGAGTATCAGGAATGGAAACGGAGTTACGGATTTTACGATGATTAAAAGTTAGAAGCCGGGTTAACCCGGCTATAAAATAAAAACAAATAACTGTTTCACCAGACTGAAGTCTGGTGCTAATTTTAAATTGTATTAAATACGCAAATGTATTATTACCCTAGAGTAGAAAATTAACGACAATATTAATCCTAAAAATATGAACTTCAAATCTAGTTTACTTATTACCTTAATAATTCTGGTTTTTAGTGCTTGTAATTCACCCAAAAACACGGAACCTGAAAATCCAAACATTCTACTCATTTTCGTCGATGATATGGGGTATGGCGATTTAAGCTGTTACGGGGCTCAAGATGTGAAAACTCCGGCACTGGATAAATTAGCAGATGAAGGTTTACGATGTACTGACTTTCATGTAGCTGCGCCGGTATGTGGGCCGTCGAGAGCTTCTTTAATGACAGGCCGTTACCCGATGCGCTGTGGACAACCGGGCTTTCCGGGTACACAAAGTAAAACCTTAGAATACGAGTTTAAAGGCTTGCATCCCGATGAGATGACCATTGCCAGCTTGCTGAAAGAGCAAGATTATGCAACCATGTGCATCGGAAAATGGCACCTGGGGCTCGAAGATGGTTTTCATCCCACCGATAGAGGTTTCGACGAATTTTTTGGCATCGAATCGAATTGGGTTAAAACAGCACCTCAATATCACTGCTTGTACGATGATAAAAAAGTGGTAGAGGAAAATGTGGTTTTTGAAACACTAATGAGTAAATACACCAAACGTGCCATACAGTTTATGACCGAAAAGAAAGAGGAGCCTTTCTTTCTTTATTTGGCGCACAATGCGGTACATTCTCCCATTTTGCCAAGCGACGAATTTAAAGGGACATCTAAAGGCAGTTTGTATGGCGATTATGTGCAAGAGTTGGATTTTTATGTTGGACAGGTTATTCAAGCTTTGGATGAGTTGAATCTGGCAGAAAATACGATGGTTATTTTCCTTTCGGATAATGGCCCAGCAGTTTGTCATTTTGGAGGTTCTGCCGGACCGCTTAATGGAGGTAAATACTGTACAATGGAAGGCGGTTTCCGTATTCCTGCCATCTTTCGTTGGCCTGGTAAAATTGCTGAAGGAGATTGCAACACAATGCTTTCTTCAATGGATTTATTCCCGACTATTGCAGCTTTAGCCGGTGCCCAAATGCCCAAAGACCGCATTTATGATGGTGCCGATATTTTTCCAATCCTTAGATTAGGAGAAGGAGAACCGACGCAGGAATATTTCTATTATTATAACGGAATGAACTTGCAGGCTGTAAGAAAAGGGCCTTGGAAATTACACTTGCCACGTACCTTGAATGACCAGCCATTTTGGTCGCAGAAAGGTAATGCTAATCCTTTCAAAGGAAAAAACCTGAAAAATATCTCTTGTAAGGGCTTAGAAGCATTGGCACGCCCACTTTTGTTTAATTTAGACAACGATATGGGGGAACTGACCGATATTTCAGATAAATACCCCGAGATAGTCATGGAATTATTGCAGGAAGCTGAAAGGATTAAAGCTGAACTTGGTGATGTTAATCTGGTTGGAAGCGAGCAACGTGTACCTCCGTTTAAAAATATACCAGAAAATAAATAAACCGCTTAATTGGAAAGCAATGAGTCCTAAACGTAAACCATTATTAATGCTGTTCTATAGCGTTATCTTCCTCTTTTTTTACGCTTGTAACAGCACTGATTCTCCGGTGCAGGCAAAGCCTAACATTGTAATTATAATGGCCGACGATTTGGGATTTGCCGATGTAGGCTACAATGGTTGTAAAGATATTCCAACACCACATATCGATAAGCTGGCTGAAAGCGGAGCCATATTTTCATCAGGTTATGTAAGCGGTCCCATGTGCGGCCCCTCGCGTGCCGGATTTATTACCGGACGTATGCAATCTACTTTTGGTTGGTATGGTAACCCCGGCGCCCCATTGGATGAAAAACAAGGACTTCCTTCAACCGTAAAAACCATTGCTGCTTATATGCAAGAGCAAGGTTATGTTACCGGTGGTGTTGGCAAATGGCATATGGGTACGGCTCCACACCAGCATCCCAACCAAATGGGTTACGACCATTGGTATGGATTTCTTAGTGGTGGCCACCTGTATTTCCCCATAGACCACCCATCGTACAATGGGAAATATACCGATACTCCCAAACCATGGGGTATGCGCGATATGCACCATACCATGCCCATGATACACAACTACGAACCCATAGAATGGGGTCAATATTTAACCCACGAATTAACCGATTTAGGAGTTAATTTTATAGAAGAAAATAAGGATAATCCGTTTTTTCTGTTTATGTCGTACAATGCGCCACACGAATATATGGAAGCTCCGGAAGAAACTATTGCTATGTTTTCGCCTGAAGATATGACCGAAATTCCCGGGGTAAAACCTGAGATTCGTTCCATCTATGCAGCAATGACTTATGAATTTGACAAAGGGGTGGGAGAGTTGATGGAAACACTCAAGCGCCTGAGTCTTGCAGAAAATACAATTGTGTGGTTTTTAAGCGATAACGGCGGAATGAAACGCACCAGCGATAATCGTCCGCTGCGTGGAGCCAAATGGAGTAGTTACGAGGGTGGCCTTCGCGTTCCTTTTGTCGTGAACTGGCCGGGGCATATTGAATCCGGAACTGTTTTAGATGCCCCCATTACTACCCTGGATATTGGTGCAACATCGGTGGCTATTGCCGGTGGCGACTTGTCAAAAACAAATTTGGATGGTGCTGATATCGCTCCATATATTACAGGTCAATCGAAAAGTGCTCCACACGAAGAGCTTTTTTGGCGTATTGGAAGAAATTACAAGGAGCAAAGCGGAGTACTACGCATGGGTGATTATAAACTAATTGTTCAAAAAGAAAAAGTGCAACTGTTTAATTTGAAAGAAGACCTTGCGGAAACCACCGATTTAGCCGAAAGTCAACCGAAACGTGTACAGGAAATGCTAACGCGATGGAAAGAACTGGACCAATCCAGCATGCCACCTACATGGGAGAATCTTAAAAAAGGAGAAGGCGACAAAGACGAGTATCAATACAAAAGTTATGAGTGGCTGAAGGGAAGTCCGCATTATCGGGCAAATAAGAAATAAATTAATTCCGAATTATTTAAAGAAACGTTCAATGAATTTTAAGTTATTTGTTTTAAATATTTTATTAATAACGGTACTTGCCTCATGTGCACCAAAGCAGCCAGGCAAACATCTGTTTATACTTTCCGGTCAATCGAATATGGCCCGTTTAAATCCCGACGATACTTTTACTCCAGTCATTGAAGCTGAACTTGGAGCAGAAAATTGCATTGTAGTAAAGGATGCATTGGGTGGCCAACCAATACGTCGCTGGTACCGCGATTGGAAACCCAAGGAAGGAGTTGAACCACAAGCCAATCCCGATTTGTATGATTCCTTGATGGTAAAAGTTTTTCCGGCCATTGAAAAGGAGAGAATTGCAACAGTAACTTTTATTTGGATGCAGGGAGAACGCGATGCCAAAGAAAAACATGGTGAAGTGTACGAAGCCAGTTTGCTGGGACTATACAAGCAATTAAGCACCGATTTGAAACGCAATGACATAAACTTTGTAATTGGCCGTTTAAGTGATTACGATATGTTGAATGAGAAGTACCAGCACTGGACGATGATAAGAGATATTCAGGTAAAAGTAGCCGAATCGAATGCTCGTTTTGAATGGATAAACACCGACGATTTAAACGATGGCTTGAATAACAAAGGAGTAGAAATTCATAATGATTTACACATGAGTGTGGATGGTTATAAAGTAATGGGTGAACGTTTTGCTGAGAAGGCAATTCAGTTGGTAAAGAATAATAAATAAAAATGAATAAACTAAATTTCAATTTTAGAACAATCCTTTTAGCTTTTGGGATTATAATAGTCTTTAGTCAAAGCGTGCTGGCTGGGGATATAAAAACAAAACAACAATTACCCAATATCGTGTTGATTAATGCCGATGACCTTGGGTACGGCGACTTGGGCTGTTATGGAGCCACGAAACTAAAAACTCCAAACATCGATAAACTGGCCAAAGAGGGTAGAATGTTCACCGATGCGCATTCTGCATCAGCAGTGTGCAGCCCTTCGCGTTACGCTCTACTTACCGGCGAATACCCGGTACGCCATGGAAACTTAAATAATCCTGTTTTCCTTAAAAATAAATTGATAATCGATACACAAAAAGAAACGATTGCCTCGGTACTAAAAAAAGCAGGCTATGCAACAGCCTGCGTAGGAAAATGGCACCTTGGTTTTGGAACAACAGAACCCGTTGATTGGAATAAACCATTGACTCCGGGGCCTAACGAATTGGGCTTCGATTATTATTATGGGGTCCCTGTGGTAAACAGTCATCCTCCTTTTGTTTATGTTGAAAACCACGATGTGGTTGGTTATGCAGAAGATGACCCTTTTGTGTATGGTAAAAAAGCCAAAACGGCAGTCGTTTTCGAGAAAATGAAGCTCGACGACATTGGAGGCGCTGATAAAGCACACGAGTTATATGTGGATGAGCAAGTTGGAACTCATCTGAAAGAAAAAGCACTTGGTTGGATGAAAGCCCAAAATGAGAAACCTTTCTTTTTGTATTATGCCACCACTAATATTCACCATCCGTTTACGCCTGCTCCTCAGTTTGTTGGAAGCAGTAAGTGCGGAATTTATGGCGATTTTGTTCATGAATTGGATTGGATTGTGGGCGAAGTAATGCAAACGCTGGAAGAGATGGGCGTAGCAGAAAATACTTTGGTGATTTTCACCAGCGACAACGGAGGAATGTTTAACGCCACAGGTCAAGAAGCCTGGGGAGAAGGACATCGAATGAATGCTGATTTATTGGGCTTTAAGTTTGATGCCTGGGAAGGCGGACACCGAATTCCTTTTATTGCACATTGGCCGGAGAAGATTAAAGGAGGTACAGTTTCGGAGCAGTTAATTTGCAATGTGGATATGCTGGCCACTTTAGCGGCACTTACGGGTGAAAATATTAAGGACGGCCAGGCTCAGGACAGCAAAAACATGTTGCCAGCCATTACCGGAAAAACCAACAAACAAATCCGAACCGAAGTGCTTTTAGCGGCTCAACGTAAATCCCACCTTGCTATTCGTAAAGACAATTGGCTATATATTGGAGCGCAAGGAGGGGGCGGTTTTACATCAGGAAAACACGGAGCCCATGCGTTTGGTGGGCCGGCAGCAATTTCCTTTGCCGGAGAAGAAAACAGCGACATTGAAAATGGTAAAATAAAAGAAGATGCTCCGCCTGCGCAACTTTATAACCTTAAAAAAGACCCATCGCAAACAACAAACCTTTATAATGAATTTCCTGAAAAGGTGAAGGAGATGAAAGAACTGCTTAGTGCTTATCGTAAATTAAATGCAAACAATAAATAACTATATAATGATGGATTTTATAAAAAAAGGAACGACAAATTTAGGCCTGTTTTTTATTGTATTGGCAATTCTAACTTCATGTTCTCAGTCACCAAAAGAAGTTAGTATCGAATCGCTTTTAAATGAAATGGTCGACCGCGATGAAGTTGCACGTTTTCCGGAAAGCAACTTCCGTTTAAAGCAACAAAGTAGTTATAACAGGGCATCTGTTAGTCCTGAGGATTCTGTTGGATGGTTCATTAATAAAGATTTTAATTCGAACGAAAACGACAGTAACTTCATTCGTATTGAAGAAGTTAACGGGCAAAAAGAATGGGTTTTAATGGAACACGAAGGCCCCGGGGCAATTGTTCGTACCTGGATGCCTTTCCGGAATGCGAATAACCCGGATACCGAAAATATAATTAAGATTTATCTTGATGGTTCTCCTGAACCGGTTTTGGAAGGAAATATGTTGGGGATTTTTAATGGAACCGGATTGATTCCCTTTCCCTTAGCGCATAAATCTTTGCGTTCTGCAGTATCTTTTTTTCCTATTCCTTATGCTCAAAGTTGTAAGGTAACGGTAATTGAACGTCCGTTTTTTTACCAGTTTACTTACCGCGAATATCCGGAAGGTACAGCTATTAAAACATTTACTATGGAAGACTTCGAGGCTGCAAAGACTCAAACAGCCGAGGTTGGCGAATCCTTATTGTCGGCAGTAGGCACAAAAATTGGCGAAAAAATTAGTCTGAATTCAAAATTGGATAAGAATGAAGAAAAGTCCGTTCAGTTGCCAAAAGGCACAGCTGCCATTCGCAATTTCTCTTTAAAACTGGGGAATTATGAAGATTCGCTGTTAATGCGCTCGGTTGTGGTAAAAATGAATTTCGATGGTAAACAAACAGTGTACTGTCCCATAAGCGAATTTTTTGGTTGTGGTGTTGGCCTAAATCCGTATCAAGGGTGGTACCGCACGGTGGCCGAAGATGGAACCATGTCGTGCCGATGGACGATGCCCTATCAAGAGAGCGGTTCAATTTCCATTGTAAACTTAAGCGAAAACTCCATCGATTTTGAAATGGAGGCCATAGTTGGCGATTGGGAATGGGACGAGCGTTCGATGTATTTCCATGCGGGTTTCCGTTTGCAAAATCCTGTTCCAACTCGTCCTTACTCCGACTGGAATTATATTGAAACAAGTGGCCGCGGTGTGTACGTTGGCGATGCACTAACCATTTACAATCCTGTTGAAAAATGGTGGGGCGAAGGCGATGAAAAAATTTGGGTGGATAGCGAAGATTTTCCATCGATTTTTGGAACCGGTACAGAAGATTATTATGGGTATTCATGGGGAGGTAAAAGTACTGACTTTTACGAGCATCCGTTTCATGCACAGCCATACAGCTATGTGTATAATAAGTTAAACAGAAAAACAAATACTGATGAACGGAATACGAAAGGATACAGCACCGAAACGCGTTCAAGAGCACTCGATGTTATGCCTTTTGAAAAATCAATTAAACTTGATATGGAGGTTTGGAGTTGGACAGACTGTGATATGGAATACGCCGTAGGAATGTATTGGTATGGCGATGCAGAAACCACATCGAATCGCTAGATTGATTGTTTTGGCATATTACCATCGCTCTAATTAAAGATTTCATCAACTAAAACTTAGTGATGAAAGTAGGAAGGAAAATGTTGCACAAAAGGGTATGAATATATTCTTGGTGATGAAAATACATAACATTAAATAAGTTAACTCACCCTGATTGCAACTACGTTACAATCGTCCCTCTCTATGTGTAGAGAGGGAGAAGAGGGAGAGTCAAAAACGAGCTGAATTAAAGACTAAACTAAAATATATTTTGATGAAAATATTGATTAAGAACTTATGCATTGCTTTTTGTTTCTGTGCAATTCTTTCTTGTTCAGAAGAAGAAAATAAGCCCAACATCATTTTCATAATGGCCGACGACCTGGGTTGGCAGGATGTTGGATTTATGGGAAGCCAATGGTTTGAAACTCCCAACCTCGATAAGCTGGCTGATGAAAGCCTGGTATTTACCGATGCTTACATGTATCCAACTTGTTCGCCATCGAGAACTGCCTTGCTTACGGGGCGTCAATCGTTCCGCACCGGGGTGTATACGGTTCCGGTATTGGAGCATGGTGACAATCAGCAAAATATTTTTTCGCGCTGGACTATCGGCCACGAGCACCCTGTTTATGCCGAGCCATTAAATAAGGCGGGCTATAAATTAATTCATTTGGGGAAATGGCATATTGTGGGGCCAAACCCGGAAGCAGAAAAGGAGTTTCCTTTAAAACAAAAACTAACACAATGGGATAATGGTGATACCACCTGGGTGGCGACACATAAAAAAGAGTACCAGCAATATTATCCCAAAGGCCGTGGGTTTCACGAAAATGTGGGAGGAACCTGGTGGGGCGACCCGGCTCGTGGCTACGAAAAAGGATACAAATCGGAAAGTGGCGGCTACAAAGCTCCATTTAAAAATCCATTTATAGAAGATAAAGAAGGGGATGAGTGGTTGACTGACAGGTTAACCAATGAGGCGATTGATTTTATAGACCGGAATAAGGATGAATCTTTTTTTGTGAACCTGCATTATTATGCACCGCACCGTCCAACCGTACCGAGGAATAAAGAATGGTTTAAAAAGTTTATGGAAAAAGCACCTGATTCGATAACTGGTCAGGGAACCCAAAGACTTGAAGAAATTGCCGGCTATGCAACAATGATTGCCTCTATTGATGAAAATGTTAAACGCATCTTCGATTACCTCGATAAAGAAGGATTACGCGAAAATACCATTGTGATATTTACTTCCGATAATGGGTTTAACGGAATACAAAGTAATACAAATATCTTACGTGGAGCAAAGGGAACGGTTTACGAAGGCGGAATACGTGTGCCTGCTTTTGTTAACTGGAAGGGGCAGGTTGCTCCCGGAAAATCGGAAACACCCATTTGCGGAATGGATTATTTTCCGACTTTTTTGGAGTTGGCCGACATTACCGATTATAAGGAAGTTCTTGACGGAAAAAGTTTGGTGCCTTTGTTCCAGGGGAAGAAAGAAGAAGAACGTCCGCTGTTTTGGCATTTGGCGAGTGCGTATAAAAACCCGCCGTGTTCTATAATCCGTAAAGGAAAATGGAAACTTATTCAGTTTTTGAATGATGGAAAGGTTGAGTTATATAACCTGGAAGAAGACCTGAATGAAAGTAAAAATCTTGCGGAAGAAAATAAGCAAATTACAGGCGATTTACTGGATGAATTGGTAAACTGGCGAAAAGAAAATAAAGTACCTCTTCCTCCGGCGTCGGTATTGGAGTTTTAACTTGATAAGGATTAAGTATAAACTTAGGATAGTATGACAACAAGACGGTTTCTTTTAACAATTGCCTGCATTTTGGGTTTGTTTCGCTTCGCAAGTGTTTTTGCGCAACAAAAGGCCGTAAACAATTCTTGGTCAGAAAGAATCGAATATGTGGGTGTAGCAGTAGAAGAGCCGGGTTATCATGTTTGGGGGGCATCACCGGTAATTGGTCCAAAAGGAAAAACACATCTTTTTGTTTCGCGCTGGCCGGTTGAGGAAGGATTTAAGGCATGGATTACTCATTGTGAAATTGCTCGTTACCTAAGCGATAGTCCGGAAGGCCCTTTCGTTTTTCAAGAAGTAGTATTGCGAGGAACTGAAACGGATACCTGGGATAAGAAATCGCCTCACAATCCGAATGTACATAAGATAGGTAAGCAATATGTATTGCTGTACATCGCCAATAGTGGCGGTAATCAGGATGAAAGGGTTGCTTCGCAATGCATTGGAATGATGGTCGCAGAAAGCCCGGAAGGTCCATGGAAAAAGCTTGGAGATGATGGCTTAATTCTGGAAGCTCCAGCAGATTCTACAATTTGGAGTTTCGCTTCTGTTGTTGGTGTGAATAACCCCGCACTTTTTGCCCATCCCGATGGCCGTTATTTTTTATATTACAAGGCGATGAAAGAAGGCGATGTGAGGCGCATGGGTGTAGCTATTGCTGATAAGTTGGAAGGACCGTATATTTTTCAGAAAGAATACTTAACCAGCAATGATACTGAGATTGAGGATGGATATGCTTTTTATGAAAGAGGAAAGGTGTATCTTATTACCACACACAATGAGGCTGGAGAAGGATATCTCTGGGAATCAGAAGATGGCTTACACTTTAATGAACCATTACTTGGTTTCAATAAAATGGAACACTACCTGGGAAATAAAGCAATGAAGGATGGCAGGGTAATTCGCGGGAAAAAATTCGAGCGACCCCAATTATTGATGGAGGATGGAAAACCAAAGTATTTGTATGTGGCATCAGGTGTTAACTTTACTGGAGGAAACACAAGTTGTTCGTGCGTGCTACGTATTGATGATTCAAATAAATAGCTCCAGAAATTATCTTCTGAATTCAATTATAATTGTTTTTCACTAAGATGTTCTTTGTATTGGCGCCCTAATTGCTCTCCATCAATGTGGTAAAACTTCTCCAGGCTATTACTGCTGATCGGGTATGTGTCCAAGTGCATCTTTTAAAAAAGACGCGAATCCCTTTGTGAAACGCGTGCCTTTTGCTACTGTATTCCAGTTATTTCCAATGATTTTTCCTGTGCGTTCTTCATTCCATTTGCGCTTTCTTACATGTAGAAACACGGCCCGCTCTCGTATCGGAAAGTCCTGAACAATGACCGGAGCATGAAAACCTTTAGATATTAGTTTTATGTTTTTGTGAGATGCAGGAGGATTGTTTAACTCATCCAGATCTACCTGAATCTTCTTTTCAGTAACCAGTACGTTAGTAATCTCAAAATATTGAAATAAATCTTTGGGAAGAAAAGCCTCCACCAATGCTCTATATTGACTTTGCTGTGCGTTCATTTTATCGATAAAAAAAATACATAGCAAAGATGATAATTAATTTTTATTCCACCGGAAATTCCCGGTGAGCCATTTTTTGTCCCTATTTTAGACCCGCACCAAATAAAAAAGGAGCTAAACTTTCGTTTAACTCCTTTTTTTTCGTGGTCGGGATACCAGGATTCGAACCTGGGACCCCCTGCTCCCAAAGCAGGTGCGCTAACCGGACTGCGCTACATCCCGAATTTTTTGCTTTCCGAAGCAACCGTTGTAGTTTTTCGTAATTGCGGTTGCAAAAGTAAATATTAATTTCTTACATGCAAGCATAAAGATACATCTGTTTAGAGAATTTGATTTTTTTTTATAAAGAATGAAACGAGCATGAGAAATATTCACACATTGGCGATTTATTAAAATCATGCGAGTTCCATCTTATTCCTTAGAAAACAAACAATTTTAATAAGATGAAATGTGGTTAAAAAAAATCAAATAAAAAAAGGAGTTAGACTTTCGTTTAACTCCTAAATTTTTGTGGTCGGGATACCAGGATTCGAACCTGGGACCCCCTGCTCCCAAAGCAGGTGCGCTAACCGGACTGCGCTACATCCCGAAACTTTTTGCTTTCCGAATCAACCGCTGTAGCCGTTGTTTTTCGTAATTGCGGTTGCAAAAGTAGATATTAATTTCTTACATGCAAGTATATTTCGAAAATAATTTCGGAAAACCTGAATTTTCTCAATCACAGCAAGGCTGGGAAGCCTGTTCTTCGACGTTTTTTTTGCTTGAAATTCGTGGTGTAATAATTTGCATGTAAGTAATATATGAATACGCTCCTCGTAAAAATAATAGTCTCCTGCGGTTAACTATTTTTTTAATCATTATTCTAATGATTATATGCCATCAGATTTATTTGTAAAAAACAAAATCCGATATTAACTGCTTTTTCCGCATCCCAAAACAAGCTAATTCGAAAACAAGGTGGTCTATATCGTTTTTTATTGCGATATAGTTTTTCTTCAGATAGCATCCGACCGGCCGGTATGGGTTGGTTGGCGCGAATCGTTTGCAAAAATAACCTTACTGCTTGTACGGGAGTGATTATTAAACAAAAGAATTTCTTTATAATGAATTTTTAGTAGGATATTGCTGATGATAAAAATTGAAGCACTAAAGCTGAAAACTGCTCATTCGTGTTACTCTGTTATTTTAACAAGCTCTTAACCAGGTTCGCCTCTCCATTGTAACGAATTTGACACAATTAATAAACCCAAAATGCAGAATTGTGAAAAGTATTACTGTGTAAACTTAGAAATCAGGCAGAGTATGTGTCCAGTCTTTCTTCATGAAAAATTAATAATTTCAATTTATGTAATTCTTTGTAAGAAAGTCACCATCTTTGATGTGAAATAATCGAATACTTAAAAGATATCATTATGGCAAAAGGTAAAGATGCAAGGAAATCAGAAAAGAAGGAGGCAGTAAAAACTCCTAAAGAAAAAAAAGCTGAAAAACGGATGAAGAAAGCAACATACAAATAGCTTTTCTAAACCGTATTTCAGCATACGTTCAAAAGTATGGCATCCTGTTTTTGTTTTGGGAAAACGGATGCCACTCTTTTTATCGGCTCTCAAGTTCTGGTTTGTTTTTCGTGTAATCTGCAATTGCAAATTTCCAATATCAATCTACTTTGTTGTACAAATAATTCCTGTTGATTTTATATTCTTTTTTTTAAAGCCTTTGGTGCCCGTAAAAGGCCAAAGGAATTCTTTTCTCAAGTTCTGCTAAGAAATGATAAAATAATGCTTTGAAATGGGGCGAACATTTGTGCCTGTCAAATCTTCCAACTTTTGTCATCCCAAACATCATGCCTTGTAATTCTTATTTCATCTTATTTGTAATCAACATTAAATTGTTGAAATATTATTTAAAATAGCTACGTTCAGTCAATCTTAAACATGGAATTATTAAAGGATTAATTATCTTTGCCCGGCTTAAAAGTATGGGGTCGAAAGTCGGATGGCCAAAGTTTTTTTCTTCGGTTTTTCGACTTTGGTCTTCAATTAAAAGAATAATGAAGAATTCAATACAAGTATTGAGCGATTAAAATAATTATTGAAAATGATAAAAATTACACTTCCTGATGGTAGCTTTCGTGAGTTTGAAGGAGCGGTAAGCGGGCTGGAGATTGCAAAATCCATTTCGAATCGATTGGCAAAAGATGTCCTGTCTATTTCTGTAGACGGAGAAGTTTGGGATTTATCGCGAAAAATTGAAAGCGATGCAGCCATTAAACTGCACACGTGGGACGACAGGGAAGGGAAAGATACATTTTGGCATTCGTCGGCCCACCTGATGGCTGAAGCTATTGAGGTTTTTTATCCGGGAACTAAATTTGGAATTGGACCAACGGTTGATACCGGGTTTTATTACGATATTGACTTGCCGGAAGGAAAAGTACTGTCGGAAAAAGATTTGCAAAAAATTGAGCAAAAGATGCTTGAACTGGCACGTCAGAAAAACGATATCGTTTGTTCCAAAATATCGAAAGCCGATGCCTTAGCCATGTTCACCGAAAAAAACGATGAACTAAAACTTGAGCTAATTAACGAACTGGAAGACGGAACCATTACTTTATATAATCAGGGAAATTTTACTGATTTATGCCGTGGCCCACATTTGCCAAATACTAGCTACATAAAAGCAATAAAGCTTACTGCAATAGCAGGTGCTTACTGGCGTGGCAACGAGAAAAATAAAATGCTTACCCGTGTTTATGGAGTGAGTTTTCCAAAGGCAAAAATGCTGGAGGAGTACCTGGTTTTGCTGGAGGAAGCTAAAAAACGCGACCACCGTAAAATTGGAAAAGAGATGCAACTCTTCGGATTTTCGGAAGCAGTAGGGCAGGGGCTTCCATTGTGGTTGCCCAAAGGCGCCCAACTGAGAGAGCAGTTGGAAAACTTCCTCAAGAAAGTTCAGAAAAAATATGGTTACGAACAAGTGATAACACCACACATCGGCGATGTGAAATTGTATAAAACTTCGGGACACTTCCAGAAATATGGTCAGGATTCTTTCCAGCCTATTTCAACTCCTGCCGAAGGAGAAGAGTACCTGCTGAAGCCGATGAACTGCCCGCACCATTGTGAGATTTACAAAATGTGGCCACGTTCGTACAAAGATTTGCCGGTTCGTATGGCTGAATTTGGAACGGTATACCGTTACGAGCAAAGTGGCGAGCTGCATGGTTTAACACGTGTTCGTAGTTTTACTCAGGACGATGCGCATATTTTTTGCCGCCCCGACCAGTTGAAAGAGGAGTTTAAAAAGGTAATCGATATTATTTTTATCATCTTTAAAGCTTTAAACTTCGAAAATTACACTGCACAAATTTCGTTACGCGACCCTGAAAAGCCGGAGAAATACATTGGTTCGACCGAAAACTGGGACAAAGCAGAACAAGCAATTGTAGAAGCTTGTGAAGAAAAAGGCTTGAATACAATAACCGAATTGGGGGAGGCTGCATTTTATGGGCCAAAACTTGATTTTATGATAAAAGATGCGCTTGGCCGCAGCTGGCAGCTGGGAACTATCCAGGTAGATTATAACCTGCCAGAGCGTTTCCAACTGGAATATATTGGAGCTGATGACAATCGTCACCGCCCAATTATGATTCACCGTGCTCCTTTTGGCTCAATGGAGCGTTTTGTGGCCGTGTTAATTGAGCATACTGCCGGTAAATTTCCTCTTTGGCTGACTCCAGAGCAGGCTGTAGTGTTGCCAATCAGTGAAAAGTATAACGATTATGCCCAAAAAGTTTCAGATTTTCTAAATATTTCCGATATTCGCACCGTCGTTGATGACCGTAACGAAAAGATAGGTAGGAAGATACGCGACAACGAATTGAAAAGAGTACCTTATTTGTTGATTGTTGGAGAAAAAGAGGCCGAAGCAGGAAGCGTTTCGGTGCGCCGTCAGGGCGAAGGAGATAAAGGTTCAATGACAATGGATGAATTTGCAAACTTTATAATAAAAGAAGTAAGAGATCAATTATCAGGATTGTATAACTAACTTAAGGAGGAACGTAAAATAGCTATTAAAAGAAGAGGTCCAAGAAGAAAGTTTCAGCCCCGAGTAGAGCAGGAACCACAACACAGGATTAATCACAAAATCAGGGTGCCACAGGTGCGTTTAGTTGGTGAAAACATTGAAGAACAAGGTATTTACCAATTGCGCGATGCACTAAAATTAGCCGACGAAATGGAATTGGATTTGGTTGAAATTTCGCCAAAAGCTGATCCGCCGGTTTGTAAAATTACCGATTACTCGAAGTTTCTTTATCAGCAGAAAAAGAAACAAAAAGAGATGAAAGCTAAAACCACCAAAGTAGTGGTAAAAGAAATACGTTTTGGTCCACAGACCGATGAGCATGATTTTCAGTTTAAATTGCGTCATGCCGAAAAATTCCTGCAGGAAGGAGCTAAAGTGAAAGCTTTCGTATTCTTTAAAGGACGGTCGATTCTGTTTAAGGAACAAGGCGAAATTTTACTGTTAAAACTTGCAACAGCCCTCGATGAGTGGGGAACAGTAGAACAGTTGCCTAAGTTGGAAGGTAAACGAATGACAATGTTTATTACACCTAAGAAGAAATAATATAGTTCTTTGATAACATTTTAATTAAAGTAGGAATTATGCCAAAAATGAAAACGAATTCCGGTGCTAAAAAACGTTTTAGATTAACTGGAAGTGGGAAAATTAAAAGGAAGCACGCCTACCATAGTCATATTTTGACTAAAAAAAGTACAAAACGTAAGCGTAATTTGACTTATTGGACAACTATCGATAAGACAAATGAAAGCAACGTTAAACTTTTGTTGTGCATGAAGTAGTCTTCGGACCATTTCAAAAAATCCTTTTAAAGGTAAATAAAGTTAAAAACCAGGTAATTTGGCCTTAAAGTTTTCTGTTAAATTCAGAGACGCCAATTATCAAAAAAGTAAAAAGTATGCCAAGAAGTGTAAATCATGTAGCATCACGTGCTCGGAGAAAGAAATTACTGAAAAAAACTAAAGGTTATTTCGGGTCGCGTAAAAATGTATGGACAGTAGCAAAAAACACCTGGGAAAAAGGCCAGGGTTATGCTTATCGCGATAGAAAAGCGAAAAAAAGAACATTCCGTGGATTGTGGATTCAGCGTATTAACGCTGCTACTCGATTGGAAGGAATGTCGTATTCACAATTCATGGGATTGTTGAAAAAGAACGAGATTGAAATTAACAGGAAAGTACTAGCCGATTTGGCAATGAACCAACCTGAAGCGTTTAAAGCAATCGTTCAAAAAGTAAAATAGAAAGACCGTATTATTCTTAGGTGAAATATATTAAGCCCTGATGGTTATCCGTCAGGGCTTTTTTGGTGCCTTATGTCTGGTATAAAGTACTTTAAGTAAGGAATCGTATTGAAATTCAGGAGGTTTTTATTTGTCATTAAAAATTATGGCTTATCCGTAAAATCAGGTGAATAAAAAATTATTTCATCTTTGCTGACTATTTTTTTCTGACATAATAATAATGCATCGCAAAGTCACTACAAAGCTCTGGTTGAAGGCTTTCTGCCATTCGATATGTTCACTTACCTTTTGGTTAAAGATGTAAGGTTGCCGGTTATGTAGCTATACTTTTTAAGAATATTTAGAAAGTTTCCTGATTTTATTTTTATTTTGTATTTAATGAAGAGAAGAAGTGTTTTATGGCTGTTAGCCTTGATAGGAGTAGTTGCAGGATGCAACAAGGGTACTCGTGAGCTAAAAGAAATACCCCAGGTGTGTGAGAAAACCATATTTCAGACAGCAAATAAGTGGAAACCAACAATTGATGTGCAAGCCGATGTTGCCGTAGTTTATAGTGTAAACGACCACCATGGTAAAGTGCCAGTAACGTTTGAAGAACGTGTCAGAAGCTGGCGCGATAAAGGGTATACAACCCATTTTATGACTGGCATTGCCTGGGGCGAGTACAAAAATTATTTTACAGGTGAATGGGATGGGAAAACACATCTGGATGAAGGGCAGGTGACGCTGAGTGGTGATACAATATGGCACGGAGAAATGGTGCCTTATATCGTTCCTTCTATGAATTACATTACGTACATGAAGGAATTTGTTATAAAAAGAGTTATTGATGCAGGTATTGATGCAATTTATTTGGAAGAACCGGAATTTTGGGCTCGCTCTGGCTATAGTGAAGCATTTAAACGAGAATGGAAAGATTACTACGGTTTTGAATGGAGGCCGCAGGATGAATCTCCTGAAAATACCTATTTTTCAAATAAATTGAAATATTATCTTTATTACCGAGCTTTAAATGAGTGTTTTACATACGCAAAAGAATATGGAAAAAGCAAGGGGGTAAATGTACGTTGTTACGTTCCTACACATTCGCTCATAAACTATTCTCAATGGCAAATTGTAAGCCCCGAAGCGAGCCTCGCTTCACTTCCTTGTGTTGATGGTTACATTGCACAGGTATGGACAGGAACCTCGCGGACACCAAATTATTTTAACGGAGAAGCTAAAGAACGCGTGTTTGAAACCGCTTATCTCGAATATGGTTCAATGGAATCAATGACAGCTCCAACTGGTCGGAAAATGTTTTTTTTAACCGACCCGATTGAAGATCGGCCTCGCGACTGGGCTGATTTTAAAAAGAACTATCAGGCTACTTTTACAGCTCAATTACTTTATCCGCAAATTGCCAATTACGAAGTAATGCCATGGCCAAATCGTATTTATGAAGGCCTTTATAAAGTAAGTGCCGATAGTGACCAAAAAGATCATATTCCAAGGTTTTATTCCACACAAATGCAGGTTATGATCAATGCGCTGAATAGTATGCCTTTGTCTGATAACATAGTGAGCGGAACTAGTGGTATTTGCATATTGATGTCTAATTCATTGATGTTTCAACGTTACCCAACACATGAAGGTTATGAAGATCCGCAGTTGTCGAACTTTTATGGACAGGCATTGCCGCTATTGAAAAGAGGTATTCCTGTTAAAACGCTGCATCTCGAAAATGTTGCCTATCCCGAGACCTGGAAAGATGTTAAAGTTTTAGCAATGTCGTATTCGAATATGAAACCCCTATCGCCTGAAAGCCACAAATATATCGCCGATTGGGTGAAAAATGGTGGTACACTTTTATATTGCGGGCGCGATACCGATCCGTTCCAAAAAGTACAGGAATGGTGGAATACTGGTGACAATCATTATGGTGCTGCTTCTGAAGATTTATTTGAAAAAATGAATATTAATCCTTTGGCAAAAGGAGGAGAATTTACATATGGAAATGGAACTGTAGTTATTATTCGTAAAGATCCGAAAGAATTCGTTTTGGCTGAAAATTGCGACAGTGAATTTGTAAATACAGTGAAAGTTCTATACGAAAAAGCCGAAGGTGAAGGCAGTTTTCAGATAAAAAATAATTTATATCTCGAAAGAGGTGTGTATACTTTAATTGCCGTGTTAAACGAAAATGCAGATAATTCTCCTTTTATAAAAAAAGGGCGTTTTATTGATCTTTTTGATCCGGAGTTGCCCGTTATTTACGTAAAAACAGTCAATCCCGGCGAACAATCTTTTTTGCTGAATATCGACAAAGTTGAAAACCAAAAGAAACCACAAGTGCTTGCAGGTGCAGCCCGTATTTTTCAAGAGAACGCCACCAATAAAAGTTATTCTTTTGTTGCCAGAAGTCCTCAGAATACAACCAATGTCATGCGGGTTTTACTTCCAGCCGAGCCTGCTAAATGCGAAATAAAAAATGCATTGGGAGAAGCGTTAAAAGATGCTGTTTGGGAATGGGATAATAAAAGTGAAACTTGTTTGCTTAAATTCGAGAATTCGTCGGATGGTATTGAAGTAAAATTTGAATGGAACTAAATCAGGTGTAGTATAAATTTATACGTTCTGAAAAAAACAATGGATGTTTTTTTATTCTCTTCTGACTTGTTTTAATTAACGAAGTAAAAAGAGAAAATGATGTTTACTTCATGAATAACAGTTGTTTATGTGTTTTTTTATAATACTGAAAAGTTACAATACAATGAAACGAGCATGTGAAATATTCACACATAGGCGATTTACTAAAATGATGCGAGTTCCGTTTTATACTTTATAAAATAAATTTAAAAGATGAAAATAGAGATTTGCCCATATTTAAAATTTGGGAGATCAAAAAATACAGAAGATTATTAAGAGGTTATTCCAAAATTATATTGAAATACTCCTTATTCTTTCGTTATTTTGAGTTTAAATTTTGTTATAGCAATTGCGTTGTAGCCTTGGCTGTGCATCAATTTTCGAACTACTCTTAACACAAAATATTCAAAATAATTTAAGGCTTATTTCAAAATAAAATTGACAATAAAATACTTCTATATAGTTTAATAACAGGCATTAAATCGAGACAGTTATCATGAAACACTTATTCTTTTTATTTTGTACTATTAATATATTCGTATTAAATGTTCAGGGACAAAAAACCGACATACCTAATGTTATAATCATCTATACCGACGATCAGGGGGCAATCGACCTAAATTGTTATGGAGCTACTGATTTGGTTACGCCCAATATGGATAAGCTGATAGAAAGTGGAATTAAATTTACTCAGTTTTATGGAGCTCCAATCTGTTCTCCTTCCCGGGCAGGATTACTTACCGGAAAAACGCCACAACGTGCCGGTGTGCCGGGAAACGTGAGTTCGTTGGATGATAATGCAGGAATGCCTGACAATCAGTTTACTATGGCTGAAATGTTTAAAGGTGCAGGATACAAGACTGCTCATATAGGAAAATGGCATTTGGGGCACGGAAAGGATAAGCAACCCAACGCTCAGGGATTTGAATATTCATTTGGACATCTTGTGGGGTGTATTGACAATTACTCTCACTTTTTCTTTTGGGAAGGCCCTAACCGACACGATTTATACCGCAATGGTCAGGAAGTATTTTATCCAGGAGAGTATTTTCCTGATTTAATGGTGAAAGAAGCTACTGAGTTTTTGGAAAAAAACAGCGAGAATCCTTTTTTTATGTATTATGCTATGAATACTCCGCACTACCCATATCAAGGCTCATCTAAGTGGTTAGAGTATTACAACGAAAAGGGAATAAAATATCCCCGCAACCTTTACGCAGCCTTTATTTCTACCATGGATGAAAAAATTGGATTATTAATGCAAAGGGTTGAAGAACTGGGGTTAAGGGAAAATACAATTATTATTTTCCAGTCGGATAATGGATACTCAACAGAAGAACGTGCCCATTTTGGAGGAGGAAGCTCTGGTATATTAAGAGGCTCTAAATTCAGTTTATTTGAAGGAGGTATTCGTGTTCCTGCAGCAATTAGCTGGCCTGTAAAATTAAAGGCAGGTGAAGTAAGAAACCAGATAGCTGTGAATGCCGACTGGATGCCGACTTTGGCGGAATTATGTGGCATTGGTTTGGATACAAAAGAATTGGATGGAAAAAGTTTAGTTCCCGTTATTCAGGATAACGAAAAATTAAGTGCACACAGCGAAGGTTTTTGTTGGAAAAACGGTTCACAGTGGGCTGCGAGAAAAAATGTTTGGAAATTAATTGGTAATCCGATGAATGCAGGTGAAAAGTTTCTTCCTAAAGATTCTCTATTTCTTGTGAACCTGATGCAAGACCCGGGGGAGAAAAACAATGTTGCTGCTCTATATCCCGAAAAAGTAAAAGAATTGCAGTCGCAATATAAAGAATGGCTTGATAGGATAAATTAAATTACCAAAAGCGTCAGAAAGATTTCTATTTAGCTTAAACCTTGTACTTTATTTGGTAAGAATTTTTTCTGGAGTTATTAAACGTCCATTAATTCAGTCCTTTCCGGAATTCGGAAGGACTCTTTCCTGTTTTCTTTTTAAAAAGTAAACTAAAATGATAAATATTTTGAAATCCCAACTGAAAGGCGATTTCGCCAATGGTTTTGTTGGTAGAAACCAGTAATTCTTTGGCTCTTATAATT
>JBFHFE010000017.1:0-109242 GCA_041583785.1 Draconibacterium sp. | reverse complement strand
TTCCGCTAACTTACTAAGCCTTCCTTCACACCCTGCCGTTGCCAACAACGCACTTGGCTTCGTATTGTCTTCCCTCCGATTAGGCGACTCAGTTTTCTTTCAAACTGACGGATTAGTTTGCATGCGAGGCAAACAAAAAAGAAATGGGTCACAAAACTGTGACCCATTTCTTTTTATCTATTATTAGAATTTTAATACCTGTAATGGTCGGGTTTAAATGGCCCATCTTTGGGAACCCCAAGATAAGCAGCTTGTTCATCGGTTAACTCGGTAAGTTTCACCCCAATTTGCTCCAGGTGCAAACGAGCAACCTCTTCGTCTAACTTTTTCGAAAGCGTGTAAACACCTACCTTATAATCGTTTTGCCACAAATCGATTTGAGCCAGCGACTGATTGGTAAACGAATTACTCATTACGAATGATGGATGGCCAGTGGCGCATCCCAGATTTACCAAACGACCTTCGGCCAGCAAGAAGATGCTATGTCCATCTTCGTAAGTATATTTATCAACCTGTGGTTTAATTGTTGTTTTCTTAATCCCAGGCCATACTTCCAGTTTAGCAACCTGAATTTCGTTGTCGAAGTGTCCAATGTTGCAAACAATAGCCTGATCTTTCATTTTAGCCATGTGTTCAGCCCTAATAACATCTCTGTTTCCAGTTGTAGTTACATAAATGTTGCCTTCGTCCAAAGCGCATTCCATGGTTTTCACTTCGAAACCTTCCATAGCAGCCTGCAGCGCACAAATTGGATCAATCTCGGTAACAATTACACGTGCTCCGTAACTGCGCATCGAGTGGGCACAACCTTTTCCAACATCGCCATAACCTGCAACAACTACAACTTTACCTGCAATCATCACATCGGTAGCACGTTTTATTCCATCAGCCAACGATTCGCGGCAGCCGTACAAATTATCAAATTTCGATTTGGTAACCGAGTCGTTTACATTAATGGCAGGAACAAGCAATTCTCCTTTTTCGAACATCTGATACAAGCGGTGAACTCCAGTAGTGGTTTCTTCCGACACACCTTTCCAGTCTTTAACTGTACGGTGCCATTTCTGGTTGTCTTCAGCCAGGGTGTTTTTCAGCAAACTCAAAATTTCACTTTCTTCCAGACTCGATGGTTCAATATCAAGAACAGAAGGATCATTTTCGGCAGCATAGCCCTTATGGATTAACAAGGTAGCATCGCCACCATCGTCAACAATTAATTGAGGCCCCTTTCCTCCCGGAAAACTCAAAGCTTCTTTGGTACACCACCAATATTCTTTTAACGTTTCACCTTTCCATGCAAAAACAGGAATACCCGCAGCTGCAATGGCTGCTGCGGCATGGTCTTGTGTAGAAAAAATATTACAACTGCACCAACGCACATCAGCGCCCAACTCAACCAAAGTTTCAATTAAAACAGCGGTTTGAATGGTCATGTGCAAACTCCCCATCACGCGAACGTCCTGCAAGGGTTTTTCCGGGCCAAACTTTTTGCGGATAGCCATTAGACCTGGCATTTCACTTTCGGCAATCTCAAGCTCTTTTCTTCCAAAATCGGCAAGCGAGATATCTGCTACTTTATAAGCAGGTTTTTCTGCTACTGCTATTGTCATTTTATCGTATTTATATATGTATCAATTTAAACGTTGCAAAAATAATAAATTAAACGTTACAAAGGGAGTTAACAAAAAGAGACCAATTTACTCAATGCTATTTAATTACCGAGGTCGGAAAAGAACTTAATCCGCATCAATCGGATATCCTCTTCCGAGTATTCATCTTCACCCAGTTCTGCCAACGCATCTTCCACCGAATCCGTTTTAGCTTCCCTGAAATAATCGAAAACTTCGTCCTGATGGTCCTGATCCAGCACATCGTCGATATAATAATCAACATTTAAGCGGGTTCCTGAATGTACAATGGCTTCAACTTCAGTAATTACATCTTTTACATCAACTCCCTGAGAACCTGCGATGTCTTCAAATGCAATTTTCCTGTCAATACTCTGAATGATAAACACCTTCATTTTCGACTTATTTGCCACAGTGCGCACCACCAGGTCTTCCGGCCTCTCAATCTCATTTTCCTCTACATAACTTTTAATCAGGGCGACAAACTCCCGGCCATACCTGCGAGCCTTACCTTGTCCTACGCCCTGAATATTCTGCAATTCTTCAATTGAAACCGGGTATTGTATAGACATATCGGCTAAAGAAGGATCCTGGAAAATTACAAATGGTGGAAGGTTCAGTTTCTTTGCAACTTTTTTTCTTAGATCTTTTAACATAGAAAAAAGTTGTGGATCGCCACTTGCCCCGCCCATTGGTGCGCCTCCTGAGCTATCGTCACCTTCTTCTTCGTACTCGTGATTTTTCACCAGCATAAAGCTGTACGGTTTTTTCAGAAACTCGTGCCCTAATGGATTAACTTTAAGCAACCCATAATTTTCAATGTCTTTAGTAATTAATCCGGCTATCATCGATTGACGAAAAACCGCATTCCAATATCGTTCATCGTGCATTTTACCAGACCCAAAACTTTTTAGGTTATAATGCTTAAACGATTTAATTGCTGCTGTTTTTTTCCCTATCAGAATATTGGCAATGTGATCGCCTTTGTACTTTTCATGCACTTCAAGTATTGCTTTCAGGGCGATTACTATTTCGGATTTTGCTTCAATTTTCTCTTTCGGATTTAGACAGTTGTCGCAGTTACCACAATTTTCCGGAAGATAATTTTCACCAAAATAATTCAGCAAGATAATACGGCGACAAATCGCTGATTCGGCATACGAAACGGTATCTAACAGTAACTGTTTGCCAATTTCCTGTTCCGCGACAGGCTTCCCGTGCATAAATTTCTCCAGTTTCTGAATATCCTTGTAACTGTAAAAGGTTATGCATTGCCCTTCACCGCCATCGCGTCCGGCACGCCCTGTTTCCTGGTAGTATCCTTCCAGACTTTTAGGAATATCGTAATGAATAACAAATCTGACATCGGGTTTATCAATACCCATACCGAATGCAATAGTTGCTACAATAACATCGACTTCTTCCATCAGGAATTTATCCTGATTTCCTGAACGAGTTGCAGCATCCATACCGGCATGATATGCCAGTGCTTTAATACCATTCACCTTAAGAGTCTCAGCCAGTTCTTCAACTTTTTTCCGGCTCAGGCAATAAATTATCCCTGATTTCCCCTCGTTCTGTCTAATAAATTTAATAATCTGGGTTTCGGTTTTCACCTTAGGCCGAACTTCATAATACAAATTTTCGCGGTTAAATGAAGCTTTAAAAACCTTTGCATCTAAAATACCCAGATTTTTTTGGATATCGTGCTGAACTTTTGCAGTTGCGGTTGCCGTTAATGCAACAATTGGTGTTTTGCCAATTTCTTCAACAATAGGCTTAATTCTGCGATATTCCGGCCTGAAATCATGCCCCCATTCAGAAATACAATGAGCTTCGTCTATGGCATAAAATGATATCTTAATCTGCTTCAGAAATTCAATGTTATCCTCTTTTGTCAACGACTCGGGAGCCACATACAAAAGTTTGGTTTTCCCTGCTATTACATCTTCTTTAACTTGTGTAATTGCGGCCTTCGACAATGACGAATTTAAAAAATGCGCCACGCTGTCTTCCGCATGTGTACTTCGAATGGAATCCACTTGATTTTTCATTAAGGCGATAAGTGGCGAAATTACAATAGCAGTTCCTTCCAAAATTAAAGCCGGCAATTGATAAATCAACGACTTGCCTCCACCAGTGGGCATCAAAACAAATGTATTTTGCCCATTTAATACATTTTTTATTGCTTCCTCTTGTTTCCCTTTAAACCTATCGAAGCCAAAATATTGTTGTAGCTTACCGGTAAGTGAAATATTATTATCCATATTCATTACGCTGAAATCTCTTCCTAAAATTTTTACCTAAATTCTAAATTATTAAAAGAAAGCATAACAGCAATATTTTTTATGAATTTTTATGAATTTAAATTCTCCATCCAGTATGTAAAAACATCTTAAATGGGCTGAAAATGATGCGCAATTACAAAGAAACATGGCTCCCTGAACTCAAACTAAAGTGCCAAAACATCGGCTATAATGAAGACCCGGCAGTACTTCCCAAATTTTTAACGCAATTATTGGCCTGCAATGTTAAATGAAAAAATTTCGTGTACATTTGTGAAGTTTTTTTTTGAAAAGATACAAATTTCATGAGCGAAGAAAATACACGAGAAGAACATACAACGAAGAAAAGCGGAAAGAATACCATAGAAGCAGAGATGTCGTTTCTCGACCATCTGGAAGAATTACGTTGGCACATTGTGCGTTCAGCCGCCGCAATAATGTTTTTTGCGATTATTGCATTTATAATGAAAAATTTCATTTTCGATGTAATTATACTGGCCCCACGCACACCCGATTTCTGGACAAACCGAATGTTTGCCAAATTAGCCGATTTAGTAGGTTCAGATGCGATTAGAATTAATCAAATTGCATTAAAAATGCAAAGTATAAAAATTGCAGGGCAGTTTTCTACACACATCATGGTTTCAATAATTGCAGGTTGTATAATTGCTTCGCCGGTGGTCTTTTACGAGTTCTGGCGGTTTATTAAACCCGCCCTGTACGAAAAAGAGCGCAAACACGCCAGTGGAGCCGTATTCTTCACCTCGGTACTTTTTTTACTGGGTATACTTTTTGGTTACTTTTTAATTGTACCACTTTCAATACACTTCCTGGGAACTTACCAAGTAAGTGACGCGGTTGAAAACACAATTAATTTAAGCTCATATATTGGTTCGGTTACGTCAATATCGCTGGCCTCAGGTGTGGTATTTCTTTTACCTATTTTTTCTTTTTTTCTGAGCAAGGTAGGGATTCTTACTCCACAATTTATGAAAACGTATCGCAAGCACGCGTATGTAATAATGCTTTTAGTTTCGGCAATTATCACTCCTCCCGATATTTTTAGTCAAATTTTGGTGTGTTTCCCTCTGGTCTTTTTATATGAAATAGGGATTATGATTTCGCGCAGCGTGGTTAAAAAACGTGAAAAAGAGATGGAGGCACTCTAATTCAGCTAAAAAAATCCTTAATTTGAATTTATATGATTCTTCGAGCAGATAACATAGTAAAAAAATACAAAAAACGAACCGTTGTAAAAGGGGTTAGTTTTCAGGTAGAACAAGGAGAAATAGTAGGGCTGCTTGGTCCCAACGGGGCTGGCAAAACCACCTCCTTTTATATGATAGTTGGATTAATTCAACCATTTTCCGGTAACATTTATCTCGACAACCAAAATATTACCAAGATGCCAGTATACAAACGTGCCCAACACGGTATTGGCTATCTGGCACAGGAAGCTTCAGTATTCAGAAAACTGAGCATTGAGGATAACCTGAGAGCGGTATTAGAGATGACCAATTATACGAAACAACACCAACGCGAAAAGCTGGAAACGCTAATCGAGGAATTTGGACTTCAGCACATACGCAAAAGTTTAGGAGTTCAACTTTCAGGAGGAGAACGTCGGCGAACAGAAATTGCACGAGCTTTGGCTATCGACCCAAAATTTATCCTTTTAGATGAACCGTTTGCAGGAGTAGACCCCATTGCGGTAGAAGACATTCAGCAAATTGTAAAGAAACTTAAAGAAAAAAACATAGGTGTTTTAATTACCGACCATAATGTTCACGAGACCTTACGTATTACCGACAGATCGTATCTTCTTTTTGAAGGAAATATTCTAAAGGCAGGCAACGCGAACGAACTTGCTGCCGATGAGGTTGTTCGCCGGGTTTACCTCGGACAAAACTTTGAGTTAAGGTAAAAAAACACAAAAAAAAATCATCATTTATTTGCACCTTAAAAAAAACTTCCTTTTCTTTGCAGCGCTAAAATAAAAAACGGTCTTTTAAACGAAAACGGTCGAGTTTTAGCAGAGAAAAAAAAGTTCTGAAAAAATTTGGTGATTAACAAAAATGATATATTTTTGCAGTCCCAAAATAAAGGGAACAAATTAGGAAGGCCCGTTCGTCTAGGGGTTAGGACGCCAGGTTTTCATCCTGGTAGCAGGGGTTCGAATCCCCTACGGGCTACTAACTTAAAAAGAGAAGAAAAAAAGAAATGGCACATCATAAGTCAGCTTTAAAAAGAATTCGTCAGGACGAAAAGAAAAGAGTACACAACCGGTACTACGCAAAAACAACACGTAATGCAATTAAAGCTTTACGTAATGCATCTGATAAAACGGAAGCGGATAAGTTGTTCCCGGAGGTTGTTGCTATGATTGACAAATTAGCTAAACGCAATATCATTCATAAAAACAAAGCTTCGAACCTGAAATCGAAATTAGCCATACAGGTTAACTCATTATAAGAGTAGATTCAAAACAAGATATAAACCTCTTCGTATTACGAAGAGGTTTTTTTGTGCCCTAACCCAAACAACAATATGTTCTGAAACTATCATCTGCCTCTTTTGAAAACCATTAATTATGGTTAAATTCCCTGTGACAGTCAGTCACTATTTTTTTCGAAAGACATTCTAAACTCCGGGGCAAATGAACGAGTACAAAAAACTTAATATAAAAGAGTGGGCAGCAGAGGATCGTCCACGCGAAAAATTAATTTCGGGAGGAGCACGCTCACTTTCCGATGCCGAACTAATTGCAATTTTAATCGGCTCGGGAAATATGGATGAGACAGCAGTTGAACTCGCGCGTAGGATTTTAACAAGCGTAGATAATAACCTGAATGAACTTGGTCGGAAAAATACCGATTACTTAAAAACATTTAACGGCATAGGAGAAGCTAAGGCTGTTACCATTGCAGCTGCTCTTGAATTGGGAAAACGTAGAAAAGAAGCTGACGTTTTCAATAAAAATAAAATTACAGGGAGCCAAGATGCAGCCGATTATTTTATGCCCTTACTCGGCGACTTAAACCACGAAGAGTTTTGGGTGCTGCTCCTTAACCGGGGCAATAAGATCATCGATAAATTCAGGGTTAGCCAGGGCGGCATTTCAGGAACAGTAATCGACGTTCGGCTTATCTTAAAAAACGCACTTGACAGAATGGCCAGTTCAATCATCCTCTGCCACAACCACCCTTCGGGAACCATGCAAGCCTCTAATTCCGATTTAACCATTACAAGAAAAATAAAAGATGCTGCCGAAATTATGGATATTGCAGTACTCGATCACATAATAATCGGGCAAAACTGTTTTTTAAGCCTCGCCGACGAAGATTTGTTAAATTAAAAAATAAGCCAAATGATACTAATTTACGCAGAGAAAACTACCCCCCGAATTAAATACATCTTTAAACTAATATTCTCTCAAATTCTAAGAATTGAAGTAACATTTACCACTAATTCTGCCGAATTTAAAAAGTCTTCATTACCCAAAATAAACTATTCACACGATAAGTTTGACGATGAGTTTTATATAAAACCACACCGTTTAATATTTCAGAAGGTGTTAATACCGCCGGTAATAACCCCGGTATGGTACGAAGGTGAAAAATATTTTTGCGAAAGCTCAAAAGATTCGGTTTTACCCTTCGACCCGTTTGCAGCTTCATTTTATTTGGTTACGCGTTACGAAGAATACACCGAAGAACAAGGCGACAAACTCGGCCGTTACCAGGTTGAGAACAGCATTCTATGGAAATATAAATTATTGAAAAAGCCTGTCGTAAATATATGGGCGAATCTTATTGCTGAAAAATTCAACGAAAAATATACTGACTTTATATTCCCCGAAAGAAAATTTAATTTTATTTCAACCATTGACATAGACAATGCCTATGCCTATCAGCAAAAAGGCTTTCTGCGCAGCACAGCTGCACAGATAAAATCGCTGTTACAGGGAAAGTTTTCAGACTTTAAATCCAGAAGGAAAACAAACAGAGGAACAGAAAAAGATCCCTACGACACCTACGACTATTTAGATACAGTATTTAAAGGGAACGAAAACAATGTAAAATTCTTCTTCCTTCTTGGTGATTATGGACGTCTTGATAAAAACATTTCGCACACCAATAAACAATACCGAAGTCTTGTAAAAAAAATAAGCGAAAAATACGATGTTGGAATCCATCCGTCGTTTGCCAGCAGTAAAAAAAGAGGCAAGGAAAAAGTAGCCATAGAAAAACAACGCCTGGAAGAAATTATAAATAGAAAAGTAAACAAAAGCCGTCAGCATTTTCTTATGCTAAAGTTTCCCAGAACGTATAATCGCCTGAAAAACGCGGGTATTGAAGAAGATTACACGCTAGGCTATTCGGCACAAACCGGGTTCAGAGCAGGCATTTGTACTCCTTACTATTTTTACGATCTAAAAAAAGATTCCACAACAAAGCTTAAAATTATTCCGTTTCAGATAATGGATGGCACCTTGCGTCATTATTTGCAACTCTCTCCCGAAAAGGCTTTTGAAGAAATTAAGAAAATTATGCTCGAAGTTAAAAAAGTTGGAGGTACTTTTGTAAGTGTGTTGCATAACGAAACCGTAAACAACATCGGGCACTGGAATGGTTATCGCGAAGTTTTCGAAAAGATGAACAAGCTTGGTTTTGAATGGGCCAGTGCCGGGAAAGAGAAGGAGACTTCTTCTAAAAAGAACGAATGACGCGAAATAAAAATCTTCATTACAGAAAACATCAGCAAATTGATTCTGAAAAATGGGATCGGTGTATTGGAAATGCACCGAACAGTAGAGTGTATGCTAACACCTGGCATTTAGACCGAACAGCAGAAATTTGGGATGCTCTGATTTGGGGCGACTACGAATGTGTTATGCCCTTACCCTACCGAAAGAAATTCGGAATAAAATACCTTTATCAACCTTTGTATTCACAACAATTAGGCATTTTCCCTGATCCAACGCCAGAAATTTCCAGGGCTTTTTATGAATTTATAGTTGCAAATTTCCGGTATTCTGATGTGCAAACGAATGCTGAAAATTCAGCAATTAAAGAAATTGCAGCAATTCGTTACGTTCCCCGTAACAATTACTTATTGAGTCTTGCAGCTGAGTATAGCTCAATTTCGTCTTCATTTTCGAAGAATACAAAACGAAATATCACAAAAGCAAACAAAAATAAGCTCTCTCTAGCTGAAGGAATCAGGCTGGAAGAGTACCTCAAGTTTAAATCGGAAAACCTAATGGCTGATATTGGGACAAAAGAACTGGCACAATTGAAAAGCCTTATTTCTTACGGGCAATACAAAGGATTTGGACAGATTTACGGGGTTTATGACAACGACAACCAGTTGTGCGCGGCTGTTTACTTTTGCCGCTGGAAAGACAGGATAATATATTTCAATGCAGCCTCCAGTGCAAAAGGGAAAGAATTGGGCGCAATGTATTTTCTGGTTAACCGGTTTATTGAAAGCAATGCCGGAAAATTGCTTGTCCTCGATTTTGAAGGTTCAATGATTCCAGGAGTAGCGCGATTCTACGAGGGTTTTGGAGCTCAAGCTGAAATCTATTTTCAACTTAAATTTAATCGCTTACCTTTGCCCTTCCGATGGTTTAAACGATAAACGCGATGATGCATTTCCCTCGTTATGTGAGTAAACAAATTAGCAGACTATTGCTCGAAAAGAAGCTTCTTCAATCTTCGGCACCACCATTCTTGCCATTTTACCACGTTGTTAGCCATCATAAACTCCCTCATATTCTTAATTATCCTTATGCAACTCCTAAAGAATTCGAACAACAACTCGACTATTATTTAAACTATTTTAAGCCGGTTTCGCTCGAATATCTACTCAAAAACAGGAATCCCTCCGAAAAAATATTTCACTTAAGTTTCGATGACGGATTGCGCGAATGCGCTGAAATTGTAGCCCCTATTCTTTTAAAAAAAGGTATTCCGGCCTCATTCTTTGTCAACTCGGGCTTTGTCGACAACAAAGAGCTTTTCCATCGCTACAAAGCCAGCCTAATACTTAACGAGCTACGCGAAAATCCCTGTTCTCAAGCCGAAGGATTTCTCAATAAAAATAACTTAACCAGAAATAATATTCTGCAAGCAGCTTATTCTGAACGCCATATTTTAGACGAAACGGCTGAACTGCTGGAACTTGATTTTAATGATTTTCTTAAAAACGAAAAACCATATTTGAGTGCAACACAAATAAAAGAGTTGAGCCATAAAGGATTTACTATTGGTGGACACAGCCATGAACATCCCGAATTTTGGAAGATTCCGGAAAAAAAGCAGCTAAAGCAAGTTCGGGAAAGTATGCAATGGGTTAATGAGAACATTAAGCCCAAAATTAAGGCTTTTGCTTTTCCGTATACCGACAACAAGGTTTCCGCCTCCTTTATCAAGAAATTACAAAAGAAAGGAATTTGTGATATTACTTTTGGAACTTCCGGTTTAAAATATGATGTTATCCGATCGCATTTTCAGCGTTATCCAGTGGAACAGGTAGGCAATTTTAAAGAAAATCTAAAAACAGAATTCGTTTATTTCAAGCTGCGAAAGATAATAGGAAAGGCAATAGTAAAACATTGAGTTTAGAAATAAAAAAAATACAGTTACATGAGCTGGAAGGCTTTGTAAACAGCAGCACCTTCCAGGAATTCGAGCATATTCCTATCTCACCTATACGTGCCGTTTCATACTTAAAAAATCCACATGCCCAGCCCAATGATACGGTTTTATATCTCGGATTTAGAGCAAACCGCCTGGTTGCTTTCCGAAGTTTATTTGCTGATGTTGCTCGCTCGGCAGATGTACAAATAAGGTTTGCCTGGTGCAGTGGAGCATGGGTACACCCCGATTTTAGAAGAAAAGGATTTTCCGAACGTCTTTTAATGGAAGCCTACTTCGATTGGGATAAAAAATTAATGTTTACAAATTACTCACCTGCTTCAAAAAAATTAATAGAAAGAACCAACTTGTTCAAACCCATTCACCAATTTGAAGGAATAAGAGCTTATCTCTTCCCCAAAACCAGGAAGTTGGTTCGTGGGGCAAACAGCAACCTTTGTTTTAAACTTCTCTTTTCGTTTGTTGATGCAATATTATCGTTTATAGCAGGCTGCAGAACACCCTTTTTCAGCGTTAAGAACGGCAGTGAAATAACATTCGAAACGCTTGAATTTCCTGACAAACAATGTTATCAATCGATAAAAAACAATAAACACATATTTCAGCGCGACGAACAAGTTTTTAAATGGATTTTCAGCTGGCCCTGGATATCAGACGGAATAGAAAAACACAGTAAAAATTACCCATTTTCCTCCTATTCAACATCCTTTTACTACAAAACAATAAAAGTTGTTCAAAACAGAAAATTTCTCGGGTTTTTTATCTTTTCGGTTCGCGAAGGACATTTGAAAACACTCTTTTTTAATTTACCCGATGGTTTGGAAGATGAATTGTCAGTTTTTTTTAAAAGCTATTGTAAAAAATACGACATTGAAGTAGCAACCATTTATAAAAAAGAGGTGGCAGACAAACTGTTTCAAAGAAAATTCCCATTTTTGCACACGAAAAAATACGGACAAAATATTTACAGCACATTTGAAATCTCCACCGAAGGCAATTTGAATTTTCAAGACGGTGATGGAGATGTAATTTTTACTTAATGACGGATACCACTATGGAAATTAAAGTTTTAGGCAACACCCACTCAATTTTAGACCAATACCTTGCAGAGATTCGCGATATTTCAATTCAAACCGATCCACTTCGTTTTCGCGATAATTTAAACCGGATTGGAGAGTTATTTGCCTACGAAATCAGCAAAGAATTAGATTTTCAAGTGAACGACGTTCAAACTCCTCTGGGAGTTGCCCGGGTGCCAAAATTAAATCAACAGCCCGTTTTAGCAACAATTTTACGTGCCGGTTTAGCCATGCACAACGGGTTATTACGCATTTTCGATCGTGCTGAAAACTGCTTCATCTCGGCATATAGAAAATACACAGAAAATGGGGATTTTGAAATTGAATTCGAATACATGGCTTCCCCTTCGCTCAACAATAAAGTTGTTATTCTTTCCGATCCAATGCTGGCTTCGGGCAAATCGATGGAGATTGGCTACCAGGCACTATTTAGCAAAGGCAAACCTTCGCATATACATATGGTTGCAATTATTGCCAGCCAGGAAGGTGTTGATTATGTAACCCAAAACATTAAAGCTGACAACGTTACTTTGTGGGTGGGAGCTATCGACCCGGAAATGACACCAAAATCGTACATTGTTCCCGGCCTTGGCGATGCAGGCGATTTGGCATTTGGAGAAAAGATTGACTCGAAATAAGCTTCTGAAAACAACTAAAAAATGCCATCCTGTTATTGAAAGATGGCATTTTTTAGGGATAGAAACCCAGCTAAAAGGCTAGAAATAAACCTCCACATTAATGTCTTCCCTCCCAAAGCCCTTATCGCTCAATATTTCTACCGAATCAAAAATCATGTCGCTATTGCCACACAAATAAAAACAGGTATTCTTGTCAAAGTTGGCCTTTTTCAAATAATCGGTAACACGGCCTTTAAAATTTCCCTTTTCATCGCGCGTAGTACAAAGCACATAGGCGTTTTCGTCATACTCGTGTTTTTCGTACCCCTCTTCGGCAAAGCGTACACCATGAATAAGCTGATAATTTAACCCGGGATTACTTTTTACCATACTATGAAAAGGAGCAATTCCAGTACCACTGGCAATAAAAACGTGCTTATGAGTATTCAATTTCTTTTTGTCGAGTCCAAATTTCCCGAACGGGCCATGCACTTCAACCCTATCGCCAGCCTTAAGGTGTTTCAATTTCGGAGAAAAATAGCCACCGTCAACCTCTTTCACCAAAACCTCAAGGTTATCAGCATCTTCGGCACTGTAAATCGAATATTCACGACTTTGATAATCGCCATGAATGGACAGAGAGATGTGTTGTCCGGCCACATACGAAAACCGGCTTTTGGGCAGTGAAAGCACAAAGGTATGCTCTGTTAAACTTCTGATTTCAACTATTTTGTAAAAACTGGTATCGACTCTCACTTCTGGTGTTATGTTAATTGTCATAATATAATTCTTTAATAATATGCGAATATAAATGATTACCGCATTTAAATACCTTTTGGTATTTTATTGCACTCAATTATTATAGACTTTTAACCGATTTTTAACACTATTGTTCGTTTTTCAGCAAGAATTCTAATTCGAAATTTTCGAATACAAATCAGTAATTTTTATAAACGCTACAATGAAAACACGAATTGCGAACTGTACCACAAAGA
The DNA here is from genome assembly GCA_041583785.1 of Draconibacterium sp. Taxonomy (GTDB): domain Bacteria; phylum Bacteroidota; class Bacteroidia; order Bacteroidales; family Prolixibacteraceae; genus Draconibacterium. The sequence continues at coordinate 95,976 of JBFHFE010000017.1, read as the reverse complement.
ATGACAATACAATAAAATATGGTTTTAAATACGAAAAAAAAGGATGATTCTGCTGTACGGATTTACTAAAAAGATGAAATAAATTTGTCTTCCGTTTCTGCAGTTTACTTAAAATTTCAAATAGAAATCGCGCGTTAAGTCAACATAGGCGCTCGAATATTCGGAGCATTGATTATAAATCGTCAAACTATCTTTTATTGGTGTTGCGTCCTTTTTAGTGAATTCCAGCAGCATCCTGTTTGTCGGTTTTGTGGGATTAGGTTTCACAGAAGTTTCACGCAACAGGTTAAATCCACTTTTTTGTGCCAAACGTACAAATTCTTCTGAAACAGCATTGGGAAGAATAACAGCGAATTTTCCGGCTGAATTTAACAACTTAAAAGCACAGGCAACCAGATCTTCAAATGGTAAGAAAATGTTATGTCGCGCTGTTGTTCTTTCGTGATTAACAGCCTTTAAGGAGCCATTAAAAAATGGAGGATTCGAAACAATGAGATCAAAAGTCTTGTCTGTACTTTTCACAAAATCCTGCAGAGAAATATGCTTAACCTCAATTTGGTTGGCCCAACGAGAGCCATTTACATTTTGCCTTGCCTGGATGCTTGCTTTTTCTTCGATTTCGATGGCTGTTAGCTGGGCTTTCGAACGTTGTGCCAGCATAAGGGCAATCAATCCGGTGCCGGTGCCGATATCTAAAATCCGCTCACAATTCTCTACACCAGCCCAGGCCCCCAGCAAAATACCATCGGTGCCTACTTTCATGGCCGATTTCTCTTGATAAATTGTAAACTGTTTAAATTTAAAGAAGTTATTTCTTCCCATATGTTACAAATCCCTTCGATTAGAATTTTTCGAAAATACCTAGGCCAAAAAGTGCGAAGTCATATTTAACAGGGTCGTCAGCATCAAATTTACGAAGAGACGCGGTAATTTCTTCCACAGCTTTCCAGTCGTTCGATTTACGTTTCAGCAAACCCAACTTTCGACCTGTATTTCCGGTATGTACATCCAGGGGGAGCAATAATTTGGAAGCAGGAATTCCTTTCCATAGTCCAAAATCTACACCGCTTATATCATCGCGTACCATCCAACGCAAAAACATATTTAAACGTTTTGCTGAAGCACCTTTTTGCACATTGGCAATATGCTTACGGGTACGCTCGCCATCCTTTTCAAAAAATACGCAGTAAAAATAGGACAAAGCTGCTTTTATTGTATCATCCTGTTGAAATCCATTTTCGAAAACCGCTTGTAACCCACCGTGTTGTTTATAAATATTACGAAGCGATTGGATAAAATACATACAATCGTCGCCATTAAAAGTACGATGCACAAATTTGCTTAACCCATCAATCTCGGTTTGTGATGCATTACAAATAAAATCGTAAGGCCGGTAATCGAGAAAAGCCATTAAACGCATGGCACTTTTTATTATTGCAGGTCGGTTTCCCCAGGCTAATGTTGCCGATAAGAAACCTGCAATTTCGATATTTTCTTTTTCCGAAAATTGTTTAGGAACCAAAATTGGGTCTGTTTCAATAAAACGAGGCTGATTAAATTCAGCAGTTTTTTCATCAAGGAAATCTTTTAAATCGACAATATTTTCCATTGGCACAATTTAAGGAAATGATTAGAGAGATTGACAGCGTTGGTGGACAGGCAGGAAATTGATATTCCAGATATTTCTAGGTTTAGGAATGGCAACTAAACCACCATCTAAGTCCTTCACATGGTCACCTCGTCACTCTTTTGACACATTATTTTCAATAAGGCCATCTTTTATATGGATTATCCGGTCTGATTGTTCAGCGAAATCATCATCGTGGGTAACAATAATAAAAGTCTGCCCGAAATCGTCGCGTAGTTTAAAAAGCAGTTCGTGCAATTCATTACGATTGACGGAATCGAGGTTACCCGATGGTTCGTCGGCCATAACAACCGATGGACTATTAACAAGGGCACGGGCCATTGCAACCCTTTGTTTCTCGCCTCCTGAGAGCTCGGATGGTTTATGCCACATTCGGTCAGCCAAACCCAGGTAGTCGATTAATTCTTTTGCCTTAGCCTCAGCCTTAGCCTTGGGCGTTTTTGCAATAAATGCCGGAATGCAAACATTCTCGAGGGCAGTAAACTCTGGCAATAAATGATGAAACTGGAAAACAAAACCTATCTCTTTATTTCGAAAAGCAGCCAAATCTTTTTCAGAGAAAGCGGAAACTTTTTTGTCGTTAAAAAATATAGTCCCCGTATCGGGTTTACTTAAGGTGCTCAAAATTTGAAGAAGTGTTGTTTTTCCGGCGCCACTTGCACCAACAATGGAGTACACTTTTCCTTTTGGGATTTCGAGATTAATTCCTTTTAAAACTTCAAGTTTTCCAAACGATTTTGTTATGTTTTCAGCTTTTATCACGTGCGTTGTTTAAAAGATTAAACCGAGGCCGTATAATTTTAGTATTTCGTTTATCACATAAAAAACGTAAGCAGCGAGTAGAACAATTCCGGCAAACCGACCAATCCTCCATTTTAAACCCACCAGAAGGATAATCAACAGAAGTACCGATCCGGATAAAATAAATGTTGAACTTTTTAAATCTCCACCCGCAATAATTTCGTCTCCCGAAATAGCCATTACAATAAGAAAGGGTAAGCCAAGCCCAACCAGGATATCGAAAATATTGCTACCTATTGCATTACTTACAGCCATTTCTCCTCTTCCCTGACGGGCTACGATTAACGAGGAGAACAAATCGGGGACTGAAGTTCCAATGGCCAAAACGGTTAATGCAATTATCGCTTCAGGAATTTGTAACTCGTGCGAAACAACAACGGCTAATTCTACTAAAGCCCAGCTGATTGCCGCAATAAGTACAATCGATATAAAAAATATCCAATAATAATTTTTTGATTTTGGCATTATATAACACAAAACCCTGTCGAAAAGGCCGATAAATCCTTTTGGATTACATTCCGATTCCTCTTGTTCGTCGCCTGCATTATCTTTATAATTAAACCATTTACGCCAGTACACTACGGCAACTACATACACTACATACACCGCAAGAAAAACCCCGGTTTCCCATATCTCCAGCTTCCCGTCCCAAATAAATGCAACCAGCAAAGCCACCGAGAGTGTATAAAAAACTAAATCGCGTATAACCGGTATTCTGGATAATTCCGCTTTGCGAATTAAAGCAGAAGCACCAACGATAACAAGGAGGTTAAAAATGGCACTTCCCACAATACTTCCTATACCAATAACCTGATGGTCGCCGGGTTTTAACACAGCAAAAAGGGCGACAAAAAGTTCGGGAGCACTGGAGCCCACAGCCATTAAAGTAGCGCCGGCTGCATCGTTCGACAAACGAAGATCTTTCGAAATTTTATCGAGCGAGGAGATAAAAAACAGATCAACAATACGGGCAAGTAAAACAAAACAAGCCAGTAAAGCCACTATATATAGTACTATCATTGGTAATTCTTTAAATGGTGGCGTTAATCTTTTAAATTATCCGTTATACCTTTTTTAATGTCGTCGGTTTCTTTTTTTACCGATGATGAAACATCGTTGATATCTTTCTTAATGTCAGAAGAATATTCGTCTATTTCGCGTTTTATTTCGTTGGTAGCTTTTTTAAATTCCCGCATCCCTTTTCCCAGAGTTTTGGCAATATCGGGAATGGCTTTTGCGCCAAAAAACAACAAGGCCAAAAGCATGACCAAAACAATTTCTCCGCCACTTATGAATAACAAATACTGCATCGTCATAATAATTTAGATCACAAAGATAAAAAAACTTAGAAGTTGGAAGCGCGAAGTAGGAAGAAAGACGGCAAGCTATTGAAAGTTAGGAGAACCTTGTTCAAGTCAAAAATTAATGCAATTTTTAAAACATAGTAAGCCATACGAAATACAACTTTTTGAAACCGTTACACTGTTGATTACATCTTATTTCGTTCCTATTTCGCATTTCACCCCTAAAACGTTTACAATATTGTTATCCTCTTTCATTTCTTTTTTCCATCTCAAAAGAATTAGCATCCAAATTGGAATAAGAACGGCCAAAATAACAATCTTATTCGTTCTATCTAAACCATTTCTAATGTAACCATTAAACAGTATAATATTGATAACCATATGAAAGCAAGAAGCAGCAAGTATTGATTTTGTTAACTTTACAATTTTTCCAATGCCCCAACTACCAACTATTAACGCCAGTAACAAAATAAGGTTTGGCATCAGTTCTGGAGTCCGCAGAAAACTTAAATGCCACACATACCACAAGCCGGCAATTATTAAATTTCTTGTTAACTCGTTCATGTGCTTAAGTTCTTCTTCTAAGTAACCTCTCCAACCATATTCTTCAAAAACACAGTAAATAAGCGCCGAGAGTCCCCCTATTAATCCATAATAATTAGAAGAAGTTGTCCTATCACTTGTTATCCCTAAAATCATTAGTAAAACCACAGGGAACAGGCTCATTATAATACTCCATTTCTTTGAAGTTCCCCAAAAAGAGATTTCTGTATTTACGTTTTTTCTTAAGAGTTTTATTGAAATTAACGCACCTAATAGAACACCTGATGCTTGAATTGGGCTATAAAATATTATAGCCCATAAAGGCAATGAATTATAAAGACTTTCTAACTGAAATAAATCAAATCTGAATATATTCGAGACTACTATAGCTACTAAATAAAATATTATCAGCCTAATAAACACATGCTTATTCTTTTTATGTTTCAATGCTTCCTGTAATAATTTCATTTTTTATTCTTTTCAATTTCCCTTTGCAAATAAAAGAAAGCTTGAACTAAAAAAAATTATCCTATGGTAAGAAAATCCTTTCAATGATTTTTTAAATCTTCAAACACTTTCAGGAGCTACCCAAATATGATATATAATGTACAACAACAATATATTCTAAAATATTTACAGCTTACCTAATAGCAACTGTAAATACTTTTCTTCTGCGATTAATGTCAAAATAGCTATTTAAGTGCGGTGATTAAATAAACAATTGTTCTGAAGTAAGGATTACAGCTAAGAAGATTTAATACAACATTTAACCGGCATCCTTTATAATTTTACTGTTCTTTAACCGTCTCAAAGTTAATTTGTCTGTCAACGTATCCCATAATTTAACACCTACGCCTCAGAAAACATTTAATGTTCTTTTATCCCTATTGTATTTCCAAATGACTGAGACTAAAGTTGGAATATTACTCAATGAATAGAAAAAGGAATAATTTTAATGAACTATTAGTAATGTATTTTAACCCAAGCCGGAAGCATAAAAAAAGCCGGAAGTCAGAAGTTTAAAACTTCTGATCTTCCGGCTTCAGTCTTCTGACTTAGAAGATTATTTTTTACGTTTAGCAATAACCTTTTCAAGTTTACTACGGGTGTCGTGAGCAATTGGAGTTGCAATAAATAGCGATGAGTAAGTACCAACAACTATTCCCACCAACAATGCGAAACAGAATCCGCGGATGGTAGCTCCTCCAAACAGGAAGATGGCAAGCAATACAACAAATGTTGATAACGAAGTACTAAAAGTACGACGCAGTGTGCTGTTCAATGCCATGTCTACATTTTCTACACGGTCGCGTTTTGGGTGTAAACCCAAATATTCCCTAATACGGTCGAATACAACCACAGTATCGTTAATGGAGTAACCTACCACGGTAAGAATGGCAGCAATAAATGCCTGGTCGATTTCGAGCGAGAAAGGCAAGAATCCATACAACAATGAGAAGATACCCAATACAATTAAGGAGTCGTGTGTTAATGCAGCAACTGCACCTAAACCATATTGCCAATCGCGGAAACGTACAAGAATGTACAAGAAAATAATAATTAAAGAGAAGCCAATTGCAATGGCTGCATCTTTACGAATATCATCCGAGATGGTTGGTCCAACTTTTTGCGAACTCAACTGGTAGTCGGCGGTAAATGTCTCAAGCGAAACACTATTGTCAATAAAGTTTCCTTCTTTCAACCCTTGTAATAAAAGGGCTTCCACTTCATTGTCGATATTTTCGCTGTTATCTTCAATTTTAAAATCAGTAGTAATACGAACCTGGTTGTTTTCTCCAAAAGTTTTTACTTCGGGAGCCTCTTCAAAAACCACAGCAAGTGCATTTTGTACATCGGCAACCTTAACGTCCTCATCGAAACGAACCACATAAGTACGACCACCTTTAAAATCTATACCATAATTCAAACCGCGAACGAAGAACGAACCAATAGAAAGTATGATAAAAGCACCAGAAATGATGTAGAATATTTTCCTTTTTTCGAGAAATTTAATTTTGGTATTACGCAACCATCCCTCTGTCATTTTCGATGCAAACAAAATTCTTCCACCTTTTTGTAGTTGCCAATCGAAGATTAAACGTGTTAAGAAAATAGCTGAGAATAATGAACAAACGATACCAATAATTAAGGTTGTTGCGAAACCTTTAATTGGGCCAGATCCAAATAAATAGAGAACAATACCGGTTAACAGGGTAGTTACCTGACCATCGATAATTGCTGAGTATGCATTTTTGTATCCATCGGTAATTGCCAGGCTAACTCCTTTTCCAGAGCGCAATTCTTCCTGAATACGTTCGTAGATAAGTACGTTGGCATCAACCGACATACCTATGGTAAGTACAATACCGGCAATACCAGGTAATGTAAGAACCGCCCCGAAAGAAGCAAGAACACCAAAAATGAAGAACAGGTTGGCAATAAGTGCAATGTTTGCAGCCAAACCGGCACTTTTACTATAGAAAAACAACATGTAAATAAGCACAAGCACAAAAGCAATTACAAACGAAATCAAACCGCTGTTAATAGCTTCCTGTCCTAATGAAGGACCAACAACATCTTCCTGGATAATACGAGCAGGAGCGGGCATTTTACCCGACTTTAAAACGTTTGCAAGGTCTTTTGCCTCTTCGATGCTTTCCAACCCGGAAATACTTGAGCGTCCACCAGGGATTTCGCCGTTAACGGTTGGAAAAGAGCGAACGTAATCATCTAAAACAATGGCAATTGATTTGCCAACATTTTCTTTTGTCATACGCTGCCAGATTTTAGCACCTTCAGAGTTCATTTGCATCGACACTTCAGGATTTGAGCCAAACTGATCGAATCCGTCGCGAGCATCAGTAATTACATCGCCATCGAGCGGAGCAAGCCCGTCGCGGGTAGTAACTTTAAGAGCAATTAAACGATAGTATATTCCGGCTTTGTCAACTGATTTGGCTGTCCACCTAAACTTTACGTCGCGTGGAAAAATACTTTTTACCAATGTGTTGTTCAGGTAAGCGTTTACTTTTGCAGTATCTTTTGCATTCGCCATTCCAACGCTAGGTCCGGGATAAAGTTGCCCACTTTGGTCGGTACTTGGATTTAAAATTGAAAACAATGGGTATTGCTTTTTAAAACCAGCCAAATTATCTACGGCAGAAGTTGAATCTGCTCCTTCTCCTGATTCCAGTTCCGAAAGCAATGAATTTTCTTCCCCTTCTAAATCATCTGCAGCTTTAGTTTCTTCAGTCGCAGCCTCTGTTGTTTCAGTTTTTGCTGAAGCTGCTTCCAATTCAGCAATTTTAGCATTTGCCTGCAGCATATACTGGTACAACTCCTGGTTCTCATAGGTTTCCCAGAACTCTAAATTTGCCGTTCCCTGCAAAAGGTTACGAACACGATTTTGGTCTTTCACCCCAGGTAATTCAACCAAAATACGACCGCGTGTTTGCAGCTGCTGGATATTTGGCTGCGCCACCCCGAAACGGTCGATACGCGTACGTAAAATATTAAATGCATTGTCGATGGCCGCATCTGTTTCGGTGCTGATAATTTTCAATACATCTGCATTTGTTGTATTAAAATTAATCTTGTCGCGCAGCTCAAGCGTATTAAAAACGGATGCCAGTTTTGCGTTCGGATCAATTTCGTTAAACGCACGTCCAAAAAGGGTAACGTAATCATCCTGACTTGCTTTCTTAAGTTGGTCGGCTCGCGCCAACGCTTTTTGAAACGTTTCGTCAGTACTGTAATTCGACATCGCACGAATAATGTCTTTTACTTCCACCTCCAAAGTTACGTTCATACCACCTTTAAGGTCAAGACCAAGGTTCATTTCCAGTTCGCGAACATCTTTAAAAGTATACTTTTTCACGCCAAGGAAGTTATAAACCACTTCGCTTTTCATCGAGTCAAGGTATGCGAATTCCTTATCAGGATTACCTTGTGCATATTCTATGGCATCATTTTTAATCTGTTGCGATTTCCAGGTAAACGATAACTGGTAAAGGCAAACTGCAGCCAAAAGAATAGCAAGTGTTAAAATTGCACCTCTGTTTTGCATTTTAATTGAATTTAAATGTTTATTGAATTTTAAGAATTGATAAAACGTATTGAATGGAATTCATATTGAATTCGTTGGACCAAAATAAAGCTCCTCTCAATAAGAAAAGAACTATTAAGCAGTGTGGTCTTCGTCGGGGGTGGAGAAAAAGTGATTTTGAAAAACCAGATAGTGATACGATAAGATAAGCGGCGTGGTTTGAGTTGCCAACTCAGCTTTTAACACTTCATAGTTTCTTATAGAATGGTATTTTCTTAAAAATTTGTCGTGCAGCTGAACCTGCAATTTTCGGGTTGGTGACTTTTGTACCGATGTTTTTAAAGTTACCGTACTGCTTTGTGCAATTAAATAAACACTTTCAGGTTCTGATGTTTGCTTTCCCGATTCAGCCTGAATATTTTCCAACTCTTTTGGGTTGTTTTCAAAATAAACATCCATAAAAAAAGCCGCAGCAATTACAGCCATAAACACGGCCATCTGCAACAATAATTTTTTTGTTATGTTTATTTTTAAATGCACTACTTTATTTTTAAGCGGAGCAAATATACCGAAACAAATCAGGTTTCCAAAAATGAAGCTACTAAATTTGAGGCATTTAATTTAAATCCAGTATTTTATGCAACATGTATTTGTGTATGGCTCGTTACTATTTCCTGAAATTGCTGAAGGATTGTGCCAATGCTCCATTCAAACCGAAGAGGCGGTACTGAAAGATTACAAACGACTTGCTGTTTCGGGTGCTGATTATCCGGCAATTATTGAGCAAAACAATTCGAAAGTAGAAGGAAAATTACTATTAAACCTCGACCAACATTCACTTGAAATACTTACATTTTTTGAAGGAGACGAGTACGACCTGACAGCTGTTGAAGTTCAGACCAAAAAAGGAGGTATGCAAGCTTTGGTATTTACCTGGAAACCAGGACTCAATTACCTGGAGACATTCGATTGGGATAAGCAACAATTTAAAACAAAATCGTTGCCGTTTTATGTTAACGAAGTAGTGCCTGAAACGCTCGAAGAATATAACACTAGCGAAAGAACCCCTTTTTGAACTGAAGTTTTTTTTGCATTGAATGTTTTTTGCTTTCAATAAGCAGAGTGTATTGGTATATTTAAAACCATTCGAAGACTCCATTATGTTTAATGAATTTTAAAAAACCATTAGCCGTGCTTATTTACAATGTTTCTAAAACCCTCTTTCCGGTTTCAAGCGTAGCTCCATCCAACAATCTTCTTGAATGCTTAGTATCGTAATGAATTTCAAAACAATAACAGGTAGCGAATTACAAAAAACCAAACCACGTTTTTCAACAATATGCAGCCTACTGCTTTTTTATTCTATTGTTAAACGGATATTATTAGTCAGATTTAAACTCCAGCCGTAATTCCTAATTGAAATAAATTATATTTGACCCGCGTTTGAGGCAGCCATGCCACTTCGCATGTTCATTCTAATAAAAAGGAAACAGAGGAATTTAAATGCCCAATTTAAGCCTGTAAAAGGAAAGAAACTCGTACGTGATAAAAGAGCCAAAAAATACAGACGAATATGACAATTACCCCCAATATAAATTTGCAAAGTCAGGAGAGAATAACGATGAAGATGTAATCGATTTAAAAAGATATCTTTTAATTGTTTTTCAGCACAAGTGGATTTTAGTAATATCGACATTAATTTTACTTCTACTTGCTTCGTTCTATGCCTACAGATTACCCAAAACATATACTTCAAGTTTCAGTATTTACTACGAAGATGAATCCAAAGTAAATTCAGATTTTGGCACAGGTATTCATTCCAGTTTAAATTTGCAATATTGGAGTGAGATAATGGAATCGGACCGATTAATGTCTCTAGTACAAGAAACATCAGGTTTTTATTGTGGTACAGAAAAAATGAACACTTTCTTCTCGATGACGCAAGAGAAAAAAGCCACAAATGTTTTTAAGATCGCTATGGAAGTTCCAAATCCGGAATTAATCCAACCCTTATCGAGTGCATATATTAACAGCCTAAACAGTTTAAACACAAACGACCATCTGTCAGGATATAAAGGCATTAGCACGTATCTAAATGCCCAACTTAAAAAGAACAACGACAACCTTGATAAGATTGAGCAAGAGATAATCAATGTTAGTTCAGAATTAAACATAAATGAATTAACTGATTTAGAACAATTAAAATCTATTTTTGAAAATTATAAAAAGCAACTGAAGGATGTTTGTATTGAATTATCTTCGGTTGTAGCAACAAAAAACAAATTAAAACAAGAGCTATCTTCTCATAACGACACGTTAATACATGAAGTTTCGTTTACCGAACCGTTAAAAGTTCAGCTAATGAATTTACAAGTCGATTTGGCAAGAAACCTCACGAAATACAAAGATGACCATCCAATTGTAAAAGGTATCCGGAATAACATTGCGCAAGTTGAATTAATGCTTAAAGACGGTTTTTCTCAAAATGTAGAAGTTAAAAATCTCAGCGCAAATCCATTAAAACAAAAATTATATGGCGATTTAATTCAAATGGAAACATCTGAAATATCGCTAAATGCCAAAATTCTTTCGTTAGAACAAGTTATTTCTGAATTTCAGAAACAGTTACTACCCGATTTTAAGGATAGCGGCCTTTCCATTTTAATGCGAAAAAGAGAATTACTACTAAGTACAATTGGTTTGTTAAACGAAAAGATAATTGATGCAGAGGCCGCATTGCAAGGTAAAAACAGCAGTTTTATTTTAATCGACCAGCCCACTATTCCCACTGCGCCTAGCAACAAACCTTTTATTTTATACCTTATAATTGGTCTAATTGGCGGCATAGGTTTGGGCATTGCATTAATACTAGGGCTCGACTTTATTGACAATCGGATAAAGTTAGTTTCTGACTTCGAAGAAGCATTTGCTATTCCTGTTTTGGGTATTGTTCGACATCGGAAGACTCAGCACTCAATTCGAAACGTGGTAAACGTTCCCTATAACGAAATGAGTGACATTGTTCAGCATGAGCTAAGTGAAATTAGAATAAACATAAATCAGCTTATAAAAGATAAAACGGTTAAGCTTTTGTCTGTCATTAGCCCTTCGCGGCACGAGGGAAAAACATTGCACTCGTACTTAATCGCACAGGAAATGGCCCGATCAGGGAAAAAAGTATTGTTAGTAGATTTAGACACCTATGTGGCAAACCTATCAAAAACTCTTGCTTTTAACAACAAGAAAGGTATTCGGAATTATTTACAGGAAGAAACGTCCCTGGACGAAATTATTTTGCCTTTAAAAGAACCAAATTTAAATTTTATTGCTGCAGGCACCAAATTATACGACACTCCTATTTATTACGACACAACCCGCGTTAACTTATTTCTAAATGAGGTTAATGCGCAATATGACATGGTGATATTTGACACTCCGGCATTACTCTTCATCCCCGAGATAATTAGTTTTCTTGAGAAAGTTCATGGATTAATCTTTATTACAAAAATTAATTATACCAGACGCAATGATATGGACAAACTTCTGAAGAAAATCCAGAAAGTTGATGTTCAAAAAATAGGCGCAGTTTTAACGGATGTGAAAGAGACTCCACTGGATAAATATTACAATAATTACTACTATTACGACTATAAATATTGGAACAATGATGATGATGATAATGATAAAGTAAAAAGGTTACGTACGCCATATTTATTAAAATACAAAAAACGCACAATCGCTTCTGTTTTCTTAGCAGTACTTCTTGCTCTTATTTTAGGGTTTGCCTATAAAATATCAAAAGAGAAGAAAATTACACAACAAATCACGTTTGAACAAAACATAAACATTGATCTTGAATCCTTATCCGACAGTGTTGTTGACCACAGAAATGATATCATAAATAAAACGAATTTATCAATGATAGAAAGTCGCTAGCATTAAAACAGAACTAAAAAACAACAATGATACTGACCTGCAATTCGTTCAATCCTAATATTTCCGCATACGAAACCAATTCGGGCAAAATATTTACCTGCAATAGCAGAATAAAAAGATTATTGCTGATGCTAATTTTCCTTATTTAGGAAACAATAGAACCAGCATAGTTGAATCTATAAGCGAACAATGGAAGTCTTCATAAAAAAAAATAAACGGCATCGCGTAACAAAGAAACCGGTGAACTACAGAGGAATAAAAATATTGTTCACATTGTGTGTATTTATAATTGTCACATTGCTTATTGTAATACTTCTCCCAAAAGTTGAAAATAACGACTCACACAGATACACAACTGCCGGAATTTGTGGCAATATTCAAGCTCCGGCTGTGTATAGGATACCTTACGGTTCCGATTTAGGCACTTTAATTCTGAAAGGAGGAGGCATAACGTTTAATGCCGACATTCGAGCTATTGATCTTAATCAGGTTATCAAACAGGATAGTATTTATCACATTCCTTCTCGAAAACGCAAAAACAAAATACCAGAGATTATTGAAAACTCCGACACCATTACTTTTCAACCAGCTGCTGAGGAAGAGCAGTACTCTGTTCTTTATGTTGGCTTTCCGGCACTCTATTTTATTGTTACTTACTATCCCTCAAGAAAACGTATTAATGTTATTTATCTACCGCATTCTACCATCATGCTGAGTAATGAATATCGTTTGATTGATGTCTTTTTTACGTTGGGAATAAATCCCACCATAGATATTCTGGAAAAGCAATTAAAAAGAAGAATTGATTCGTATTTTATACAAGACCGAAATTCATTTATTGGAATGGTTGACGAACTTAACGGATTAACCCTACCTGTTGATTCGACCTTTGCTCGTACTTATAATTTAAAAACCGGCGCACAAGTATTAGATGGCTTTTTAAGTTGGGAATATATTCGTTTTATTGATTCAGAGTCGTACCGTTCAAAGAACAGAGATGTAAAAAGGGCTACCCCTGAGTACCTGGAGCTGGAACCCAATAACATTCAATTAGCTTACGACATTCGGCAAATGCGGCAAAAAAAACTCATGTCGGTTTTATACAAAAAATTTAAGAATCTGAGTTACGTTGATAAATCGAAAATACTTACAACCATTCTTAAACAATTTAGTTACAACTCCGATATCCCGGTTAAACAAGCTTTAGAATTATTACCCACTTTACGAAAAGATACAAAATTGCGATTCGGAACCTTACCTGGTTACTATAAGGCTGAAGGAGACTATGTTTTTTACTTTCCATACGAAAATGGTGTTGAACCCAAATTAAGAAATGAAGGCCTAAAGGCATTGGATTATGAGAAAAGAAATGCTAAAAATTAATTTACTGAATATGCTAAAAATAAAGAGAAATTTTTCATTTATTGGTTTTCAAGTATTTGCTGCTATACTATTTTGTATTTCGTTAGACCTAAATGCGCAAACCGAGAATTATCAGATTCAACGCGGAGATATGCTTGACATTGGGGTTATGGAACATCCCGAGTTTTCGGTAAACAATATACTTGTTTTGCCCGATGGTAAAGTTCAGTTTCCTGCTTTAGGATTTGTTCATGCTGCTGACAAATCGCTAATGGAATTATCAGATACGCTTCGGTCACAATTATTAAAATATGTAGTTGATCCAATTGTTACCATTTATGTGCAGAAAATCAACAATCAATATGTAAATATACTTGGCGCAGTGAATAAACCTGGACAATACCAGATATTTGAACCAATAAAAGTTATGTCGGCCATAAGTCTGGCAGGAGGTTTTAGAAGTGTACAAAAATTAAAATCGATTACTATTATTCGTAAAAATGGAGAATGCGAGAAACTAAAAGTTAATAATTTTATGGATCAACCAAATGCATTTTCCTCACTTAAACCAGGCGACACTATTTATATTGAACCGAAAAAAGAGTTTAACTGGTCCAGATTATCATTTATTACTTCTCTTTCGTACGTTATTATTTCAATACTTAACTACACAAAATAAAGTTAGTTCTTGCAGACGAAATCCCGGCTTATAGTTACAAAATGAAAAACAAGCAACTGTTTTACTATGATGCAATATAGCCCAAAGTTATAGTCGTTCTCACGGTTAGGAATCACCTGTTTTTGCAAAAAAATCGAACCAGGAACTTTGCGTTACCTAAGTAGTTTAAAAATTTTACAGGCAGGCACAGTTTTATGCCTATTGCCATAAGCTCAACCTCCGGCGTTTATAGTCGATTACTGCCTTGTATTTCAACAAAAAATCGCTTCCCAACAGGCCACAAATCCTTCGGTCAGTTACCGTCGAATACAATTCATTAATGTGGTTCATATCAAGCAGGGCAACTTTTAGCTGCTCAACTTTCAACTTTCCAATTGCAAAAGGTTTTAAATGCCCAAGCGAGGTCGACAAGGGTTTCTCGCTCATGCTGGCCGCGTGCAGGTCTTCAGTTTCTTCGCCAACGTATTGAATTAATTTGCTGCAATTTTTATCGAATACCGATTTTGATGCCCCAGTATCGATTACCCAAAATTCTTTTTTCCCCCCACCAAATTCTGATGCAACAAGAAGATGGTAGTTCTCCGATTCGAGCTCAATTACTTCGACAGGAATTTTATAGCGCATGAACAAATATAAAATAAAAAACGGCCGCCCCCGAAGGAACAGCCGTTTTACATATGAATTTTTGTTGCTTACAAATTAGAGCAAATCGTTTACTGCAGAAACGCCTTTCGCACTAGCTACCAGTTGAGCTTTTTCAGCTTCCGAAAGTTCAATTTCAACGACTTTTTCGATACCATTTTTACCGATTACACAAGGTACACCGATTGAAATATCGCTTAATCCGTACTCTCCTTCAAGAAGAGCAGAACATGGGAATAATTTCTTTGAATCAAGAGCAATAGCTTTAACCAACTCCGACACAGCAGCACCAGGAGCATACCAGGCACTTGTTCCAAGAAGTTTTGTTAAAGTAGCACCACCAACTTTAGTAGCTTCAACCACCTCGGCTTGTTTTTCTTCACTTAAAAATTCGGTAACAGGAACACTGTTAAGAACTGCTTTTTCGATAAGAGGCACCATACCCGTATCAGAGTGACCTCCAATTACCATTGCAGCAACGTCAGATTGTGGGCAATCTAAAGCTTCGGCCAAACGGTATTTAAAACGAGCACTATCTAATGCACCACCCATACCGATGATACGGTTTTTAGGAAGACCTGTAGCTTTGTGAGCCAGGTAAGCCATTGTATCCATTGGGTTACTAACCACAATGATGATAACGTTTGGCGATTGAGCAATTAATTTCTCAGCAACTTCTTTAACGATACCCGCATTAATTCCAATCAACTCTTCGCGAGTCATACCAGGTTTACGAGGAATACCACTTGTGATAACAGCAACGTCGCTACCAGCTGTTTTTGTATAATCGTTAGTAGAGCCAACGATAGTTGAATCGAAACCATTCAATGAAGCTGTTTGCATCAAATCCATTGCTTTACCTTCAGCAAAACCTTCTTTGATGTCAACCAACACGATTTCGTCTGCAAAATCTTTTATAGCGATATATTCGGCACAACTTGCACCTACTGCACCCGCTCCAACTACTGATACTTTCATTTTACTAGTGAGTTTTTATTGTTACAAAATCTATTTCTTTAAACAATTAACAGTCAAATTGTTTTAAGGCTCGCAAAGTTAATTCTTTTTCCTGATGTTTAAAATAATTCGAAGCCCCCAAAATCGGTTTAACAATTAGGTAAGAAATCTGTTAAGAGGTGTGAAAACAGAGGAAAAAATGAGTTGTGAGCGAGGGCTCTATTCCGGTTGGCTCAAGAGGTAATCTACATCGTAAAGTTTTAGTTGTTTGGATTTCCATTCGGCACCTTCCAAAAATACGGGGTGCATTTGTTCCACGTCCCATTTGCCCAGTTTTTTCAGCAGGGCTTTGGTTACATCAATATTTTGCAAGGCCACATTGTTTTGCTCCGAAATATCTTCCGACAAATCGAAAAGCATGGGCAAACGGTCGGGCAAACGCACCAATTTCCAGTTTCCCTGGCGGATAGCGGCGCTAATGGTAAATCGCCAGTTAAACGATTCGTGAGGGTTGCCCATATTTTCACCGGACAAAAAAGGCATCTGGTTTACGCCGTCGAATTTCACATCATCGCCTTGTTTTCCTCCGGCCAGTTCGAAAAAGGTAGCAGCTAAATCGAGCGAAATCACCTGATTTTCGTAGGTTTTACCGGCCGGCAGCTTTCCTTTCCAGTTCATTACAAAAGGAACGTGTATACCCCCTTCGAGCAGAATTCCTTTTTGCCCGTTAAAGGGTGCATTTACCGAGGCATTCTGGTCGCAGGGGCCGCCATTGTCGCTCAGGAAAACCACCAACGTATTTTCGGCAAGGTTCTCTTTTTCGAGCGCTTGCATAATCCGGCCAATATTAACATCGAGGCGGTGAACCATTGCACAGTATGTTCGGCGTTTTTCATCTTTAATATGTTTAAACAACTGCAAATCGGCTTCGGTAGCCTGCATAGGTGCATGAGGCGCATTAAACGAGGCAAACAAAAAGAAGGGCTCGTTTTTGTGGCGTTGTATAAAATCGATGCACTCGTCGCCTTTGTCGTCGGTAATGTAGCTTAAAGCCTGCGGTGTTTTGTAATTACATTCAATGGGACACTGGTAGCCTTTCCCATCGGTATTCGCCACAAAGTAATCGTGTCCTCCACCGGTGTAGCCCCACATTTCGTCGAAACCACGTTTAAGTGGATGAAACTGAGAAGCTTCGCCCAGGTGCCATTTGCCAATAATCCCGGTTTTATATCCCAGGTTTTTCAGGCGTGAGGCAATGGTGGTCTCGCTAAGTGGCAAGCCATTATATTCCTCATCGAAACCGGGTTGTACCTCTGACAGGTTATTGTCGTGCCCAAAAGTTACCTGATTTCTACCAGTTAACAAACCGGCCCGCGACGGACTGCACACCGGCCCCGAAACATATCCGTTGGTAAAATTAATTCCACCTTCGGCCAGCTTATCGATGTTAGGTGTAGCAATTTGTTTGCTGCCGTTTAAGCTAAGGTCGGCATAACCCAAATCATCGGCTAAAAGGATGATAAAATTTGGCCTTTCGTTTTGTGAAAACAGCGCATTTCCTGTTAAACAGAAGATGCATATTAGCAATATTAGTTTTTGTTTCATGATTATTCATATTATTCATTCCTGTCATTCAGAACAAAGCGAGGAATTAATTGCAAGTAGCCCTGAAAACTAGAAACTACGCCTCATTTGCTCATCAAAGTAACAATACCTGGTTTTTATTCCTCCACATATTCCGGATTTAACGCTGTTGGAACAGGCGCGTTGGTTTCGATTCGCCATTTATCTAACATAGCCAATAATTCCTGCACTTTTTCAGGATTCGAGTGTGCCACATTATTTTTTTCGCCAATATCATCCTTTAAATTATACAGTTCAATGTCGTTATTCTCGAAATACTGTATAAGTTTCCAGTCGCCCAGACGAATGGCAGAACCGGGTCGGGTGCGAAACTTTAGATCCTGACATTCGATATTTCCATCTTGTAAATATATTGGAAAATGCCAGAAAAGCGGACGTTCGTCCATGGTTTCGTTTTTTGTAAGAATTGGCAGAATAGATCTTCCATCCAACACTTTACCAGCAGGTTTTTCAACTCCGGCAACCTCTAAAATCGTTGGGAAAAAATCAAGATTGGTGATTGGAATTTCAGATTTAAGGCCTCCCTTTATTTTACCCTGCCAATATGCAAACATGGGCTCGCGAATGCCACCTTCGTAATAAGCTCCTTTCCCGGCACGCAGCGGCCATTGTTTGGTAATTTTGTAAACACCTCCGTTATCCGAAATAAAAAGGATAAAGGTATTTCTCAGTTTACCCGATTCTTCCAACGCAGCAATCATCCTTCCGATTTCCGTGTCCAGATTTTCGACCATGGTAGCGTATTCGGCATTATTTTGCCCGTTCCATTCGGCTTTGCCCTCGTATTTTGGCAGTAAACTTTTTACAGGTTGAATGGGGGTATGAACTGCGTAAGGCGAATAATACAAAAAGAACGGTTCTTCATCAACAGCGTTCAGAAAGTCCAGGGTTTTGTCCATCACCAAATTTGTCAGGTAATAATCGTCGGTAGGTGCTTTTAACGACTGCACACTTTTATACGGAGGATAATAACTTCCCGGATTTCCGGCATGACTTCCCCCAATATTCACATCGAAACCTCGCAACAACGGGTTATCGGTTAAATGCCATTTTCCTGCATGGCAAGTTGTGTAACCATTCTGCTTTAATATTTCGGGAATCAGCAAATTATCATCGGGCATGTATTCGTTATTAGGCGTTGGAATAATTTTGCGGTCTTTGCTTTTCCCTCTGTCGGAATTGGTTACCGTATAAATTCCATGGCGCGGAGTCCATTGCCCGCTCAACATACAAGCACGACTGGGAGCACAATTTGCCGCACCTGCGTAGGCATTAGTAAAAATCATCCCATCGGCAGCCAGCGCATCAATATTGGGAGTTTCGTAAAATTCGGAGCCCATAAAACCCACATCGCGCCAGCCCATATCGTCGATATTTATCAGAAGAATATTAGGTTTTAAATTTTCTTTCGATTCGCCATTTGTTTTACACTGTGCAAATAGCAAAATGGAGATAAATAACATTGTTAGTTTTAGGTAGTTCATTTTGTTAATTTTTATTTGAATATATTTTCACCCTTTGCCTAGTAGAAATAATCCATTTCTGCCACAAAGACGCTAAAACACAAAGTATCGCTTTTTAACAATTGAGCTTTTGCTATTTCCTGGCATTTCATCCTTCTACTACTTTGGGAGTCTCCTTAATCGTCTAACTTCAAAACCATTGTGGTTAATGAAAATTTAGGCGCAGCATAATTCAACAGCTGTTTTTTAGTTTTAATAGGTTCAAGTTCGCTGCAATTTTCCGTCTCACTTGTCCGGTAACAATTAGCTGCTACAATGTTTTCAGGAAAAGAATTTAGATTTAGCTGAAAATTCATTGTTGAGTCTGAAGAGTTGAGAACCGCAATTACAAATTCGGTATTTTCAGAATTTGTAGCCGCCAGCACCGATTGATGATTTGTTTCGATAAATGAATATCCCTGTTTGAAGAAGCGTGTAATTTGCATTCTAACGTACAAATTTTTGAGCAACTCGTACTGTTCGGTTTCAAAATTACATCTAATCAATCCCCACACATCGTTGTTTTCTTCCATAAGCTGCCAGTCGAGCCAGGCTTGTGGTTCCATAATGCGTAAATCGTCGAACATTTTTTGAGCCAGCAACAGATTATTCTCAAGTCCTTTGGCTTTTCGGGGTAAGCCCATTGGTCCGGTTTCCGACTGCCAAAATTCTTTGCCTGTAGATAACACTAAAGCATTTAATTCTTTTCGCTCTTCGTTGGTACCATTGTAAGTGTGAGTATTAAGCTGACCTATTTTATCAAGAATATCACCAGCTTCCTTATACTTTGTTAAAACACGAATAGATGAAGCAAGGTCGGTTTCGTCGGAAGCTGAGAGAACTGTTTTTAAGCCAGATGCTTTTAATTTTGGGTATAGAATTCGTATGATCTCCATTTGAGTTTCGGGTTCGAAATGACATCCTTCCTGGCTTCCTTTGTAATTCCAATAAGCAGTTGTAGGTTCGTTGAAAGGCTCCAGGGTTTTAAATTCAATTCCGTATTTTTCTTTGTAGTGTTTGCAAACATCTACCAAATACCCGCAGAATGCTTCGTAATATTCCGGTTTAAGATTGTCTTTTGTTGGATCTTCGTGCCCGGCCGAACAACCGCTAATTGTCATCCAGTAGGGAGCTGAATTAGAAAAAGCTTCAAATACGGCATCGGGGCGTTTTTCTTTTATTTTCAGCATAATTTTCCGCTGAGCTTCATCGGCATTCCAATTGTAAGGAGTATCGGCAGAAGCTTTAAAACCTTCCATTTCGGCACGCTTTCCTTTTCCCGTAACCATATGTCCGCCAATGTGTGATGGGTCGTCGCCACCGCCAATATTGTACCTAAAAACATTCATGTTCAGGCCATCGGGCGAAGTAAACAATTCGATTAGGCTATCAACCCGGGCTTCGTCCCAGTTACCAACCTGCCCGGCCCACCAGCACAACGAACTCCCCCATCCTTCGAGGGTTTGTACAGACTTGCCGCTATTAACTTCAACCCGAATTACATTTTCAGCATCTTTCGAGTCCTTTGTATTTGAACATGAAATGGAAAAAAGAAATTGGGCAATCAAACATATAAGAATAGGTTTTCTCATGGTTAAAGTTGTTTTGGTTTTGGAATGATAAAAATAAAATAAAAACCGGTTTCGGTAGCTACCAAAACCGGTTTTTATATACAAACTAATCTATCTAAAATTCATCACGAGACAATTGAGACAACTCTGAATCTCCCGGTGTAAATTTTAAAGATTTTATCTTCGGTCTTAATTTATCTGTAACCGTTGTTTGTTTCATCGCTTTCCAATAAAACTGGATTCAATTCAATCTCGGCCAAAGGAATTGGATACAACACCATATTATCTTCAATATTGTCGCCAGGATTATTCCAGCTACGGTGCTCAGTGGCTTTCACCGTTTCCACTAAAATCCCCCAACGAATTAAATCCATACGACGATGTCCCTCGGCTCCTAATTCATATTTACGCTCATCGCGAATTGCCAGCCTAAATTCGTCCTGAGTCATTCCACTCCAGGGAGAATCGGGTTCGAATGCACGCTCGCGCAATTTGTTTACATACTGGTAAGCATCGCCAGGTCCGTTTAATTCGTTTTCTGCTTCGGCAGCCATTAAATACACATCGCCCATTCGGAAAACAATGTAATTCTCAGAGTGATTCGAACGCATCGAATTAATTTGATCAAGATTCCAGTTTTTGCGGTAATAAGGAAAATTAAGTTTCCAACCAAGATATTCGGTAACGATTGAGGCATCGTACCTTAAATCGCCATCCTCCCAATTTTCTCTTCTGCCAATTTCGGGTAAAGCAACAGACCAGCCGTAACCTGTCATATCTTCGCTTTGCGCTTGTAATAAACTTTGAAAATATTCCCAACGCGTATAGCTAACTCCGTCAACAATGGTATCGCCGCTTCGGTTATAGGGTTCATCGCGGATTCGTGGATTATAATCATCGGTACGGTTTGTTATTTCTCCATCTACTGTAAAATCAACTACAAATATATGTTCGTCATTGTATTGGTCCGATGGGTCTGATTGGTCGAAAACATCGGCATAATTATCCAACAAATAATGAGGTGAATCATCGATAATTGAATTACATTCAGTTAAACAGTCTTGCCATTCTTCATCGAACAAATGAAACTTTGCTTTTAACATGGTAGCAGCCCATTTTGTTGCCCGGCCTAAATCGGAACCAGTATACGAATCGGGCAATAGCGAGATGGCACGTTCCAGATCTTCTTTCATATCTTCGCGAATCTCTTCTTCCGGAGTACGACCAATTGTCGACAATTCTTCGGTAGTAGGAAGTGTCCTGAAATAAGGAACATCGCCCCAAATATTTGTCAGGTGATAATAGCACAATGCCCTCATGAATAAGATCTCTCCTACACACTGATTTCTTGTGGATTCTGTCAAACTCTCATTCCCATCAATATTTTCTAAATCCAAAGCGGCATTACGAGCCAGTTCGTACAATGTATTCCATGTGCCTTCACCATCTAAAACTCCTTCAGCAATAAGATAGTTGTGTACTTCTGAATTTACATTACGACTTGGGCCAACTACATCGGCACCGTGTGTGTAAAAATTGTCGAGACCACGCGTTTTATATAAATTACCGGAATGCAGCAAATCGTAAAGTCCATTTACTGCCAAAACTGCTTCGTCGTCGTTATTAAAAAAGTTGTCGGTAGTTAAACTACTTCTATTTTCTTCTTCCAGAAAGCTGTCGCAACTGCTAAAAAGCAATAAGCCAGCCACAAAGAAACTCAATACTATTTTAGTTATAATTTTCATTTGTCAAGTTTTTTACGATTAAAAATCAATTTTTACACCCACTGTATATGTTCTTGCATACGGATATTGCCCGGTTGCCACACCTTGAGAAAGGCTACCTGAACCATAGTGACTTACTTCCGGATCGCCCATTGACCATTTGGTAAACAGCAATAAGTTATTTCCGGCTACATACACATTAAAGCGACTAAACAAGTTGCTCATTCCTAATTTATTTAATGGCAAATCGTATCCAATGGACGCAGATTTTAAACGAATAAATGAAGCATCTTCAATCATAGCCGTGTTGTTTTGGTTAAATAAACTGGTTGAAGTACCTGCACGAGGAATATCAGAAGTTTCGTTAACATCTTGCCTCCATCTGTCAGCAACCTCAGGAACAACATTACTTTCTCCACGACCGAACCATGCCAGGTGCGTTAATTTATTGTACATTTCATTTCCATACGAGAACTGGAAGAAACAATCGAATGACAAACCTTTATAGTTTACAGTATTACGTAAACCACCATAAAAATCGGGTTGAGGACTACCAACTACAACTTTATCGAGATCGTTAATTGCCGAGTTTCCGTCCAGGTCTTCGTAACGCGGACCACCCAGAAAAGACTGACCATAACGACCATCGTCGATAATTTCCTGCTGGGTTTTGTATGTTCCCAAATAACGGGCGCCTATAAATACAGGAGCTGCCTCGCCTGGAATTAACCGTAAGGCATTACCTCCCTGGCTAAATGGATTAGATAGGTTGATGTAATCGTCGCCACCTAAATCGAGAACTTTGTTACGGTTACCTGAAACGGTTAAAGTAGTTTCCCAGCTAAAATTAGGTTTCGAGATATTAACAGAAGTTACACTAAATTCAAATCCTTTATTTTCGATAGAACCCACATTTTGCAACTGATCATCACCCGCAGTTCCGGGTAATTCTCTGCTCAATAATAAATCCTCGGTTGTTTTTTTATACAAATCAATTTCGCCGCTAAAACGGTTATTCAAGAATCCAATTTCAACACCAAAGTCCCATTGTTTGGTTGTTTCCCAAGTAAGATCGCTACTGGGCAAATCACCAATTAATACCCCCGAAACCACGGTTGTATTAAAATAGGTATCTGTATTATCGAAAGTAGCTAACGAGTTATAAGCACTTACTCCTTGTTCTCCAACGATACCATAACTACCTCTAACTTTTAATAAAGAAACTGCATCAACACTTTCCATAAAATCTTCTTTATCGGCATTCCATGCTACACCAAGCGATGGGAAAAATGCATATTTATTTCCTTCTTCGAAAACAGAAGAACCATCGCGACGACCTACTAAGGTTACCATGTATTTTCCTTTGTAGTTGTAGTTGATACGACCAAGGAAAGAGATAAAAGTACGTTGACTGTAACCAGAACCTACTACATTTAAAAGGGGGTCGGAACCAAAGGCAAGGTTATTATATTCCAATGCATCGTTAGGAAATCCTTCGGCTTCCATGCTTGTTGATTCGTTTGAAATATGCTGCATGGTAAAACCTCCTAATACTTTTAACGAATGATCACCAAATTCTTTCGAATAGCTTACCGTATTTTCATTCAATATACTTTGCTCGTTATTGGTTTGGATGTTTGCCCATCCACCAGAACCGGCTGCAGCTCTTTCGGGAAGTAAACCAGGTAAATATTGATTGTTCTTCCAATTGTTTAGCTCCACACCAACCGATGAACGGAACACCAAATCTTCAATAGGAGTAAACTCTACATAAGCGTTTGAAACCAAGTTCGTAACCAAGTCGTGATTGGTACGCAATTGTATATCTGCTTCCGGGTTACGTTGAGTAGAACCGGTTACCGGGTGAACTGCATTAAAGCTTCCGTCATCGTCGTATACCGCGCGAATAGGAACCACACTGGTTACAATTGTGCTATAATCAACTTTATTATTTTCTTTTTTATACTTCGAGATATTTAAACGCAAACCTGCATTAAACATTTTCGAAAGATTAAAATCCATATTCGCTCTTAAAGTATAACGTTCAATTCCCGAACCACGAATCACACCTTCCTGGTCGAAATGGTTAAACGAAACATAATAGTTGGCTTTATCGGCATTCCCCTGAATAGAAACATCGGTATTATTAATTAATGCGTTTTGCGACACCAAATCAATCCAATCGGTATTTGGTAACGTTGATGCATCGAATAATTCAGAAATCGACTCATCGGTATAGCCATATCCGTCGTCACCAACTGTAAACTGAGCTTCTTCATTTCGGTAATCAACGTACAATTCTGCATCACCAAGTTCAATACGGTTAGCCGTTTTTTGGTAACTAAAGTACTGGTTTATACTCACCTGTGTTTTTCCTTTAGAAACTCCTTTACCACTTTTCGAGGTAATAAGAACAACACCTGCTGCTCCCCTGGTTCCATAAATGGCCAATGCAGTTGCATCTTTTAACACCTCAATCGACTCAATGTCGTTAACGTTAAGGTTGTTAAGGTTAAAATCTGTTCCGGCAATAAATCCATCCACAACAAAAAGAGGGTTGTTATTTCCGTTAATTGAACTGGTACCACGAATTCGAATGGTAGATCCTGTACCTGGAGAACCATTCTGCGAGGTAATTTCAACACCTGCCGCACGCCCTTGTAGAGCTTGGTCGACACGCACTGTTGGTTGGTTTTGAATAACCTCGGATTTCACCTGCGAAACGGAAGAAACCAAATCTTCTTTTCGCGAGGTTCCGTATCCAATGGCCACAACTTCTTCAATTCCGATATAATCCTGAAGTAAGGTCACATTTATTACTGTTTGCCCGGCAATCTCAATTTCCTGAGGAAGCATTCCAACAAACGAGTACACCAGCGTTGTGACTCCTTCTTTCAGGTCGATTGTATAATTACCATCGATATCGGAAATAGTACCTTGGGTAGTTCCTTTAAAAATAATAGTTACACCTGGCAAAGGCAATCCATTTTCATCAGAAATTTTACCGCTTACTTTATTTTGCTGAGCGCCAACGGATCTGGAATTAGAGTCGCCTGCAGAAAGAACAATTTGTCGATCGACAATGGTATACGTAATATCCGTATTCTCAAAAAGAACATCGAGCACCTCGTCAATCTTTTTGTTTTTGACACTCACATTCACTTTTCGTTCAACATTAACAATTTTACTGTTGTAGAGAAAATAAAATTCAGAATCGTCCTCAATTTGTAATAGGATTTCCCGAACAGAGGAATTTTTAAATTCCAGGTTTAATTTAGTTATCTGCGAATAGCTGTTAACAGCAAATCCCTGCATAACTGAAATTAGCAAAACATAAAATGTTAGCCTCATACATAAAAAAGTTTTAGACGCCCAATGCTTTTTCGGCAAAGGCAAGTTCATACCAAATTTTTTCATAAGTTTACTTCGCTTTTTAATTAATACTATTTATTAGTTTCCTTTTTCTTTGGCCAAAAAGAAAAAGGATGAAAGTACAAAGGGTGGCAGGCCAATGCCTCCCTTTGTTTTATATAATGAATCTATTCCCGAATTATTTCAATTTGCATCTTACTAAAAGTATTGTCTGTTTTTCGTTCACGTTGTTTAATTTTATAATCAATTGGTGCCGATAAGTTCAGAAGGTCGAGCACTTGTATTAACGACTCTTCTTCGAAAGTGGCGGTGTAAACATATTCTCCCAAATCGCGCCCTGTCAGCTGAATATCAACATTGTACCAACGATTTAACCTACGAACCACCTCTTCCATCGAATCGTCGCGAAACATTAGTTTGCCATCTTTCCATGCAATGTATTTTTCCACATCCACCCGCTCGAAATACAATTTGTCGTCACTAGCGATAAAGGTTGCCTTTTCGCCAGGAACCAGGGCTTTAAACCTTTGATGTTCGCCAGCAAAACGTCCCTGAAACAAACGTACTGTTCCTTCGATTAGAACAATTTCTGTCATGCCTTCATTTTCGTAATTCGAAACCTTAAACTCTGTACCCGTAACTTCCACATTCACATTACCGGTATTTACAATAAAAGGTTGTTTTTTATTCGTTGCCACATTGAAATATGCTTCTCCATTAATTTCAACTTCGCGGGTACAACCAGTAAAAGCAACCGGGTATTTTAAAGTGGTATTCGAATTCAGAAATACTTTAGAACCATCGGGCAACACAAACTCCGAGCGCATACCTGCACCTGTTTTTAAGATATACCAATCGTTATCAGCATAAGAATGCGATGGTTTTTTTAGCGAGAAATAAAGTGTTGCAACAATTAAGGGAAGAATTAATATAGCGGCAATCCGTTGAAACCACTGAATATAAGTCGACGAGTTTTTACTTCGTATTTTTTTATTTACAGCATTGAGCGCATCCTGGGCATTGTACTTTTGCATCCTATGTAAAAGTTCGGTTTCTTCCCAAACTTGTTTCGATTGGTAAAAAACCTTTTCATTTTCCGGGTCTGCATTTTTCCAGTGCTCTACTTTTTTATGATTTTCAGAAGTTAATTTCCCCTCAAAAAAAGCGGGCAGCAAATCTTCTATGTATTGTTTTTCTGTCATTACAGGTTAATGACGAGTCTAAACTCCGTTACACATATATAAATTTCAAAAAAAATGTATTCTTTATAAAAACGTCACAAGAAAAATGGGAAGAAAAGGTTTCAGGTCCTTTCGCAAAACCTTTAAAGCGCTGCTAATCTGGAGTTCAACCGTTCTTCTCGACAAGCCCAGCTGGTTAGCAATTTCCTGATTTTTTAAACCATCGAAACGGCTCATTCTAAAAATTTCCTGACAACGGGGAGGTAAATTCCGGAGGCTGTTTTCAATTCTTTCTTGTAACTCAACTTCGGCCATCCAATTTTCGGGTGTTTCTTCGTTCGAGCTTCTGGAGGCCTGCAGGATAGGTGCTGATTTTATTTTTACTTTTTGATGTTTTAGGAAATCGAAACAACGATTTTTTACCGAAGTGAAAAGATAATTTTTAAGGGATCCTGTTATTTTTAGCTGCTCACCTTTTATCCAGATGCTAACAAAAAGTTCCTGAACGATATCTTCTACTGCCTCCTGCTCTTTAACTATCGTTTCGGCATAAGCACACAAGCCCGAGTAGTAGTATTGAAAAACAAAATCGAAAACGACTTTATTTTTTTCATGAAGCCCCTGTTTTAGAAAAGTTTCTTCCACGCTAGTTAGTTATTCGGCAAATGTAAAAAAATACCGCACAATGTAGACGTACCAAGGATGCAATTATAGAAAAACATCTTCCAGAAAAAGTAATTTTGGGGATCGCTGCTCACCCAAAGAATAAATTCTGACTAACATTTCCGAACTGCCTCCGTATGGAAATTATTCAAATCGCAAACCCAAACGAGCAGTGCTGTGGCGGTTCATTCAACCTATATCTTTCCATAAACCACGGCCATGTTTTATGGAAAGTTAGTCTCACAAAAAAGCCCCAACGAAATCGTCAGGGCACAAAAAACTATTTTCAAGCATTTTTTATTCTACAAAGAAATTGGTACACCATTGTAAAAATCGAGAATTTTGGTTCGGAAAATATATTCATATTTTGCCTTTATTAAATCCGACTGGGCATTGGCAAGATTCGTTTTACTTTGATTGTATTCTACCGAATTTATCATTCCAACATTAAACTTTTCTTCGGTATAACGAAACGCTTCTTTCATCGAATTCACAGCTTTTTCAGTAGATAGATAACTATTTAAAGCCGCCAGGGTATTTGTATAAACCTGCTCAATATCTTTTCGTAAAACATTACGGGTTTGTTGAAGCTGGTATTTATAGTCCGCAATACTAAGTTCCGAATTGGCAATGTTGTTTTTTACCTCGAAATTATTAAAAATAGGAATGCTAAGCGTAAACCCCAGGTTCGAGCGGGTATTGTTGTTCAGCTGATCGCCAAAACTAATTTTCTCGCCATAAATATCGGAGTATTGGTTGTTGTACAAATTATAATAGTAGGCCCCAAAACTCAGGCTTGGGTAACGATATCCCTTGGCAATCTCAAGTTCTTTAATAGCGCTTTCAACCCGAAGCTGTGCGGCTTTAATCTCGGGACGGATATTTACCGCGTTGGAAAACATGTCGAAAGCATTCATCATCGTAAGGTTCGCCTTTATATCGGGAAGTGTTGGTTTCTTTACCTTAAAACTTTCGGCTATCGGTAATTCCAAAAACTGGTACAGATTCAGGTACGCCAGCTGCATGTTATTTTGTGCATTAACATATTCCAGTTCTTCGCGGGCCAACTGGGCTTCAATTTCGAGCAAAGCTCCTTTGGCCAGGCTTCCGGCATCAACCAACTGCTTGGTGCTCTCAATTTGTTGTTTGGTTACATCAATATTTCCTTCGGCAACAAGAATCACTTCTTCGGCAAAAAGAATTTCGAGATACCCGGCAGCAATCGCCAGTGTAATGTCATCTTTGGTTTTTTGCAAATCCATTAGGGTAGCATTCAATTCCAGTTCCGATTGCTTAACTGAGTTCGTCAAAGTCTTACCGTAAAACAAGGTCATGCTGGTGCTTAACACGCCTGAAAAACTTGTAGAATTTGTATTCTGATATGTGTTGTCGTAAGTCAACGATCGACCAAAACTATAATCGTTATCCAACTCTGCATTTAAGGTAGGGAGTTTATTATTTTTAGCCTGTTTTACCAGATTCTCATAATACTGTGCATTTACTACTTGTCGTTTTATCTGCAAATTATTTTCGGCGGCATAATCGAAACACTTCTGCAAATCCCAGATATTGTTCTCCTGTGCATTCGATTTTGCAGCTGAAACCATTAAAAATACCCCAAGGAATAAGGTGAATAGACTTTTCATTGTATATTGTTTTTTTGTGTGCACTAATTTACATAAAGCTTGATGAACTACCTAAGCTTATCCATTATTGGCTTGTTCTTCTTTCATTTTCTTCGGGTCTATTTTCTCCCCTTTAACGTTATCTTCCAACTTTAATCCTTGGGTAACTTCAATATTAATCCCATCCGACAAACCGGTTTTAACAAAACGTTTTTCGTAAGAAGGTTCCTCATCGCTTCCGGTATTTACCTCTACAAACGACGAATCGTTTTCAAATTTCAGTAATCCTTCTGGAATAACCATAACACTATCTTTCTTATCGAGAACAATATTGGCATTGGCACTGTAACCGGCGCGAATAAACTGACCTTCTTTTAACTGAACGCTGGCCTTAATTTCAAACTGAATAGCCCCGTTTTCTTCCACACCTTTTGGAGAAATGTACTCCAGTGCGGCCGCAAACTTTTCTTTATCGATAGCACCAATTTCCAACTCTATTGGCATTCCTTCCTTAATTTTACCCACCTCTGTTTCATCAACGTTTCCTTCAAAAATCATATCTTTCATATTGGCAACCGATGCAATGGTTGTTCCGGCATTAAAGGTATTTGCCTGAATAACAGAATTACCTTCCTTAACCGGCACATCCAATACCATTCCGTCGATAGTTGAACGAACCAGTGTATTAGTAGCTGTTGATGCCTTTTTTGTTACACCGTTTTTAATTAATTCCAAATTATTTTCGGCAGCTGTTAGTTCTTCTTTAGCAGAATCGTAATTTACTTTCGACGATTTAAACTCTTCGTAAGAAATCACATTCCTGTCGAATAACTTTTGCTGACGATCGTAGTCTATCTGGGCATCTTCAAAATTAATTTTTGCGCGGTTCATGCGTGTTTCTGCCGAGTTTAAAGTCACCATGTCGGGAATAATTTTAATACGGGCTACCACCTGTCCTTTGCTAATTTTATCGCCGGCTTCAACATACAATTCATCAATAATTCCTGAAACCTGCGGAACGATTTCAATTTCGTAGCGCGGAACAACTGAACCTGTTGCTACCGTTTTCATTACAACATCGCTGTAGAACGGATTCTTGTTCTCAAAAAAATCTGTTTTCTTTTTCGATTTGTTGTACAGGAAGAAGAGTGTTCCTCCAAATGCTCCCACCAATATAACAATCAATAAAGTTCTAAATACTGTTTTCATCTCGTCAATATTTTTTGTTTTCAAATAATCATTTATTCTAAATCACTAATCTCTGCCTAAATTCCTTCATCGCGCAAGGCGTCAATTGGTTTTATACTAACAGCTCTTTTGGCAGGAATCAGCCCTGCAAAAACTCCAGCGACTACCAAAACAGACAGTGCCCCAATTGCCATACTAAAACTTACTTCAGGGTTGCGAAAAAAAATATCGTTAGCATCTCCGGCGTTCATTTCCAAAACCAGATTAAGTAATTCCAGCACTCCAACTCCAAGTGCCAAACCAATGTAGCCAGCCATAACGGTTAAAAAAACACTTTCGGCAACAATGTGCAGAATTACTTTTCCGGGAGTTGCACCAATAGCACGCTGTATTCCTATTTCCTGGGTACGTTCTTTTATAATTACCAGCATAATATTACTTACTCCAATTACTCCTGCCAGCAGAGTTCCAATTCCCACAATCCATGTCAGCACCTGAATCCCGGTAAACAGCCCCATATATTTTTTCCATTCTACTTCAATATTGAATGACCCCACAGCCTGTCGGTCGTCGGGAGCGATACTGTGCCGCTCTTTTAGCAATTCTTTCAAACGGCTTTCCACTTTGCTAACCGGCACTCCCTGGTCCGAGGTAACCGAAAAAAAATGCACATTGTCGCCCATATTATAGGTTTTCTGCATGGTGGTGAAAGGCATAATAATGGTTTCATTTTTTCGCCCATTGCCAATATTTACGCGTGTTTCGCCTTTCACAACACCTACCACCTGAAAATATACACCATTAATTTTCAGGTACTGTCCAATGGGGTCTTCCTCTTTTTCGAACATCACCTCGCACACCCGCTCTCCAATGTTTACAACTTTACGCGAGTGCTGAATATCAATTTCATTTATTAAACGTCCCTGCAGGGGAGTCCATGGGTCTATTTTAAAGAAATCCGGATAATCGCCGTAAATATTAAAGGCACCTGTTTTCTTTCCCCTTACCGTATTGTCGCCTCCGTAGGCATTAGGGCCAAACAAACGTGGCGACAGGTATTCAATGTCGGTAATATTGGCTTTTAAGTACTCAATGTCGGTATTTTTATAATTCCATCGGCGTCCACGCTGAAACCCTTTGTAAGGCACACTGGTGCGTTCCGTCCAAAAAAAGGCCGAGTTCGATGCAAAAGCTTTAATGCCGTCCATCACACCATTTTCCAGAGCACGTCCTGCACCCGACATAATTATCAGCATGAATATCCCCCAGAAAACTCCGAAAGCAGTCATAAAACTGCGCATCCGGTTCTTTTTTAAGGCGCTTAATATTTCTTTCCAAAGATCTAAATCGAACATAACTATTTAAAATTTAGATTTACTCATCGCGTAAAGCAACAATTGGTTTAATACGTGCTGCACGTTTCGCCGGAATGTATCCAGCTATTGCGCCTGCTAAAACAAGCAATCCTGTTGCCATTGCAGCTATATTCAAGTCAACAGTAGGATTTCGAAAAAGTGTTTCGCCGTTACCGCCATTTGTGGCTGCCGAAGCAGCATATTGTTGCTCAACAATAAAGTTTATCCCTTCCATTAATCCCGTTCCCAGAACCAGCCCGATGTAGCCGGCAATAGTTGTAATAATGACCGATTCCAATAAAATTAAACCGATAACAGAGGCAGGACTGGCACCAATGGCTTTGCGGATTCCAATTTCCTTGGTACGTTCTTTCACAACAATCAACATAATGTTGCTGACTCCTACAACTCCGGCAATTAAGGTTCCGATTCCGATAATCCAAATAAATATATCAATAGCCTGAAAAATTTTCATGGTTTGGATTACATTTTCCAGCTTGTTGTACGACCCCAAGGCCGACTCATCGGCTGCATCGAATTTATGCTTGCGTGCCAATGTTTCGCGAACACGTGCTTCAATGGCCTGGCTTTCTTCCAGTGTTTCTGCATTTATAGTAAGTGCAAAATTGTGCAGACGATTGGAGCCGTTAAAAACCTTCTGTCCCGTAGTAACCGGAATATAAGCATTTCGGTGCCGCGTTCCTCCGCCTTCTTTACAAATGCCAACCACCTTAAATGGAATATTATTTACCCGAACATATTCGCCAATGGCATTTTTTTCTTTAAAAAGGGCATCGTATATATCTTTACCGAGCACTACCGTTTTACGGGTTTCTTTAATATCAACCTCGTTTACAAATCGTCCCTCAACAATTTCAAGCGACTCAACTTCTTTTAAATCAGGATGGCAAGTAACAGCGGTATATTCGCCGTATTCATTCTTGTAAGAGAACAAATTTCCGCCAATATAATATCGCCCCGATGTATGTTCAATACCTTCCAAATCTTTCAGAATATTGTAATCGGCATTGGTAAACCTAATTTCCCTGCCCTCCTTCATTCCCTGATAAGGTATGCTGGTGCGGCCGCTCCACAACCACATGGCATTTACAGCATCGCGCATAAAATTCTCCGAAACGCCATTACTCAAACCATTTCCAGCCCCTAAGAGAATCATTAACATAAAAATTCCCCAGGCAACACTAAATCCAGTGAGGAAAGTGCGCATTTTGTTTTTTCTGATGGTGGCAAATATCTCTTGCCATTTATCGATATCGAACATGATATTTTAAGTGAAAGTGAAAGTTAAAAAGACAATAACAGCCAAGTACGACTAAAAACAGGTTACGC
This sequence comes from Draconibacterium sp., assembly GCA_041583785.1. GTDB lineage: Bacteria > Bacteroidota > Bacteroidia > Bacteroidales > Prolixibacteraceae > Draconibacterium. The sequence continues at coordinate 62,884 of JBFHFE010000017.1, read as the reverse complement.
CGTTTCCAGTTCTTTGGCATACTGGTGTTTAAATTCGCGCAAGTCGCCATTTTTAATAACCTCATCGATACGGCCGTCTTTCAGGCGAACTATCTTTTGCGTCATGGCGGCAATGTCGTGCTCGTGTGTAACCAGAATTACAGTAATTCCACCGGCATTAATCTCTTTCAAAATATCCATTACCTCGTACGAAGTGCTGGTGTCGAGAGCGCCGGTTGGCTCGTCGGCAAAAATAATTTTAGGCTGCGAAATTAACGAGCGGGCAATGGCAACGCGCTGTTTCTGGCCTCCCGACATCTCGTTTGGAAGATGAGAGGCCCAATCCAGCAAACCAACCTTATCGAGATATTCGAGCGCAATTTTATTTCGCTTTTTACGGGTTACCCCCTGGTAATAAAGCGGAAGTGCTACATTTTCCATGGCGTTTTTAAACGAAATAAGGTTAAACGACTGAAAAACAAATCCCACCAACTCGTTGCGCAGTTTAGCGGCCTTTTTTTCCGACATATCTTTTACCAAATCACCGTTTAAATAGTACGAGCCAATATCGTAATTATCTAAAATACCCAAAATATTAAGGAGTGTTGATTTCCCGGATCCCGACGACCCCATTATCGAAACAAATTCCCCCGATTGAATTTCGAGGTCTATTCCTTTTAAAACATGTAACGAGTTACTCCCCGACACATAAGATTTGTGAATATTGTTTAAACTAATCATGGCTTGAACTTGTTTTGTTTTCTTGTTTTCATGTTAAAATTGAATAAAATCCTGCTTACCATTCCTATTTTTTCGATAAACGACCGGTTTCAGCATGTAAAGAATAGTTTTCATTGACTTTGAGGCTCGCTTGCCTTTCCGATTCATGAGACGTCTAAAGTTAAAATCCGTTACAACTAATTTTCAGGATATGCCTGCTTCGCTTTTGTTTCATACTTCTATTCTGTACTTTTGAGCAGAAATTATTTTACCAAATGGGATTCAAAACAATAGCATTTAAACTTCCAACCAATTATTCGAACGAAGCACTGCGAAACAAAATTTCCAGGGAACTTCGTATTAAAGAATTTCATTTTGAAATAGTCAGCAAAAGCCTCGATGCACGCAAAAAATCGAATATTCATTGGTTGGTAAAAGTTGCCGTTAGCTCACCAGAAATTAAAGAGGGAAACCAGGAAACTTCCGAAAAATTGGTAATCCCCTATAAAAAGCGCAACCAAAAAGTGGTGGTGGCAGGCAGCGGTCCTGCCGGATTTTTTAATGCCTTTGTGCTGCAAAAAGCAGGATTCGATGTTACGGTAGTAGAACGCGGTTCAGATGTAAAAACACGTGGGAAGGCGATTTCAACTTTCGAAAGAACAGGTCAATTTAACGCACAAAATAATTATGCCTTTGGAGAAGGAGGAGCCGGAACCTTTTCTGACGGCAAACTTACTTCGCGCTCGAAACGCATTTCAAAAGAAAAACAATTCATCCTATCGAGTTATGTGGAAGCTGGTGCTCCCGAAGAAATTTTATACATGACTCACCCGCACCTGGGAACTGATAACCTGCGAAAAATCGTTCAACACTTGCGACACAACTTTGAAGAACTTGGTGGAAAATTCATGTTCGACACCCTGCTGGAAGATATCGTATTGGCCAATTCGAAAGTAAAAGAAGTAATTACCTCGAGGGGGTCTTTGCAGGCCGATGCTCTTTTTATTGCTCCCGGCCACTCGGCTTTCGAAACCTATAAAATGTTGATAAGAAGAGGCGTTCCTTTCCGCACTAAAAACTTTGCAATTGGCAGCCGCATGGAACATCGCCAGGAAATAATAAACAAAGCACAGTGGGGAAGCTCAAAACTCCCCGGAGTTAAAGCCGCCGAATACCGACTAACCTCACCAGCAGATGGCAAACACCAGGTTTTTTCGTTTTGTATGTGCCCCGGCGGAATGGTAGTACCGGCAGCCGCCTACCAAAACACCAACATTGTAAACGGAATGAGCTTTTTCCAACGAAACGGTGAATTTGCCAATGCAGCCTGTGTGGCAGGCATTCATCCCGACGAGCTGGCTGGCAAAACAGTTTCGCCCATTGATGCACTCGACAATTTGCAAAAAATGGAAGAAGCATTTTTTAACTATTCCAACAACTATTCAGCACCAGCTTGTTCCATTTCCGATTTTCTAAATCAGCAGAGTAAGGGCAAAAACATGGAAAGCAGCTATCCTTTGGGATTAACTGCGGCTCCACTTTGGACAATGCTTCCAAAACCAGTTGTACAATCGATGCAGGCAGGTTTGCAGGATTTCATGCGGAAGATGCGCGGATTTGAAACCGGAAACCTACTGGGCTTCGAAAGCAAAACCTCCTCTCCCATCCAGGTAATTCGAGAAAAAAATGCATTGTGCGAAGGATTTGAAAATTTATACCTGATAGGCGAAGGGAGCGGTTATGCAGGTGGAATAATTTCGAGTGCTGCCGATGGAATTAAAGCGGCAATGAGTTTTGTGGCAAAATAGTTTATTTGTTTTGTAAAGTTCCGGTTAATTTCCTTGTTCTTAATTTAGATTCATTCTACAAAATCGAACAGAATGTATAGCTTTGTGTTCCTTTTTTAATAGATTATAACATGGCAAATAAAAAATTACCTTTCAGCAAAGAAGAGCTGGAAAACATAATTGAAAACCACCCTACTCCATTTCATATTTACGATGAAAAAGCGATACGCGAAAATGCACGATATTTTAAAAATTCATTTTCCTGGAATGAAGGGTTTAAAGAATTTTATGCCATAAAATCATGCCCAAACCCTTATCTAATGAAAATTTTGCGCGAGGAAGGTTTTGGTATTGACTGTAGCTCTATAGCAGAATTGGAACTGGCAAAACGTATTGGAATGAGTGGCGACGAAATTATGCTAACCTCTAACGATACTCCTGCTTACGAATTTCAACTGGCAAAAGATATGGGAGCTATTATTAACCTCGACGACATTTCGCACATCGATTTTGTGGAGAAAAATATAGGGCTACCTGAAACCATTTGTATGCGTTACAACCCGGGAAATCTAAAACAAGGCAACCTAATTATTGGTCATCCGGAAGAAGCAAAGTATGGTTTTACGCACGATCAAATTATTGAAGGTTACCGCATTTTAAAAGAGAAAGGTGTAAAACATTTTGGAATCCACACCATGGTAGCTTCCAACGAGCTCGACCCAAAATATTTTGTTGAAACTGCCGAATTACTTTTCAAACTAATTGTTGAGGTTTACGAAAAAACCGGTATTAAAATTGAATTTGCCAACCTGGGTGGAGGTGTAGGTATTCCTTACAAACCCGAGGACAAAGCCGTTGATTTAGAACTTGTGAGTGCCGGAATAAAAGAACAGTACGAAAAAATAATTGTAGGAAACAGCCTCGCCCCATTAAAGATTTTCTTCGAATTGGGACGCGCCATTACAGGCCCTTATGGTTACCTGGTTACCAAAGTTCGCCACATAAAAGACACCTATAAAAAGTTTGCCGGACTTGACGCCTGCATGGTTAACCTGATGCGCCCCGCCCTTTACGGTGCCTACCATCATATTACAGTAGCCGGAAAAGAAAACGAAGAAGCAACGGTAACCTACGATGTAACCGGTTCGTTGTGCGAAAACAACGACAAGTTTGCCATCGACCGCACGCTACCAGAACTTCAGCCCGATGACATTGTTGTAATCCACGATGCCGGAGCTCATGGTCATTCAATGGGTTTTAACTACAATGGAAAATTAAAATCGGCCGAGCTTTTGCTTCGCGAAAATGGTAATATTGCCCAAATCCGCCGCGCCGAAACCATTGAAGATTACTTTGCAACCCTCGATTTCGACGGAGTGAAAGATTTTGAAGTTTAGATTTTCTGAAAACAAAATATAAAGGCCGGGTAAATTACCCGGCCTTTTTTGTAATTTAGAAGACCATTTTATAGAAACCGAAATGAAAATTGGATTTGACGCTAAACGTGCTTTTTTAAACACATCTGGTCTTGGAAATTACAGCCGGACCACCCTGAACGCCCTACAGAAATTTCATAAGGAAAACCAGTACACCCTGTTTACGCCTGAGATAAAACTCGGCATGCTGGATGAACAGGATAAATTTGAAACGCTGGCTCCGCCCAAATCAGACTCAGTACTGAAAAAATCTTTCTGGAGAACATTTCAATTAAGTCAGGAACTGGAGAAGCGGGAATTAAATCTTTTTCATGGTTTAAGCAACGAATTGCCTAAGGGCATTCAAAAAGTTAACATCCCTACTCTGGTTACCATCCACGATCTGATATTTATCCGTTATCCGGAGTTTTATAAACCCTTCGATCGGGCAGTATATTTTCAAAAGGTAAAATATGCCTGCAAGGTAGCCACAAAAATTATTGCAATCAGCAAGCAAACAAAAGACGATATTATTCATTTCATAGGTGCCGATGCGCAAAAAATTGACATTATTCATCAGGCCATATCACCACTTTTCTTTGAAAAAGCGGATACCCAAAAGGTTAAGGAAAAATATAACCTACCCGATAAATTTATCCTTTCGGTTGGTACTATTGAAGAACGGAAGAACCAACTTTCAACGATAAAAGCTTTACAAAACGAAGGACTTTCCATTCCCCTGCTATTGGTGGGAAACCCAACCTCGTACTGCAACGATATTCATAAATACATTGCTGAAAAGGGCATTCAGGAACAAGTAATTTTCCTAAAGAATATTCCCGAAAAAGATTTGGCAGCCATCTATCAACTAGCTGAACTTTCAATTTATATTTCGGTTTTCGAAGGGTTTGGACTGCCGGTTATAGAATCAATGGCCTGTGGATGCCCGGTTATTACCTCGAATGTTTCGTGTTTGCCCGAGACTGCCGGAGATGCAGCAGTACTGTGTTCTCCCGACAATATTGAAGAACTGGGCGCGACTATACAAAAGATTCTGTCAAATAATGATTTTAGAAACAATCTTATTCAGAAAGGAAAAACGAGATCTGAAGAATTTCAACCTAAAAAGTATGTTGAAAATTTAATTTCTTTGTACACCAAAATTATAAATTAGTAAAATTTCAGTTGGCACGCGAGCGTTATTCAATTACACCATTGCCCAACCACAGGCAAAAGTTATGAAACAACTGCAAGAAGGATTGAAATTGACCAAAAAGGAAAGAATTTATGCACGACGATCTTAAAAAAGCTGTAGAGATTTTAAAAAAAGGTGGAATTATTCTTTACCCCACTGATACCATTTGGGGAATTGGCTGCGATGCTACCAACCCGGAGGCGGTAAAACGCATTTACGAAATTAAAAAACGCGAAGATTCGAAAAGCATGCTGGTATTAATGGAAAATCCCGCTCTCCTCGAACGTTATGTGGAAGAAGTGCCCGAAGTTGCATGGGATTTAATTGAAATTAGCACTACGCCTTTAACCGTAATTTACCCCGGTGCAAAAAACCTGGCCCATAACTTAATTGCCAACAACGGTAGCATAGGCATCCGTTTTACCAAAGAAAAATTTACCAGCCAGCTTTTGCAACGTTTTCGGCGACCGCTCGTATCAACTTCGGCGAATATAAGTGGCGAAAAATCGCCAGCCTTTTTCGATCAAATTTCAGAAGAAATAAAAAGCCAGGTGGATTACATCGTCGAATACCGTCAGAACGACACATCCCCTGCCCAACCTTCAAGCATTATCAAACTGGGGCCTGGTGGACAAATCGAAATTATCAGGAAATAAAAAAACTGCTCCATATTGAAGCAGTTTATGAAACCGTTTATCTTTGTTCTTATTCTATTTCTTTTCCTTTAGAATGTCACGAATTTCAGAAAGTAATACTTCTTCTTTTGAAGGAGCCGGAGGTGCAGCAGGTGCTTCCTCTTTTTTCTTCAGTGTATTATTGTAAGCTTTAATTATCATAAAAATAGCAAAACCTATAATTATGAAGTCGATAACGGTATTAACAAAAACACCATAACTCATTGCGACTTCCGAAACTGCCGCTTGCACAACTACGTCGCCGTTCATAACAGCTTCACTTCCTTCTTTTAGGATCAACTTTAAATCGGAGAAATCAACACCGCCCAATAAAAGGCCAATTGGAGGCATTAACACATCTTTTACAAACGATGTTACAATAGCTTTAAAAGCTCCTGCAATAATTACAGCAACCGCCAAATCGAGCACATTCCCTTTCAGAATAAATGCTTTAAATTCTTTCATAAGTTTCATAAGCAAATAATATTATTTATTAAACAATTGTATTTATGAAAGTTATGACATTTAGAATAAAAAAAAAAGCCATTGGTTAATTAACCAATGGCTTTTCGTGAAGTAATTATAGACTTATATTTCTTTTACTTTTCCCGAACCGGCAATAGTTGCATCAATGGCAGGATTTCCGACATAAGTAATATTTCCTGAACCCAGGACACGAGCCTTTAACGATCCATTCGACATTACTGAGCAGTTTCCTGAACCTGAAGTACGTACCGAAACCTCCTCAGCTTCGAAATCTTTTCCGTTAAAATTACCCGAACCCGAAATTGTTACCACAAGTTCTTCGGCCACTCCGCCACTTCCAATATTTATATTCCCCGAACCCGAAATGGAAGCCTTTACCTTTTTCGAATCTAATTTTTCAATTTTTACATTCCCGCTTCCGCTTACAACCATTTCCAGAATCCTTGAAGTTAACTCCCCAGAAATAATGTCTCCTGAGCCGGAAATACCCAAAGCATCAACTTCAGGAACGGTTAGATAAATTTCAATTTTACCGGGATTAAAATTCTGTTTAAAGATATTTTTATTTGGAAAACGAATGGTTAAACGACGACCCTTCACCTCGGTAATAATATCTTCGAGTGTTGAAGGTTTAGCAACAATCCTCAGCTCTTGGGTACTGCCTTGCGTTAAATAAAGCGTTGCAGGTATATTTAATCCAATCTCCGAAAATACAGCTACATTGCGTTCTTCGTCTTCTGCCTGAACCGTATTTACGGTAAAAATGCCCATTAATAAAAGGCTTAAAAATAAAATTTTGGTCTTCATCATTTCTGTTTTTTTCTGAATTGTAAAATTATTAAATTAATGACGTACAAAGATTCATAAAGTTGCACAAGCGAGTATATTTTAACGATATTTAGCAATCAAAAACAAGCAATTGACAGGGCTAAATCAGCAAGTTAACCTTGCTTTATTATTTCCACGAAACCAGAAACAATATGAGCTTAAAACATAAACTCCCAATCCAAATTCGTTTTAACGACATTGACATGGCCGGGCATGTTTACAATGCCGTTTATCAGGAATATTTCGATTTAGCACGCGTAGATTATTTCAGAAACGCACTTGGCAATTTATTAAACTGGGAGAAAACAGGCCTGGTAATTGCTTCTATTCATATCGATTATTTTATTCCGCTCCTTTTAACCGACAAAGTTGAAATTAGAACGAAAGTTTCTTCGCTGGGAAACAAAAGCCTTGAAATGATTCAGGAGATTACAAAATCTGGCATTACAAAAACGGTAGCGACTGGCAAAACTGTTCTGGTTTGCTTTGACCTGTCCGCCCGCACCTCGGTAGAACTTCCAGACCTTTGGAAAGACAGAATTGCTGACTTCGAAAAAGCCTAGTCGTCGAGCAGGCCTTCAGGAAGATTTAGTGTAATGGTTTTTTGGCTTACATCCAATGCAACAGTAATTTCATCGTTGTAAGGAATCAGAATATCGTTGCCCCGGTAATTTACCGTTAAAACAATATTGCCCGAGTAATCATCAACCTGGCCAATCATTCCAATTTTGCCAAGTTTTTGGTCTATCAAAAGAAAACCTTTTAGCAAATCGCTGTTCTCACTGGGTTCGTCAATTATTTCTTCGTTAAAAAGAAATACCGAGCGCCCTACCAATCGTTTTGCATATTTTTCGGTATCTACCCAATCGAACTTAATTATGGCCGATTTCGATGATTTAAACCGAAAGCCATCATTCGCAATAAAAAACGGAACCAGCAAACCTTCGAGTTCTATAAAAAGTCGCTCGGCTTCTTCCACTGAATATTCAAAATGTTCTTCAAACTCAAGAACAAGATCGCCGTGTACACCATGAGTCTTTTTGAAGTATCCTATTTTTTCGCAATCGGTTTTTGGTATTGTTTCCATTGTTCAAATGTACTGAAATTCAAAAATAAAAAAACCATTCGTCAGCCGACGAATGGTTTTCTATAATAAGATGAGTAGTCTTTCTTAAGATTCCGCACCTTCTTTTGGAGCTTCTGTATCAGCAGCTGGTTCTTCAGTTGCTGGTGTTTCAGCTTCAGCAGCTTCTTCAGCAGCAGCAGCTTCTTCCTCTGCTTTTTTCGCAGCAGCGGCAGCTTCGGCTTCAGCAGCTAACTCTGCATTCTTTGCAGCAAATGCATCAAGTCTGTCCTGATTAATTTTCGCCTCAGCTTCAAGTTGTTTTTGCGTTTCAGCAGCAGCATTTCCGGCTAATCTGTCGATTTTTGCCTGAATTTTTGCTTCTTTCTCAGCAATCCAACTGTCTAAGCGTTTTTCAGCTTCAGCTTCGTCGAAAGCTCCTTTTTTAACTCCACCTGCAAGGTGTTTTTTGTACATTACACCTTTGTAAGACAAAATTGCTCTTACTGTGTCAGTTGGTTGTGCGCCCTTCAAAAGCCAGTCGTAAGCTTTATCAAAATCGAGATCGATAGTAGCAGGATCAGTGTTAGGATTATAAGTGCCAATCCTTTCAATGTACCTGCCATCTCGTGGCGCCCTGCTATCTGCTACTACAATGTGGTAGTATGCGTAGCGTTTGCGGCCATGCCGCGCTAGTCTCATTTTTACTGGCATAATTTTCTTTTTTAATTTTGAAAAATGTGGCGCAAAGATAGTATAAAATTCTGTTCAAGAAACTTTTACATTGTAATTTTTAAAATAATACCTTAATCGTAACATCGTTATCTGTTCATACGAAAAAGTACCTCCGGGATAATACAAAATTTCATCCCCATTTTTTCCCCGAAAAAGAAAAATATCTAATTCTTTGGAAATAACATTAACATAACTAGCTATCATAAAGAACGTTACACAAAACCTTGCTCCTGCCAAAAATGCCAGGGAACACAGCTATTTAGTTCCCCTGGTAAAGTACTTCCTTCAAAATTGTTCAGGATGGGGGCAACCACTTTTAGCGTTTAGAATTTTAGTTCTATCTCGAGAGCAGAAACACTAATTAACCTTCGTATTTAAACGAAACTTTTAACTTAACGCGGTAGGCTTCAACTTTGCCATCTTTTAGGTGCATATCCATGGTGCACACTTCTGCTATTCTTAAATCGCGTAACGATTTCGATGCCAGTTTGATGGCATTTTGAGCTGCTTTTTCCCAGGATTCCGGGCTACTTCCAACGAGTTCAATGATTTTGTAAACACTGTTAGGCATGATAATTAAATTTTAAGGTTAATACTATTTTTTCTGAAATGTTCTTCTTTGTACGTAGGTCTTTCAGAATAGTTTTACCTCTGCCGGTTTTGTGTTTGCAAGATGATGTTTTCTAATAAAATGGGTACGATACAGGATGCTTTACCAGGCAAGACGCACAATGACAACAAAGCTTAACAAGACAAAAAGAACAATATTGATAATAATCTCTTTTTTTTCGCCCCGGTTATAATGGGTTAAAACAGCTAAAACCATTATTATTGCCAAACCGGCAGCCGAAAGCGGAATTAGAAAAGTTGAAATATCAAATACTCCCGGTAAAAACAGAGACAGGGCACCAATAATTTCGAAGGCACCAATAATTTTTATTTTATTCTCCGAAAAATCATCAGACCATTCAAAAACATCAGTAAGCTTATCTTTTGGAAAAACGGCCTTAATCGATCCAAGGGTTAGAAAAACTGCAGCAAGAAAAATTTGGATTATCCACAGTGCAATATTCATTTGGTTGTAGTTTAAATTAACAGTTTTGTTTAGCCTAATGCCATACAAGTATAATTAAAAATATACTTTCGTTGAAGAAAAAAGATAATTATGTTATTTTCCAATTTAATTCTTCAGCGTCAAAGTGTTAGGAGATACCAAAGCAAGCCTGTTGAGAATGAAAAAATCAGACAATTAGTTGAGGCAGTCCATCTTGCGCCATCGGCCTGTAACTCGCAACCCTGGAAGTTAATTATTGTTGACGAGCCAATGCTGAAAAATGAAGTGGCCAAAGCTACGTTTAGTAAAACAGTGTCGTTTAATAAGTTTGCGTTGGAAGCACCGGTTATTGCCGTTCTGGTAATAGAAAAAGCCAAATTAATTGCCCGGATTGGTGGAGCGGTAAAGAAACAGGAATATCCGCAATACGATATTGGCATTGCCGCCGGACACTTTTGCCTGCAGGCAAGCGAAATTGGGCTGGGGACTTGTATGATCGGGTGGTTTAACGAAAAAAAAATTAAAACGCTTTTACAAATTCCCAAAAAGTTAAAGGTTGGCTTGGTGATTACCTTAGGTTACCCTCAGGAAGCTTATAAACAGCGAAAAAAAATCCGTAAACCTATCGATGAGATCTACGGATACAATAAGTACTAAACCGGTATTTATTTTTTCCAAACCCAAAGCTCTGAACCGGGGTTATTTGCCATATACTCTTTTCTGGCTTCCTCGGCATCGTCGAAAGTGTCGTAAACGGCAATTCCAACACAAAAGAAGCGTCCTTTTTTACCAACATGAAAAGCATCAAATCCTTTTGCTTGTAATTCTTGCAAATAGGTCTCTGCATTTTCTTCCACCGAAAAACTTCCTCCAACAAGGTAGTATTTTTCCATTTGAGAATCGGATTCTTCAGTTGTCGGTTGCGTTTCTTCTGCCACTAGGTTTGAGTCGTTTTCTACAACACGAATGGAGTCAGTTTGTACCGAATCTTTTGGCGGAATAATAGCTGTTTCCATGGACTCAGGAATAATATTCTGCTGTTTCGCTATTTTTTCAGCAGCTCCGTCCTTCATTCCTTTCATAAAAAAAGGAACAGAAACTGCCAGCAAGGGGATAAGAATGAGCAGATACCACCACCAGGCTGATTTTCTTTTCTCTTCTGATGATTCTTCTTTATTACCCTGAACAGCAGAAAGTGGCACCGGCTCACGTTCCTGAATTCTCTCTTTATTTTCGGCCACAGAGGAGACCTGTTCTGCCTGGCTTATTTCTTCCTGATAAACAGGGGTGGCTGTTTTTTCAATGTCAACACCACTCGCTTCTACTGTTTCCGGGTCAGGTTTCTTTGCTGTAAAGTCTGTTGCACCCAGTCCAAAAGAATCCAAAAGAAGGTTTTCGCCTTCTTCTGGAAGAAAGCTAATTTTGTGTTCTTTTGTGTAATAAAGTGTTCCTACGTTTTTAAGGTAAACCTGTTCGCCAGAGTCGAGCCTGTAAAAGATGTTTTCCCTTTCTTTTTCAATTTCTGCCAAGGCCTCAAAATGCGAAATGCCTCTTTGTGCAGAAACATAACCCACAAGCAAACCGTCGTTGTTTCTGATTTGTTGATTGAAAGAAACAATCTTAGACGGTGGCTTTATTTCATTACTATCTTTACTAATTTCTGCCGGTTTATATTCCGATATAAAAGCACCAAAACCAGGAATAATAACCGTTTCATTCACTAACAGCAGTTCGTGTAAATATTTCTCGAAGTTCACCTTTTGTATTTTTAGAAGGTAAAATTAAGAAACATCTTTCGAAACGTGCAAAAATGATGAGATTAAGTTTTTGAGAACGCTCTGTAAAGCAAGAGGAATGCATTATATATTATGTTGTTTTTTTTTACTTTTACACCTTAAACCTTAAATAATATGGCAAAAAAGATTTTGGTTACAGGCGGGACCGGATACATTGGTTCTCACACTGTTGTTGAGTTGCAAAATTCAGGCTACGAAGTTGTAATTGTTGACGACTTATCGAATTCGAGTATCGATGTTTTAAAGAATATTGAAAAGATTAGCGGCATTAAACCAGCTTTTGAGCAGTTTAATTTAGCAGATCCAGTAAAGACAGAAGACTTCTTTGCGCGTAATTCAGGAATTGATGCAATCATTCATTTTGCTGCTTTTAAAGCAGTTGGCGAATCGGTTGGCATTCCTTTGAACTACTACCGTAACAATCTGGTTTCGTTAATGAACTTATTGGAATGTCAACGTAAATTCAATGTTCCGAATATTGTTTTCTCATCGTCGTGTACAGTTTACGGGCAGCCCGAAGTTCTCCCGGTAACCGAAGCAACTCCAAGGCAGGATGCCGAGTCGCCTTATGGTAACACAAAACGCATTTGCGAAGATATATTGAGTGACAGCATTCGTGCTTATCCCGAGATTAAAGGAATTGCTTTACGCTATTTTAACCCAATTGGAGCTCATCCTACGGCTTTAATTGGAGAGCTTCCGCTAGGAGTTCCTCAAAACCTGGTTCCGTTTATAACACAAACAGCAGCAGGCTTACGCAACGAACTTAAAGTGTTTGGCAACGATTACAATACTCCAGATGGTTCGGCCGTTCGTGACTATATTAATGTAGTTGACCTTGCCAAGGCACACGTTATTGCCATTGCCCGTTTACTGGAAGGCAAAAACAAAGCAAACTACGAAATTTTTAACCTGGGAACCGGAAATGGACTTTCTGTTCTGCAAATTGTTACCGGTTTCGAAAAAGCAACAGGCGTTAAACTGAATTACAAAATTGTAGACCGCCGTGCCGGCGATGTTGAAAAAATATGGGCCGATACAACTTACGCCAACGAAGAGTTAGGCTGGACTGCAAAAGCAGGTCTGGAAGAGACATTGCTTTCGGCCTGGAACTGGGAGAAAAAGGTAAGAGACATTAAATAGTTTTCAGTCCAAGTACCAATTTTCAGTAATTAATTATTTTTTTTGAATTTCGTAACAGACAGATATGAAAACAATCTTAATCACCGGTGGTGCCGGTTTTATTGGTTCGCATGTAGTTCGCTTATTCGTAAACAATTATCCCGATATTAAAATTGTAAACCTCGATAAGCTTACGTATGCCGGAAACCTGAATAACCTGAAAGACATTGAGGATAAATCGAATTACGAGTTTATAAAAGGCGATATTGTTGATAGCAATTTTATACAGCAATTATTTGAAGAAAAACAATTCGACGGGGTTATCCATCTGGCAGCAGAGTCGCATGTGGATCGTTCGATTTCGAATCCTACCGAGTTCGTTTTTACCAACGTAATTGGCACCGTTAACTTATTAAATGCGGCAAAAAATATTTGGAAAGACAATCTTGAAGGAAAACGATTTTACCACATTTCTACCGATGAAGTTTATGGTTCGCTGGGCAAAGAAGGTATGTTTACTGAAAAAACCGCTTACGATCCACACAGCCCGTATTCGGCATCAAAAGCGAGTTCCGACCACTTCGTAAGGGCATATCTCGACACCTTTGGTGTACCTACGGTGATTTCAAATTGCTCGAATAACTATGGTTCGTACCAGTTTCCTGAGAAGCTGATACCGCTTTTTATTCATAACATTAAAAATAACAAACCACTTCCGGTATACGGGAAAGGCGAAAATGTTCGCGATTGGCTGTGGGTTGTTGATCATGCCCGTGCAATCGACGTAATTTTTCACAAAGGCAAAATTGGCGAAACTTACAATATTGGAGGCTTTAACGAGTGGACAAACATTGATTTAATAAAAGTGATGTGCCGAAAAATGGACGAAAAATTGGGACGGCCAAAAGGGGAATCGGAAAAACTAATTACTTATGTAAAAGACCGTGCCGGACATGACTTGCGCTATGCAATTGATGCAACAAAAATTAAAAACGAACTGGGTTGGGAACCATCGCTTCAGTTTGAAGAAGGAATTGAGAAAACCGTTGACTGGTATCTGGAAAATACAAAATGGCTCGAAGATGTAACGTCGGGCGATTACAAAAAGTACTACGAAGAACAATATGCGAAAAGATAAATAAACCCAAAATTATATTGAAAAAGGGATGCAGTTTTGTATCCCTTTTCTTTTTGACAAATTACAGAAAGCGGTGGATGTTTATTTTTATTATACAATCTTACATTTAAATTGGTTTCACCCCCTTTTTACAAGACCGTAAAAAAGATAATTGAACCCAACAACTTGAATAAAAGTCTTTAGGGCAGAAAAGAAAACTATTTTCTATATTTGATGAAATAATACGTGAATACAAAACATGAAGGATAAGTTTAAATGGGGAAAGATTACTTTACCGAAAGATTCAAGTTACCAGGGGAATATACTGGGTATAAAATTTCAGATAGATTATACCGATAGTGTATTATCTTTTAAACTTGCTTCGGAAAATGAAGATATAGAAGAAGTAATAACCAACAGGATTGTTGGCAAAGTGCATGAATTATTTTTATTACCTGCATTGCCCGACAGAACATTGATATTAAAACCCAAGAATAATTTGTCCATTTCACCGAACACAGCCTTTAAATTCTATGTTTATCTCCCTGTAAACTTTCAATTGTATTCGGGAGGAGTAAAAGTGGAAAATAAAGTTTTTGAATACTCCGACACAAATTTATCCTCAACATGGTTTGGAGAACCCAGCGAAGGCGAGTTGTGTTACGCCCTGTATACTTCGTTCGACACTGAAATTAATAAGGAAAAAATGGGAGATAAATTTGTTATCTGCCCAATTGAGATTACCAATAGCTCGAAAGAAATACTCGAAGTAAAACGTTTAGCAGTATGTGGGTTTCATTTAAATATTTATGCCAATAACCAAATGCTTATAAGCAATAAGGTTAAAATTAATTATACTGGTTTTAACACTTTAACGAATGTTCAGTATTCAAAAGTCCCAACTTCTTCGGTTTCGGGTTTAAAACAAATTGCAAGTGCTCGCATTCCCGAAGGAAATACCGTAATAAAACGTAGCTTTCAACTCATTCGCCACATTACACAATTTTAAGGTTATGGATTTTAACATCTCAGAATTATTACCTCCCGATGCCGGAGAAAAAGCAATTAAAGTAGTTTTAATTGTATTATTCGGAACGCTTTTTTTTCAGTTGACAGCATTTCTTGCCACTAAAATTTTGAGTAAAGGAAAAAGCATGCATTTGAAAATGATTATACGTCGTGTAATCATTTACAGTGGTTTTATTTTTATTCTACTTCTTGTTTTTAAGGTATTAGGAGTTGATGCAAGTGCCTTGTTCGGTGCTGCCGGAGTTGTCGGAATTGTTTTAGGTATCGCATCGCAAACCAGTATTGGCAATATTGTAAGTGGTATTTTTTTAGTTTCAGAACGTTCGTTTGAAATTGGAGACTTAGTTCGGGTAGGAGATAAACTAGGGATAGTTGATTCCATTGATTTGCTCTCTATAAAACTCAAAACAATGGACAACCTGCTTATACGTATTCCCAACCAAACCATTATAACAACCGAACTAACCAATATTACCCGTTATCCCATAAGGCGGATGGAAGTTTTGGTTAGTGTTGCTTACAAAGAGGATTTGCGAAAAGTAACTGAAGTAATAAACTCCATTTTAGCAAACAATAAAAATTGTTTGGATGAACCAGAACCGCTCGTTCTGTTTAAAAACTTTGGAGATAGTGGAATAGACATTCAGCTGGGGCTTTGGTTTGAGAAAACAAAATACAAAGATCTTCGCAACTCAATTTTTATAGATATTAAGGAAGCATTCGACAAAGCAAACATCGAAATTCCATTTCCTCACATTAGTTTGTATTCGGGTGAAGCGTCGAAACCGTTTAAAATGGAAATTAAGAAGCCATCGTAACTTTCTCCATAAAATATTTCGAAAAACTGATTCGGAAATTTTCTAACCTTTATTTTCGTGAGGATTAATATAAACGTCTCTTTGCGGAAATGGTATTCGAATGTTATTCCGGTTAAAAGCCTCGTTAATTGTAAATCGAATATCACTTTTAATATTTTCAGCCAAAAAATTCTCGCTACTCCAAAAGAATAATTGAAAATCTAAAGACGATTCTCCGAAGTTAAGAAAACGAACGAATGGCTTGGGGTTGTTTACAACAAGCCGATGCATTTTTGCACTTTCATACAAAATCTTAGAAACTAATTTAACGTCTGAACCATAGGCCACTCCTACCTCTACCGAAAACCGGGTATGTTTATTTATATGGCTCCAGTTTATCACATTCTCGGTTATAAACCTGGAATTTGGCACAACCATAATAATATTGTCTCTTGTTTCAATTTTTGAAGTGCGTAAGTTTATTTCGCGCACCTTACCAATGGTACCATCTTTAATTTCAACAATATCACCAATTTTTAAATTGCCCTCTATTAACATGGCAACTCCCGATAAAATATCCTGAAAGATTTGCTGCAATCCTAATCCCAATCCTACTAATACCGCAGCTGAACCAGCAAGAAGCAGTGTGATTTTAATTTCCAGGGCTTCAAAGGCCAGCGTAATTGCTAAAATCCAAATTGCATATTTTAGAATTTGAAACAGTGCATGCCTTCTACCTACATCTTCAGGGTTTCGTTGTTCTATCCTTCGAAATAAAAGTTGTAAAACCCTAACGAGTATTATTGTAATCAAAAAAATTAACATCACAATTATTACTTCAAAAACGGTAATATCGAATGTGTCTGTTTTTAAAATCGTTTTGTTTAAAAGCTGCTGTAAATCCATTTTTAGAAAAAATATGGTTAATATTCAATAACCTTTAATTTATTTAAATTTAGCCTAACCTTAAGCCAATCTTCTATCTTTTGTCGTTTTTCTGTTTTAGCCTTAACCACAACATTGGGATTAAAATTCACCAGAAACACAGGAATTGTATCAATTTTAATCGTATTATCCAGCGTTCTAATTTGTGTAGCTTTGGCAAAAGAATATTTTTCCACCTCGTTAAAATGAAACCTTAATTCGTTCATTATCTGATTGTAAGGAATAGTATCGTTGGTATTCAAGCGCATAATTTCTTGTTCCAACAACTGTATTTTCAAATCCTTATCTTGTATAATTTGTTCATTTTTGGTGTAAATATCTTCTAATATTTTTAAACGGAAGTTATTATCGAAATCCATCATTTTTTTCTCAAAGTCAACCGAATTATCAGCCTCCTGATGAACTCGCACCAGCGTTCTTTTGGTAATAGGAAAACGACTACTGCCAATTAAACCATAGTCGACCAGCATATCCTGCAGGTACAATTTCTTTTCTTCGCTAACATCGTTTCCTAAATAATATAAATCAATGAATGATAAAGTATCAGAGTAGCTTACTTTTTTACTAATAAGTTCGGAGCCATCAAAATTACATTTCTCGTTAATAAAGTTTTCAGTCGCAATACTAAATCGGGTTTCCTGAATAACATTGTAAAAGATAACACCACTGGGTATTATTGTAATAATCAGAAAAAGAATTAAAATAATGCGATACCGTTTTGCCCTTATTGGATTTAAAAAAGAAACGTGTGGAAAATTCAGGTACTTTACAACTAAAAAGGTAGCAAGGCTTATAAAAACAGAATTGATAAAAAACAGGTAAAATGCGCCAAAAAAGTAGTTCATTTTTAAGGTAGCCAAACCATAACCTGCAGTGCATAATGGAGGCATTAAAGCAGTGGCAATTGCAACACCCGGAATAACACTCGATTTTTCTTTTCGTGAACCTGCCACAATGCCTGCAAATCCACCAAATAAAGCAACCATTACATCAAGTATTGTTGGTTGAGTGCGGGCCAACAACTCCGATTGTTCGATATTTAATGGTGTGATAGAGAAATATAGTGTTGATGTAAGTAAAGCTATAGTAACAGCAATTCCCAGGTTTTTAAACGAGCGCAATAAGGTTTCAAAGTCATTTGTTCCGATCGACAAACCAATACCCAAAATTGGCCCCATTAAAGGAGAAATAAGCATTGCTCCAATGATAACTGCGGTAGAATTTATATTTAATCCGATAGAAGCAATAAAAATTGAAAAAATCAGAATCCAGGCGGTTGGCCCTCTGAACTTAATGTCTCGTTTAATTCCTTCGATGGTTGCCGGAATATCTGTACCATCTTTAATACTCAGTATATGACGCGAAAAACGCCGTATTGCTACTATCAAAAATCTTAAATTTGAATTATCATTCATACCTTTAAAATTTCATTTTGTCACTCATTTTCATACCCCTTAAAAGGTTGTCTATTCTATTTAATTTTTTATTGGTTATACCCGAAATATGCATTAGAAAATCGACGTTACATCGAAACTACTTCAAAACAAAACGTTACACTAACTTGCCTCAAATTACCACAACGGTGGCTATTCCTGTTTTAAGAAAGTCCTTGTTTATTGTTATTTTAATGCACATCTCCAAGTTCTAATGCATAAGCCGGGTTATTATGAACTAATTTTACTTCTTAGCTCATTCCTGAAATTCATTTTTGACAAAGATATCTAGTTTTAAGCCTATATTGCTGGTTCCATTTCTACATTAATATTACCAAAAGCGACCTTATTCTGGTCATTTATTTTGTATTCCATCGGTACTTTATCAATAAGCTAAATGGTACAACGCATCGCCCTTGGTTATAACCGGAGTTTGGTTCAAACCAATAATATGTCCATTTAAATTCGACTTAATATAGTATTCAAATTCACCAAAGGGATCAGAAATACTTCCCAGCAAATCGCCTTTTTTCACATATTTTCCGCCATCGATAAACGACCGAAATAAGCCTGAGTGTTTGGCTCTTAGCCAGGTTGAATTATGAATGACGGTTGATTTTTTTCGTATTTTCGGAACTTTTCCGACTGAAGGATCCCACATTCCTAAATGTTTCATGATTCGCATTATACCATTCAAACCGGCTTCCGTAACCTGGTTATTAAAATCAAGCGATTTACCGCCCTCAAAAAGCAACACTTTTAGTCCTGATTTTGTGGCCGATTCCCGAAAAGATTTATCTCTGCTTGAAGCATAAACAATAAATTCAGGGTTAAATACTTCAGCTAATTTTAGCAAGCTATCATCATTTTTCGATATTCTTATTTGTGGCACATTAAACCGGTTTGAGCCACCTGTATGAAAATCGATGCAATATTGTGCATGGGGTATAATTTCGGAGGAAAAGGAATAAGCAAACTGACTTGCCAGCGAGCCAGCCGGCGACCCTGGGAAAAAGCGATTCAGGTCTTTGCCATCGGGAAACTCTCTGCTTTGGTTCAAAAAACCAAAAATATTTAAAATCGGGACACAGATTATTGTCCCTTTAATTGGTTTTAGCATTTTTGAAGCCAATGCTTTCCTAACAATCTCAATACCATTCACTTCGTTACCATGAATGCCTGCGCTAATTAATAATGTAGGTCCATCTTCTTTTGCCCTTTCAACAAAAACAGGAACTTCTATTCTTGTTCGGGTGTGAAGACGTACGGTTTCGAGATTTAGCTGAAGAGAATCTCCCGGGTTTATTTCCTTATTCAGAATTTTCATGGCTTAAACGTGCCTTTCGATATAGCGAATAATCGTTTTAGCAATATCAATACCAGTAGCCTTTTCAATACCTTCTAAACCAGGCGATGAATTTACTTCCATAATGAGCGGGCCACTTTTTGATTGCAACATGTCAACGCCAGCAATTCCTAAGCCCATTACTCGTGCTGCTTTTAAAGCTGCATTTTCTTCTTCATCCGTAAGCTCAATCAATTCCGCCGAACCTCCTCTATGCAAGTTCGAACGAAATTCGCCCTTTTTACCGGTTCTTTTCATGGCACCAACAACAACTCCATCAACCACAAATGCCCTTACATCTGCACCTTTGGCTTCTTCAATAAATTCCTGAACAATAACACGCGCTTTTAATCCATTAAAAGCTTCCAGCACAGAGGATGCTGCATTTTTGTTTTCAGCCAATACAACACCTACTCCTTGTGTCCCTTCTAGTAATTTAATTACAAGTGGAGCTCCGCCAAGACTTTCTATAACATTGTCAATATTTTTGCTGTAATTGGTAAAAACAGTTTTGGGCAAACCCAATCCTGCTCTCGACATAATCTGGAGACTACGAAGTTTGTCTCTCGACCTCCCCAGGGCAACTGATTCAATGGCAGTAAAAACTTTCATCATTTCGAACTGGCGAACAACTGCGGTTCCATAAAAAGTTATAGAAGCACCAATCCGTGGAATTATTGCATCTACATCGCTGAGCGTTGTGCCATTATAAACCACCTGTGGTTTTTTTTTCTCGATTACCAAATCGCATTTTGCGTGGTCTACCACTAACATTTCATGGCCTTTTTCTTCACCTGCCTCTACAAGCCTTCGTGTTGAATACAATTTTGGATTACGAGATAATACTATTATTTTCATTTATAGAAATTGTTTTTACTACGCCTTTGCGCGACAGGTTTGTTTCCGAAGAATCAACAACAAATCTTTTTTTTAGAAATTTGCGACCTAGAAGTACATCGTTTTTCATCGAACTGCGCTTTGTAAGTGTTAATTCAATGGGTAGTAATTTGTTAAAAATTTTTATTTGAGTTTTTATTAAATAACGTTTTTCTGAAATTCCGTTGGAACTTTTTACTTCCTTTTGTTTATAATTTGCAAAATAAAATTCTTTTCCACTGTATTTTGCATGAGAGGGAGCAAGGAACTTACAAACAAGTACTTTGTTTCCCTCCGATTCAGTTTCTTCGGCAAAATAACAGTTTATACTTGAAGTATATGCTCCCGTATCTATTTTAACTTTAATTCGACTTAGCTCGAGCAAAGGGAAATCTGCATAATCTTTTCGTCCTATCAGGATTTTTGTTTTCGACTTAGTATGCTTCATCGGCTTTTAAATTTCGCAGTTCAAAAAGATCTTTTCTGCGGTCTTTTAAATTACGAACACTTCCGAACTGATTAAGTTCTCGTAACAAGCCTATATCAACGTCAGCAATTAAAATCATTTCGGTATTTGGCGTAGCTTCGGCTTTTATACCATTTGCCGGAAAAGCAAAATCGCAAGGAGTAAATACCATTGCCTGCGCATACTGTATGTCCATGTTATGCACTTTCGGTAAGTTGCCTACGCACCCGGCAATTGCAACGTAACATTCGTTTTCAATTGCCCGTGCCCTCGAACAGTTTTTAACGCGTGAATAGCCATTTTGAGTATCGGTTAAAAAGGGTACAAACAAAATATCCATTCCGTCGTCTGCAAGTAAGCGGCTAAGTTCCGGAAATTCAGAATCGTAACAAATAAGAATTCCAATTTTACCACAATCGGTTTCAAATGCTTTTAACTCGCTTCCACCCTGCATTCCCCAAACCTTTGTTTCGTCTGGCGTTACATGTAATTTTTCGTAACGCTCCGAAGTTCCATCTCTTCGGCATAAATAGCCTGCATTGTAAAGATGGTTGTTTACAATTTCGGGCATACTGCCGGTTATAATATTTATGTTGTACGAAATGGCCAGTTCCGAGAATCTTGCGACTATATCGTGAGTATGTTTTGCCAACTCTCTAATGGCTTCCGGTTCCGACAGATGATTATTTTCGGCCATCAGCGGAGCATTAAAAAATTCTGGAAATAAGGCAAAATCGCAGCGGTAACCCGAAACGGCATCAATAAAAAACTCGGCTTGCTGCATTACTTCCTCCAGGTTTTTGTAGGGACGCATTTGCCATTGCACCAGTCCTAAACGTACAACCGTTTTATTAATTATTGGAGTTTTTCGCTTTTTCTCATAGTAAATATTGTCCCACTTCAGCAAAACGGCATATTCTTGCGAAGCCTCGTCACCTTCGAGATATCCTTTTAAAATTTTAACAGGGTGAAAATCGTTGGAAATCTGAAAATTTAAAACAGGATCGTCTACCTCCTTTTGCCTCACCAAATTAATGTATTGTTTGGGAGAAAGCGAATCGGCATATTTATGGTAGTTTGGAATTCGTCCGCCAAAAGCAATGCCTTTCAAGTTCATTCTTTCGCATAAGTCTTTTCTGTAATCGTACAGCCTGCGTCCAAGTCGCAATCCCCGGAATTCAGGTTTTATAAAAACATCTATTCCATACAAAATATCTCCTTCTGGCGAGTGTGTGTCGAATGTATAATTGCCGGTTATTTCTTTGTAGGTATGATGGTCTTCAAAATCGTCGTTATTAATCACAATCGATAAGGCACAACCAGCAATAACATTGTTAACTTTTAGAACGACCTGCCCGTCAGGAAACCGATTAATTAATGCTTTAATATGATGTTCTTTCCAATATGAATTTGGCATACTCGTGTAAGCTTCAATCATAGCTTGTTTAAGCTCCTGATAATCATTAAAGCTTAAATACTTGAGTTCAATATTTTCTATTTCTTTCATGTTTAAAAATTAAATTCTAAAGCCATTTTCTTCTTTTAAAGAAAATGAATAGGATAATTATAGTGGCAATAACCACTCCCCAAAATATGGGATATGAGTATTGGTATTCTAATTCTGGGATATATTTAAAGTTCATTCCATAAACGCCAGCGATAAATGTAAGCGGAATAAAAATTGATGCGAATATAGTCAACACCTTCATTACTTCATTTAAACGGTTGCTGGCATTGGTGTTGTAAATATTCAATTGGTCGGCCACTAAATTGTTATACAACTCAATGGCATCGGTCGATTGGGTCACCAAATCATACAAGTCATTCAGGTAATGAGAATTCGATTCTTTAAAAAAGGAATTCTCGGTTTTCAAGAGCGATAGCATTAGCTCTTTCACCGGCCTTACTGATTTTCGCAGATAATTCAGCTCTGTTTTATACGCATATATTTCTTCAACTATCGTACTATCTTTTCTCGAAAACAAACGGTCTTCCAAATCTTCAACCTGGCCGCCAATTCTTTCAATTAGATAAGTATAGTTATCCACAATAGTGTCCATTAATGCGTAAGCCAAATAATCGTTGCCCCTCAAACGTAGGGTTCCCTTATTTTTTCTTATTCTTTCGCGAACCGGAGTAAATACGTCGCCTCTTTTTTCCTGAAGCGTAAGCAGATAATTCTCGCCCAGAATAATAGAAATCTGCTCGGCATGAACACGTGAATCTTTCTCCTCTTGACGAAGCATTTTAAGGAAGAAAATGTCGTGATTTTCAGCCTCTTCATATTTTGGTCGTTGATCAGTATTTACAATATCTTCAAGTATTAGCAAGGGGATAGAAAAGACTTCACCTATTTTTCGAATCAGTTCCAAATCGTGCAATCCATAAACATTTATCCAGGTTACACAAGATGGTTTAATATTTTTGTAGGCATCTTCGATGGTGGAACATTCTTTTTCTTCCAGGTATTCAGAATTGTACTCTATCACCTGAATAAGGGGAGCATCCATTTTTCGGTTACCGATAAAAACGAGTGTTCCCGGAGCTTGTCCCTTTGTTTTAATTCTATCCTTTAAAAACCGTGCCATCTAATTATCCTTTCTGATTATTTTTATCTAAACATTTAGCAAGTTTCGATATCCTCATTTTCGTCAAAGAGTTCGATCTCGCCATGTTTTTCTTCGTATTCTTTTTTTACAGAATACTTTAATTGGTAATTGTCGTCATAATCATCATCTTCTTCAATTAGCTGAAGTGCCATTTGGGGTGTCATTCTCAGCAAATAGATTTCCTCTTCTGTTTCAAAACGCAGGGCTGATACAGTTTGTCCTTCTTCGTTTATAAAATTAATAAGATTCTCAGCAAAACCATATGGATACTGTAATTTAAGTTGCTCCTTTAAGCCTTTGCGAAGTTCGTTGTAATCAGTAATTACTTTCGATTTTATCGTTTTCATCTTATAAATATTTAATAATTAACAAGCTAATGCATAAGTAAATATTAAAGATACAACAATTGTTGTATCTGTTTCAACGATGTTCTTATGAGTTTGATTATCAAGTAGAGCAATTATACTATTTAAGTCTGAATGGCATATACAATTATTCGTTTTCATCTTAATATCACAGAGTTTTACAAGCTAATTTTGTCGTTTAAAATTCAGAATACCTTTTCTGAAAATTTGTTCATCGCTTTTAATATTGTAAAGTTTGCGATGCTATGCTTCCAAAACCATAGCCATCCCTTGCTTGCATAATGGCTCCCGATAATTTTTTAACATGCCGGACGGCTTGCTCAAAATCTTCGTTATTTTTTCCATATCCGGCAAAAATGCTCATCCGTTATATCCTAAAATTTTAAACATTTCAGTTACCGATTGCTCTTCCCGATAAACATAATCCACAATGTTTCCTTTTTCATCCCGGTCAATAATTACGTGTTTAGGCGATGGTATAAGGCAGTGTTTTATCCCTCCATATCCACTTATCGAATCCTGATAGGCACCGGTATGAAAAAAACCAAGGTATAAAGGTGTTTTTTCCGAGTTTTTATATTTGGGCAAGAGCACTTCCTGGTTTAAATCTTCCGAATTGTAATAATCGGAATGGTCGCAGCTAATGCCTCCAATATTTACCCTTCCGTACTCATTTTCCCATTTATTTATCGGAAGAAGGATAAATTTCTCGTGTATCGACCATGCATCGGGGATGGTATTCAAAAGAGAGTTATTGATGATATACCAGGTTTCGGCATCGTTTTGTTGCTTTTGTTCTAAAACTTCAAAAATTATTGCCCCCGACTCGCCAACTGTATATTTCCCGAATTCGGTATAAATATTTGGTTCAGGCACGTCTTCTTTTTCGCAGGCATCCTTAATGTTATTTACAATTTCCTTTATCATATACTCGTAATTATACTCGAAACCAAGATGGTTACGAATAGGAAATCCTCCGCCCAGGTTGAATGAATCAAGGTTCTGGCTTTCTTTCTTTAGCTCAACATATAATTTAAGGGCTTTCTGGAACTCGCCCCAATAATAAAGGGTATCCTTAATTCCCGAATCCACAAAAAAATGCAACATTTTCAGTTCCACGTTCTTGTTGTCTCTGATATACTTCTTAAAAAAGCTCACAATTTCGTTTGGTGGAATTCCGAGTCGGGAAGTATAATAAGCCGATTGTGCCTCTTCGTTAATAGCCATCCGAAGCCCAATTTTTACAATTCTTTTGGTTTTAATTCTCGATAACCTGTGAAATTCAGAGATACTATCGAGAATAATTATAGAATTTACGAATCCAGACTCCTGCAATTGAATAATTTTGTTCAGGTATTCATTGGTTTTATAGCCATTGTGAACAATTGTCCGCTGCTTATCTATCTTCCCTTTTTCATGCAATTGCATTATCAGATCGATATCGAACGAAGAGGAAGTCTCCAGATTTACCTTATGCTTTAAGGCTTCTTGAATGACATGATAAAAGTGGTTGCACTTGGTGCAGTAGCAAAAATGATACTTCCCTTTATAACCACTATTTTTTATTGTCCGATTAAAAAGGTTACGGGTCTTTTTAATTTGGGCTCCAATTTTTGGTAAATAAATAAACCGAAATGGTGTGCCGTGTTTTTTTATTAAATGCTTTAGCGATACACCATGAAAGGAGAGGTAGCCATTTTGTAAATCAAACCCTTCCTGAGGAAAATAATAGCTTTGTTCAATTAAGTCGAAATAAGTATTCTTCATTTTTTAAAATTGTGTATAACCTAAATTACGAGGTTTAAAAGTGATGCGACACCCCTTTGGCCAAAAATCTGTCACTCCATTTGAGCACCTGACCACTTTTGACGCAACAAAAACCATTGTTTTTTTTCTATTTCTATTCAGACCATGAGAGAGAGCTTTTCTCCGGCATTTTTGCTGGTAAAAAAGTTCTTTATCGAGAAAAAACATTGCAATTATCGAACTGCAATGTTCTTTCGGGAATTGGGATGTCATACACCCCAATTCTTAGTTCTCTGCAATTGTTAGCAATGCTCAATTGAAGCATCGCTAAACACTGCCATTGTCCGAATTGATTATTTAATGTATTTATAACTGATAATGAAGCACTTCCGTTTACCAAATGCTTTTTATATACTTTCATTATAATAGAACAGGGATGTGAAATCCCTAATTGCGAAGTAATCCCGGACTAAAAGAAGATTGAAACTGAATACTCTCAATACTCTTCATGTTTTCGGTTCCATGAGCCCTAAAAAAATCCATCCTTTTCATTTTCCAACGGAGTAAAAAATATAACCCTTATACTAATTTTGTGCTAAGTTTTATAGCGTTTTTTGTTGTGCCAATATTCCGATAAAAAAAAATACGCAAACATGACATAAGTCATATTTGCGTATTTTTCTAAGTTTTTATTTATTCTCCTTTTAGCGAGGAGTTTGCAGTAAAATGCCCAGTTTGCAATCCTAAACCCGTCTCCAAAGACGCGTTTTTTTTTGAAAAAGCAATTCAATAGAAAAAGGGCTTATTTTTAACAAATTGCACCAATGGGCATCAATATTCGCTATCACACGATTTACTCATCCATATGGCAGCTAAACTTGAAGGCTTAAGAATTAAATATCAGTCTGATAGCTAAACCGGAAGAAAAATAAAAAGGCGACACCTTTTAAAGATGCCGCCTAAAACTTGATAGCCAAACAAAGCAGGATGGCTGATATAAAATACTAACTGAACGGTTAAACACAATCTTCATGGCTTTGAAGCAGTTGCTAGTGGTTTAACAAATGCCATGCCAGTAATCATATTCTGTAACATTCACGAATACTATTTATTCGATAGTCGAAATGGTTTCAACTAAAAGCTGAATTACATTTTTTACGTTTTTATTAAAGACCTCCAAAACCGCCTCCCAGGTAACTGGGACTTCATCGTGTTTCCAGCAATCATAATCGGTACTTAGAGCAATTGCGGCATAGGGTATCCCCAGCTCATTGGCTAAAATACACTCAGGAGCAACCGACATATTTATTACATCGGCACCCCACTGACGAAACATAAGCGATTCGGCACGGGTTGAAAAACGTGGCCCTTCAATGGTTATTACTGTTCCTGTTTTATGAACCTTCAGGTTTAACTCAATGGCCTTTTTAATTACCCGATTGCGCAACCCATCATCAAAAGGATCGGCCATCGGAATGTGGTTAAGCTGGCCATTGTCAAATTTCTCGATAAAGGTTATTTTTCTAAAACGCGTAAAATCGATAAATTGATCGAGCACAACCAAATCTCCTCTGCCAATTTCTTCGCGCAAACTGCCACAGGCCGTTGTTGCCAAAATATGTGTACAGCCCAGTTTTTTAATGGCCCATAAATTTGCGCGATTGTTTACCTGCGTAGGAGGAATTGCATGGTTGCGACCATGACGTGAAAGAATCGCCACCTGTACACCACCAATTTTACCGCATTTAAAACTTGACGATGGCTCGCCATAAGGAGTCTCTATTGAAATGTCTTCGGGATTTTTTAGAATGGCCGGGTCTTCAAGACCTGAACCACCAATAATTGCAATTTTTACCATAGCTTAAAAGACGGAAGACCAAAGGCTGACGACCGAAGATAAACTCCGGTTCTGCCCATTGGGCTATCCTTTTCTAATTATATCTATCTGTTTTCAGGAAAAAGGTTTAAAATGCTTTCCTTGTTTGCTTCACAAATACCACGTTCTGTTATTAATCCGCTAACCAAATGCGCGGGAGTAACATCGAAGCCATAATTGGCTACTGTACTTTTTTCGGGAATTAAACGTACGCTTTGAATCCCCTCTCCAGTCCAGCCCTCAATATCAGACACCTCCGCTGGGGAGCGCTCTTCAATAGGGATTTCTTTTAAGCCATCTTCCATTTCCCAATCGAAAGTTGACGACGGCAGTGCCACATAAAACGGCACATTGTTATCTTTGGCTGCGAGAGCTTTAAGGTAAGTCCCTATTTTATTGGCCACATCTCCGGTTGAAGTTGTTCTGTCGCTGCCAACAATCACTAAATCCACCATTCCGTGTTGCATCAGGTGACCTCCGGTATTATCTGGAATAATTGTGTGCGGCACACCTTCTTCACCCAACTCGTAGGCTGTTAAACGTGCCCCTTGATTTCGGGGGCGTGTTTCATCAACCCAAACGTGCAGCGGAATACCTTTCAGGTAAGCTTTATAAATAGGTGCCGTTGCTGTTCCCCAATCGATACAAGCCAGCCAGCCGGCATTACAATGGGTGAGAATATTTACAGCCGTGCCTTTCTTTTTATAAATATCTTCGATAATCTTAAGGCCAAATTCACCGATATCATTTCCGAATTTAATTTCCGCTTCTTTAAGCTGATGCCCTTTTTCGAGTGTTATTTCAAGCAGATCAGCGGCTTGTGCGTTTTGCAATATAAAAGCGAGCATCTCATCCACAGCATAAGCAAGGTTTACAGCGGTTGGTCGCGATGCTTTTAGATATTCAGCCTTTTCTTTTAAATAGATTTCCAGGTCTCCTTCAGTATAACTCAACAACGCTAAATACATGCCATAAGCGGCAGTAACACCAATTAATGGTGCGCCACGAACCACCATTTCCTTTATGGCAAAAAAAGCATCTTCCACTGTTTTTAACTCAAATACCTCAAACTGAAAGGGCAATTTTCTTTGATCAATCACCTGAACCACCTTTGAATCGTTCTCTTTTAACCAAATGGTATGATAATGTTTTCCTTGAATCTTCATAAAATGAGTACACAGTTAGAATTCGTAAGACCGAAGTCTCTGAAAATCTTTCTATTTGTTTTAAGTTTAACATGAAATTAAAAGCAGTCTTATTGAAATGCTTAATTTCGTGAGCTAAAATAATAAAAATGAAGGCAGACCTTAACAATATTAAAAATATCATTTTCGATTTAGGAAAAGTTATCCTGAATCTAGACTTTGATGCATCGATTAACGCATTCAAGAAACTGGGCAGTAACAGCGAAGTTCTTGATCATAAAAATGCGTATGCCGATCCCGTTTTCTACAATCTTGAAATTGGCAAGGCAAGTCCTGAAGAATTTAGAGCTGGTGTTCGAAAACTGTTAGATGATACCACGCCTACCGACCAGCAAATTGATGATGCCTGGTATGCAATGATTAAAGATATTCCGGCTGAACGAGTTGAGGTATTAAAAAGATTAGCAAAAAAATATAAAGTATATCTTTTCAGCAACACCAACAAAATACATATCGATAGGTTATTGCTTGAGTTTAAAGCGCAGCATGGCATTGATTTTCCTACGCTATTCGAAAAAGCCTATTATTCGCACGAAATTCACGACCGGAAGCCGGAAATAAGCTCTTTCGAGAAAGTAATTAAACTTGCAGGAATAAATCCCGCAGAATCACTTTTTATCGACGATTTGGAGAAAAACATTTTAGGTGCTAAAAAAGCAGGATTAAAAACCTTGTGGTTGAAAAACGGGATGGAAATGGCTAAGTTATTTTAAAATTCGCACCTGCTTGATGCGAATATCCTCAACCGGCCGCCAACGCTGGTCAGTTTCCACTTTCACAATTCTATCAACCACATTCATTCCAGAAGTAACCTGCCCAAAAACCGTGTAAGTTCCATCCAAATGAGGGGCACCACCAACAGTTTTATACACCTTTCGTTGTGTTGCCGAAAATTTGTAGTTGTTTTGTTCTTCTATATCGTCCAGCTCCTTATCGAAGTATTTCCGCCCCGAAACAATATAAAACTGAGAACCATCGGAACGGCGACGCGTATTTTCCGTATCGGGTTTTCGTGGAGAACCTATCATTCCGCGTTTATGAAATAACCCCGGCACAACATGCGCAGGAATAGTATAACCCGGCCCTTTCCAGCCTACGCTGGCTCCCTTTTCGGCATAACGGGTATCGGCAGCGCCACTTTGTATTCCAAAATCGGCAATAACGCGGTGAATGAGCAAACTATCGAAATAATGTTCTTTTGCCAAACGAATAAAGTTGTCGCGGTATTCGGGCGTTTCATTGAACAACTTAATAGTAATGTCTCCGGCATCGGTTTCCAGCACAAGGCCTTTTATTTTTTTATTTTCAGCTGCCAGCCGGGCATTTGCTGTTGTCTTGAGCTCCTCCAGTGCTCTCGCTTCCTCTTTCTTTTTCAACATTTCTGCAATAAACATCGATGGTATAGCAAAACTCTGCATCTGATAATTTACCGTTCCGGAGTAAGCCAAACCAATGGCTTTATGGTTTGACACAAAAACAGGAGTTCCGAACTGCGATGACCTGATGCGGTTGGTTATCCTGTATAGTTTTGTTCCATGAATGGTTGACAAGCTCAGTACTTTGCCCGAGAATAACTGAATCATTTTACCCGTTTGGGGAGCGATATACATCGATTTTGCTGAATTCGGGACAATGCCCTGAAAAAGCTCAATTGGTTTTCGTTGTATGCTGTCAACCTTCAGAATAATAAGATCATTAATCCGGTCGAAGGCAACAAATTTGCTGGAGGTATATTTCTTGTCCTCATCGAAAGGCTGTACACGAACGATTGTAGCCTGGTTTACCAGCGAATATTTCGTAATGACCAAATTCTCTCCAACAAAAAATCCCTGCCCCGATTCTAAAATCCTGTTTCCATCGTACGAATCGATTTTAACCACCGACGAAAGAATTTCTTTCCACTCGTTATCGCTGTTTTGTGGCGACGCCTTCTCTTCCTGCTTTTTCCCGGGCGACACTTCCTTTTTCGCTTTTTGCCCACAGGCAATAAAGAGTACAGCAATCAACAATATACTTGCAATACGATACATTATTCTATTACGGTAACTTTAATTTTCACATCCGCTAACGGCCGATCGTTTTTATCGGTTTTTAACGCTGCTATTTTATCAATCACATCGAATCCTGAAATACATTCGCCGAATATGGTATATTTCCCGTCTAATTCGGGATACCCACCAACGGATGTATAAGCCTGGCGCTGTAATTCAGAGAACTCCAGGACTCCGGGATGCAGCTTATATTCTGTTTCGATTTTATCCTTTACAGCATTGGCAATCGCCCTGAATTCCTCCACCTTTTTCTCCTTCTTCAGCTTTTTCAATTGAGTCCGCACTTCAGGAGTCATATACTTCTGAATTATTTTTTTACGGATTGGACGATTGACGGCCAACTCCATTGTGTCTAAGGCTCCTGCGGTGTAAATACTTCCTTTCACAATAAAGAACTGTGAGATATCCGATTGTTTAAAGGGATTTATTTCGTCGGGCTGGCGCGGAGCGCACAACGAGCCTTTTTTGTGATAATAATGAGCAAGAATTTCATCGTCCACGGTTTTGTCCGGATCGCCATAACCTATGCGTTTCCCGGGAGGAGCATTTTTCGAACTTTTCGAACCTCCCTGAATCAAAAAATTCTGGATAACCCGGTAAAACAAAGTTTCATTGTAATAGCCCTCTTTGGCAAGTTCTATAAAGGCATCGCGGTGTTTGGGAGTATCGTCGTACAATCTGAATTTCATCGTCCCAAGATTGGTCGATATTTCAATCACCTTCGACTGTGCCGTGCCTACCAACGAAAAAATACAGAAAACAAGTATAATCAACCAACGCACCATAAGCTATTTTATCAGTTCCATTTCCATTTTAATATCAGATAGGGGGCGCTTATTTTTATCGACCTCTATAGAGGCAATATTTGTAAGCACATCGAGCCCTTCAACCACCTCGCCAAATACGGTATATTCTCCATCTAGCGATGGATATCCCCCAATTGTGGTATATATTTCGCGCTGTTCAGGAGTATAGGCAACTTTTTCCATGGTTGACCAAACACTGTCAACTTCTTCCCTAATCTGGATTGCCTTCGCATTAAGACCAGCCTGATCTTTATCGGCACGGAATTGGGTTAATTCCGCTTTATAAGCCATAAATGTCTGTTTCAACAATTCATCTTTTGCGCGTTTATTCATCGATATTTCCATGGTATCGAGTTTCCCTGCAGAAATAACTTCGCCTTCTACAATATAAAATTGCGAACCACTCGAACGTTTTTCGGGATTCGCCGAGCCACCTTTTCGCGCAGCTGCCAAGGCTCCTTTTTTATGAAAATATTTTGGATTAATCTCGGCAGGAATAGTATACTCAGGGCCTCCACTTCCCAGGCGGACACCAGGTTGAGCATTTTTCGATTCGGGATCGCCTCCCTGAATCATAAAATCTTTTATTACCCGATGAAAAAGTAAACCATTATAAAAACCTTCATCCACAAGTTTTAAAAAGTTCTTTTTATGTTCCGGTGTTTCATTGTACAGCATTAATTTTATATTTCCCAGGTCCGTTTTTATCAAGACCATTGTATCCCCAGTGCTTTTTTCAGCACGACTGCATGAAATTCCAATGCCGGCAAAAACAAGCAGTACTAGTACGAATAAATTCCTCATTGTATAATTTTATATAAATAAAACCGTTAAAATTGCTGTAAAGATAAAAAGATGACAAACATACTGTTCTACATACTTATTTTGTTCCTGTTTTTTTCGTGCAACGGCCCCCATTCAAGCAGCTCAAAACCAATTCATCCGCAAGAACCAACCGAAAAATATCTTATCCCGGAAAGTTTTATTCCAAAAGTTCCGAATAAATTAACTGAAATTTCGGGGTTACAAATATACGATAATCTGTTTTGGGGGTTTAACGACAGTGGTGGCAAAAACGAGCTCTATGCATTTGACAAATCGGGAGAGTTAAAAAAAGAAATAGAAATAAAAAATGCCAATAACAGGGATTGGGAATCAATCGCAATGGACAAAAAACACATCTACATCGGCGACTTTGGCAATAACCTGGGCAACCGCGAAGATTTATGCATTTATAAAATCAAAAAAAAAGATATAAAAAAGGCGAAAGAGCAAAAGGTTGAAGCTAAAAAGATTGAATTTAAATACAGCAACCAAGATGAATTTAAATTCCTCAATAATTCGACTCCCTTCGATTGTGAAGCTATGGTTGAACACAAAGGAAGCCTGTACATTTTCAGTAAAAACTGGGACAAATACACGACAACAGTTTATAAAATTCCAACAAAGCCAGGAGATTACAACATTCATCCCCTGTACACTTTTAACGTTGATCTATTAATAACCGGAGCCGACATAAGCCCTGACAAAAAACAACTTGCACTGGTTGGTTACAAAAACTACGAGTCGTTCATCTGGCTATTTACCAATTTTTCATCCAATAATTTCTTCGAAAGCAATAGCTGCTTTTACAAGCTAAAAGGCCTAAAAAATGCCCAAACCGAAGGCATCAGTTTCTATGGAAATGACAAGCTACTGGTTTCGTGCGAGCAAACAACATCATTTCCTCAGCAAGTTTTCCTTTTCAACCTAAAGAATTTAAATAATGGAACACATTAGGGTAAACCACAAAGTTAGGCTTGAAAAGATTAATCTATCGATGGCGCCTGTAATTTTCGAAACCATAGACCACAATCGCGACTATCTGCAAGAATGGCTTCCTTTTGTTAAATACACCCAACAAGTTGCCGACACCGAAGCATTTATTGAGAGTGTAACAGGAAAAGACAATAAAAAAGATGATATTTTCAGCATCTGGTACAACGAAGAGTTTGCAGGTTTAATCGGCTTTAAAGATACTGACTGGGTCAACCGAAAAACAGAAATAGGATATTGGCTGGCAAAAAATATGCAAGGCAAAAAAATCGTAACTTCGTCGGTTGAAACCTTACTAAAATATGCGTTTCAAAAACAAAAATTAAACAGAGTTCAGATTAAAGTTGCCGAGGCAAATGCAAAGAGTGAATCCATTCCTGTTAGACTGGGTTTCAAATACGAGGGCTTGGAACGCGAAGGGGAGTTACACATCGATAAATACCTCAACCTTAAAATTTTCAGCCTTCTTAAATCCGATTGGCGATAGCCTTTGCAAGCAGCATTTGTTTCCTTGTCATTAAGTCTAAACTTTAAAATTTATGGTCGGATGTTAATTATTGTTGATAAAATTGTCAACTTACTAATAATTTATATATTTGACCCGAGTATTCATTTGTTCGAAATTTAAATTATAACAATGGAAACGGAAACATTGGAAGAAAAGTCGATAAGAAGAAATCTATACAGAGTTTTGCGAAAAACAGGTGTTACTAAAGAAAGAATATGCCTGAGCGCGTCTTTTATTGACGATTTGTATTTTGATAAAATTGACTGGACTATTTTCACTTATTACCTCGAACGAGTTTTTAACATTTCGGTTGAAGACGAGGAATTAAGTAAATTTGATAGCGTAAGCGATACTTTACATTACCTGCGCGCAGAACTTATTTATTTGCGTAATTAGCAAACACAAAAGATTTGAGAAAAGACTTCTTAAAAAGAGGTCTTTTTTTTTGAACAATTCTCTGGCAAAGTTGTAGTTTCTGGTAATTAACAAAAAATTTAAACATCTATGGAAAAACTAGAAACCCTTTCAAGTCAGCTTTACGAATTAATTTTAAGCTACGGGCCAAAACTCATTGGAGCATTGGTAACCCTTATAATTGGTATGTGGGCTATCTCTATCATAAGAGGTATTCTACGTCGTGGTTTCGAAAAAAGCAATATGGAGCCATCGCTCCGCGGCTTTCTAAACAGCTTGATTGGAATTTTACTTAAAATCATGCTTTGGATAAGTGTAATTGGCATGATGGGCGTTGCAATGACCTCGTTTATTGCCATTCTTGGAGCTGCCGGTTTGGCGGTTGGTATGGCCCTTTCGGGAACCCTTCAGAATTTTGCGGGGGGTGTAATGATATTAATTTTCAAACCCTTCAAAACAGGCGATTTTATTGAAGCTCAAGGCCATGCAGGAATTGTTAACGAGATTCAGATTTTTAATACCATTTTAAAATCACCTGATAACAAGACCATTATTATACCCAATGCCGGATTATCAACTGGCTCGATGGTTAACTTTTCGAGCGAAGCAAAAAGAAGAGTTGATTTGGTATTTGGCATCGGTTATGGCGACGATGTGGATAAAGCCAAAAAAGTACTACGGGAATTAATTAAAGCCGACGAGCGCATTATTAACGATCCGGCAGAACCTTTCATTGCTGTTTCTAAACTTGCCGATAGCTCGGTTAATTTAGTTGTACGTGTTTGGGCCGAAGCTGCAAATTACTGGGGAATTTATTTCGACCTTACAGAAAAAGTGTACAAAACATTTGACAAAGAAGGCCTTAATATCCCATTCCCTCAAATGGATGTACACGTTAAAAAAGTTTAATATAAAAAACAACAAAGCCTCTTGTGTGGTTTTAGGAGTCATTCTGGGTTAAATTCCGTTTTCTAGCATTTCAACTCTAAATTATGCTATTTTCGTGATGATTTTTATTGCATTCGCTAGCAAATAACACATTTCCTGCTTGTAACTCTACTTTTGTTTCTATTTTTACAACCAAAATAATACCATTATTACCCTTTTTCTAGTGAAATCCCTCTTCCAATTTTTATTCACTACACACAAAAGGCATAAAAAAAAGCCGGCACGACCGGCTTTTTTCTTTTATCCCAAGGCTATTTATTAAACAATTAAAATTCGTTCTCCCATCACTTCAATCTCGTCGCCTTTTACCAGTTTTGCTCTTTTCCTGAATTCGGGTTTGCCGTTGCGAATTACCTCGCCTTCTTCAACAATAATTTTGGCATGGCCTCCGGTTTGCGCTATCCTTAGAAGCTTTAACAGCTTCATTAGTTCAATATATTCTTCGGTAAGTTTAAATTCGCGCATTACAATCCAAGTTTTGTTTTAATATTTTCAGGAATACCATCTTTATGAAGCATAATAGCAACCGTTTTTAAGCGAGCATAATCCTCGGTCATGTGCAGGTATCCTCCGTAAGCGTTACTTTCCGGCCCCCACGAATTTTTCGTATAAAAACAACTTCTCCCATCCGAATCTTTCGAGAGACCAACCAGATGCATAAGATGGTCGTCGGTTGTAGTGCGCTTGTAAAACGTTTTCTGGCGCAATTCCTGATCCACTTTTCCCCATTGTTGTTCCGGCAAATCCGCTTTCCCTTTTTTGTGCAAAAAGGTTTTTTCGCTGGTATCTCCGTCCCAGGCAATTGTATAACCATTATTCAGGGCATAATACATTACATCCATCAGCTCGTCGATTGGCAAATTATAATAGGATGCATGCGCCCAATTATCGGGAATCTCCAAAACAAAAGTCTGGTAAAACGGATGATGACTAAAAGAACTCAATTCCACGTAATCATCGGGGACAATTTTGAAATTATCTCTTAATTCTTCTGAAGAGCTGCTGCCTTTATCGCCATTTACCTTCTTAGGCATTTTCCCAAGTTGCTTTTTTAAAATTGGGTTGTAGCATTTCAAATCGGAGATATCGCTATCCTCATTTTCATTTATCTCCTCAGCCTCTTCTTTTAACTTGTTAATCAGCTCGGAGTGATTATATTTTCCGTCCTTTTTTTTCCCAGGGAATGATTCATATGTAGCAATGCCCTGACTTCTAACAATATTCATCACATCGTGCGAAACACTCCCTTCTCCGAAATTGTTATGACCGTGATAAAGCAAGTACTGAAAAGCTTTGTTTTTATAGTTGTAATACACAAAAAACATTTCCGAAAGATCAGTCTCCGGAAATCCCAAGCGCATAATTTCCGATTCGAGGAAACTGGTAGTTGCAAAACTCCAGCACGTTCCGGTTCTTCCCTGGCTAATAACTGGTGTATGTTTCAACTCCTTCTCAATGGTAAACTTATTGTTCTCCTCTTGTGCCAAAACCACAACAGATGAAACCAACAGCACAAACAGCAATACTAATATTCTCATAGCTTTTATAAATTTTTAAATTCTTCCTGTGTCTTTTTGGGCAAACTTTTTACAATTAAATCATACGATTCATCAATCATTTCTTTCAATACATTTGTAGGAACTGTACCATCAAGTACAATCGTATTCCAATGTTGCTTATTTAAATGATACCCCGGAATTATTGCCGGATAATGGGCCCGGAGTTCGATATTTTTTTCAGGATCGTTTTTTAAACTTACACGTGTATCGTCCAAGCCAAGTAAACAAAACATTTTATTCATTACCTTAAACACCAGCGTGGTTTCGTTGAAAGGAAAACTTTCGCTCACAGCCTTTTTTGCCACACAATATTCACGTACTTCTTCTATATTCATTGCCAAAATTTTAGATATGCTAAAAATAGGGAATCAAATTGAATTTAAGCTAATCCCTTTCCGGGCCATCTTAAGAAAAAACCATTTGATACCGTTCCTTAAGTACCTACATTGTTGGGTAAAATGCATCTTTAAAATGCTCCAACTCGTGCCCTTGTTTGAAAAAAATTACGGTAATTACATCAAAACGGGTATCCATTTCAAGTTCATGCTCAACAATGTAGGCGTCAGCAGCTTCCACAATACGTTTAATTTTCCCATTAGTTACTGCTTCCGATGGGTGTTCGTAGCGAAGTCCGGAGCGTGCTTTCACCTCAACAATTACCAGCTCTTTGCCATCTTGCGCCACAATATCCAGTTCTAAATGACCGTAATACCAGTTGGTAGCTTTAATTTGATAGCCCAGGCTAAGCAGGTGCTGCTGTGCCATTCCCTCTGCAATTCTCCCCAATTCTTTTGTAGAAACCATGTTCTTTTTGCGTTTAGAATTCGAAGCTCAGGTTTGTCCCCTTTTCCGACACGGTAAACCCGCATTTTTTGCCAAAGACGAGCGCCAGATTTTTTTTATCATGCCCCGCCGGAAAACCAAAACAAACGGGGTAATTAAAGTCGCTTATGGCGTCATTTATTATTTGATGAACGGTTTTCCCGAAGGGCGATTCATTGTCTTTCATATCGGTAAAATCGCCCAGAATCAACCCGGCCAGCTTATCCAGTTTTCCACTTAATTTTAGTTGATGAATCATCCTGTCGGTATGGTACAAAAACTCGTCTATCTCTTCAAGAAAAAGAATTTTCCCGTCGGTATTCAGGTCGTATATAGTACCTTGCAGGCTGGTTAGTATCGACAGGTTTCCACCAATTAGTTCGGCATTGGCAGTGCCCGGTTTATCGAAATCATTTGCTGCCACCGAATATCTTACAACTTCGCCAGTAACAAGCTTCAACATTGTTTTCAGATCATCTGCAGGTTTGCCTTCGGCATCGAAAAAGTAACGTGGCATTACCCCATGAATAGTTGGCACATTTAGATTATGCATACACGAATGCAAAATGGTAATATCGCTAAAGCCTATCAGCCATTTAGGATTTTCGAGAAAGTTAGTAAAATTCAGTTTATCGATTATACGAACTGTTCCGTATCCCCCACGCGAACAAAGTATCGCATCGCAGTCGGGATCGTCGAAAGCTTCCTGTAAATCGGCCAGACGTTGCTCGTCGGTGCCCGCAAATTGAAAACATTGATCAAAAACATGTTTCCCCAACTCAACTTTGTATCCTTGATTTTTAAGCCACTCCACAGCCGGCATTACATGTTCTTCTGCTATTTTTCCGGCCGGCGAAACGATTCGGATTTTTGAGCCGGTTTTTATGGGTTTTGGTACAATCATAGTAAAAAGTAGGAAGACCGAAGATTGAAGTTGGAAAGTTCCTCAACATCATCCCGGCCTTTAATTTTTGTAAATATACAATATAATCAGTATTTCTATTTTTTTAAAAACCGAAAATAAAACGTGCTTAATTTAATGCCACCTTAATTTCGGCACAAAATACCTGTTCCAAATCATTGCTATCGTTCAGCGATTTCCAGATGGTTGAAACCGTTCGTTTAGGAACAGCGTTATAAACAACCTTACCACCAAATTCAACCCTCACTTTTTTAGTCAGATCGAGCATTTCGTCATTCAAATTAATTATCAGCGTATCGACCAACTCTGCTGTCTCAATTTTTATGTTTTGCTCCTGGCGGCTTGCAATTACTTCGGCATTTTTTACAGCTTTACCTTCGGGAACAGCCAGCCAGTAAAAACGATTGTGGGTTACGCCACTTTGTTTCCAAACTACTTTTTCAGGATAAGAAACCCGGTCGAACCTGGCCATCCAGTTAAAAGCCGCCGTATCTTTGTGTTCCATCCAGTGGCCCATTCCTTCGTATAGTTTTACAAAATGAATATATCCGCTGGCATCGTTTTTTTGTAATTCGTCCAGTTTTTCGCCCCATTCTGCCGCAATTTCATTTCTTCGGTAGGCAGCATCGTCGGCGCCCATTTGAATGGCAAAAGGTAAGTTTCGTAAACCAAGCGGCGAGGCGTCGTTCGGATGTCCAGCCATCATGGCAGCTGCTGCAAAGTGGTCGGCCATACGCGGAGCCAACTGAAAAGTCCCGTCGCCACCGGCTGAATAACCAGTAATGTAAACCCGGTTGGTATTGATATCTTCAAAAGCATCGGCCAGTTGTATAAAGCGTGCAAAAAACTCATCGATATGGTCGCGATGCCATAAATTCCAGGTATCGGTTGGTGCCCGAGGGGCCATATAAATACCTTCGGTAGGTTCGTATAACTTTTGCTGGTTTTCCCATTGCTGGTCGTTAAGTTCGGCGGGAGCACCTCCGCCACCATGCATGGAAATGTATAAGCTCCAACCATTGGGCGGCTTTTCTCCAAATTTCTTATACTTGAATTTCATCTGGAAATCTCCTAATTCAAGCACTTCGTTCTGCCATTGAGATTGATACTCCTTTTTCAATTCAGCAGTTAGCTGTTTATTTATTAACTGCATGGCCAGTTCACTTTCCTCCTTCGAAAGTTTACTTTTTAACCCGGCCACCGATTCCGGATCTTCAACCAGCAATTGTTTTAGCGTTTGAATTTCTTTCGAATTCTCCGGAGAAGAGTTAGTACACGCTGCAAATACCGTTGCAGCCAATACAATAAAAAAAATTTGTTTAACCATTTTTGTTATGTTTTATATTCAATTTAAGCCGACAACAACTCAAACAATTCTTCAACATCATCTACAAAATAATCGGGATTAGCGTTTTGCAAATCATCCATTTTTCCAAAACCATAGCCAACGGCTACTGTCGGGATACCATTTTTCTGTCCTCCTTCAATATCATAAATAGTATCTCCAATCATTACTATTTCTTCGGAAGGCATAAGTTGTTGCGCGTCAAGAAGAGCTGATATAACGCCCGATTTATCTGCCTTTCTTCCATTATAGTCCGCCCCTTTAACCTGAATGATGTATTTATCCATTTCAAAATATTCCATAATTTTCAAGGCAAATTTTTCGTACTTAGCAGTGGCAACATACATCTTCTTCCCCAGCGAATCGAGCTCAGCCATCATTTCAATGATTCCGTCGTAAGGTTCATTTTCTGCCCACCCGTTTTCGCTGTAATACTCGCGAAAATATCCAACTGCCAATTCGGTATTTCGCTCGTTCATTCCAAACAAATTTTTAAACCCCCACTGCAATGGCGGTCCTATAAACTTCTCCAGCAAATCTTCCGAAAAACCATCAACCTGCATTTTATTTAATGCATATTTTAACGAGTTTTTTATACCTGCCGTGTTGTCGGTCAGTGTGCCGTCAAGATCAAAAATAATATGTCTAAATTGTTGCATAGTTTTTAATTTATTTACGAAAGTAACACTTTAGAGTTCAAAATCTCTAAAACCAAATCGCAAATACGAAATCCTTAATTGTGCTTTAATGCTTGTAAATTGGTGCACGGATTTTATTATCTTTGCAGCCCTAAAATCGATTTTAAAGAACAGACAAAATATTTCAGAATGAGTAAGTTCAAACGTACCTTAATTACCACTGCCCTACCTTATGCCAATGGCCCGATTCACATTGGTCATCTGGCAGGAGTTTATGTTCCTGCCGATATTTATGCGCGCTATCTTCGATTGAAAAACGAAGATGTGATTATGATTGGCGGCTCTGACGAGCACGGTGTACCAATTACCTTAAAAGCTAAAAACGAAGGTATTACACCACAGGATGTGGTCGATAGATTTCATGGAATTATTAAAAATTCGTTCGAAAAATTTGGTATCTCATTTGACGTTTACTCAAGAACAAGTTCAGAGATTCACCACCAAACGGCGGCCGAATTCTTTAAAAAACTATACGACGAAGGCAAGTTTGTTGAAAAAACTTCGGAGCAATATTACGACGAAGAAAACAAACAATTTTTGGCCGACCGTTATATAATTGGAACCTGCCCCAAATGTGGTTTCGAAAAAGCTTATGGCGACCAATGCGAAAGCTGTGGTACTTCGCTTAGTCCAACAGAGCTGATAAATCCTACTTCAACAATTAGCGGAAACCAACCGGTTTTGAAAGAAACTACGCACTGGTATTTACCACTCGACCAATACGAACCCTGGCTAAAAGAATGGATTCTGGAAGGGCACAAAGAGTGGAAATCGAATGTATACGGACAATGCAAATCGTGGATCGACAGCGGCTTAATGCCTCGTGCCGTAACCCGCGACTTAGACTGGGGCGTACCTGTTCCTATTGAAGGGGTTGATGGAAAAGTTCTTTACGTATGGTTTGATGCACCTATCGGCTATATTTCGGCCACCAAACAATTAACCAAAGACTGGGAAACATATTGGAAAGACCCGGAAACACGTATGTTGCATTTCATCGGCAAAGACAATATTGTTTTTCACTGCATTATTTTCCCGAGCATGTTAAAGGCAGAAGGAACATACAATTTACCCGAGAATGTTCCGGCCAACGAGTTTCTGAACCTTGAAAACGATAAAATATCGACTTCAAGAAACTGGGCGGTTTGGTTGCATGAATATTTAGAAGACTTTCCGGGAAAAGAAGACGTGCTAAAATACGTACTTACTGCCAATGCTCCTGAAACAAAAGACAATGATTTTACCTGGAAAGATTTCCAGACAAGAAATAACAGCGAACTGGTTGCTGTGCTCGGAAACTTTGTAAACCGTGCACTGGTTCTTACCCAAAAATACTACGATGGCATTGTGCCCGAACGTGGCGAAATGACCGATTACGACAAAGAAGCACTTACCTCAATTTCGACCATTAAAGCCGAAGTTGAAAAAAGCATTGATAGTTTCCGCATTCGCGAGTCGTTAAAAAACGCCATGGATTTGGCCCGTTTAGGAAATAAGTATTTAGCCGACCAGGAGCCATGGAAAGTGGTAAAAACAGATGCAGAGCGTGTAAAAACAATCATGAATATCTGTTTGCAAATTACGGCCAACCTTACCATTTGCCTGGAGCCTTTCCTGCCATTCAGCATGGATAAATTGCGTGGCTTCCTAAATCTTGAAAAACTGGATTGGGAAAAATTTGGGGATACCGAATTGCTAAAAGCCGGTCATAAAGTAAACAAGCCCGAATTGCTTTTCGAAAAAATTGAGGACAATGTAATTGAAGCCCAACTGCAAAAATTACAGGATACCAAAAAAGCCAACGAAATGGCTGAGGCAAAAGCTGCGCCTACAAAAGAGAACATCGAGTTCGACGATTTTGCAAAAATGGATGTGCGTGCCGGAACTGTAATAGAATGTGAGAAAGTGGCTAAAACCAAAAAGCTTTTAAAGCTAAAAATAGATACAGGAATCGACCAGCGCACAGTGGTCTCGGGAATTGCCGAATACTACAAGCCGGAAGATTTAATTGGCAAGCAGGTAAGTATTTTGGTAAATCTGGCTCCTAAAAAACTACGCGGCATCGAATCGCAGGGAATGATATTGTGTGCCGAAAATGCCGATGGTTCATTGTCGATTGTAGCGCCTGATGTGGCAGTTAAGCCTGGTTCTGAGATACGATAAATAAGGGAAAAAAACAAAAGTTAAAAGGCAGAGGTTTCTGGTTGCGAAAAAACAAAAGGAGGAACAAGAACGCGAAGAGTATACTTGTTAAATTTTTTTTGTTCACTTTGTATACCCCTCCCCCTTTGGACAAAAGTTTACTAAAATACAAGCGTCAACACAGCGTTGGCGCTTTTCCGTAAGTTGCAGTACTGCTATACGCAGATCGGCAACTTACACTATTATATTCGAACCGCTTTTGTACGCAAGAGCGGTTTTATTTTTAATCCTCCAATTCGAACAACTCTTCAACCGAAAGTTTAAAGAATTGTGCAAGCCTCATTGCCGTTTGAACCGATGGCACAAACTTGTTTTTCTCGATGGCATGAATGGTTTGCCTGGAAACCCCAATGGCTTGCGCCAAGTCCTCCTGGGTCTTATCGAGCATTACACGATTTAATTTTACTTTATTCTTCATTATTTCCTCCCAATATAAGGCCTCTTTTTACCGACCTAATCATCAAATATGCAAGCATCTGTAGTAAAAGAATATATGACGGACTCATTCTTGCATCAGGATTAATTAAATAGACAACAAATAATACAGCAATGGTTGAAACAAGAACAATATATGCCGATTCGTAACGAAGCTTTTGAGCAAACTCATCTTCTGTTTTATTTTTAGCCAAAATATATACAAGTAGTCCAAATAAAATTAGGTAATCGGATATTTGAGAAAAAAACTCAGGAAATATCGGAACAAAATCTCCTGCTTCTTTACCAGACGCGCCATCGGTAAAGCCTCTGCAAAATTCTTCAATACCAAAAACAATCGACAGTAAAAGCATCCCAATTCCAATCCATTTAAAATAGTGAGGTAATAGTTTCATTTGTTTTTAAGTTAAAATTACATGACAAATGTAAAGTATTATTTACAAAAGACAAATAAAATAGAATACTCACGCAAAAAAAATGGATGGCATACTTCTGTCTAAAAAGACAAATGCGTATCCCATCCATTCTCTAAAAGCTATCTCATTTATACTATCACAAAAAACAAAATTACAAGTATCAACAGCATATAAAGTATAAATTGGTTACGAACAAACAATCCTAATAGAATAAGAATCTCAACTTCCTCGTTGCAAGAAGTCGACAATTCAATTGTACCTTTGTCTTTGGTAATAAATTCGTGCGAAGTAAATGTAATTATCTCCTCACCATTGTATTTCCAGCTCCAGCGCGATTGCCAAAAGTTTTTTATAACCAGCTCAAAACGCTTGCCGTTAATAACCACATCGCTACGCGGATTAAACATATTTACCATAACCGCCCCCAATAGCGATTGACTGTTGCCATCGTAAATTTCCAGTTTCGAAAGAAAATATTCACGGTTCAGAGTAAAAAATTTACCATTAAACATTGCCTGGGCCTTAGAGCTAACCATGTTTTCCCAATCAATCTTCCCAATCGGTTCGTTCCCCTGCCTAATTTCCAACTTCGAGCCGAAAATATCCTTACTCCATCTTAGCTTTTCCATCTCTAATTTTTCTTCATCCAACTCGCAATTTAGGAAAATTCAAAGTAATAAATGGGGATTACATCTACCTCCACAGCTTTTTTACATTCTTTAACAATAAAAGCCAATTTTAAATATTTCTTCAGATAATACGAATCAGAGCAATAGGCCTGTAATTTAATTCCTTACCAACATCCCTTAAATAAACACCCTCCCAAAAATTAAGCAAACTTTAAATTGCCCTCTCCGGAAACATGATTTTTGTTAACATTCGGTAAAAAGCACTGTGTTATTGAGTACCAATCATATAAAAGCCTTAATTTTGCAGTTCGATTTTCAAAATAGATAAAAGATGTCAAATAAAGAGCTAAAACTGTTCACTGATTTTGCGCCCATTACTACCGAAGAGTGGGAAGCAAAAATTACGGCCGATTTAAAAGGCAAAGACTACGAGCGGACACTAGTTTGGAAAACCCAGGAAGGATTCAAATTGCGTCCGTATTACCGTGAGGAAAACCTCGCAGGATT
Organism: Draconibacterium sp.; assembly: GCA_041583785.1. Taxonomy (GTDB): domain Bacteria; phylum Bacteroidota; class Bacteroidia; order Bacteroidales; family Prolixibacteraceae; genus Draconibacterium. The sequence goes on along the minus strand of JBFHFE010000017.1, from coordinate 18,144 downwards.
GAATTACCTGGACTCATTACCAGGTGAGTTCCCATTCGTGAGAGGAAACAACAAAACCAACAACGATTGGTTCGTTCGTCAAAATATTTTTGTGCAAGACTTTGCCGAAGCCAACAAAAAGGCTTTGGACGTGCTGGGCAAGGGTGTTACTTCATTAGGATTTCTTTTTAGCGAATGTGGTTCGCTAACCAAAGAAAACCTGGCCATTTTGTTAAAAGACATTTGTCTGGAAGCCGCTGAAGTTAACTTCGTTTGTCCGTGCGACAGGTGCGATTGTGCTGAAGTATTTGCAGCCTATGTTTCAGAGGGGCCTTGGGCCAACGACAAAGTTATTGCTTCGCTTTCAAGCGACCCAATTGGAACTTTCGTTTTGAAAGGGAAGTTGGATGCAGATGCGATTGCAGGGTTAAAACCAGCTATTGAAAAAGCCAAAGCGGTTAAAAACTTCAGAACAGTTGGTGTTCATGGCAAATTTTTCGCAAACAGCGGTTCCTCAATCGTTCAGGAATTGGCTTTCTCGATGGCGCAAGGTGCTGAGTACTTAACACAACTTACCGAAGCCGGCTTAAGTATCGACGATGCTGCCCGCGCCATCAAATTCAATTTCGGAATTAGTAACAACTATTTCATGGAAATTGCGAAATTGCGTACAGCCCGTTTGTTATGGTCGAAAATAGTTGAAGCCTATGCTCCCGAATGCAAAGGTTCAGCAAAACTTATTGCTCACAGCGAAACCAACCGTTACAACAAAACGGTTTACGACCCGTATGTAAACATGTTGCGTACACAAACTGAGGCTATGTCGGCTGTTTTAGGCGGCGCGCACTCGGTAACGGTATTGCCGTTTAACGCCATTTACGAAGAAACCACTGAATTTTCTGAAAGGATTGCACGCAACCAGCAGGCACTTCTTAAAGAAGAGTCGCATTTAGATAAAATTGCTGACCCTGCAGCTGGTTCTTATTACATAGAAAACATAACAGCTGCTTTAGCCGATGAAGCCTGGAAATTGTTCTTAACAGTTCAGGAAAAAGGTGGTTTTATTGCTGCTGTCAGAGAAGGTTTTATTCAGGCTGAAATTAAAGCCATGGCTGCCCAACGCGATAAAAAAATTGCCCAACGCCGCGAGAACCTTTTGGGAACCAACCAATTCCCAAATTTCAATGAAAAAATGGAAGCTCAATTCGATGGATCACTTTTCGAACCTGTTGATTTATCAGAAGAAGGAGCCGAAGTTGAGACCTTAAAACCTTACCGTGGAGCACAAGCTTTTGAGGCTTTGCGTTACACAACCGATGTTTATTCAAGAGAGAACAAACGTCCGCTTGCTTTTATGTTGACCATTGGAAACTTAACTTTCCGCAAAGCACGTGCACAATTTAGCTGCAACTTTTTTGCAGTTGCCGGTTTCTCTGTAGTCGATAATAACGGATTTGCAACTGTAGAAGAAGGAGTTGCTGCTGCAAAAGCTGCAGGCGCCGATATTGTTGTTGTTTGTAGTTCTGATGACGAATATGCAGAAATTGTTCCTGCAGTTGCTGAGCAATTAGATGAAGAGATTTTGGTTGTTGCCGGAGCTCCTGCCTGCCAGGCAGAATTAGAAGCAAAAGGAATCACCAATTTCATTCACGTAAAAAGCAATATTTTAGAAGAACTTAAGGCTTATCAAACTAAATTGGGAATCTAAAAAAAAGAAACAATGAAGCCAGATTTTAAAAAAATAAATATAAAAGCAGCCACAGCACAAAAAGATACCGCTGAATGGAATGCTGAAAATAAAATTGAAAAAGACTGGAACACGCCAGAGCAAATTCCGGTGAAACCAGTTTATACAAAAGAAGATTTGGAAGGAATGGAGCATTTGAATTATGCTGCAGGACTTGCTCCTTATCTTCGTGGACCATACTCAGCCATGTATGCGATGCGTCCCTGGACCATTCGTCAGTATGCAGGTTTTTCTACCGCTGAAGAATCGAACGCATTTTACCGCAGAAACTTAGCTGCCGGACAAAAAGGTTTATCGGTTGCATTCGACCTGGCAACGCACCGCGGATACGATTCAGATCATCCACGTGTAATTGGAGATGTGGGTAAAGCGGGTGTAGCCATCGACTCTATCCTGGATATGAAAATCCTTTTCGACCAAATTCCATTGGATAAAATGTCGGTATCGATGACCATGAACGGAGCAGTGCTTCCGATTTTAGCTTTCTACATTGTAACCGGTTTAGAACAAGGTGCTACTTTAGAGCAACTTTCGGGAACCATTCAAAACGATATTCTGAAAGAATTTATGGTGCGTAACACTTACATTTACCCACCTGAGTTCTCGATGAAAATTATCGCTGATATTTTCGAGTTCACTTCACAGAAAATGCCAAAGTTCAACTCTATCTCAATTTCGGGTTACCACATGCAGGAAGCAGGTGCAACTGCCGATATTGAAATGGCCTACACTCTTGCCGATGGATTGGATTATCTTCGTGCTGGTATTAATGCCGGCATGGACATTGATGCATTTGCACCACGTTTGTCATTCTTCTGGGCAGTGGGAATGAACCACTTTATGGAGATTGCAAAAATGCGTGCAGCGCGTATGATTTGGGCAAAATTGGTAAAACAATTCAACCCTAAAAATCCAAAATCGATGGCTTTGCGTACGCACTCGCAAACCTCAGGATGGTCGTTAACCGAGCAAGACCCGTTTAACAATGTTGGCCGTACAGCTATTGAAGCAATGGCAGCAACATTAGGAGGAACACAGAGTTTGCACACCAACGCGCTCGACGAGGCAATTGCATTACCAACTGATTTCTCGGCACGTATTGCACGTAACACTCAGTTATACATTCAACAGGAAACTGAACTTTGTCGCTCGGCTGACCCATGGGCAGGTTCGTACTATGTTGAAACTTTAACAAAAGAATTGGCAGAAAAAGCCTGGGCACTTATCGAAGAAGTTGAAAAACTTGGCGGTATGGCTAAAGCAATTGAAACCGGAGTTCCAAAAATGCGTATTGAAGAGGCTGCTGCCCGCGCACAAGGAAAAATCGACGGTGGAACACAAACAATTGTTGGAGTTAACAAATATCGTTTGGAAAAAGAAGATCCGATTGATATTCTGGAAGTTGACAATACTGCTGTTCGTTTGTCGCAAATTGAAAGACTAAAAAAATTGCGTGCTAACCGCAACGAAGAAGAAGTACAAGCTTCGTTGGCAGCCATTACCAAGGCAGCAGAAACAGGCAAAGGAAACTTATTGGCCTTAGCTGTGGATGCAGCACAGAAACGTGCTTCGTTGGGTGAAATTTCAGACGCTTGTGAAAAAGTGGCAGGAAGATACAAAGCAGTAATTAGAACTATTGAAGGCGTGTACAAATCAGAAGCAAAAGACAAGTCAGAGTTCCAGGAAGCTCAGGCATTGGCGAAGAAATTTGCAGAAATTGAAGGTCGTCAACCACGTATTATGATTGCAAAAATGGGGCAGGATGGTCACGACCGTGGTGCAAAAGTTGTTGCAACCGGTTATGCGGATATCGGTTTCGATGTAGATATGGGACCTCTGTTCCAAACTCCTGAAGAAAGTGCCAAACAAGCCGTTGAAAACGACGTGCATGTGGTGGGTGTTTCTTCGTTGGCTGCCGGTCATAAAACTTTGGTTCCTGCAATTATTGCTGAACTTAAAAAGTTGGGGCGCGACGACATCATGGTTATCTGTGGTGGAGTTATCCCGGCTCAAGATTATAAATACTTGTACGATGCAGGTGCAGTTGCCATTTTTGGCCCTGGCACCAGCGTTGCAGCAGCAGGTAAACAAATCCTTGAGGTGTTGATTGAGTCGGTAAAAGAAGACTAAATCGAGGCGAAAGGATATCGTTAAAAGTCAAAAAACTGACACTAAATATGAAGCCGGCTCCGGGAGGAGCCGGCTTTTATTTTGTGTAATTTTAATACTTACAGGGTTTGAAACTCTTTCAGAATATAAAACCGTTCATCCCTAAATTTTGAACGTTAGAATGCCAGATGCTGCCGTTTATTAAATTCCAATATCTTTTGCAGGATTAATTCTATCTTTGTTTCAATGACAAGGTACAATGCGATTATAGTAGACGACGAAATTAATGTTCAGCAAGCTTTACAAATTCTAATCGAACGGAATTGCCCTGAAATTAACATCTGCGGAACAGCGAGTTCTGCAACAGAAGGCCGTCATCTCTTAGATTCAAACGCAATTCATTTAATATTTCTCGACATTTCCATGCCTGGCGAAAACGGCTTCGATTTTATTGCCTCTATTCCCAAGGAACAGTATGCCATTATTTTCACCACAGCCTACGAAGAATACGCACTAAGGGCAATAAAGGCAAATGCCATCGATTACCTGTTAAAGCCTATCGACAAATACGAATTAATAGATGCCGTGTCAAAGGCAACTTCGCATCTTAATTTACGCCTTCAAAACCAAGACGTTCAAAGAACTTACAACGAATCGTTAAACAATCTCTCGAAACAAGCCAACAATCAATTTAGTTATTCGTCAAAAATAACCGTTGCCGAAAAATTTGGATTTCAAATAGTTGAAGTGAAAGATATAAGATTCCTCGAAGCCGACGGTAATTATACCATTATTCATTTATCGGGACTTGAGAAAATAGTCTCGAGTAAAATTCTCGGCGAATTTGAAAAAATTCTCGATCCCAATATCTTTTTCAGAATTCACAAATCAACCCTAATCAATTTGAATTATTTACGCGGATTTTCAAGTTACGAAGGATCTTTCGCTATTTTAGACGACCGTACAAAATTAACCATCTCCAGGCGTCGGTTTAATGAGTTTAAAGATGCCGTTGGACTACTATCCAAATCCGTAGATTAATGAAGAGATACATCATTATTTCTTTTCTGTTTATCCTTCTGATTCATACGCAAACTTCGCTTTGCCAGAATCCGTTTATTCGCAATTATACCTTTGCCAACGGGTTACCCACAAACAGAATCTATTGTGTGGCTCAAGACAATAACGGTTTTATGTGGTTTGGCTCCGATGCCGGGGCAATCCGTTACGATGGAAGTGACTTTGTTCAGTTTACCGAAGAAGATGGCCTAAGCGATAGAATGATAATGCGAATTAAGCAAGACAAGGAAGGCCGGATTTGGTTTCTGAATTACAATGGTACGGTAAATTATTTTTATAAGAATAAATTTTTTAACGGAAACAATGCTCCATTCCTAAACGAAATAAAAACAGATTTTTTCTTTCACGACTTTTTTCAGGCGAAAGACTCAACCCTCTATTTTTACAATTCAAACTCCGAAATTTATGTGGTAAAAAACAATGAATTTATTGATTACTCAAACCTAATTATTTCTCATAAGCAGAACATTAAAAACACCTTTTACCTCAACCAAACCAACGAAAACATTTTCCAGGTTTGGACCACCGCAGGCGTTTATTCATTGTGTAATTTGAACGATACGGCAACAAAAGAAAATTTAGAAACATCACTATCCAGGGTAGTTAAAAAAAGCAATACCGAAACATTTGTAATTGATAATCAGGGATTTTTAAATTACTATACCGATACCCACTTAACAAAAGGTAAAATATTCGACATTCAAAGTATTTTGGTGAATGATGTTATCACCGATAACGAAGGCTTAGTATGGATTTCCTCTTTCGACCGGGGAATATTTTGCCTAAAGGATGACGAAGTTATCCTTCATATGGATATAAAGTTTCCACAAAACCTGGTTCTTGATAAAGATCAGAATATTTGGACGGTCTCTACCTCAAAGGGTATCTATAAAATTAACCGCAACATTTTAAAATACAAGTTCCTGAAAAAAGAAAATTTCGACAACGAAGGAATTAAATGCATCACCTCTTCGAACCAACACAAGGTTTGGGCAACAAATGGCAATAAAGTATTCCAATTTAGAAAAAACACGATATACAAAAGCGCCCCTCTTTTTAAAGGAGAAATAATTAACAAACTCATCTTCCTTAAGGACAATACTCTTCTGGCATATGGTTCTGGAACGCCCATATACATGTTTACCCAAATAAAATTAAACCCATCGAAGCTTCAACTGGAATACGATCATACAAACACCTCCACTTTTCTTGTAAAAACAGTAGCCATTGATACTTCAGAGAATCTTTTATATACCCATTTAGGCGATAAAATTATAGAGTCAAACCTAAAAACAGATATAGGATACACGCGCTCTCCAAAACAAGGCCGAATAAAAAACCTAATAATAAATAACAAAAACCAGCTCGTAATAAATGCAGCCACCAATAAAGTTCTGGAAGGGACAAAGATTCTAAGCAACACCATATACGAAAACTTTAATGGCGACTATTTTACAGCACACTTAACCATTGACAACGAAAATGAGTTATACGCCACGCAGAACAAAGAGATATTTATACTAACCAAAGATTCCATTTACAGTATTTTTAATGATCTAAAATCGCAAATTGATTTTAAGATTAAGGATATGGAATACCACGATTCTACGCTTTTTTTCTGTACTCAAAAAACGCTGTATTTTGTTCCTAATCCTCTGAAAAGAATTGATGGAAAAGCCATTGAATTGAACCGTTTAAATATCGATTTTAATAACATTAATGATATATTCTGCCATAAAAATTCTCTTTTTGTTGGCTCTGAGGACGGAATGACTATTATCCCGGTGAAGGAATGTGTTCATGCCGAAAACCATCACACAAAACCCTACTTTTCGAAGATACTTTTAGATGAGGAAGAAATTGACATCTCGGATGGTATAATTAGGTATAAAAACAAAAATAGATTAAGTATTGAGTTCTCGAGTCTCAACTTTTCCTCCAACCCGTCGAGCTATTCCTATATGCTCGAAGGGGTAAATACTTCCTGGATAACAGGTAACGAAAAACAAGTAGTATATTTAAACTTAGCACCCGGACAATATACTTTTAAACTCAAATCGAGAAAAAACCAGGAGGAATACAGCGAAGCAATAGAACTTCCAATTATTGTGGTTCCCACCTTTTTCCAACGCCTTATTACAAAAATAATTTTGGCATTAATCATTCTATGTATTGCATTTTTAATCATTAGGATATACTACCAAAAACAAATAAAATCGAGAGAAAAAGATAATCTTTTAGTGACTCTTGAAAACAGGGCACTCCAATCGATGATGAATCCACACTTTATCTTTAATTCACTTGGGTCTATTCAAAAATATTTGTTGCAAAACAAAGCAGAAGAGGCCGGAAATTATTTATCGCAGTTTGCACGTTTAATCAGGCAAACCATGAATTCAATTAAATCGAACTATGTACTACTCGATGACGAGATTGACAGGCTCAGAAACTATATTGAACTGGAACAATTAAGAATGGAAGGGCACTTTAGCTACTCCATTCAAATGGATGACAAACTAGAAGACGACGATTATACCATCCCCTCGATGATTATACAACCATTTGTTGAGAATGCAATTTGGCATGGCATTTCACCCTTACCCAAAAAGGGCATGATTACCATTAGGTTTCAGTACACCAGCGAAAGTTGCATTCGCATAATTATTGAAGATAACGGAATTGGATTTGAAAAATCGAAAGCATTTTCGCACTCAAAAAATAACCTCAACATGGCATCTGCACTAACGAAAAAGCGGATAAGGCTGATTGGCGAAAAATACAAAGTTAAAACAGAGGTAATTGAAGAAGAACTTACACCAGGAGAGGAAAATCCAGGTTCCCGCATAAGTTTGCTCTTACCTATTGTTGATTAAACGATCAACCTGAAATTACCATTTAAAAACTTAAACCTACCACTTATTGTTTAAACCCGACCGAATATACATCTGCAAAAATATTCCAAACCTTTTTAACTATTCTTGTAATGAATTAATTACAGTTCTTTATCATAACAACGATAGTGTTTACACAAGATATTACCTCCTGCATATCAATTCTTGTTTAAAAGCTTTTAAGGGTGTTGTCCCCACCCGCTGTGAAACTATTTTAGCACACATTAACATTATCCTTCACTGTCCCTAAAAACCTATAAAATAGTTAATAGCACAAAAAGCTGAACAAGGTATTACATAAAGCCAACTCATTCGGGTTGGCTTTTTTTTTCAAAAACTGATACACAACAAGGTTTTGGCAAGAACATAACTTTTTTCGGAGAATTATGGTATTTTTAGAAACTGAATAAAAAGGGATTATCATGAAAGAACATTCTTTAGCCACACTGTATACCAACGCTTTTCATCAAAATTGGGATCGCCCAGCTTTCTCCGATTTCGGTGGCGGTGAATTTAAATACAAAGACATTGCAAAGATAATTAAGTCGCTGCATTTATTTTACCAGTTGACCGGTTTGCAAAGGGGCGACAAAATTGCCGTTTTGGGAAGAAATTCAGCGCATTGGGGATCGGTATTTCTTTCAGCAATCTCTGCAGGTTTAGTAATAGTTCCTATTCTTCCCGACTTTAATGAAAGCGACACCAACCACATAATCAATCACTCCGAATCAAAAATTGTAATCGGAGCCAAAGCCTTACTCCAAAAAATTAATCACAAAAAATCGTCGCATCTAGAAGCTATTATTGCTCTCGAAGATTTTAGTTTTTATGCAGCGAACGATGATAACCTAAAATACAAACTAGCTGATGGTTTTCAGTATTACAAAGAGAATGACCTTAGCAAAGCTGGCTTTCGATTTGAAGAATGGGAGCCTGAAGAGATGTGTATTATTTCGTATACATCAGGCACCTCTGGCTTTACAAAAGGGGTTATGCTGCCTGAGCGCAGTTTGGTTTCTAATATAATTTATGCACGAGAGCACATGCCTCTTAAAGCTGGCGACAAAATTGTTTCGTTCCTTCCAATGGCCCACGTTTATGGTTTATTATTCGAATTTCTATTCCCCATTACCATGGGATGCCACATTACATTCCTAAGCAAAACACCCTCGCCGGCAATTATTACCAAAGCTTTTGGTGAGATAAAACCGCACCTCATTCTTTCCGTTCCGCTGGTTATCGAAAAAATATATAAAAAACGAATCCTTCCTGCAATCGATAAACCATTGATGAAGGTATTGCTTAAAATTCCAGGCATTTCAAACTTAATTTTGAAAAAAATACGCAAAAAGATGCTGGATACTTTTGGTGGGCGTTTCTTCGAAATTGTTATTGGCGGGGCTCCCTTAAGTGCCGATGTTGAAAATTTCTTTAACCGAATAAACTTTCCTTTTACCATTGGCTACGGAATGACCGAGTGCGGCCCATTAATTAGTTATGAGGCCTGGGACAAAACCATGCCAACATCGGCAGGGCGATTGGTCGACCGAATGGAAGTTCGTATTGATTCGGAAGACCCCTACAATGTGGTTGGAGAAATTCAGGTAAAAGGACAAAATGTAATGCTGGGATATTACAAAAACGAAGAAGAAACCAAAGCCTCTTTTACCGACGATGGCTGGCTAAAAACCGGTGACATAGGAGTAATAGATGCCAATAATTTTATCTTCATCCGGGGCCGCTCGAAAAATATGCTGCTGGGGCCATCCGGACAAAACATTTACCCCGAAGAGATTGAGGCAAAGATGTGCAATCAGAGCTATGTGGCCGAGTGTGTGGTTATTGAGCGCGACCACAAACTAAGAGCCTTGATTTATCCTGATTGGGAAGCCGTAAAAGCCGATACTATAGACAATATTCAGCTGGAGAAAATTATGGAAGAAAACCGTAAGAGAGTCAACTCAGAGCTGCCAAAATACGAACAAGTTGCTCGCATTGAACTTGTTAAAGAAGAATTTGAAAAAACTCCAAAACGAAATATTAAACGCTACAAGTATCTGTAAAATGTAATTTTCCAATCTCCTTAAAAACCAAGTCTTAGTACAGCAGTTTTGAGGCAGATTTGTTATTCTACCAATAATCCCCTTGAAGTTGGTATCATTTCTTCATGTGTACATCCATTTGAGGGAAAGGTATGGTAATACCAGCCTTATCGAGAGCAATTTTACCGGCTTCGTAGACATCGAAATAAACAGCCCAATAGTCGCCGGGGATAGTATATGGACGAACAGCCAGATTAACCGAGCTATCGGCTAACTCTTTGACCCCAACGAAAGGAGCCGGAGTTTCCAACACCTTTGAATGCTCTTTAAGAATGGTCAGTAAAATTTCTTTGGCCTTTTTAATATCCGAATCGTAAGAAATTCCGAATACCATATCCACACGAATTAGTCCTTCGGTAGTATAATTTACAATGTTGTTACTCGAAACTGCTGCATTTGGAAGAATAACTGTTTTATTCTCGGGAGTACGAAGACGCGTTACAAAAATGTGAATCTCTTTAACTGTCCCCAGATGCCCCTGTGATTCAATAAGGTCGCCAACTTTAAAAGGTCTAAAAAGTAAAATCATTACTCCTCCTGCAAAATTGGCCAATGTTCCCTGCAAGGCCAAACCAACAGCCAAACCTGCCGCTCCAAGTATCGCAATAAAAGAGGTGGTTTGTATGCCCACCATTTGTGCAATGCTAATTAGCAGCATTATTTTCAACAGGATGCCAATTAAACTTCTTAGAAAACCTCGTAGCGAAACATTAACGTTACGGGCTTCCATTATCTTGTCGGTTCCTTTTACAATTCGTTTTATAATCCATAATCCAATAATTAAAACAACTAAAGCTGTTACAATTTTAAGTCCATGGGTAATAATTAGTTCATATGCCTTTTCTGAATATTCAGCAAATTTTTCATTCATAACTAAAAAATTAAGATTTAGTATTCAAGTTACTGAAAAGAAAGGCCTTAGTCAAGTGCCATAAAAACCGACGATTCTATATTGAGAAGAAAGTGCTAATGTTAATTTAAAATTTTAAATTCGTAGACCTAAATTAATATAACATGAATACAAATCGTAGAAACTTTTTAAGAACAACTGCTGCAGCAACTGCAGGAACAATGTTGGTATCGCCGGCATTTGCCGGTTTTGGAGAAAATAAGTCGCCTTATAAAATCTCTCTTGCCGAGTGGTCGTTTCATAAGGCTCTTTTTGCCAACGAAATGACTAACCTTGATTTTCCAAGAATAACACGAGAGCTTGGGCTGGAAGGAGTTGAATACGTCAACCAATTTTTTAAAGATAAGGCCAAAGACAATAAATACCTGGCTGAACTGAAAAAGATTACGAAAAGTGAGGGTATTGAAAACGTACTTATCATGTGCGATGGAGAAGGAATGGTTGGACACCCTGAAAAGGCAGAACGCATAAAAACAGTTGAAAACCACAAAAAATGGATTGATGCTGCCGCTTTCCTGGGCTGTCATTCCATTCGGGTAAATGCCGGTAGCAAAGGAGAATACGAAGAACAACAAAAACTGGCGGCCGATGGGCTCCGTATGCTTTGCGAATATGGCGACACTAAAAAAATAAATGTAATTGTTGAAAACCATGGCGGACTCTCGAGTAACGGCGAATGGTTGTCGGGAGTAATGAAAATGGTTGATCACAAACGAGTAGGAACGCTTCCCGATTTCGGTAATTTTATTATTAATCGCGAAACCGGCGAAGAATACGACCGATATAAAGGCACGGAGCTATTGATGCCTTTTGCAAAAGGAGTAAGTGCCAAGTCGCACGATTTCGATGCCGATGGAAACGAAACACAAAAAGATTACTTCCGTTTGATGAAAATTGTTTCCGAATCGGGTTACAAAGGCTTTGTAGGAATTGAATACGAAGGTCGAAATCTTTCAGAAAAAGAAGGTGTTATTGCCACCAAAGAGCTTCTTGAGAAGGTTTTCAAAAAACTCTGATTAAGTAAAGAAAAATTCTTACCTGTTCTCTCCTTAATTTTTGTTAAAAATTTATTTTTCGAAACAATCGTCCCAATCAAAACGTACCACAGTTACAAACTTTGTATTCCCAAGGAAGGACTTAAGGGGTTGATTGAAAATTTTTTACACAAAGTTTGAGAAGGTCATTAGTTGTTTGTCTTTCAAGAAGAAAGCGGTGATAGTTTCACCGCTTTCTTTATTTCACCTCAACAATGAATTCTCAATTTCAGGCTTAAAACGATACTATTTCTCCATAAAAACGGGACTCCACTTTTTTTTGTCCGTCTTTAAAAACAATCTGCCATCAAAAACCAAGTCGCCAGCCGAATACATATCCAGCTGCATAACTTTTTCTTCAATGGTCATTCGCTGCACCAAATCGGCTACACGGGTTTCTATATCAAGCTCTGCATTTTTGTATGCCTGGGCATTTACTTTTTCGTTGTAGCATATCAGGAACAGGATTACTGTTAATAGGATTGATAATTTATTCATTTTATTAATAATTAAACTGGAGCACTTAACTCTGTTGTTAATTCTGAATTAACCAGTTGATTAATATTCTACTAACTGCTCTTTTACAGGCAATTAGTGCTTTTCGGCGCAAGCATCGAAACATTTCAAACTGCTTTTTCTGATGCGCCGATGATTGCTCTTATTATTTTCTCCCCAGGTTAAAACCTGCGGCTATTCACATTAAACTCCTTCGGAGTTTCCATTCGTACGGATAGCATCCCTGATTGCCTCTACATAGAGCGAAACCATCCTTTTCGAATCAGAAAACTGTGACTACCTACTTTACTGCTCCCCAATTCTCATTCGGTTCTGCTCCCATTTCCAACTCCAGCTTGCCACCTTTTAACAGTTCACTTGCAGAAAATTTGAAGTCTTTTAGTTCTTTGCCATTTAGTTTTGCCGACTGAACGTATTTATTTAATCGCGATGCATTTAAGGCTACTATTACGAATGTTTCGCCACGGCCAAACTGTTTGCCCAAGTCAATTTCAATCTTTTCGAACAGTGGGCTTCCAATTTCATAAATCGGCTCTACCCGGCAACCTCCATCGGTTTGGAACAATCCCAACGATGCCATCATAAACCAGGCACTCATTTGTCCCTGGTCTTCGTCGCCCAAATAAGCGTTTGCAATTCCGTAGCCGTAATAACGGTCGATAATTGCACGGCTCCATTTCTGCGTTAACCATGGTTTGCTCACCCAGTTAAAGAGATAAGCAAAATGCATACTTTGCTGATTGCCCTGCATTACAGGATATTCCCAGTACTGGTCGCGCAAACCGTTAAAACGTGTTTTGTCGCTTTCGGTAAATCCCCAATCCAGGCGCTCAATAAAGCGGTCTTTGCCAATAGCTTCAGCAAGAGACGGAACATCTTGCGGAACAAAAAAGGTAAGTTGCCAGGCATTTCCTTCTACATAATGATGATTTGCTCCTGATTTATATGGGTCGAAATCGGGCATCCACTCCCCTTTCGAGTTTTTCATTCGGGCATACCCACTTTCTTTGTCAATAATATTTCTCCACCAATATCCACGGTCGAGGAAGTAGCTGTAATCCTTCTCTTTACCAAGCGCTTTGGCAAACTGCGAAACCGTCCAATCATCGAAAGAATATTCCAGAGAATTTGAAAAACGTCCCTCATCGTAAGGCACATACCCGTGTTTTAAGTACGTTACCAAATCGCGATTTCCTGCAAAGCCACCACCCACAACCTGCGCTGGTGTTGTTTGCATTTTTTTCACCGCCTCAAAAGCCTTTTCAATATCATAATCGCGAATTCCCATTTGGTAGGCACCAACAATTAATGGTATTTCGTGCTCGGCAACCATTACCGGTACGTATTCCATAGCTGCTGGGCCTTTTGCCAACCAGCCATTTGCATCGTACATTGCCAATTGCGATTTCACCCAGCGGTTGCTCCACTCGGGTGTTACTAAATTCCAGAATTGGTTGAGATTCCAGAAGGTATTCCAGAATGCATCGCAGCCAAGCGCAGGTGATGTTGGGTCTTCCATTTTACGAATCTTTTCGTCGGCATCGCGCCATTCGCCATTCACATCGCTAAAAGTATTTCGGCTGCACAAAGAGCGGTAGAAATTATTGTAAAAACGCTTTTTCTCGCGCGCATCGTTCGATGTAATTTTCACGCGTTGCATCAGTTCGTCCCAAGTGTCAACATTATTTTGTCGAATCGCGTTAAAGTCCCAGCCAAAGGGTTTCGAAACCTCAGTATCCAGATTCTCGCGGGCATTTTCGATACTTACGTAAGAAATTCCGGTACGCAGTTGCACCACATTATTTTGTTTGGTGTCGAATTCAACAATTGCTCCCACATCTTCGGCATTTTCAATGGTAAATTCATCTACCTGCTGTACTCCTTTTTCTGTCCATACTTTAAATCCAGAAATTGGCTGGTCGAACTCAGCTACAAAATGCACAGTATATTCCTGCGAAATTCCTCCTGCCCAGGTATTGGGGCAAAGCTGGTGACTATAACCCTCGATGGTTTTATCACCTGTCTTTTTGAAATATGCCTTTATTGATTTGTAGGTATACTCGTTGGGAATAACCAAATCCAGCAGCACCCGCGAGCCCTCTCTGTCTTTCGGGAAAGTAAACCGTTGAAATCCACAGCGGGTAGTTGAAGTAAGTTCAGCCTGAATATCGTAGTCAGTTAAAAGAACTTTGTAATATCCGATTGGCGCTTCCTCTGTTGATTTGTCGATGCGCGAGCGGTAACCGCTGTCAACATCTTTTTCGTCACCAACATTGGTTTGCAGCTTGCCGTTTGTGGGCATGCAACCCAAGCCAGCAATGGTCCATTCATGAATATGCGAGAAACAGCCCACCGACTCGAAAGTAGGTTCGTAACCCGCCTGCCAGCTGTCGTTTTGGTTATCGGGACTCAATTTCACCATGCTAAACGGCATCCACGGCCCCGGAGCAATCATCCACCGCGAGTGGGCAGTACCCATTTTTGTCTCAACATATTGGGCAGGCGTCATTGGCTTTTGCGATTCACGAACCACTTTGCCTGATAGGATTTTCTCACCATCAGCCAGAATTTCGTATTTGCTTTCGGTAGAAATTTCAACGACAGGCATGGGCGCCTCAAAAACATAGCGTTTGGTTTCGAGTGTTTCCGAAAGAATCTCCTTGCCATCCAATTTAACTTGTATTTCGGGTTTCCCTGAAAGATGCTCAACATCGACCAAAAGGGCTTGTGCATTTTCGGTTTGGTAATCGGAAGCTTTAACTCCTCGCACAAAAACACTTTTATTTTCCGTTAAACGCACATTGCCTGGTCCTTCCAGTTTTACCTGGTCGAATTTCAGCCACGAACCCTCAAGAGTTGTAAGGTTAATTTCGTTTCCACCAGCTTTCATCAAGTAATTTTCGAGGGGTATTTCAATTAAATATTCCGAAGAATCGGCAATCTCGCCTTCAATTTCACTGGTTTTGTTGATAACAGGAATGCGGTATTTCCACGATTTCCCGTTAACTGTTACTTTAAAAAGTGGTAAGTTTTCAGGGTTGCAATCCAGAATATCAACCGTAAGTTTCCAGTTGCCATGTTTCGGAAGTTTGTCAATGCCAAACAAAATATTTAGCGTGTGCGAACGCCAACCCGCTGTTCCCCAGGTTCCTCCCCAGGTATCGCTTGTGCCTGGCAAAATATATGGAAAATCCGTTTTTATTTCCGAGGTTCCAATCAGAAAATACTTGTCTTCCCAACCAAAGTCATTCTCTACAAACTTTGAATAATCGTTTGGTGCCAAAGCAAACTCATCGCCACTGTTGTTGTTTTCGCCAATTTGCCAAAGAACTTTCGATTCGGGCTTGCACGAGCTTAGTATTGCTATGGCAAATATTAGTGTTAAGATTGTTCGTATCATGATGATTAAATTCTGTTTCAATTTTGAATAACTTTTGCTTTCAGGCCCCTCTGCCATTTGCGTTTCATCAAAGCCTCTGACTTTCCGTAGCCATTTCCCCTTTTTAAGGGAAAATGGCTACAGCCAAAGGGGTAAAATATATTCTATTTCATAAAAGCCTTAACGACCATTATCTCGCCTTCGCCTTCGTTAATAATTTTGTACGAACCAGCAGCGGCAGGAACCACAAAAGTTTCGGCATAATTAAAGCGTTGGCGCATTCCGTTCTCTGTTTCTAAGATTATACTTTGTCCCTCAACCAGCGAAAGTACATGGCAACGATTTTCGGTTTTTACTTCCACCTCTGTTTTCATGTGGAAACGGTGCACATCGTAGGTATGTTTTTCGTGGGTGGGCAGGTGGTACATTTTCCAGTCGCTGCCCTCTTCCAACACATACGGATGCGAAATGAGTTTATCTTTTACATATTGCCCTTTACGCTCGAAGCAAAGGTTTTCCATACCACGCTCAACGTTTATGGGGCGTGGCTTACCATCCAAATCAACACGCAGCCAGTCGTACATTTTAAAGGTAAAAATGTACGGCGTTGTGCTAATTTCCAGCACAAGATTTTCGGTTCCCGAACCATGAATGGTTCCAGGAGGAATCAAAAACAAATCGTGTTTATGCGAATCGTGCACCTGAACGTATTTGGTAATTTCAATCTCCTTTTTGTTTTCAAAACTGTATTTTAAGTCAGCTTCAAACTTTTGCGGGTCAATATCGTCCTGAAAGCCGAGGTAGCATTTTGCATCCTTGCCAGCATCTAAAATGTAGTAGGTTTCTTCCTGCGTAAAACTTTCGCCAAAATGCTCCTTAATGTACTCGGATTGTGGATGGCACTGTATGGAAAGATTTCCACCATCAAAGGTATCGAGGAAATCGAAACGAATTGGGAACTCGTGAGCAAACTGTTCTGAATGTTGCCCCATCACGGCTTTGGTTTCCTGAAACATCAGGCAATCAAACGAAATTTCCAACAGATTGCCGTCGCTTTCGAAAAGCAAGCCGTTTTCGGGTACAATCAACTCGAAGGACCAGGCATAATTAATAACACCCTTGTTCAGCCCAGCAATTTTATCCATTACCCACTGACCACCCCAGGCACCGGGTTCAAACCACGGACGCACACGAAATACGTTTGTCGCCATTTTTTTTAATCCTGCGCGGGCATCGTCCCCTTTCATCCAGGTAAGGGTATCAATCCGCTGCTCATCAATAAAATAATCGATTGCTGAGAGGATTTTGCTTTTGTATTCGTTCAGCACAATCCAATCGACAAAATAATAGCGTTTGTACATGGGTTTAATTTCATCGGGTTTCGAAGCCCCGAGATTCATGATGCTTTTTGCGCGCGCACGAAATTGCAATTCGTTTTTGGGCAGGTCGGCGTACAACAGAGCCCCTTTCCAGTTTGTTAAGCCTGCTCCTGCACCGATTATAATATTTACGTCAGCACTTTTATCGGGTTGAATGGCAGCCACCTTTTCCTTTTCATAGAAATCGGCTAAGGCAATGGTTGCCTTTGTTCCGAAAATCGGGTCGTCACCCCCCAAAAAAGGTGCAATCATTTCATCGATTTCTGCCTCCGGTTTTAAGGCAGAGTCAATAGTAAACCAAGCTACTTTTTTGCCCAGCTTTTCAAGTTCCGCATTAAACTGTTCTTGAATCTTTTCGTAAAAAACACCACTATAACCGTCAATTATTATTGTTTTTTCTTCTGCAAGTTCTTGCACCAAAGCGACGATTCCTGTATTAATTTTTCCAGCATCAAGCCTCAACGATGGGTACAAATCGTACATTCCCGGCGCTGTTTTTTCCTTTTTTAGAGGAAGTAAATATTGTTCTGATTTTCTGATTTCCATTTTTTAGAGATATGAAATTTTAGTGGATAATAGCAAGACAGCCTGCCTCACTTTTATCTTTTTACTTTTGCCTTTCTGCAACTTCTTCAAACATTTCAATTGCTTTATAAAGCACCCCTGCCGAACCACGGAAAGTACCGGAGCCTTCAGGTTCATTTTCAACCGTGTACCATTCGTAAAAACCGTCGTTGTCTTTAACGCGTTTTACCATGGGCTGCATTTGTTCGTAGGCTTCTTCAACAAAACCGTACTTAATTAATTGCTGAATCATGCGTGCACCAAACCAGGTCCAGTCGCCACCATTTTGGTAACCATACGGGTACATCCCTTTGTTTTCGAATGAACCTTCGGGTTTGTTTTTAACCGTGTACCATTCGTAAAAACCATCGTTTTCTTTTACGCGTTTTACCATGGGCTGCATATGTTCGTAGGCTTCTTCAACAAAACCATTTTTAATGAGTTGCTGAATCAT
>JBFHFE010000016.1:0-116371 GCA_041583785.1 Draconibacterium sp. | reverse complement strand
TTCCGCTAACTTACTAAGCCTTCCTTCACACCCTGCCGTTGCCAACAACGCACTTGGCTTCGTATTGTCTTCCCCCCGATTAGGCGACTCAGTTTTCTTTCAAACTGACGGATTAGTTTGCATGCGAGGCAAACAAAAAAGCCGTCTCAATTTTGAGACGGCTTTCAATATATAATTCTATATACTTTTAGTCTTCATCAAAACCAGTATACCTGTACCCTGACATTTTCATATACGTGAAACCGTAATAATCATCGCTAAAATACACATAAGCACAAATACTATCTGCCGCATAACCACGTGGTGTTGTTGCAGCGTCTTCAAATATTTTACCTCCAAGCACTTTTATCGTACAGCCATCATAAGCAATATTGTCTGCATAATCGCTACTAAATGTATTGGCATCATTGTCTATTGCAACTTTTAGCTTATACTGCCAAAATGTATAATCGTCTGGGTCAGCAGCATAATCACCGAACCACATTGAATCAACAGATGATGAAGCAGTATTTGAGGTGAATACTGACACCTCTCCGTTTCCATACAAGTCTGACCAGGAAAGAGAATCAAGTTCATCACTAGTCATTGAAAGAAGTTCAGGATCTTCGGCTCCTCCGAATATTTGATAATATTCGTCCATACTTTGTTCAAAAGTAACGGTCCATTCACCTGTCATTAGTTCAACTTCAGTACCTCCTGCCACTTCGTCTGTTTCAACCTCGCAAGCGACAAATCCAATTGCTATAACAGCAATCAATAATAAAATATATTTTTTCATGATTTAAGGTCTTAATTTTTCGTTAAAGTGATGTAAAATGTCATTTTATAATTAACATATGAAACTTCATAATAAATTTCACCAGTTGACGAATCATATTTACCGTTGGCAAGTTCATCTATAGAGTCTCCCCATCCACTTAAATATGAAGATAAAGCTGTAATACTGTTATCATCATTTAATTGGAAAGTTCCGGTCATAGCATAGTCGCTTCCATATCCTGCAGACTGATCATACCATCCAGCAAAGAGGTCGGTTATGTAAAAGACTCCAGGTGCTGTTTGAAGTATTGCAACAGAATAAGTAGAACTGTAATTTTTAATTGTTCCATCGTAATTACGATAACTACTAAGTGTTACCGACCAATATCCTGATTCTATTGGAGATTCGGTAGGATCAGAAACCATTACAGTACGTTCTTCGCTTGTTGAATACCCGTCTGCGTTTGTAACTGAATATGTTAATGTATAAACACCAGGAGTAGTTATATCAACAGTCCCTTCAATTTCAACTTCTGATGTTACATCTTCACCATTCATTTCAGCATAGTATCCAGGATCAACATAAGTTTCATTTAAATCCCAAAAAACAACACTTTCACCATATAATGTTAGTGTAGCATAGTAGGTTATTGTTGATTCATCACCAATTTCATCTTCACAGCTAACCAAGCCAACTGATATACTGCAAATTAGCGTGATATATAATATTAACTTTTTCATAATAATAAACTATTTTAATTTTTAATTTACATCCCACCATACGGGATCACTTCCGTAGTATCCTGACGCATCAGGAGTGTTTGCATTTAATGATCGAGCCTGCAATGGATAGTACATCCTTTTCATTAAACTTTCGTTATCAGAGAGACTGCTGTTCCAGTTTAAAACTAGTTCTCCATTTGTATATATGGTTGGATCTTCATAAACATCTTTCGCTGAAAACTCACTCAATTCAGGATAACCTGTACGACGAATTTCTGACCAGGCTTCCATATTGTCCATATAGAATAATGCTACCCATTTTTGCATACCGATAAGTTTTTCTTTGTCGGCTGTTGAATCCCAAGCTACGTCTGAAGTTTCCAAGAAAGTTGAAGCTCCGGAAAATCCTCTGGCTGAAAAGTCGGCTGTAACCGCTGCTTCGTATGCTGTTTTGGCAGCGGCATCGTCTCCGTTGAATACATATTCAACTTCTGCTATAAAAAATTGAAGCTCTGCTTGTGTAAATAAGTAAGCAGGTCTTGAGGCTCCTGTTTCATCGTATAATTCATAGTTGATGCTACTTACGTCTTCTGATTTCCATTCACCATCATCGGTCCAATCAGCCATCGATGTTTTTGTGCCACATAATTGACCTACATAAGTTCCCGTGCTTGTTGCCTTGCTTATGGCATATTCAATACGAGGGTCATTCGTAAATTTCATATACGACACAATAGGATAGGCAGCGCAATGGTTAGCTGTACCTAATTCGTAGTAGCTTGAATAAAATGGGCTACGATTGTCGTTATCATCAGCATAAATATCTAATGTAATATCTCCATCGAAAAACTCGTTTTCTGCTACTAAAGAAACAATTGTTGATTTTACTGAATTATCTACATTGTACATTCTTAAATACATACGTAAACGTAGTGCATTTGCATAACCAATCCATTGATCCATATCCTGATCAAAAATCATATCAGTCATAGTCATTTCATCACTACCTGCTTCGTAAGCTTCTTGTGCAGCATCTAATTCACCAAGAACGCCTTCGTAAACCGTTTGGCCTGAATCCCATGCTGGTTCTGTAGTACCGTTTAATGCCTCAGAGTATGGTGCATAATCTTCATTATCAACCATTAATTGAAAGCATACTGCACGTAATACTGTTGCAGCAAATAAATCTGCAGTATTGGTTGTTTGTTCTTTAATGTATTCAATATCCTGTAATGCACCCGCATATAAATTAAGATATGCTCTATCGAAAGTTTCGCTCGACTCTGATATTGATAATTCTGCTAAATCATTGAACTGATTAGCTTCGGGTTGTTGATCGAAATATTGAGCAAAGAACCCAGCATAGTTAAACAGAATATCACAAGAGGTTGCTGCAATATAGTTTTGAACAGACGGAAATACTAAATCCGGTGTTATATCTGAACTGTCAGCGTAGTTCGGATTTTCATTGATGTCTAGATCGCAAGATGTTACCAGCAAGACGATCAAGCACATATATGTTAATAACTTATTCATGTCTTTATTTTTTAAAATTTGAACTTAACGTTAAAACCAAATTTACGAGAAGTTGGGTTTGCTGAATATTCTCCGAAATTACCTGCTAAATCATTACCAAATGAAGAGTTTTCAGGATCAACAAAAGTGTTGCTTGCTGGAGTCCATAAGAATAAGTTGTTTCCATAAGCCGACAACTCAATTCCATTTACAGGTGTTTTGGCAACCCATTTGGCAGGCAAATTCCAAGAAAAAACAACAGAACGTAATTTTACGTATGATTTATCAATTAAGAAACTACTTCCTAATTCAGGACCGTTATTCCAATAGTTATAAATTTGGGTAGCATCTAGCGCTGCTGAGTTCTCAACATAAGAAACGCTACCGTCATCATTAGTTACTTTGTTTACTGAGTTTGCAATAACAAAAGGATTACGGTCGTTGTAGGCTGTTTGTATTGCATTACCTGTAAAGTAAGAAATATCTTTAGTACGCGAATACATTAAACCTCCCTGGCGAATATCAAGGTTAGCAGTTAAACTCATCCCCTTGTAACGAAGGGTTGTAGAAATACCTGCTGTATAATCGTAGTTCATATCGCCAATAATTTGCAAATCTGTTTCAGCAATAGGTAAGCCGGTTTCTTCACTAACAACAATTTGTCCGTTTTCAGTATATTGTGGTACTTCTGCTTTAAAGGTACCAAGAGCTTTTCCTTCTATTGCATACATTCCTGTACCACCAGTGAAACCATATATCTGCGTTTCATCTCCCAATTCATCAGCCAGGGTAAGAACTTTACTTTTGTTTTTAGAATAAGAAACGCTGAAGTCCCAAGTGAAATCTTTTGTTCTAACAGGAGTAAGGTTTACAAGTAATTCAATACCTCTGTTTCGAACATCACCAATATTAGAATTTGCTGACGAATATCCGGAAGCATAATCCACATCTACCGAGCTTATTTGGTCATTACTAACACGGTTATATACAGCAGCATCAAAACTTACACGGTTTTTAAAGAACGCCATGTTTAAACCTACTTCAAATTCTGTTGTCATTTCCGGTTTCAGCTCTGAGTTACCCAACACATTGCTAACTGTATAAGCATTGTAACCAGATGACGTGTATGGAAAATTATAATCAGCCCAGTAGCCATCGGCATAACCTTGTGCAAAAACAGAACTTGTCATGTAAGGATCTGCGTCATTACCGGTTTTACCGTAAGCAAGACGTAGTTTACCAAAATCAATTAAATCATTATCAATTAATTCGCTGAAAATAAAACTGGTAGTTGCACCATAGTAGAAATAAGATCTATTGTCTTCAGGTAATGTTGAAGACCAATCATTACGTGCAGTTAGTGTTAAAAACACTAATTCTTTCCAACCTGTTTCTAACTGGCCAAAAACAGCCATTGAACGACGAAGTGATTCGTAATCTGATACAGAAGGGCTACTTGTTGAGTTCCCAAGATCAAACCATGTTGGAATAGTTAGGTCGGAAACATAAGCATAGAGTGATGAATACTTACGTTCGTTACCACTAAAACCTGCAATGGCGTTTAACCTGAAATCACTAATTTCTTTGTCGAAGGTTAATAACACATCCTGGTTAATTTCCCGGCGTGTTACATCTGTTTCTGACACGCTACCTGTTTCACCCGTAAAAGTACTACTTGTACCATATAAAGAACCGTTTGCTGTACCTTCGTAGAATAAATCATAGAGGTTTGGTTCTCCGGTGTAGTGTTGTGATGTAGATAAGTCGAGCCCCATACGATACGTTAATTTAAAATGCTCCAGGAAATCATAATCTACTTGAAATTTACCATAGATACGATCTTTACTGTATTCGTTTTCGTAATTCTCTAATATATAATACGGGTTTGTTACAGAATAAGGCGTATAGTAATAACCTGGCGTATTAAAAGGGTCGTCTAAATCAGCAAGACCAACAATACTTACATCTCTTGGTGTTTGCATTATACTATTATATACCGATAAGCCCTGACCAGTGGTAGCAAAACTATTATTCTGATGTGCATAGTTAATTGCTGTAGAGAAAGTAAAATTATCTTTCTTATGCGTTGCTTTTAATGAGAAAGTAAATTTCTCATATGAATCCGCATCTGTAGGAATAGTACCATCATCTTTTACATACGAACCACTAACTCCATAGGTTGAATTATCAGTCGACCCGTTAAAAATTAAACTGTGGTTTTGACGAAATCCTGTATCGAAAAAGTCTTTAACATTGTTTTCAATAGCTTCATACTTATGTATCTTTTGTGAATTTTCATAAACGTTTCCCCAAAGTACATAAGAACCATCAAATTCTGGCCCCCACGAGCCATTCTCAATTTCGGTATGTTCACCATACCATCCCATACCAAATTGGTTTTGCATTTGTGGAATGCGCAAAACCCGGCTCCATTGTACCCCGGCATTGTATTCAATACCTATACCTTTACCTTTTTTGCCCGATTTGGTCGTAATCATAATAACACCATTGGCAGCACGGCTACCATACAAAGCAGTTGCAGCAGCACCTTTCAATATTGTCATACTTTCCACATCGTCTGGGTTAACTGCATTAGCTCCACTACCAAAATCATAGCCTGAATTTAATCCATCGCTAGAATAGGAAGCGCTGTTATCGATTGGGACTCCATCTACTACATATAATGGTTGGTTCGTTCCACTAATAGATGTATATCCACGGATAACAACAGATTTTGATGATCCCGGACTAGAAGATGCATCTGAAATCTGAACACCTGCAACTTTACCTGCAAGACTACTCATAACATCAGAGGTTCGCGTTTCGGCTAACTCGTCTCCTTTTACAGAGGTGGCAGAATATCCAAGAGTTTTCTCCGATCGCTTGATCCCCATTGCAGTAACAACCACCTCTTCTACACCAATCATATCGGGTTGCATAACTACGTTCATTACTGAACCTGAAATTGGCATTTCAATCATTTTCATACCAACAAACGAAAACACCACTGTTTGTGCATCATTTGGAACATCCAAATGGTACACCCCATCTAAATTTGTTACAGTACCAATTGTGGTACCTTTAACACTTACAGAAACTCCAGGTATTTCCATACCATCGTCAGAACTTGTTATAGTTCCCGTGATACTCTTCACCTGAGCTTCTGTTACAAGCACGCCAAACAAGGCAATGCCTAATAGCATAAGCGCAATTCTTTTCATAGAATAAAAAATTTACAAATAGTTAATAACTCACTCACATACTCACATTGTGGCTGAAATAGAACAGAAATAACGAATTAACATATTTTCATAAATAATTAAGTAATTCGAAATTTTTGATACTATTTCTAAAAAAAACTAAATAGTAAAACTGATTTCAGTTTTAAAACCACTATTCAAAATAATTTCTTCATTATTTAAGACGCAAATATATTTTGTTCTCTTAAAATTTAGCTCAATAGTAGAGTTATTTTCCAATTTAATAATATTTAAATGCAGAGAATCGTTAACCTTTTTTAACACTTCCTAAAATTCTTATCAATAACATAAAAGTCATGTTTTTAGTAAAAAAAAGTGTTACCTATATCCAGTGATTAGCAGATTAATTATAAAAATCGACAAAAAAATGCGGCCTGTTTTTATTCCCGGCTGCAAATTTTAACAAAAAATAACAGACTATTCTGTTCTGTTTTAAAAAGAGACTAAAAATGATAAAACCAACAGAAAATCTTATATCTTCGCCTAGAGTCTAAACCACTTAACTTTTTAATATGAATTCAATTTCAAGAAGAAATTTTTTGCGATCGGCTTCAGCAGTTACTGCCGGAGCTGTATTTATTCCTAATTTTATTAGTTGTTCTCCTTCCGGAAAAATCAACATTGCTGCCATTGCAGCCGGGGGACGTGCCGCAACCAACATTGAAGAAGTCTCAAAAGACCCAAATGTTAACATTGTTGCTTTGTGCGACGTGGACGACAACCGTGCAAAGGAAACCTTTGCCAAGTATCCTAATGCCAAACGATTCAAAGATTTTAGAAAAATGTTTGATGAGATGGCCAACGACATTGATGCAGTTTTGGTGGCTACACCCGATCATGTTCATTTTGCAGCAACCATGGCAGCAATGCAGCTTGGTAAACATGTTTATGTTGAAAAACCATTGGCACATAACGTGTGGCAGTTACGCACCTTACAAAAAGCGGCACATTATTACAACGTTACCACTCAAATGGGAAACCAGGGTCATGCTACCGACGGCATTCGACGTGTGAAAGAATGGTACGATGCCGGGATTATTGGAGAAGTAAAAGAAGTGATTGCATGGTTTGACGGACCTTCTTTTGGAGAGGGAAGATATTTCACAAAACCACTGTCTTTTCCTGCCCCTGAAGAATCCATTCCTACGGGATTGGATTGGGAACTTTGGCTCGGGCCACAATCATCACGTCCGTTTAACCATGCTTACGTTCCAAAATCGTGGCGCGGATTTTACGAATTCGGAAATGCCGAGCTAGGCGACTGGGCCTGCCATACTTTAGACGCGCCATTTTGGTCGTTAGATTTGGGAATGCCAACTGCTACAGAATGTTTATTTAATACCGGAGCCCCAGAAGGATTTGTCCCCGACCAATCGGTTATAAAATTTGAATTTGGAGCAAGAGATAAGAAACCTCCTGTAACATTAACCTGGTACGAAGGTGGAATGCAACCTGAAATTCGGCCGGAATGGGGATTAGATGAATTACCTCCGAACGGAATGTTAATGATTGGCGAAAAACAAAACATTATGACTGGCGGCAGACCAAATGATGCACACCTGACGATGCCCAAAGAAGAATGGGATGCCTGGGTGAAAAATGAGATGCCAGAAGCAAGTATTCGCCGTATTGAAGGTGGACCGCAACAGGAGTTTCTCGATGCCATAAAGGGTGGCCCTGCACCAGGTTCGAACTTCGACTATGCAACCCGCTTAACCGAAATGGCCTTATTGGGTGTTATGGCGCAACGTTTTAATACACGCATTGAATACGATGCTGAGAACATGAAAGTAACCAACCATCCCGGTATGGATAAGTACCTGAAAGAACCTGTCCGAAAGGGCTGGGAGTATGGAGATGAAGTTTGGAAGTAAAAACTTTCCTAACTATTTGATGGGTGACTATTTGCATCAACTTCTAGTCACCCATTGAATAAATATTTTATTACGCCAAGTTCGACTATTAATTAGTTGAAACTGAAACAAGATTATTAATTAAACGCTGGTTAATAATCTTTTTTACTTTTTATCCAGTACTTTTTTTCGTTCCCTTTTAGTCATTTCCAGGCTGCGCACAGAATACGGATGTATAACGCTGTATTCTGTTGAAGAATTTACAATTTCATTTCTCCCCTCTTCCACCACAAATTGGGGAATAATAAAAAACAAGCCTTTTTTATTAGATGTTTCGTGATAAACCAGTAGCTCTAAATTATTTGCACCCGCTGCAATTTTACCAATCACTTCTCCGGCATAAACCTGTTGCCCTGTTTGAAAATTACGCGAGTTTACCACATTCCTGTAACAAATTAAGGTTCCGTCGTTTTGTAACAAAGTAATACAGTTTGTCCAGTTATTGTACCAGGTTTCCGGAAGCTCGTTGCGTTTTGCGCCTGCAATTTCAACCACTTCTCCATTACGTGATGCAAAAACCTGCTGCCCACTTTTTGCATAAAACCCGGTAGCAGTCCACGAGTCAAGCTGTTTTCTCCCTTTAAAACCGTCAATATTCTTCACATCAAACACACACACCTTACTTCCTGGCTTAAAAGGAATCAAATATGGAAAATCTAAATTAACATTGGCCATTGGATCTGAGCGAAACCAATGTATTTCATAATAAAAAGAGGGAACTACAGTATCGCTAAAGCTAAGAAGTGTAAAAAGGGTATTAAAACCGGGTGATAACTTTTTTACGAAAGGCAAATCACCGGGAAAAGTAGTATTTTGCAAATCGGCTAAGTTCAATAGCAAATAAAGCGGAACACCAGAATAGTTATAGGCGATAAAATCGCAGTCGCCTGAGGAACTATAATTTGTTTGAACTTCTACCTGCTGGCATGTTCCAATCTTGAAACAAATCAGAAAAAATACCAATAAGTTAAATTTACAGTTCATATAATGCGGCTCTATTTTTAAAACATAAAGTAAAATAAAATTACCATAACTTTGAGCCATGTATTCAAAAGAAGAAGTTAAAAAGCTCCATATAGATTTTTGGGAGCAGTTTGGGAAACGCTGCGAGGAGCATCCCGAACTACGTTTCAGGAAAAAGAAGTGGGTACTTCACCGAACAAAAATTAAAGGGGTGGCGCTACGTTTCGAGGTTAGCCGCAAAGATGCAAAGGTGATTTTGGAATTGAGCAACAGAAATGAAAAACTGAGGTTGAAAGCTTACGAATTTTTAGAAAGTTACAAGGTTATTATTGAGGAAGGTTTTGAAACGGGATTAACATGGGAATTCTTCCACGAACGCGAAGACAGCGGCAAAGAAGTATGCCGTATTTATACGCAGCTAAACGAAGTCGATTTTCACCGGCAAAATCAATGGCCAATGATTTATGATTTTTACATAGAAAATATGTTGAAGCTGGAAAGTAACTTTCTGTCGGTAAAAGATTTATTACAGGAAGAATTGAAAGACTAAAAGCAGTTCTCAGTAATAGCTGCCCGCTATTACTGAATCAATTTTTCAATTTTAGCTGTTAGCGCAGGAAATTTCTGAAGCAAATTTTTATCAGCCAGTTCAAAATCATCGAAATGAAATCCCGGAGCCACAGTACATCCTGCCAATGCATACCCCAATGTATTGGTTAAACGTGCAGCAAACCATTTATTTTTAGGGATAAGAACCTGAAATCTTTCACCCTTTTCAAAATCGGCACCTAATTTTTCAACATTTAAAATTCCATCATCTATCCAAATAATTTCAATAGACGAACTGCCTGTGTAGAAATGCCACAACTCATCCGATTTTATCCGGTGAAACGAAGAAAACTCTTCTCCTTCGAGCATGTAATAAATTGATGTTGAAACATGTCTGTCTCCCGAAAATTTTTCGCATAAATCCACTCTTTTAATGACATCCTCCGAACGGTAAACCTCTTTAAACCATCCACCCTCGGGATGTTTTTGCAGACTCAATTTTTCAATCCAATATTTAGCTTCCTGCATTTTAAATAAACAATTCGTTTATAGCTCCAAAATAATCATCGTCCCAACCTTCCGAAATATTGTCGAAAGCATCTTCTGGAATATTGGTATGAGTCAGCTCAACGCTGGTTCCTTTTTTGTGTGGATGTATTTTTATGGTAACAATCGAATCATCCTGGTCTTCGCCAAAAAACCATTTTTGTACAATTTTTTTGTTTTCTTCAAATTCCAGATTTATTCCTGAAATACTCCCCCCCCACAACGAAAACTCAGTATTGGGTTCTACTTCCATTTCAACAGCTTCTCCTGTCCAGATTTCCAGCATCCGCTTATTGGTTAAAGCATTGTACACATCTTTCGGCTCTGCCTTTATTTCGTAATATCGTTTAATATTTTTCATGATTGTTTTTGTTTGTTCAAATTTAGTTTTTTCTCACAGAAACACTCCAATTCATGTACTGTTTAAATTTAAATAATTAGTTATTTCATGTATTAACCCGAGTTCTACAATTAATTTTTAAGGTCAGATTATTAATTGAGACTCGGGTTAATGCCTTCTCGCAATAAAAATTCAATTATATGTAGTATTACCGAAAGGCGACAAATACCAGAAAAACTGGATAATTGTTAAACAGTCTCATTTTAACTTTCTATTTTTGGCGAAAGAAGATTTTTTAAATGGGAAGATTAATAAACTATTCGCGCCTGGTAAAGTTCGAACATACCATTTTTGCGCTACCTTTTGCACTAATAGGATTTTTTATGGCACTGGAACATGAAAGTGCCACGTTAAGTTTTAAACTTTTGTTTTTGGTATTGCTGTGTATGGTTTTTGCCCGCAACGCAGCCATGGGATTTAACCGCTATTTAGACCGCGAATTCGACAAACTCAACCCACGTACTTCAATAAGGGAAGTTCCTGCCGGCATTCTGAAACCCAAAGCTGTATTGTTCTTTGTTGTGGCTAATTCCGTATTATTTGTAGCAACCTCCTGGTTTATAAATCCGCTTTGCTTTTATTTATCGCCGCTTGCACTTTTTATAATTTTGTTTTATAGCTATACCAAACGTTTTACACCGCTCTGCCATTTTGTGCTAAGTCTTGGGCTGGCGATTGCCCCAATTGGTGCATACCTTGCTGTTACCGGTAAATTCGACTGGTTACCACTGTTGCTGAGTTTTGTGGTATTCTTTTGGGTAAGTGGCTTCGATATTATTTATGCATTACAAGACGAAGAATTCGACAAGAGCCTGAACCTAAAATCCATTCCCTCGCTACTGGGAAAAAAGAAGGCCTTAAGAGTTTCCGAATTCATTCACTTTTTATCGGCCTGTTTCGCTATAATTGTAACTGTACTGTTACCTGCAACAATTTTACAATGGATCGGTGCTATTATTTTTATCAGCCTTGTTGTTTATCAGCACACATTGGTAAAACCTAACAATTTAAGCAAAGTTAATCTGGCATTTTTCACCACTAACGGCATAGCTAGCGTAATTTATGGTATACTTACAATTTTAGGTTTTTATTTTACGTTTTAAAGTCAACGCCGGCGTGCATGTTTTACTTCCTTGTTGATTGAATAGGTAAAACCTATGCTGAACAATTCTTTTATCTGAAGCCTTGTTTCTTCTCCGATTTCTTCCCCATCGTCATCGTATACGGAAAACAGTACATTATCGTCGTAAACAAAGTGAAGCATAAGTTGGATTCCAATATGGTTAGTAGCCTGCAATTTAAACGTATTTTCCCAGTCTATATCAAACGATGAAAACGGAGATTTATAATTCACAAACATACTGTATTTGGTTTCATACGAAATCTGTTGAAAAATTGTCCTTTTGTAGGTTAGGTCAGCATTTAAACCTGGTTCCCAGTAACTTTTTCTATCTTCTGCAACGCCATAAGAAGTTTGATCGACCTTGGCAGTATCTCCCACAAAGGTATTTTTTATGGTAAGCGGCGACAATAGCAAGGAGAAGTTAGTATTTGGCTTATAATCGAGACCAAACTTTAAATAAGTCTTAGCCGGCGCCATAAAAGCAGAAATAGGATCTTCTCCCTTCGACTTTGGATAGTTATATCCGTTAAATAATTGGGTACTAAAACTTAATTCGGCACTGTAGTACCATTTTTTAAATGCACTCAATCCCAACCGGGAGGTAATTTTAAATTTATCGCTGTTTTTTTGCAATAAGGAATCGGCCCTCCCTGTTTTTATCCAGCCATTCTGAATTTCCAGGGAATTTTCCCATTTTAAATTTCCGTCTTTTCTTGAATAATTGGCAGTACCTTTTAGTACAAGGTTAGAAGCCAGTGAACTTTCTCCACCACTTTGCCAGTTTTCAAGATCAGTTTGAGAAAGGCCAAGGCTTCCATCACCACCAAAGGTCCAGGGGGTAAAAACTTCGTACCTGTCACTAACTCCTTTAAACTTTTGGGAGGTTGTTTTTAAGCTTCCAAGATCAATTCCTTTAGTTTGTTTTTCCTTAAAACGTGTAAATGTAACGCCATCGTCAATAAGCATTTTCATACTTCTTTTATCCACATTTTTCACCATCACCCTGAGCGAATCGTTCTGTTCGTTTTTCAGCCAAACCCTGGAATAATAATCATTTCCATTTTGTAACAAAATATCCGATGATTCACCATTAAGGTTTATAATAGATATTCGGGTTGTATCGATAAAATCGGCATATTCACTTAATGTTTCAATAATCGATTGTATGGTGTCGTTCACCTCAGCAACCACCCTGTCGTTATAATTTTTCAGAATATTGTAATTGCTCAGTTTAACAGCGTCTTTGTATCTTTTTATTCTAAAGCTCAGTCCTTCTTCAAATTTCTGTTGACGGTAACTGTTTGATATATCATTAAGATATGCAGTGGTGACAGAGTCGTTGTAGGTCAATCGTTTTTCTTCAATATAGGCATTACGAATACTGTCGATTTTAACCAACCTATTAAATTTTTCAGGCGAATTCAGCACCGAATCAGGAATAACTTCAGGAATATTTAAGCTATCGGGAAATGAATAAATTGATTGGGTAAACAATACATTCCCTTTCCCTTCAGGAATAACTTCCACCTGACTTTTTGCTTCGCTAAGTACAGATGGAGGCACAGGAATTTTCTGAACATTCACCTCCTTGTTGTAATTTTTAATAATTGTACCAATTTCTTGTTCAACCAAGGCTGCCGAAACATACCCGGGCACACTCAGGCTATCGTCCACCTCTTGCGGCAATCGAAGTACATAATTTTGGTTGTTTAATCGGATTTTATTTAAACCGGCAATGATACTGTCGATGGGCTGATCTTCAATAAAATTAATTAAACCTTTTACGTTACCTCCAACTTCGGGCTGAACTACATGCCAGTTTTTGTCGTTGATAAAATAATTTTTTAAAATTTGAAGCTCATTGTCGAGCTCAGCTTTATCTTTCTTTTCTTGTGCTAAGGCAGATCCAGCTATTCCGAAATATAATATGATAAATAAAATTGATTTTACTCTGGTCGAGAACATAAATAAGAATTTTTAGCTTTGTGTTGAAACGCAAAAATAATACCATTGTTATTTGAGCATTGAATAAAATGAAAATAAAGATGAACAATTATTTCTTTATTAAATTTTAAAGTATAGGGCAATAAAATACGTTTACCATTTCGAATATGGATTTTGGCAAAGCCACGCGTTAAAATACCGGTAATCAGTACTAACTTCCTTCTCCACCCAGTTTGGTAAAACAACTTGTTGATTTTCATGCTCAAGCTCAACTTCTGCCACAACCAATCCCTTATTCACCCCTTCAAAAACATCAATTTCCCATAGCATACCTTCAAAATATTCGATGTAACGAATTTTTTGAATGGGAAAATCCAAACACATCGAAAGCATAATTTGTGCTTCATTTACCGGGATTTCATATTCCAATTCTGTCCGAGTGATTCCTTGCTGATTTCCTTTTATGGTTAGAAATGCTTTTTCGCCTTTTATACGAACCCTAACAACCCGTTCTTTGTCGGTACACAAATATCCCTGTGTTATTTTTGTGCCTTTATTTTTGGGCACCCAATTTTTAGTGTCTATTAAATATTTTCTTTCAATTTCCTGCATAGGTATTATTAATACTTAAATGGACACAAATTTATTACTATTTTTAAAGCACTTTAATTTTAAATCATAAATAAATCCATTACTATGATCTCAAGGGAGGATGCTATTCGTTTACTGGAAGAAAATATTGCAGCCGATAATATGCGCAAACATTGTTATGCATCGGAAGCAGTGCTCCGGGCAATGGCGCAAAAACTAGGCAAAAACGAAGAAGAATGGGGCCTGGCCGGCTTGTTGCACGATATTGATGTTGAAATAACCAATGCCGATCCGCACACCCATGGTCCGTATGCCGAAAAAATGTTGGCAGGAAAAGTCAGCGCTGAGGTAATTGATGCCATTGTGATGCATAATGAAATAGCAACTGAAAAAGAACGGACTACTGAATTTCAGCATGCTTTGGCTGCTGGTGAAACGATAACAGGTTTAATAACCGCAGTAACTCTGGTTTATCCGGATAAGAAAATTGCCTCAGTTAAACCCAAATCGGTTACCAAACGCATGAAACAAAAAGCATTTGCGGCATCGGTAAAACGTGAAAATATAATGGAATGCGAAAAAATTGGTATACCATTGCCCGAGTTTGTCGAACTTTCGGTAAAAGCCATGAGCGAAATAAGCAACATTCTGGGATTATAAGGACTCCCGCAGAATTAAAGATGTTGGGAGAGTTTCAGCTATTTTCTGTTTGTTTTTAACAAATTCTGCCGCTTGTTTACCCATCAGTTCAAAATCGGTTGAAATGACAGAAACTCCGTTTCCAACAATTTGTTTCATTGGCGTATCGTTATAGGAAAGAATACCCACATCCACTCCTATTTCAAACTGTTTATCTCTGCAATTTTTAATTACCTCAACCAAATCGTTGTCGTGGATAACAAAATAAGCTTGCCCTTTTTTTATTTCAGAGGAGTTAATCTTACTTATCATTCTGAAATTAATTTGATTTTTTTTGCAGAAACTTTTCACTGCAACAATAATATCAGAAGGGTGTGGTGTCTGGTTTTCGGCATAAACCAAAATAAACTCGCGGTATTTTTCAAGTTTGTGTTTACCTTCTTCCAGACACTGCACAACCGATTGATTAAAATCCTGAAGAAGAAAATTATTATTGTTTTTTCCCTTACTGCCCATGTCGAGCATCAGCAACTTATTGGTATCGATTTTTTCAAGAACCGGATGAACAGAATTGTGCTTGATATTCATAACAATATAGGTATTGTAACGACCCAGACTGTTTTGAATAAGTTGCTGAAAAACTTCATCATTGTAGTGATGAAACATTAAATCAACAGAATACGAATCGGGCAGGCTTTCACGAAACGATTGGTATAACTGTTCTTTAAAGGCACTAAAGTTATCGAGTAACATAAAAACACGAAAGCTTTCGTTGGCCACAAAATAACCTTTTTGTGGAGCTGACTCAATAATGTTTCGTTCTTTTAAAATATTATAAGATTTAAAAACCGTATCGCGCGAAAAACCACTGTCGTTGCTTAACTGATTTACAGAAGGTAGCGGGTCGCCCGACTTTAACATTTTATTGCTAATAGCTTCTGTAATAGAGTGTACCAGTTGTTGCACTTTAGTTTGGCCTGCCTGTTCGTTTATTTTAAGTTTGATTTTTGCCACGCAATGCTGTGTTTTATTCTATAATTTTAGAATGATTAAAATTCAGTTTTTTTTGCAAAAAATAATACAATTAAAAAACCGCTTTAATTTCTTCAATTGTTACATTAAAAAGTTGTTGGCAAACCGAATTCAAATCTTCTTCCGATCCTTCAAAATGAATGGTTTCTTGCTTATAAACTAACTTTTCGCCCAATTTTAAGGCCAAGGCCTGCGACGATGTTTCAAGTTCGTAAAATGGCCCCATTTGTCCGCCATCTTCCAAAGGCCCGTCGTTGTATGAGTTTATGGCATCACCTTTATACGGAAACTTCTGCATTTCCCATGCCGAATTTACATAGTCGGTTTGCCCTTCCTTAATATCGCATTTTAAAACAGTAAGCACATTATTTACTGCGTCGTAACTTCCAATTACAGGCAGCGCACGTTCAGGAGGAATCCCAATTTTACCCCGGTGTTTTCCATCACCTCTAAAAAACACAATACCATCTTTAATCACCAAACGGTCGGCAGGTATTTTCCCAAAATAATCGTCTTTAACAATATAATCCGATTCTGCTTCAGTTTTATAAGGAACAATTATAGTAACTCCATCCGAAGGATTAAACATACCCAGCATCCAAATAGAAAGTAATCCGGTTTCTTTTTCCCAATTATTTGTCCCCGTATTTTTTATTCCATTTTCAGTTCTGTAAGCAACAGTTTTAACTCCTGTTCCGAAGCTAATTCCCAAACTATTTTTTATTTCTTCGTTGGAAATAAGCGATACTTTTCTGCTTAAATCGAATTTAAATTGGAAGTTGCTGTAGTTAACCAGCTCTACTGACTTAAAAAATTCAGCAGACTCCTGGCTTGATGCTACTATATCATAAACCTCGGTATCGAGAAATGCAGGTGTTGCCCAATTGGCAAAATCGAACGAACTACCATTTTTAAAAAAGATTGAAAACTGACCTCCTTCGGGTCCAAGCCAAAAACGCTCTTCCCCTCCAACGGGGTTAATTTGTTTTAGTATCTCTCCGGAAGCGATTAGCTCGTGATTAATCCAACCGTAACTTAAACCATTCTCGCCCGTAGCAGAACTGGTCATTACCCGTCCCTGGTATTCGGGAGAAATAAGCACATGCGCATCTCCACTTACCAGTTCAACCGGTTTTATATGCTTTTTAAGGAATTCAATATCGTATCCATAAGTTCCTTTTTCAAAAGTTTTCATTTTTTCAGAAGTTTTTTGTTTTTGGTTTGAATTGCATGACACACTCGCAAGCAGTGCACTCATTAATAATAAATTAATGGCAAAACGGAATGATGTATACATTTTAGTGATTTAGTGTTTAACTTAAAACCAAAGTCATACTGCCATAATAATGCGGCAGCATGACTTTTTAATTAACCAAATATAACTATAAACTCAAGTAACTAGCCTGAGTTTTACTAAAAATATCTGTGCAAAAAAATTGACTATCTTATTTATAAAGTGCACCAAAATTTTCGCATGCGCGATAATCGGCACCTTCTTTTGTTTCGCCAAACGCGCTCCATGCACTTGGGCGGAAAATTTTATCATCGTCTACGTTATGCATACACACAGGAATACGCAAAATAGAAGCCAATGTAATTAAATCGGCACCAATGTGTCCATAAGAAATAGCACCATGGTTAGCTCCCCAGTTTGCCATCACGGTATAAACATCCTTAAATGCTCCAGTTCCGTTTAGTTTCGGTACGAACCAGGTAGTTGGCCATGTTGGATCGGTGCGTTTATCTAAAACATCGTGTATATCATCTTCTAATTCAACAGTAAAACCTTCAGCTATTTGCAATACAGGCCCTAATCCTTTTACCAGGTTTACGCGGCTCATAGTTACAGGCATTTGTCCGGCAGTTTTAAACTGACTCGAAAAACCACCTCCACGGAAATAGCCGATGTTAGCCGGGCAGAATTTTGTATTTTTTAAACAAGCCTCAGCATCTTCTGCTGTAATATCCCAGAATGGTTTCATCACCGGATTTCCGTCAGCATCCTTTTGTTGAGCTGTGGCATCAAGAGTTGTTGAACCAGAGTTAATTAGGTGAATAATACCATCTTTTGCCAAACCTGTCAATTCTTTTCCGGTAACGCGTTTTACTGCCTCAGGACTCCAATATGTTCTTACATCAGAGAAAATTTGTGCAGTATTGGTTAGCAAGTGTCCAAACAACATTGGTACAGCATTTAAACTGTCGTTTTCGGTAGCAAAAACAAATGCTTCCCGAATTCCATTCCAGTCGAACGAAGTATTCAACATCGTTTCAGAGAAGTCACCATTCGGATAATAATCGGTCCACTGACGTTGTCCCTGGAAACCTCCTGCTATGGCATTGTGACCATGCGATTCTTCTCCAAAGCCAGCATCTTTCAGTTTTGGGTTACCAATCATCAAATCGCGCATAATGAGGGTCATTTTTACTACAATTTCCCACTCCCAGTCTTTGCGTTTGCGATCCGACTGTTCTTCAGGAGCATTGTGGTCTTCGCCTTCAATTACATTTTGCTTTGTCCAGGCCAGTGCCTTTTCATATTCTTCTTGATCGTAAATTCCTTCATCTAAACGGCGTTTCACTTCCACCATATCGACAAACTCAGTACGCATTCCTAAATATTCCTGGAAAAAATCGGGGTTCACCATTGAACCTGCAATTCCCATAGAGGTAGAACCCAGCGATAAATAGGATTTGCCTTTCATTTGAGCCACCGCCAATGCAGCTTTTACAAATCGCAGCACTTTTTCCTGCACATCCTCTGGAATGCTCTCATCGCCGGCATCTTGTACATCGCGACCGTAAATTCCGAATGCTGGCAAACCTTTTTGTGAATAACCGGCCAAAGCGGCAGCCAAATAAACTGCACCTGGGCGTTCAGTTCCGTTAAATCCCCAAACGGCTTTTGGAATGGCTGGATTAGTATCCATTACCTCTGTTCCGTAACACCAGCATGGAGTTACAGTTAATGAAACGCCAACTCCTTCCTGCTCAAATTTATCGGCACATGCAGCAGCTTCAGCAACGCCTCCAATAGTTGTGTCGGCAATAACGCATTCCACTTTTTCGCCACTTGGGAAGCGTAAATTCTCTTCAATTAATTTAGCGGCATTTTTTGCCATGTTCATGGTTTGAACCTCAAGCGATTCGCGCACACCTCTTTCGCGCCCGTCAATCACTGGGCGGATACCAACTTTAGGAAGTCTCCCAATTAATCTGTTAGCCATTTTAATTTTATTAGTTAATAATAATTCTAAGTTATCGTTTTCGGCACAGTCACCTATACTGTGCTGTACTGTGCTGCAATTTTAATAAAATATTTGCAATATTTTTCTGCTGTAAAACATCTAAAATCTATTTTAACAATAAATAAGTCTATTGTTTTACTAACAGAATTGACATCCTAAAAAAGCCATACATTATTTATATATGTTCGGTACTTGTAATCAATTTTGGCATTGTCCTTTCAAAGAAGTAGCGTTGGTTTATAACACAATAGCCTTTAAATTTAAAATAGCGAAGCCAAATCCCGGAATAACTTACTTCTGTTGGTTTTTGTTAAGCCCTGCTTAAATATTATTACAAATAAGCAGCACAGGTACAGCCTATTAGTATTAACATGAACTTTTGTCCTTTTTAACAATAATTTATTGCTTGAAATCGCAATTTTTCTGTTATTTGCACCCCAGAACACAAGTAAAGCCATGCATACTCAATTTAACTTTTCATACCGAAGTATTTTATTGTGCAGTTTGCTAATTGTCCTTATTTTAAATTCGGCACAATCAAACGGACAAGTACTTTCAGGCCACTTAAGCGACGAGCAAAATAACCCGGTGCCCTATGCTACCATTTTTATAGAAGAAACCAAGGAAGGAACAACTTCAAATATTGACGGTGATTTTCATTTTCAGCTTTCAAAGGGAACCTACAATCTAACCATCCGATCGATGGGGTTTTACCAGATAAATAAAACCGTAAACCTTGAAACCGACAGTTTATATTTACCCCTTAAATTAGAGACACAGGCATTTGAGCTAAAAGAAGTTAAAGTATTCCCGGGGAAGGAAGATCCTGCATATTTTATCATGCGGAAAGCAATGGCGAAAGCTCCTTATTACCGTAAAAAGATTAAGCATTATTCGGCCGACCTGTACATAAAGAGTAACTTCTCGTTCTCCAATATTCCCAATATTTTTCAGAATAAAATTGAACTCGACGAAGGGAAAAAAATAAAGGATTATTTCAAGGAAAATGTTACCTACGTAATCGAATCTCAGAATAAAATTTCATTCGATTATCCGAACACATACGACCAGAAGGTTATCAGTAAAAAGACATCGCTTATTGGTTTCGAAGAGCCACCTGTAATTGGATTAATTACCACAAGTATTTATGAAGAACGTCCATTTCAGGCCATTTCGCCACTCTCATCTATGGCCTTAAAGCATTACGATTTTCAATACGAAGGTTATATTACCGTCGGCAATTTCGATGTATTTAAGATTAAGGTTACACCAAAACGAAATAGCGACGAACTGCTGGAAGGACTTATCTATATTGTCGATAAACTTTGGTGCGTTTACAACATCGATTTTAAGTCGAGTTTTGAATTTTTCGAATTCAGAATTAAACAACAATTTCAGAATCTTGGAAACCAAAACTGGCTTCCGGTTTCGTACAATATTGATGGGAAAGTTGCCATGTTAGGCCTTCGCGGAACTTTTTATTATGGAGCATCAGTAAAATACGATTCGATAGTTGATAATTATCAGGCTCAAATTCAGCAAGATTTGAACGCAGAAGATGAGTTTATAAGCCAAAAATCTCAGAAAGAAAAAAGCCAAAAGGAAATAACACTTACAAAAGAAGTAAATAAAATTAGAGGCAAAGAAGAACTTACCGACAACGATGTTAAAAAAGTGTCGCGATTAAACCGAAAAATTCTGAAGCAACAATACAAGGATTCGACGATTGTAGAACCAAGCCGCAATACTTATAAAATTAACGATGCCAATGACTCGATAATCACAAACGTTGAATGGGATACTTTGCGTGCGATTCCGCTAACGAAGGCCGAATTGGAGAGTTATCAAATGGCCGATTCGCTTATTGCCATGGAAACTACCGATAAAGATTCGCTTAGCACCGAAGAAAGAAAGGCAAAGCGAAAATCGGTGTGGTCGAAAATTACATTTGGAGATTATAATTTATACAAAGATTCGGTAATCCGCTTGGGCTACGATGGGCTAATTTCAACCGAAAATTTCGATTTTAATGCTGTTGACGGTTACAAATACAAACAAAAATTCCGTTTGCGATTGAACCCGGATTCGGCCAAATACATTAATATTTCCCCTGAAATTGGATACGCATTTAACCGCGAAGCTATGTTTGGCCTGGTGAACGTAAATTTGCAAAATAGTATAACTTACGGAAACCGTTTCAATTTTGAAATGGGTAAAATCAGCCGCGACTTTAAAGACCCGTTAATTGGAATTACTCCTGCATTAAATGCCATTAGCACCTGGTTTTTTGCCGAAAATTATATGAAATTGCACGAAACGAAATTCATACATATAGACATGGCTCAGGACCTAAAAACAGGTTTTACGGTAACGGCAAATGTAAATTACGACCATTTCTATCCGTTGGAGAACAACGCTTCCTTTTTCTTGACTGACAACAAGGAGTTTTCTTCTAATATTCCGTTAGGGCGAAATGCCGACAGCCCGGCCTTACAGGAGCAGAAAAGCTTTAGCTATTCGCTTGGATTAAATTACAGGAAACGTCAACGAAAACCCTGGCTTGAAGATTCGCCATTTTTATTTATCGATGATTTTTATTCGTTCGGATTATCCTTTAAGCAAGGGGTGTCGGGGATTTTTAATTCTGATGCCGATTATAGTTTAATTGATTTTAATGTTCAGCAGCAAGCCAACCTATCTCCCTCTTTAGGAATCGACTGGCATTTAAATACCGGCTACTTCATTAATAATGAGCAGATGCATTTTTCGCAATACAAACATTTTGGAACAGCTGAAATTCCGGTTGCGATGACTGCATTTACCAATACGTTCCAATTAATAAACGATTACGAATTCAGCACAAACAAGAGCTACCTGAACTTTGGCTCTGATATTCGCTCGGAGTACATTTTATTGCGTTACATATCGTTCCTGAACAAACGAACCTGGAGCGAGAGTTTACACTTTAACTATTTAACCACACCCGCCCTCGAAAACTATTGGGAAGCCGGGTACAGTTTAAACAGCCTGTTTTTTGTTGGGAACATAGGAGTGTTTGCGGGTTTTAAAGGAACCGATTTTGAAAGCATTTCGGTTAAGATTTCAATCTCAGCCTTCAATTAAAAGCTAAACTTGCAATAACTTAGTCGGTGGTGAACTTCTCAGGATACTTACCTTTTATGCCTTTTTCGCGATAATAAGCTTTCATACGTTTAATGTCTTCTTGCGCATCGTCGGTTAATTCAAATTTGTCGCCTATCGAAATCTCTTTTCTGCCCCAGTCGAAACGTCCCAGATAAACCGGTATTCCAGTTTCTTTGGCAATAATATGAAATCCGGCTTTCCATTTTTTCGTTAAGGCACGTGTACCTTCGGGTGTGAGAGCAAGATGAACTTTTTCGGAATTATTAATAAGAGCAATGGCTTGGCGAATAACATTGGCTCCTTTTGAACGATCGATGGGCATTGCTCCCAATTTCTTCAGAAAATAGCCAATGGGCCAAAAGAAGAACTCTTTTTTTGTTAATACGTTAGCGGTTCCTCCCACCGACATGTAAAATAAATAGGAAATAATAAAATCCCATGCACTGGTGTGCGGTGCTCCAATAATAATACATTTCTTTTCAGGTGCTGCTCCACCAATTGTTTTCCATCCTAAAATTTTCAACAAAAATTTACTGATACCCTTCATTTATTTAATATTTTTCACTTCCATATTAGTTGCCTTGGCATACTTTTTCAAAAGATCTTTTGCCATTTCAGTGGCCAAAGATAATAAGTTATCGGCGCCGTAGTTAATAATTATCATTAAAAACCTCTGAGTGCCATGGTTCACACAGGTTCTAACCGAATCGCTGGTGGGAGTCCCAAACGCCCCTGTTTGATCTCTAAAAACGGGCATAAATTCAATGTTCAGGTCTCCCCTGCCGATTCCTTCGTAGTCTTCATTTTTTTCGCCTATACCAAATTCAATATCTCCGTTAATTTTAGCGGCATCGTATCCTCCAATCGAAAAGCCGGTTGAAATGGAAACCATGTTTAACAAATCCACAACATTGTTTATCTGATAAATTTCCTTTCGTTTTAAAACCCTTCGCAATAGTGCTTCTGCCGACAAACGATAGCGAGCCGGATCTTTACCGCAAAGTTTATACGCTTTTCGCGATGTTTCAATGGCAGGAAGCTTACTAATTTGCTCCACTTTTAAGTCTGAATTAATGGCTATAATTTTTTGCTGAATTTCATCCCAAAGCTCATGGTTTTTTTCTTGCAAAATAATGTCGCATTCAATACACGATAACTCCAAATCTGGAATTTTAGAGGATAGAGTTGTGTCTATTTTAATATTGTTCATAAAAACGTGAATTGTTATTCTTTCTTTCGATTCGAATTCTTTTAAAACTTTTACAGAAGCTAAAAAAGTGAGTTCGACTATCTACTTATAAGCTCCGAAAGATGCAAAATTTGAATTAGAAATTTTTGACATAACAGCGGGCTATTGTACTAAATTTTTGGTTTAAAATTTGTTCATTTCTGTATTTTGCTTCCAATTTCACTAAATTTTGTAGCCAAAATTTTATTTTTGTCGCTTTATTCCAACTTTTCTTTCAGCATACAAAAAGGTAGCTCTCCCAAAAAATGTATCTATTTCTACTAAAAATCAGGAAGAACGGAGACAATATTAGTAATCGAACCTGAGTTAATACTAAAGCATATTTTATAATAAACCACCAAAATTATTAAAACGAAACGAGTAATTCATCTTATAATCTTTCTAATTTCTACAAAAATAATGTATGCACAAGAAATGATTTTAATTCCAAGCCCCCCGAAATTGAAGGAAAAACAGGGCGTTTTCAAACTAAACGACAGGAGCCTTTACTATGCAATATATTAAACAATAATAAATTCAGCTGAGTAACCACATTAAAATTAATTCGTAAATTACAACGGCAATTGTATTAAAATTAAATGTCATGAAAAACATATTGATTATTTGTCTTTTAATATTCTCAGTATCGGCAGCAAGTGCCCAGGAACAAAGGAAAGCAAGAAAACAAAAAAAGGTTGAAAGAGATGCCCTATTGCAGGAACAAACGAAAAAACTGGTAGCTGAAAACACCTGGCAGTTTGAGGCCACACAAATGCTACCGATGAATGGCAAAAGTAAAATACTGACATCTCCTTACAATGTTGTTTTAAAAAACAATGAAGTTGATTCGTATTTACCATATTTTGGAGTAGCTTATTCTGCTGATTATGGAAGTACGGAATCGCCAATGACATTTACAGCTCCTATTGAAGAATTAAATGTTAAAGACGGTAAAAAAGGTAGTTATTTGGTGAAGTTTAGCGCAAAAAACAAGAACGATTTAGTTGAATTTTCTTTTAATATTTCTTCGACAGGCACAACAACCTTAAGCATTAGCAGCACCAACCGTCAACATATTTCGTATTATGGCAACCTGGTTCCGGTTACAGAAAAAAAGGAATAATTTTAACTGTAAACAGCCTGGGTCGACTATTAATTATCGCCTCAGAAATCCAGAATTGTGCAAGATTTGAATTAGAACTGGCTGTTTAAGAACATTTTTGTAGAAAAATTTGTGCACTTCAAAATCCTCCAGCGGATATATCAATTATTGATTAAATTCCTCCAGAATTCACATAAATAGTTCGATATAAGACACTTACCCCTACTTCTCGTACAACAGGTAAGAAAAGTAACTCTTAAAAATTTGTTGCAATTTTAGCTAAATTTTAGCTAAAACTGGGTAAATATTTCTAAGAAGAACTGAGGCTATTGAAAAGATGACAGAAACATCAAAAAGAATAATTAAG
Organism: Draconibacterium sp.; assembly: GCA_041583785.1. Taxonomy (GTDB): domain Bacteria; phylum Bacteroidota; class Bacteroidia; order Bacteroidales; family Prolixibacteraceae; genus Draconibacterium. The sequence continues at coordinate 91,325 of JBFHFE010000016.1, read as the reverse complement.
TGAATGTTTTAAATGTTTTTTTTACAAGTCAAACGGGAGTTTTGCAACTAATTCAATCGATTCGTTTGTTACTTTGGCTTGCATGGGTATAATTTCAACTCCAGCTTTGTAGGCCTTCGATAATGCTTTTGCGTAAACCGGATCAATTTCCCTTGCCGGAGCAAATCGCTCAACATCGCAGCGTTGAATTATATAAAGCATAACAGCTCTTATTCCCTTGGCCTTTACTTCCATCAGTGTTTTCAAATGTTTCTGCCCCCGAACAGTAACTGCATCCGGAAATAAAGCATATTTCCCTTCTTTCATGGAAACATTCTTTACCTCAACAAAACATTTCTCCTTTTCGTTTTCAGCATAAACATCAAACCTCGAATCTCCAAATTTCACTTCGCGTTTTACATGTGTGTACCCCGAAAGTTCTGAAATTTTACCTTCAGAAATGGCTTCAAATGCCAGCTTATTTGGATTGCCGGTATTAATTCCAATCCAGCCGTCGTTAATTTTTATCATCTCCCACGTAAACTGGGTTTTTCGTTTCGGATCGTTTACCGGTGTTAAATACACCTCTGCACCCTCTTCCAAACAGCTTTTCATCGAGCCGGAATTGGTACAATGGGCAACTACTTCTGTCCCATCGTCGAGTTTCACATCGGCTAAAAACCTTTTATATCGTTTTATCAGCGTTCCGTGAACCAGTTTTTGTTCAAATTTCATCGAAAATATTACAATTGTGTTCGTGCAAAAGGCACCACATTTTGCCCCACAAATTCCTGGTTTAAAAACTTGTAATAGCCGGTAATAGCAATCATTGCTGCATTATCCATGGTATATTCAAACTTGGGAATTACCAAATTCCATCTATGTTTCTTTGCATTTTCTGCCAAAGCATTACGTAAACCCGAATTCGCCGAAACCCCTCCGGCAACAGTAATTTCTTTTACTCCAGTTTCTTTTGCAGCACGTTTTAATTTGCTTAAAAGAATATCGATAATAGTATGCTGCAACGAGGCGCAGAGATCGTTTTTATTCTCTTCAATAAAATTTTCGTTCTCTTTTAAATTATCGCGCAAAAAATAGAGAAAATTAGTTTTCAGCCCACTAAAACTGTAATCCAATCCGGGAATACGTGGTTTTGAGAACTCAAAACGATTGGGATCGCCCAATTTTGCCAATCGGTCGACATGAGGTCCGCCTGGGTATGGCAAGCCCATTACTTTGGCACATTTGTCGAAAGCTTCACCAGCAGCATCATCTATGGTTTGTCCAATAACTTCCATCTTTAAATAATCGTGAACTAAAATTATTTGCGAGTTTCCTCCCGAAACCAATAAGCATAGAAACGGAAATTTGGGAGGATTATACGCCACACCTTTTTCTTTTATAAACAAGGCCAGCACATGCCCCTGCAGGTGGTTAACTTCGATTAGCGGAATTCCTGAAGCCAGCGAAAAACCTTTTGCAAACGAGGTGCCCACTAATAAGGAGCCCAACAATCCCGGACCGCGGGTAAAAGCCACTGCCGAAATTTCATCGCGGTTTATTCCTGCATTTTTGATGGCTAAATCAACCACAGGTATTATATTTTGCTGATGTGCTCTTGAAGCCAATTCGGGTACTACCCCGCCATATTCTTCGTGAACCTTCTGACTTGCCACCACATTCGACATAATTTCACCATCGCGAATGATGGCTGCAGAGGTATCATCGCACGATGATTCAATCCCTAATATGGTAATATTTTTTTCTATCATTTAAATCAATTCTTTTTTACACTATTAAACACAAAATGAGCGAACAGGTTTATATCTTTGCAGTTGTTAAAAATAAGTCGTAAACATAGGACAAAGACCTTCGCTAATATTGTGTGAAAAAGTTTAAGTTCGTTTAAAAATTGCAAAATTATCAAAAAAGGCTGGAAAATAACCATAATAGTGTTTGCTGTAATTATATTACTGCTTGGTGCGAGCTATTCGGCCTTGCAAAGCAGCTGGGTTCAAACCCGCGTAACACAAATTGTAGCAAGCCGTTTATCGGAACAGCTTAATGCAAATATTTTGGTGGGTAAGGTGGATATCGGCTTTTTTAAAAAGTTGCACCTTGAAGAGGTATTGATTAAAGACCAAAACAACGACACCCTTCTCTTTAGCCCACTAATTACAGCACGAATTGATACGCTAAAAATAAAAAAACGACGAATCACAATTGATGAACTCGTATTTAAAAACAGCACTTTAAATATTTCGCGCGATTCGGCACAAATATTTAATTTTAGGTTTATACTTGATGCACTGGGTTACCCAAAAAGAAAAAATTCTCAGAGAGAGTGGAATATTCGCGCCAATCATTTTAATTTTGGGGTGTTGCATATTTCATACAACGATCTTCAAAAAAACAATTCAGAAAATCTAATCTTTCACAACTTTAAGCTTGACATATCTGATTTTCACAGCATTTCAGATTCACTAATTTTTAAGATAAATCAACTTAGCTTGAATGACGGAGGCTATTTAAATTTGCAAAATGCTGCTGCTGATGTCACCTTTCAAAACCATACGATAGAAATCGACAACCTGGATTTTAAAAGTAACCATTCTGAACTAAGAAAAACCAACCTACTGGTTCACCTTTCTGAAGAAACCGACTCAACGAATACTCCTTTCAACATTCAGCTTCGTATTGGCGAGTCGCAAATTAGCTTTAAGGAAATTGGCGAATTGGTACCTTCTTTAAAAGGAATGACCCAAAATGTTGAGCTCTCGGGTTTAATTTATGGCAACGCGGACGACCTTAAAGGGAAAAATGTGGTTCTTAAAACCGGAGAAAATACCGAAGCTAATCTTGACTTTTACATAAACGACGCAACTAACCCGGAAAACATGTACCTTTTTTTGGATGTTAAACAATCCAAAACCAGTTTTAACGATGTCAGCAATTTTCGCTTACCAAATATCTCCGAGTGGCAATATTTAAATTTCCCGGATAATTTTTACGAAGCCGGGCCAATAAAATTCAAGGGAAATTTTAGTGGATTCCTTTCAGACTTCGTAACCTTCGGAACATTCGAAAGCGAAATGGGTATTTTAACAACAGATATTTTGGTTACACCCGAAAAAGAAGGAGTCCTTTATTACAGTGGGAATATAGCTACATCCAACTACAATTTAGGAAAACTGCTTCAGTCTGATAAACTGGGAAAACTAACCTTTAATGGTTCTGCCGATGGAAAATACAATAAAACAACAAATTCTATTTCAGGAACTTTTAAAGGAAAAGCACAAGAATTCGATTTAAACAATTACAATTACAAAAACATTACATTAGATGGTGTTTTATCTAACAAAAAATTTGATGGCTTACTAGCCATAAACGATCCCAACCTGCAATTTTCTTTTCTTGGAGAACTCGATTTAAATAGTGATCTGCCCCGCTTCGATTTCAATTTAAACCTAGAAAAGGCCTTACTCAGCAACCTTAATTTTACCCAAAATTTTCCGAAGGCCGAAGTTGCATTAAAGATGAAGGCTAATTTTACCGGCAACCGAATCGACAACCTGGAAGGATCGATTTACGTTGATGATGGGTATTATACAAACAGAAACGGGAGTTTAAATTTAAAAGGATTGGAATTAAAATCGACACCAAGCGAAAACGGAAATCTGCTCGCTTTTGTATCCAATTACTTCGACGTTGAGGTGGATGGCAATTATCATTTCAATACAATTGGCAATGCGTTTGAAAAAATCATTCATCATTACATTCCTTCAACGCCTTATAAAGGTTCTGATGATAGCGATGAAGCCAACGTTTTTAATTACAGTATTAATGTAAAAGATATCGACAGCCTTGTAAATGTTTTTGTTCCGGGCATTGAGTTTGAAACACCTTTCCTTCTTTATGGAAGTATCGATTCTCCAAGCAATAATTTTCTATTTAATGGAAGTATTCCGGGTATAAAATATAAAAATATATGGGCCCGAAACATTTTTATTGGCACCCAAAATGATGATAATCTTTATTCCTCAAAATTCAGGATTGGAGAAATATTTACAAGAGGAGGCCACAAAATCTATAACTTTGCCATCGACTCAAAAGTTTCCAACAATATTCTCGACAATGCTATTTCATGGAGTAACTTCGATGAACTGACATACAGCGGTTCTCTACAAACGCAGACGGTTTTTTCGCTTTCCGATTCAACTAAACAGCAATACATCGAGATTAAAGGATTGCCATCGGGGATATACGTTGCCGATACGCTTTGGTCGGTTGCACCATTCACTGTTTCTGTTAATTTGGATACTGTAACAGTTAATAATTTTAAGGTCAGCCATGCAAACCAGCTTTTTTCAATCGACGGAATGATAACTAACGATACAGAAGATCTGCTGAATCTAACATTAAGGAATATCGATTTAAGTTACTTTGACAAGTATTTAAACAGAAATATTGGAATTTCAGGGATCGTTAATGGAACTTTTGGTCTTTCCAATGTTTTTAAGACCCCTGTTGTTCTTTCTAATTTATCTGTTGACGATCTCCGTTACAAGGAACAATTTATTGGTGATATTTCGCTGATAAACCAGTGGGACGCAGATAATTCTAGTATTAATTCCGAATTAAAAATTATACGCAACCATCATCAAAACCTCTATGGTTCAGGTTCTTTCAAACCTGCCACTAGCGAAATAGACTTCGATGTTAGCATAGATAGTTTATCGGTGATTGTACTGGAAACCTTTATGCAAAAGAATTTTTCCAACTTTCACGGAACAGCTACGGGGCATGCAAAACTGAGTGGCACTCCAAAAAAACTTGATATCAATGGTTTTTTGATGGGACACAATGCCGGTTTAACGGTTAATGTTACACAAATTCCTTACTCGTTTTCCGATACCGTTTTTTTTAAAAACGACACCATTGATTTTCGCAACATTACTGTTTTCGACGACGCCAATAATTCCGGAAAATTCGACGGAACTATTGTTCACGAAAACTTTAATAACATGATTTTCGATCTGCACTTAAGTTCTGAAAAAATAAGAGCTCTAAACACAACTTCCTATAATAACGAACAGTTTTATGGAACTGCTCTGGCCAACGGAAATTTGGATATTACCGGACATGTAAGTTCAACAAAATTAACAGGAACGGCAACAACACTTCCCGGAACAGTTATAAATATCTCGATGGAAAGTGATAGTGAAATTGAAGATTACGATTTTATTGAGTTTGTTTCGCCGAAAGAGCAAGTGACGAAAAGCGATTTTTTTATTGAAGACGAAATACTTCCAGGTGGCGAATTTGATTTAAGTCTGACCATTGAAGCCACTCCTGAGGCTAAGGTTCAGCTAATTTACAATTCTAAAATTGGAGACATAATTAAAGCCCAGGGAAAGGGAATCCTTTCGTTTGACATGGATAGCAAAGGGAATATGATGCTTTCGGGAAACTACTATCCCACTAAAGGAGAATACCTTTTTACCTTACAAAATGTATTAAATAAACGTTTTACCATTAAAGATGGCGGATCAATTATTTGGTCGGGCGATCCTTACAATGCAATTATCGATTTAACCGCAATATACAAACTTAAAGCATCGTTATACGACTTATTGGTTAACAGTAACAGCATTATAGATGACACACAACGTATACAAGTAGAATGTATAATTGAACTTGATGACGAACTGGTAAATCCTACTATTGGTTTCGATATAAACTTTCCTAACGTCGAAGAACTTTTAAGAGACGAATTGCAACAATACTTCAACACGGAGGAAGAAATGAACAAGCAAATACTGTCGCTGGTCGTTCTCGGAAAATTTTATACGCCCGAATACCTAAGGGGAACTTATGAAGCTCAAACCACCAACATGGTTGGAACTACGGCCAGTGAAGTATTCTCGAACCAACTTAGTAACTGGTTATCGCAAATTAGCAACAGTTGGGATGTTGGATTAAATTACCGACCAGGGAATGATGTAACTGAAGATGAAATAGAATTTGCCTTAAGTACACAAATTTTTAACGACAGAGTTACCCTAAACGGAAATATTGGAAATAATACAAACCAGTATTACAATACCAGCAGCCAGATTGTTGGAGATTTTGACATGAGTGTAAAGCTGGTTCCCAGTGGAAAAATACAGTTGAAGGCTTACAACCAGTCGAATAATGATTTAATCTACGAAACAGCTCCATATACTCAAGGAGTTGGACTTTCGTTTACTGAAGAATATAATTCAATTAATGAGCTGTTCAAAAAAATGCTAGCTATCTTTAAAAAGAAGAAAAAAGAATAACTTCACCTTTGATTCATCTTCTGCTTTCAACACTGAATAAAAAAAACTGACAGATTTCCTTTTATTTTAACAGTCTTCCAGTAATTTTACGGTTCATAATTATTCACGAAATCATAAAATTATTATTATGTTTATATTAATGGTGGTGGTATTTGTTTTGGGTTACACTGCAATTGCACTAGAGCATCCTCTTAAAATTGATAAAGCAGCATCAGCATTGATAATTGGCACTTTGTGCTGGGTATTTTACATGCTGGGATCCGAACAAATTTTAAATTTAGGATTCAGCCCCTCATGGAAAGTTTTCCTCGATTCGCACCCTGATGGACACGGCCTTCACTTATTCCACGAATTTGTTGTTGATCACGAAATTATATATCACATGGGCGAAATTAGTGAAATTCTGTTCTTCCTCCTCGGGGCAATGACCATTGTTGAGGTAGTAGATCAACACGATGGTTTCAAAATTATTACCGATAAGATAAAAACCACAAACAAACTAAAATTACTGTGGACACTGAGTTTCCTAACTTTTTTTATGTCGGCTTTACTCGATAACCTTACAACAACTATTGTTATGGTAGCCTTACTCCGAAAATTAATTGACGACAAACAAACCCGATGGTTTTTTGCCAGCATGGTTGTATTGGCAGCCAATGCAGGTGGCGCCTGGTCGCCTATTGGCGATGTAACCACCATTATGCTTTGGATTGGAGGACAGGTAACTGCTTTAAGAATTATTTCACATGTCATTCTGCCAAGTTTAGTTTGCATAATAGTTCCTCTTGGAATTATATCGTTTACTATGCGCGGAAATGTTACACGTCCGGTTATAGAGAATAACGAAATAGAATATACGAACTCGAATGAAAGAATTCTTTTCCTTGTTTTAGGAGTAAGTGGACTCTTGTTTGTTCCGGTATTTAAAACGTTCACACACCTGCCCCCTTATATGGGAATGATGTTATCGCTTGGAATCCTGTGGGTGGTTGGCGAGATTGTACATAAAGATAAGCCCAAAGAAATAAAAGACAAACTAAAAGTTACAGCCGTTTTACGTAAAGTTGATGTACCAACCGTTCTTTTCTTTTTAGGAATTTTATCAGCGGTAGCTGCTCTGCAATCGGCCGGACACCTGAATATTTTATCGCAATATTTGGATAAAAACCTTGGAAACATATACCTTATCGACCTTGCCATTGGAGTAATGTCGTCGATTGTTGACAATGTTCCATTGGTTGCGGGTTCAATGGGTATGTATCCGATTACTGATGCAGGAGCCACTGGCTACAATTCCTTTTTTGTACAGGATGGCGCATTCTGGGAATTTCTTGCCTACACGGCTGGTACAGGTGGTAGTTTGCTAATTATTGGGTCTGCTGCAGGAGTAGCTGCCATGGGACTCGAAAGAATTGATTTTCTCTGGTACATAAAGAAAATATCATTACTTGCCCTGGTTGGTTATTTGGCTGGAGCAGGTACTTATTATTTTATGTTTGCGTAATAGTCTATCAAATTAAGTTTGTTCATAACTAACCTGTAATTGATCGATTGCGCAAAACAATACAGTTAAAATAATACTTATTTTTGTGGGGTATAATATTTAGGTTTATACCCCGTTTTTATTTAGTAAGAATTGTAAAAAAAATAGCTTAATGCACATGTTTAATTTATTAATGATCCAAGCAGACCTTCCTCAAGAAATAGGAGCAGTGGCAACCGAGCCGGAAGGAATATCTACAAAATTTATCGATATGGCCATAAAAGGAGGATGGATAATGCTTCCCATCCTATTTTTATCTGTAATTGCGGTATACATTTTTATCGACCGTTATTTTGCAATCCGAAAAGCCGGACATTTTGATTCAGGATTATTGGAAAAAATTAAGGTTTACATTACATCTGGTAAAATTGACGATGCGATTGCACTATGCCGAAGCAATACAAACCCTGCTTCGCGGATGCTGGAAAAGGGAATCAGCCGAATTGGCCGCCCCTTAACTGATGTAAACGCTGCCATTGAAAATGTTGGTAATCTTGAAATCTCAAAGCTAGAAAAAGGGCTGCCAGTGCTGGCCTCGGTAGCTGGAGGAGCACCAATGATTGGATTCCTCGGAACAGTTATGGGAATGATTCAGGCTTTTTACGATATGTCGAATGCAGGAAACAATATTGATGTTACTTTGCTGTCAACCGGTATTTACCAGGCAATGGTAACAACGGTTGCTGGATTAACAGTTGGTATTATAGCTTATTTTGCCTACAATATATTGGTTTCTAATGTCGAAAAAGTAGTTTTTAAAATGGAAGCTACCACTTCAGAATTTATGGATCTATTAAACGAACCGGTTTAATTTTTTGAAATGGCACTAAAAAAAAGAAATAAAGTAAATGCATCCTTCAGCATGTCGTCAATGACAGACATTGTATTTCTATTACTTATTTTCTTTATGGTTACATCAACGTTAATTGCGCCTAATGCTTTAAAATTATTACTTCCGCAGAGTAATAACCAAACTGCTGCCAAGGCAATTACAACCATATCGATTACCAAAGACCTGAAATACTACATCAACGACGACAGCAATGTTAAAAGGGTTTCTTTTAACGAAATAGAACCTTTTCTCCGGAAAAAATATGGAACAGGCAATGATGACATCTTCATTTCGCTGCATGCCGACCAAAGTGTGCCGGTAAACGAAGTGGTAAAAATGATGAACATCGCACGACGCAACAAATACAAAATGATTTTGGCTACGGCCCCGGAATAAAAATTGTTGTTCAACCGGAATATAAAAATGAAAGAAACAGAATACTATAGCGAACGGAAAAAAGGAATTATCGGGACAATTGTTTTTCATGCAATTGTTTTGCTATTGCTAATTTTTCTTGGCTTTTTCACCCCGCTACCATTGCCGGGAGAAGAAGGTATTCTTGTAAATTTCGGAGATACTGAAAATGGTTTAGGCAGCCAGGAACCCAGCCCGCAAGCTAAACAAAACCAAACTCCGCCACCTCCTAAAAAAGAGGAAAAGAAAGTTACGCCTCCGCCAACCAAAACAGCTCCACCTCCACCGGTTTCAACACCAAAACCACAAGCGGCCAAAGAAGAGGCAATGACCCAGGATTACGAAAAAACCGTGGCCATTGACGCTGCTAACAAGAAGAAACGCGAAGAAGAGCGAAAAAAGCAAGAGGAACAAGAAGAAAAAATACGCAAACAACAAGAACAGCAAAAAAAACAACAGGCAGCAGAAGCCGAAAGCAAACGTTTGGCTGAAATAGAGCGTAAAAAACAGGAAGAAATTGAACGAGCAAAACGTGAAGAGGCAGAACGTATAGCAAAATTGGAAGCCGAACGTAAAGCCCGCGAAGAGGCCGAGCGCCAGCGCAAAGCTGAAGAAGAACGCAAGATAAACGAAATAAATTCGCGTACTGCCGGAGCCTTTGCAAATAGCGGCAATGGTGGGCAAGGAACTGGCAAAGGAACAAGTCAGGGAGTTACTTTCCCCGGAGGTAACCAAGGGGTAACAACCGGCGACCCAAATGCAGACAAATACGGCCCCGGTGGAAGCGGCTCAGGCGAATCAGGCTCAGGGGTATCTTTTAGTTTATCCGGTCGGTCGGCAAATTCGCTGCCCAAACCTAATTACCCCGGAGATGATGCCGGAAAAGTTGTTGTTAAGGTAAGAGTAGATAATAGTGGCAGAGTAATCTCAGCCGAACCAGGAGTGCAAGGCACAACCATCATGAACCAGGCCTATTGGAATGAGGCTAAACAAGCAGCATTAAAAGCCAAATTTAATGTTGACAGTAAAGCTCCTGCTATTCAACAAGGAACAATCACCTATAACTTTGTTTTGGATTAACACATCTGCTCAATGGCTCATTAAAGCTAGTTTATTCTTCTTAATTATCTAAATGACAACTAATTGTCATCCCAAAGTAGAGAAATACAAGAACATTGCTAACCCGAGTTCGACTTAAAATCACGCCTCATTCTCTACTAATTTTTAGTAGAAACGAGCATGGGAATTTTTTCACATTGAAGCGAACTATTAAATCAAGCGAGTTCTATCTGATGCCATTTAAATAAACAATTTTAATACGATAAAATTAATTTAGATTTTTAAAGTACTATAGGGATAATATAAGAAAATCGGCGATGATCGAAGCAAAAATTAGCGCCTCCCCCGAGTGAAAATCAGAAATGCTCAGTTTTTGAACAAAAAATTATTCAAAACTGCTCGCTATTTTTAAAAATCGGACTCGGGTTAGTAGCTTTCGCGGTTCGGTTCGGTTATTGTTTGTAATTAAAAACACCTTTAATTTTTAGAATTATTAGTTCCAAAGACCATTTTAAACTCTTTTAAAACTGTGTTCTTATTCTTCACAACAACTGCTCAATTCACTGATATTTATCAGATTTTAAATCAAACAAATTATTGTCTTTTGTTTCAAATTTAACACGATGACATTCTTACAAAAAGACAAATTTTTAAGCAAGAAATGGATTATTGATTACCTGTATATCCTCATTGGTTCATTTATTTTGGCAACTGGTTTTGTATATTTTGTTACACCACATAAAATTGTCCCGGGCGGTGTTTATGGTATTGCCATTGTTGTACATTACCTCACCGAAGGAATGTTTTCTTTTTGGCCCGAAGGTTTCCCCATTGGTCTGTTTGGATTGATACTAAATATTCCGCTCACCATAGCCGGAATTCGGATTTTAGGACCGCGTTTTGGTGTTAAAACAATCGTTGGATTTGTTTTAACCTCGTTATTTATAGATGGGATAACCATGCTGCGGCCCAATGGCGATGCACCTTTGGTAGAAGACGTTTTGCTTTCTTGTATTTTTGCGGGGGTATTGATTGGCTTCGGCTTAGGGCTTATTTTTAAATCGCGGGCAACATCGGGCGGCTCCGATATTATTGCCATGATAATAGCTAAATATACCCGTTTGCAGTTGGGAAGGTTAATGATTTATGTTGATTCGGTAATTGTACTCTTTGGGCTGCTAGCCTTTGGCGATTGGGCCATTCCTCTTTATTCGTGGATAGTTATTTATATTACCGGAAAAGTAATTGACTTAATCCTTGATGGAGCTGATTACAATAAAGCCCTTTTGATTGTTTCGAAAGCTCACAAGGAAATTAAAGAAAAATTGTTGGTAGACCTGGAACGAGGAGGAACCTACCTTAGCGGCGAAGGCATGTATACCGGCGAGGAGAAAAAAATAATATACACCGTAGTAAGCCGTCGCGAGGTAGCCATTCTCGAAGAATTCATCAGCAATATCGACCCCGATGCATTTATAACAATTATGGATGCCAAGGAAATTCTGGGAGAAGGGTTTCAGAACCTTCGTCAAAAAGTAGACAAATAAGGATACCTAAATGTGGAACTTTGCATAATATTATATGGCATGTAAGGTTTCATCCGATATGAGCCATGGCTTTGCAGAACCAATATATTTCGTTGTAGATTCACCCTGTAGATTTGCTTAAAAAATAGCGCAACGGGCTTGGTAACTTGGAAGTTGGCAAAGGTTATATACCTGTTTCTAAAACAGAACAGTTATTAGAAAAAATTATCCGTTAAATTTTCAAAGAAACCAAGGATAAAAAATAGTAATTATTCATTTTATCGACTTAAATATTCTGTTATCTTCGTGCATTCTGAATCAGGATATTAATGAATTTCAATAAAAAAACAATCTGGATAACGGGTGCTTCTTCCGGTATTGGTCAGGCAATGGCCATTGAACTTTCGAAGGAAAAAACACATTTGATTCTTTCAGGACGTAATCTCCAGGCCTTGGAAACTGTGGCATCAGGCTGTACGGCGAACGGATGTCAAACAACTATTATCACTTTCGATCTTGGCAACGAAAAATCGGTTAAAAATGCTGCAAAACAGATAGCCGAAAAAGGGATTAAGATTGATTGTCTTTTCCATTTTGGAGGAATTAGCCAGCGTTCGTTTGTTAGTGAAACTCCGGTTTCGGTGGATCGTAAAATTTTTGAAATTAATTTTTTTGGAACGATTGCGCTAACCAAATATATTTTACCGCAAATGATAAAAAATGGTGGTGGATATATTGCTGCTACTTCAAGTATTGTTGGTAAATTTGGGTTTCCATACCGTTCTTCGTATTCGGCATCGAAACATGCTCTTCATGGTTTTTTTGAAAGTATGCGTGCCGAAAATAAAAAAAACAACATTACCGTATCGGTAATAATTCCGGGAAGAATAAAAACCAATATTTCGGTAAATGCTGTTAATAAAGACGGTAAAACACATTCAAAAATGGATGCAGGACAAAATACCGGAATGTCGGCAGAGAAATGTGCAAAAATTATTTGCAGAAAATTAAAAAAAGAAAAAAAAGAAATATTAGTGGGTGGCAACGAGTTAGTAATGGTACATATTCGCAGATTTTTACCTCGCTTGTATTATTACCTGTCGTCGCGGGTAAATCCACTTTAAACTGAAAACCAAAAATAGTATGGTAGCACAAGTTAACGGAATCCAGCAATTGGGTGTTGGAGTTGAAAATGTAGAAGAAGCGTGGAAATGGTATCGCGAGCATTTTTCGATGGATATCCGTATGTTTGAAGATGTTGCAACGGCAGAATTAATGCTTGCCCACACAGAAGGGAAAACCAGAAAACGACATGCAGTATTGGCCTTAAATATGCAAGGAGGAGGAGGTTTCGAGATCTGGCAACATAAAGGAAAAAAACCGGAGCCATGTGCTTTTGAAATCCAACTGGGAGACCTTGGTATTAACATTGGTAAAATTAAAACAGAAAAGATTAAAGCGACTTTCGAGAAATTTTCGAAATCGGGATTAAACCTGTTAACTCCAATTGCCAAAGATCCGGCAGGAAACGATCACTTTTTCATGAAAGACATTTTTGGTAATTTATGGGAAATTAAAAACCAGAAGGGAGTCTTTCGTAAAAAAGAAAAGTCGCTAAGTGGAGGAATTTTGGGTACTGTCATTGGTGTTAAAAACATGGAAGAGAGTATTAAAGTTTACCAGGAAGTACTTCATTACGATCAAATTGTTTACGACAAAACCGGGGTCTTTGAAGATTTTAAAGGAATTCCGGGTGGAGAAAAAAAATTCAGGCGTGTATTACTACGCCACTCCGATGTAAAAAAAGGTGCATTCAGCCCATTCTTCGGACAATCGGTAATCGAGTTAGTTCAGGCAATCGATTACAACGCCCGTGATATTTATGAAGGACGAATTTGGGGCGATCCCGGATTTATTCATTTGTGTTTCGATATTAATGGTATGGATGAATTCCGTAAAAAGGCAAAAGAAATGGGCTATCCGTTTACAGTTGACAGTGCCAAAGCAATGGAATCATTCGACATGGGTGAGGCTGCAGGTAATTTTGCCTACATTCAGGCACCGGAAGGAACCTTAATCGAATTTGTTGAGACACACCGAATACCCATCGTAAAAAAGATAGGTTGGTACATCGACCTTCGCAAACGTGGTTACCATCCTCTTCCCAACTGGATAATGAAACTTTTCCGTTTTATGCGGGTGAAAGACAAAAAATAACTATAAAAACGAGGGCTGTAAATTATTACAGCCCTCGTTTTTTTTGCAGTTGGCTCATTATTTTACAGAAAACTTATAAATCGTTGTCGATTTTAAGGTATCACCTGCTTGCAGCAATGTTGATGGAAAATTCGGCTGGTTCGGCGAATTTGGAAAATGTTGGGTTTCCAGGCAGAAGCCACTTCGTTTGTTATACGGTTTTCCTGACTTGCCAATTTCTGTTCCATCCAAGTAGTTTCCTGTATAAAACTGCACTCCCGGTTCGGTTGTAAACACTTCCATATATCGGCCACTCTTTGGTTCATATGCACTTGCTGCAAAACTAAGTGCATCGGGGGCCTTGTTAATTACGTAATTGAAATCGTAACCAATTCCAAATTTTAACATCTGGTTGTTGTTTTCAATGCGTTCTCCAATGGTGTGTGGTGATGTAAAATCCAGGTCGCTTCCTCTAATATCATTAATTTCGCCCGTTGGAATCATGTCGGAGCTGGCAACCGGGGTCGATTTATCGGCATTAATCACCACAATGTGGTCCAGAATATTGCCATTCCCCTCCCCTTTCAAATTAAAATAACTGTGGTTGGTTAGATTGAAATGACAGGCTTTGTCAGTAGTCAATTCATAATCTATTTTTAATTCATTGTCGTCGGTTAAGGTATACGTAACCCGTACTTCTTTATTTCCGGGAAAACCAAATTGGCCATCGCCACTTTTCAGGCTAAAAACAGCCACATTTCCATCCTTTTTATAGTCCCACACTTTACGATACCAGCTGTTGGGGCCAGAGTGTAAACAGGCTTCACCATTATTTACCGGAAGATTATATGTTTCTCCATCAATAGAAAAAGTAGCATTGGCAATACGGTTGGCAAAAGGTCCAACTATTGCTCCGTGACTTGCTCCATACTGTTCATAATCGGCAATTGAATTAAAGCCAAGAACCACATCTGCCATCCTTCCTTTTTTATCGGGGGCATATATCGAAACAATTTTAGCCCCATAATTAGTCAATGTTACCATCATACCGTTTTCATTTTCCATGGTAAAAAGCCGCGTGGTTTTTCCATCAACCAAGGTTTCAAATTCCGCTTTTGAATAGGGCATTTTAATTGTTTTTGATTGTTTTGCAGAGCAAGCTGCTAACAGAACGACAAATAATAACAGGCTTAGGTTTTTCATACGATTTAAAATAAAATTTAAGATGATAAAAATAATAAAATAGACGATAATTGTCACTAATACCTTCAAGAGATTACTTGCTGTTATTTGGAACCAAACATCCTATTAATAAACACTTTAGACATCTTTTTTATAAAAAACATCTCAAAAATCGTCACATAATATCCCTTAACAAATATTTACGAATCATTTAAAAATAAATCTTGCCCTTGTCCTTGTTAATCTCGTAATAGTAAACTTCATTTGTAAAAAACGTAAAAAGTAATGGAATCGATAAAAGAGATTTATAAAATAGGACACGGGCCATCCAGTAGTCACACTATGGGGCCAAAGAAAGCAGCCGACAAATTTTATTCAAAAAACCTGAAAGCCAGCCGGTTTGAGGTGACTCTTTACGGAAGTCTGGCGGCAACGGGGAAAGGCCATCTTACCGATTCTGCCATAGAAAAGAGCTTTGAAAAAAAGGAATTGAAAATTAACTGGGAGCCCAAAACCTTCTTGCCCAAACATCCCAATGCAATAAAATTCTCAGCTTTTGACGCTAAGAATAATATAATTGACGAATGGATATGCTACAGTATTGGTGGAGGAGCCATTATCGACGATTTCACCGAAACGGAAACTGTTGAAATATACAAACACAATACCATGTCAGAAATTCTGAACTGGTGCAACTTAAATGGAAAACAATTCTGGGAATATGTTGATGAATTTGAAAACAACGACATTTGGGAATATTTAGAAGAAGTATTGGAAGTAATGTTTGACAGTATAAACAGAGGATTAAAAACCGACGGCGTTTTGCCCGGAGGATTAAAACTTCCACGAAAAGCACAAAGTTTTAACACCAAAGGGCTTAATTTTTCCACGCCATTTAAACGACGTTCACAATTGTTCTCCTATGCATTGGCTGTTTCGGAAGAAAATGCATCTGGAGGACGCATTGTAGCTGCCCCAACATGTGGCGCCAGCGGAGTTTTGCCAGCTGTTTTAAAATATTTTATGATAGTTCATAAAAGCGATAAAAGAACAGCAATAAGGGCACTGGCTACTGCCGGATTGATTGGAAATATCGTAAAAACCAATGCCTCAATTTCGGGCGCAGAAGTGGGCTGCCAGGGAGAAGTAGGTACTGCCTGTGCCATGGCATCGGGTGCTGCTACCCAAATGATGGGTGGAACCATTCATCAAATTGAATATTCGGCAGAAATGGGTCTGGAACACCATCTCGGTCTTACCTGCGACCCTGTGGCAGGATTGGTACAAATTCCGTGTATCGAAAGAAATGCCTTCGCTGCCGAGCGCGCAGTGGCTCACAATAATTATGCTCTGTTAACCGATGGCCGCCATCGCATTAGCTTCGACGAGGTTGTTGAAACGATGTACACCACCGGAATTGATTTGCAAAGTAAATACCGTGAAACATCAGAAGGTGGCTTGGCTAATTTTGAAGCTTTGCCTAAATGCTAATAAACCGTGTTCGCTTGATAATCATATTAAAATTAATAGTCGGGTAAATGCTATAGCAAGTAATAAAGCTCCAGGCAGCGAATCGAAAAAGTTGTTACCTGGAGCTTTTGCTTTTGAAGCTTATTTTTATTGCTTACAAAAAGAACTACAGTGCAAAGGTTACCCAAAAACTTGCATATGGTCTTTTCACAAATTAAAAAACATCGGCATACGAAACTTTGAAGCGATGCATAAAAAGCAATTGGCCGAACAGAGCACTGTTTTTCCGAAACCGCTTTGGCTAAAGCCATATTTATCTTTGCTATTCCAATGGTTTTGGGTCAATTTAATTTCATTGCTTCCTGCTTATTCGAAATTCCGTTGCTCTATTTCCCAGCTCTTTTGCTGAATATTGGCCTTACGGGTGCCTTGTTGTGCCCGATTGTTACAACAATTATTGCTTTAATTCTTTTCAGAAAAAAAATGGAGGTTGAAAAAAGATTAATTTTACAAGTAACCAAAGAAAATGAGCATGAGAGAATTTTCACACATAAGAGATTTATTTAGCTCATGCGAATTCCATCTTATACTATAGAAAACAAACATTTTTAATAAGATGATAAAGTTAGGATACTCAAATAAAACAGAAGCACTAATCGGCAATTCAGTTAACAAGGAAGAATTAGCGCGAGTAATTGTTGAACACAAAGAACGATATATCATACAGTCAGGCAATGATACATTTCAGGCTGAGATAACCGGAAATATTCGTTTTGCGGCACAATCGCGGGCTGATTTTCCGGCTGTCGGCGACTGGGTGCGAATCACCCAAATGGATGAGCAAAACGCAATTATCCTTGAAATATTTCCTCGTTTTTCGGTATTGGAACGGCAGTCCGTTGGCAAACAGGCTGAAGTGCAGATTATTGCTGCAAATATCGATTATGCGTTTATTGTGCAGGCGGTAGGACACGATTTTAATTTAAACCGAATTGAACGTTACCTAACCATTTGTAACACTGCTAAAATTGAACCCATTATTATTTTAACCAAAATCGATTTAGAGACTGAAATTGAAGTAAAAAATTTGTTGTCGCAAATTTCGAAACGGATAAAAGCAGTGCCGGTTATTGCACTAAGCAGCGAAACCAATGCCGGCTACAATCAGCTAAATGCATTAATGGAGCCTTATAAAACCTACTGTTTTATAGGTTCCTCGGGAGTAGGAAAATCTACCATTGTGAACCATTTGAAAGAGGTGGAGGTTCTAAAAACCGCATCAATAAGTACCAGTACCAG
Organism: Draconibacterium sp.; assembly: GCA_041583785.1. Lineage (GTDB taxonomy): Bacteria > Bacteroidota > Bacteroidia > Bacteroidales > Prolixibacteraceae > Draconibacterium. The sequence continues at coordinate 73,502 of JBFHFE010000016.1, read as the reverse complement.
CAAAGGCAGACACACCACCAGCCATCGCGAACTTTTTATTCTACCAAATGGAAGCATTGTAATTGATACGCCCGGAATGCGAGAATTAGGGTTAACAGAGCAATCAGATGGTATTGAAATGACATACGATCAAATTACAGAACTTGCCTTGCACTGCCATTTCGCCGATTGTAAGCACATTAACGAAAGAGGCTGTGCAGTTTTAAACGCTATTGAAAATGGAGAACTAACCGAAGAAGTTTATGACAATTACCAAAAATTAAAACGTGAACAAGAGCATTTTTCAAGTACGGTTCACGAAAAACGACTAAAAAGCAAAGAGTTCGGGAAAATGATTAAAAGCGTTCTAAATGAAAAGAAAAAACATAAATTTTAATATCCTTCTGAACATTTTCTATTTATACTGATTTATAATTTTAAAGTATTCTAAAATTTTACTAATAAACAACCATGACAGAACTTTTAACACATAGAACGATATTAAAAAACGTGGGAGTTATATCTTAATGAAACGAGCATGAGAAATATTCACACATTGGCGAGTTATTAAAATCATGCGAGTTCCATCTTATTCCTTAGAAAACAAACAATTTTAAATACGATGAAAAAAATTGCAATTGAAATTAAATGGGGCTTCCTTTTTGCCATTATTACGCTTTTATGGATGATGCTTGAAAAGGAATTAGGCTGGCACGATGAACTTATTGAAAAACATGCTATTTACACCAACTTTTTTGCTTTTGTTGCCATTATAATTTATGTAATTGCTCTACTCGACAAACGTAAAAACTATTACGACGGCCGAATGTCGTGGAAACAGGGTTTTATTTCAGGAATATGGATTGCTGTGGTTGTTTCAGCATTAAGCCCTCTAACACAATATATTACCAGTACTATTATTACTCCCGAATATTTCCCGAATGTAATTAAAGCAAGTGTTGAATTGGGCTTGAAAACTCAGGAAGAAGCAGCAAAATATTTTACACTTCAAAACTATATTATACAGAGCACAATTGGTGCATTACTTATGGGAACAATTACTGCTGCCATTGTTGCATTGTTTGTTAAAACAAAGAGGTAATTCTACATTTTACAGGACAAATTAGGAAACTGATTTCAGATTTTATGAATATATCTTAAATTCGATGCTGAATTAAAAAGTATATTATGAAATCTATTATCCTTACCCTCGTTCTTACAATATTTTGTTTTAACCTTTTTGCTCAGACTCTGAAATTACAGCTCGACGAAGAAAAAGCCGAGTTCCTTTACCACTTTGCCTACGAATGCATCGACCAGGAGTATCCGAATAAATTAAATCAGGTATTGGGAGATGATAGTTACCTCGCTCCCCCCCGGGAACTGCACCCTGCCTTTTATGGATGCTTCGACTGGCACTCGTCGGTACACGGGCATTGGACTTTAGTTACCCTTTTAACAGCGTTTCCTGAATTCAAGTATCGCCAAGAGATAATTGCGAAACTCAATAAAAACATTACAAAAGAAAATATCGATAAAGAAATTGTATACTTCGACAATGAGCACAACAAAACCTTTGAACGCACTTATGGCTGGGCCTGGCTATTAAAACTCGACGAGGCATTGCGCGAATGGGATGCTCCGGAGGCCGCCGAATTGCAAGAAAACCTCTCTCCTCTTGTTGAGCTGATTTCAGGCAAATTCGCCGAATTCCTGGACAAACTGATTTACCCCATTCGTATTGGCGAACATTCAAACATTGCCTTTGGAATATCGTTTGCTTACGACTGGGCAAAAAAATACGATGAAACTTTAGCACTAAAAATTGAACAGAAAGCTCGTGAATATTACTTAGCCGACTGTAATTGTCCTTTATCATGGGAGCCTGGCGGGTTCGATTTTCTTTCACCTTGCTTGCAGGAAACTTCAATTATGCTCAAAGTTTTACCCCAACAGGAATTTCACAAGTGGTTGAAAACCTTCTTGCCTAAATTTGAAAAACATCCTGAAAAGTTTCTTGAAGTAGCAGTGGTAACTGATCGTAGCGATGGTAAACTCGCCCATTTAGACGGGTTGAATTATAGCCGTGCCTGGTGCCTTTATGAAATGGGACATGCCCTTAACAACAAAAAAATGATTGAACTGGGCGACAAACATTTTGCATACAGTTACGAAAAAATGGACTCGGGAGAATATGCAGGGGCGCACTGGCTGGCTTCATTCGCCACTTATGCACTAACTAAAAGGAATAAAGAATAGGATTTTAATACAACTTCGAAACATAAAAAAACGCATTTAACACCGGTCTTCCGAAAGAAAACTTTCACAATGAAGAATATCCCGATATTTGTACTCTGCTTCGTAATGTGGAACTTAAGTTCTGCTCAAAACCATTACGACCGATTTAACAGTATTGATGTTTTGCATTATACGTTTGAAATTCATTTAAAAGACACAACCAAACGAATTGAAGGAGCAGCAACAGTTCGGGTTAAATTCTTGCGAGCAGCTAATTCAATTACACTCGATTTAATCGGAAAAAGTGAAAAGAATACCGGCATGACCGTTAAATGCGTTTTATGCAAAAACAAAGCGCTAAAGTTTATTCATAATGATAATCGGTTAACAATTACTTTGGCAAATGATGCGCTTCCCGGAGAAATTTACGAATTTAAAATTAACTATTTAGGAGTTCCTGCCGATGGTTTAATCGCCTCAGAAAATATTTATGGCGACCAAACAATTTTTGGCGATAACTGGCCCGACCGCGCCAAATACTGGTTACCAACCGTAGACCACCCATCGGATAAAGCAACACTCGATTTTTTGGTTTACGCTCCTGTGCATTACGAGGTGATAGCAAACGGTCTTTTGCAAGAAAAAAAAGAACTTGAAAATAATGTGGAATTTACACACTGGAAGGAAGATGTACCACTAGCAACTAAAGTGATGGTAATTGGTGCTGCCGATTTTACCGTTGGCAATAAAACAGCTTACAAAAACATTCCGGTGAGCTCATGGGTGTTTCTGGAGAATGTAAAAACCGGGTTTGAAAACTATAGATTTGGCACTGAAGCGCTTCAGTTCTATTCCGAATTAGTTGGCCCCTATTCGTACGAAAAACTGGTACATGTGCAATCGAAAACACGCTATGGAGGTATGGAAAATGCCAGTTGTATTTTTTATAGAGAAAATACAGCCATTGGCGATGAAAATCAGGAATTGTTGTTTGCCCACGAAGTAGCCCACCAATGGTTTGGCAATTCGGTTACCGAGCAAAATTGGCACCATATTTGGCTCAGCGAAGGATTTGCAACTTATCTGACACATGTGTACAACCAGTATTATCATGGAGAACTTGCTTTTAAAAATGGGCTAATAAAGGACCGAAAACGCGTTATTCGCTACTCGAAGCAAAATTTTGCACCTATTATTGACACAACTATTACCGATTACAATAAGCTGCTAAATGCCAACTCTTATCAAAAAGCCAGCTGGGTTTTACACATGCTTCGTGTTGATTTGGGCGATGATACATTTTTTAATGGATTGCGTAACTATTATTCCGATTTCCAAAATTCAACCACATTAACAAATGATTTTAAAAATGTAATGGAAACAGTTTCCGGGAAAGACCTCGATTTATTTTTCCGACAATGGCTCTGGCAACCGGGTCAACCTGTTTTAACCATTGACTGGAAGCAAGAAAACGATGCACTTAAAATATCCATTGAACAAGAACAAGCGGACTATCTATTTAATTTTAATCTGGAACTTCAACTCGTGTCAGAAAACGGGACTTCAGAAATTAGAACAATTGAAGTGAATAAAAGGAATCAAATTTATTTAATTCCGGCAAACTTTACAATTGAAAAGATAAACCTTGACCCTGAGGTAAAGTTATTGTTTGAAGTAAAAGCATAATACAACTTGATGAACAGAACTTAATATCTCCTTCGCGAGTGCTTGCGAGTTTTTTTGTTAGGCGTTGTAGGCTGAGCAATTAAAATAAACTGTCTGCATTCAGGCAGAGCAAATTATACCAATTATTACTTACCCGCCGGAACGTTTTACTTTATATCCTTCATTCTTCAGGATTTCAATTACCCGATTGCAGAAATCGCCCTGAATTAGGATTTCTCCATCTTTTACCGTACCACCAACCCCACATTTCGATTTAAGTAATTTACCCAAATTTTTCAAATCGTTATCAGCACCTAAGAAACCCGTCACCAGCGTTACTGATTTCCCTTTTCGTTTTTTTCTGTCGAGCATCACCTTTAAGTTTTGCTGCTTTGCCGGTATAGTTTTAGCCTGCTCCTCCCCTTCTTTTTCGAATTGAAAATCGGGGTTGGTTGAGTAAACCATTCCGAGTCTTTCTTTCCAGTCGTTCCCCATAAACTATTTCCAAATAACGATTAAACTTCCTGTAAAATAAGCAATTAGCCAAATAATATAAGTCAACTTTGCAAAGTTCAAATATTTCTTCAAAACAGGGTAATCAATGCCCTGTCTGAAATATATCTGCCATACCCTAACGGTATTGAATAACATAAATAGAAATGCCAAATATCCGAGCAAGCCATGTAAGGAGCAGGGGTGCCCATTGCTGCCTTTTAGCATTATCGAAATTGCACATATATCTAAAAGTACTCCAAAAGTTAAAAAAATCAATACAATCCGCCCAACTATCTTAAACCGGAATAAAGAGATATATCCAACTCCGTAAGAAAGAAAAGAAAGGGTTAGGATAGATGCTGCAGCAATTGCAAAAAGATTCATTACACTCTTAATTGGCCAACAAAGATAATTTTATATTTAAAAGAAACGTTAAGAGAACTTTAAATACATTCTTTAAGTTTAATTAGTAAATTCAAGCATGCCGGAAGTTTTATTTTTATTTAAAAGTAGATTTTTGATTATTCCGTTTTTATTCACCTGAATTATATTATTCTGGCTTTCAAATTCCTGTACCAATAAATCACAGGAGACACTTAAACTTTCTAAACTTCCAATATTTTCAATTTCGAAGTAAGACCAAACAACATCTTTATCCATTTCTTTACCCAAAAAATTATAATGAAATAATTGATTGTTAACCTCTAAGTTTAAATGCTTTTGCACATAGTTATAAATAAGGGTATCGGTTTTCGGATTTTCGTTTTGCTCGCCGAGGTAAATTTTTGTTTCGCCTTCATTTGCCAGCGCTTCTAAAAGATCGTTGGCAAAAATTTTAAGCGAAATTTCGAGGGTTTCATCCTGTTTATTATAGTCGACCTGACAAATACTAACATAAAAAGGATGTGCATTTGTGAAATTTACCCCCAAAAATACAAACAGTAATGGAATAATTATTTTTTTATTTATTTTCATGCCCTTCAAATTTTAGGGCAAAAGTAAAAATTTATGGGTTTATTCGAAATGTACATCAAATTGGGGTTTGATCATATTATCAACATTAAAGGTTACGACCACATTGTTTTTGTTTTGGTTTTGTGCGCCGGATACAGTTTAAAACAATTCAAAAAAGTACTTATTCTAATTACAGCATTCACAATCGGGCATTCGCTTACCCTTGCTCTCTCTACACTAAGTATTGTAACTTTACCCTCACGCATTATCGAATTTCTTATTCCGGCCACAATTTTGCTTACTGCCATTTCAAACATTATCCCTTTTAAAAGCGATACCAAACGTTTCGTTTATCTTATAACTTTATTTTTTGGTTTAATTCATGGTCTGGGGTTCTCAAATTATTTAAAAGAATTACTTGGGCGCGAATCGAATATTTTCACTCCACTTCTGGCCTTTAATATTGGCCTTGAAATAGGACAGATTATAATATTAACTACCTATTTCATAATCTTATATTTAACCATTTATTTATTTCGAGTCAAACACGATTTTTGGCGACTTTTTGTTTCTGGAGCTGCTTTTGGTATTTCCTTAATTTTACTAATTGAAAATAAATTATGGTAAGAAGTTCCGAAAACTCCTGAGATTATTACTTTTGACACACGAATACATTTTGACACAAAATCTCATAATTTGCTTTCATAATGAAAAATATCATTTCTTTTATTATCTTTTTAATAGCATCTAGCAGCTATTTATCAGGGCAGGAAAATATAAACCTGAACAAATTCCGCCAGCTAAAACAAGAGCTAGCAACCCCTAATGTTTACAGAACTGCCTCAGGAGCTCCAGGTCATGAATACTGGCAGCAAAAGGCTGACTATAAAATCGATATAAAACTCGACGACGAGAACCAGCGTATTTATGGGGAAGAAACCATCACCTATTTTAACCAATCGCCCGATATTCTGAAATATTTATGGTTGCAACTCGATCAGAATATGCGTGCGAAAGATTCAGATACCAGGAAGACTAACAGTTTTGTTATGCATGAGAAACTATCTTACCAACAATTGAAACGGTTAATGTACGATTTTGACGGGGGATTTAAGCTTGATTATGTAAAAGACATGAACGATAATGAACTGCCTGCAACAGTTAACAAAACCATGATGCGTGTTGATTTACCTAGCCCTTTAAAACCCGGTGAAACATTTTCGTTTCGGATAAAATGGTGGTACAACATTAACGACAGATTGAAAGATGGAGGTCGTTCTGGATATGAATATTTTGAAGATGAAGATAATTACCTCTATACCATTGCCCAATTTTACCCACGAATGGCAGTGTACAGCGAAGTGGAAGGTTGGCAAAACAAACAATTTCTTGGAACAGGAGAGTTTACCTTACCATTCGGTGATTTTGAAGTAAGCCTGACTGTTCCGGCCGACCATGTTGTGGGAGCTACCGGCGAATTGCAAAATATTGAGAAAGTGCTTACTCCTGCTCAGATTAATTTATTCGAAAAAGCAAAAACAGCTGACAAACCGGTAATTATTGTTTCGCAAAAAGATGCTGAACTCGCCGAAACAAAAAAATCGAAAAAGGAAAAAACATGGATTTTTAAAGCTACAAATGTACGTGATTTTGCATTTGTAAGTTCTCGAAAATTTATTTGGGATGCCATGGGAGTTCAATTTGGAGATAGAACTGTTTTGGCCATGTCGTATTACCCAAAAGAAGGAAATCCGCTTTGGGAGCAATATTCAACACGTGTTGTGGCGCACACGCTAAAAACATATTCCAAATATACCTTCGATTATCCCTACCCGGTAGCCATATCTGCACATTCAAACCGTATTGGCATGGAATATCCGATGATTTGTTTTAACGGTGGACGCCCCGACAAAGACGGCACTTACAGTAAACGCACCAAATACAGCATGATTGGCGTTATTATTCACGAGGTGGGGCACAACTTTTTTCCCATGATTGTTAACTCCGATGAGCGCCAGTGGACTTGGATGGATGAAGGGTTAAATACTTTCTGCCAGTTTCTTACCGAACAGGAATGGGAGCCAAATTATCCATCGACCAGAGGCTTTGCGCCAAGCATTGTACCCTACATGAAAGGCGATAAGAAATTTATTTCACCTGTTATGACCAATTCAGAATCGGTATGGAACCTGGGCAGCAATGCCTACCATAAACCTACCACTGCTTTAAATATCCTCCGCGAAACTGTAATGGGTCGCGAACTTTTCGACTATGCATTTAAAGAATATGCTCAACGCTGGATGTTTAAACACCCTACCCCAGCTGACTTTTTCCGGACTATGGAAGATGCTTCGGGCGTTGACCTTGATTGGTTTTGGAGAGGATGGTTTTACACCACTGACCATTGCGATATTTCGCTTGAAAAAGTTAGCTGGTACAAATCAGGGGCTGAAAAACCGGAGATAAAAAAATCGTTGCAAAAAATGGAAGATGAAAAGGAAACGATAATAGCTGTAAGAAACAAAGCTTATGCCGCTGGTACCTATTTGGCGCAACATGCTGAAGCTGCCGACTTTTACAACACCTACGATAAATACAAGGTTACTGAAGCAGATAAAAAACAGTACGACAAATACATTGAAAGCCTGAGCAAAGAAGAAAAAAAGATACTCGATGAAGATTATAATTTCTATCAAATTGATTTAAAAAACATTGGTGGTTTAGTTATGCCTGTTATCCTGAAATTCGATTTTTTTGATGGTTCGGAAGAAATTCAGCGTATTCCGGCAGAAATCTGGCGCAGAAACAACGAAGAAGTATCAAAGGTCTTCATGTTTAAAAAAGAAATTAAACAAATTACCCTTGATCCTCTTTATGAAACTGCAGATACTGATTACAACAACAATTATTGGCCAGAAAAAAAAGAGCCAACACGCTTTCAGTTGTATAAATCGAATTATGAAAGAGGCCATTCGCAGGGCAGTAATCCAATGAAAGAAGCTAAAGAGAAACAATAAAATATCTTCAGCTAAAGAAACCGTTCTTTTGGGGTAAATACACCAAAGAACGGTTTTTTTTTAAGTAGATTGTTTCTATAGAAATCAGTAATAAAAGCCTTGTAAAGCTTGCCCGGTGCGGTGAGCAAGAAATTTGACAAATGGAAATACGGCAGTACCTCCAATCCAGGTAGCATACTTTAAAAAAAATTGAAACAGAAAAGAACCATAAAATAGGGAAAAAGTCGAATAAAAATTCTAATTTTGCGCAATTTTTTATACGAAATGAATCTGAGAATTCATTAACTTATAGCAAACCAAAAGATTCATGGCAATTGCTATTGAAATATGTGATTTTAAACGGGTAACCGATATTGAGAAACAGAAATAAACAATTTTACACAAAGGAGAGATTATGGCAAAAATAATGAATGAAGTTTCGAGAACTTTCAATGAATATCTGCTTATTCCGGGATTAACCACTAAAATTAACACTCCCGATAATGTTAGTTTACAAACACCTTTGGTGCGGTTTAAAAAAGGAGAGACTTCCAGAATTTCGTTAAACACACCATTTGTTTCTGCTATAATGCAATCGGTTTCCGATAGTGGACTGGCTATCGCATTGGCAAAAGAAGGAGGATTATCCTTTATTTTCGGTTCACAGCCTATTGAAGACCAGGCTAAAATGGTTAAAGAGGTTAAAACATATAAAGCCGGATTTGTGGAAAGCCGTGCAAACATTACTCCTGAACACACCCTAAAGGATATTATTAAATTAAAAGAAAAAACCACTTTCTCAACCGTTGGTGTTACGCATGATGGTACTCCATCGGGAAAACTTCTGGGAATAGTTACCAGTCGCGATTATCGGGAAACCCGTGATAGCATGGATACGAAAGTAAAAGATTTTATGACTCCCTTTAAAAATCTTATCACAGCTAAAGATGGTTTATCGCTGGGAGAGGCTAATGATATAATTTGGGAGCATAAGTTAAATACTTTGCCAATTGTAGATGAAAATCAGAATCTTAAATATTTCGTTTTCAGAAAGGACTACGAAAGCCATAAAAGAAACCCATACGAATTGTTGGACTCGAAAAAGAGCCTGATTGTTGGAGCGGGAATTAACACCAGAGACTATAAGGAACGGGTTCCGGCCCTGGTAGAAGCCGGTGTTGATGTTTTATGTATCGATTCTTCTGATGGTTTTTCGGAATGGCAAAAAGAAACGATTCAATATATCAAAAGTAATTTTGGAAAAGATGTATTGGTTGGGGCTGGTAATGTTGTCGATAAAGATGGCTTTTTATACCTGGCTGAAGCCGGTGCCGACTTTATTAAAGTTGGAGTTGGCGGTGGTTCGATTTGTATAACTCGCGAAACCAAAGGTATTGGAAGAGGTCAGGCAACTGCACTAATTGATGTAGCCGAAGCACGAAACCAATATTTTGAAAAAACAGGCGAATACATTCCAATATGCTCCGACGGAGGTCTTGTTCAGGACTATCACATGATTCTTGCGCTGGCCATGGGAGCCGATTTTTTAATGATGGGAAGATATTTTGCCCGTTTTGATGAAAGCCCTACACGAAAATTATTAGTTGGTGGAAATTACGTGAAAGAATATTGGGGCGAAGGTTCTAACCGTGCCCGAAACTGGCAACGTTACGACATGGGTGGCAACAGCAATCTGAAATTTGAAGAAGGTGTTGACAGCTACGTGCCATATGCCGGTAAACTTAAAGATAATTTGGAACAGACATTGGGAAAAATAAAATCGACAATGTGCAGTTGTGGTGTTTCATCGTTAAAGGAACTACAATTGGAAGCAAAAATAACTTTGGTTTCGTCGACTAGTATCATCGAAGGAGGAGCACACGATGTAATTGTAAAAGACGTTGATAACTAAACATTAAGACCAGTTCTATAAAATAAAAAAACACTTTGCTGTCTGGCAAAGTGTTTTTTATTTTAGAACAACAGTTAGGCTCTATTTCTCAATTCTAATACGAGCATCCACTGCCAATATTTCCTGTTCGTTACCTAACAAAGGATTAATATCAATTTCTTTTATTTCGGTGGCATAGCGTAGCAACCACGAAAGACGCACAATAATTTCAGCATATAATTCAATATTTACTCCGGGTTGTTTTCGAAAACCTTTCAGTATTTTATATGATTTAAGACTTTTTATCATTGTATAGGCTTCGTTAAAACTCAGAGGTGCCAGCCCCGAGGCCACATCTTTCAATACCTCAACATAAATTCCCCCCATACCACAAAGTACCACGTGCCCAAATTTCTCTTCGTAGGTGGCACCCAAAAACAACTCCTTGCCTGAGGCCATTTGAGCAATGAGAACTCCTACAGAGCCTTCAATACCAAATAAATGATGAAACTCCTTACGCACCTGCGAAATGTTTCGAACATTTAGCACCACTCCACCTACTTCTGTTTTATGCACCGGGCCCACCACCTTCATAACTACCGGAAAACCAATACTCATTGCTGCCAGAACTGCTTCCGATTCAGATTTAGCAACCTGTTCTTTCACTCGTGGTATTCCGGCCAAATCAAACAGTTTATGAATGACTTCAGGAGGCTGGTAACCATTTTTAGTCTCAGCAATTACAGCCTTAACAGCATCCGGATTAATATTCAGATCTTTCTGTGTTTCAACAATCGATTTGGGAGTGCTCATCACCTTGGTAAGGGCACGTCCCAGCAGCACTTCATCGGGGAAATTTACATTCCCATGCGACAGAAAATGTGTCACATCTTCTTTCACATTTATAATTGATGGCAAAATGGGATAAATGGGTTTTTTGCAGACCTTCATTTTTTGAGAAAGTACCTCGTACACATTTCTAATGGGAAATAATCCCGGGCTACCATAGATTACCGCCATTCCGTCCACTTCGAAATCGTTCTCGCAGGCATCGATAATGTGTGCCAATTGCTCAGCTGTGCCAGTGGCTAAAAAATCGATTGGATTATCGGCCGATGAGCCCGGAAACAAATTGCTAAGCAAAGCCTCTTTAGCCTTTGAATCGGCAATTTCAGGGATCATCAGTCCTCCTGCTTCCAGAGCATCGGTAAGCATCACTCCCGGCCCACCCGCATGAGTGATTATGGCCAGTTTATCCCCTTCCAGCTCCTTGCACATAAACACACTTGCTACTGTTGTCAGCTCTTCGCGCCCATAGCACCGCACGATCCCAGCTTTTCGGAACAAGGCTTCAACTGCAGCATCGGAGCTGGATAGAGCGCCGGTATGTGACGAAGCGGCCCGGCTTCCTGCCGACGAGCTTCCTGCTTTAATGGCTGCAATTTTACAGCCTTTTTCTATTAGCGATATAGCATGATAAAGTAACTTATCAGGATTATTAATATTTTCGATATAAAGCAGTTTAACCCGAGGACTTACACCCTCAATATAATGTAAATCAAGATAAGCTAAAACATCTTCAACACCTGTTTGGGCACTGTTACCCACCGAAAAGACATTGGCAAAACGCAGTCCCTTTGGAATACCCGATTCCATGATAAAAACTGCAGTAGCCCCTGAGCCTGATATAAAATCGCAGCCAGCAAGTGTTAGTTCTGGAACAGGAGTTGTAAATACACTGGCGTGCGAAGGAGTCATAACTCCAATGCAGTTTGGGCCAATTAAGCATGCATTGTGTTCATTAACAACTTCTACAATTTTTTTTTCGAGTTCTTTCCCCGCTTCATCGGTTTCCCCGAAACCTGCCGAAATAATTATAAAAGCTTTGGTATTATTATTTTCTGCCAACTCAGTAATTGTAGTTAAACAAAATTTGGCCGGGATAGCCAAAATAGCCAAATCAACATCTGGCAATTCGGCCACATTGGGAAATGCCGGAATTCCCTGTATCTGTGACTCATGTCGGTTAATTGCAAACAAATCGCCTTTAAAGTTATGATCGATAAGGTTTTTTACAATCTTGCCTCCCGGCTTAAAAACGTTATTCGAAGCACCAACAATTACGATACTTTTAGGATGGAGCAGTTGTTCATTAATCATACATACTTTATTAAAATCCTAAAATTACATAATTACATGTTAACCTTTACACTTTTTTTTCAACATCATAAACATGCGACTTTTAATTATATATTTTTGTTTAAAATGTAGAAATGTACAATAATAAAAAACAAAAGATAATTGTTTTAACCGAACTAAAAGCAAGCGACAAATCCCTTATTTTATGCGGTATTAAAGTGGCTTCTATCTTTAAGAAAGAGCTTTGCCTGGTGTATAACGTCAAAAAAAAAGATAAAAAAAACCATTCAAAATATAAAACAGAATTACAACACTATTTGGTTCCGGCAAGAAAAGAATTACCTCATTTAAAAACCTCTACATTACTTCTCACCGAAGATTGGTCAGAGTTACCTGAACGCCTGGCTGACGATTACGAAGCTATTTTAATAATCGCCAATAGCTTAGAGTTTAAAAAGTATAGTACTGTTTTGTTAGAAAGCCCGATTCCAATGCTTTTTATCCGTCCCGAATCGAGAATATTGGATTTTAACCAACTTGTACAACCGGTTGATTTGCGTAAAGAAAACATTGACAGTGCATTGTGGTGTTCTTACTTTGCAAGATTTAACAATGCTGAGGTTGTAATGATTGCTGCCAATGATAACGGCAAACTTGAAAAAAGACAGTTGATAAATAATCTTGAGTCAATACAAAAGCTTTACCACAAATTCGAGATTCATCAGAAAGTGTATAAAGGCACAAAATCGAGTTTCAGAAATTCGTTTGAGGCACTGGATTTTGCGCTGGCTTCCGATTGCAACCTATTGATAATACTTGGTAGTTCGACAATAACTCCGCTTGATTTATTGATTGGCCTTCCCGAAAGAAAAATTATTAAACGTGCAGGTAATATGCCGGTTCTTGTTATTAATCCCCGCAGGGATAATTATATTTTATGCGACTGAGAGGGAGGTTGACGATTGCAGTTTGTAATGCAAACTATGAACGCTATACTTTATACTCTGAACATTAAATATTACATTCGCAGCCACAACAAAACAACAATGAAACGAGCATGAGAGAGCACTCACACATGAGTTATTTATTAAAATCATGCAAGTTCCATCTTATACCTTAGAAAAAACATTTTTAATAAGATGAAAAATACACTTTTTATACTCTTACTCTTCGCCTCTTTTTGTGCAAGTGCGCAGGAATTTGATTACCAACTATTATTTGAAGGAATTGGCGACAACCGCGAGTTTTCAACCCCGGCTTATCCTCAAACTATTATGGGTTCACGCGGTGCGTTCGAAGTTGGGGTAAACATCGACAATCACCGTTTACGGGGAGGCTTAAGCCATTTATTTGAATTTGGTAGCGATATAGATGCACAAAAACCAAAGCTAACCCTGTATTATCAGTTTTCCGAAGAGCAGAAGGAATTTATATTTGGTGCTTTCCCACGCCGCGACAAAATCGATTTCCCATTGGCTATGCTTACCGATACCTTACAATATTACCGCCCTAACATTGAAGGGTTATATGGAAAAATAAGCTGGGACTGGGGGCATCAAAATGGCTTTGTTGATTGGGTTGGCCGCCAAACCGATGAACAACGTGAACAGTTTATGGCAGGCTTCTCTGGTGAAATATTTCACAAAAACCTGTTTCTGCAAAATTATATTCTCATGTTTCATGATGCACATACCAAGTTAAATATTTCCGAAAATCATATAAAAGATTACCTGGGCTGGGCGTTTCAGGCAGGAATAAGAACCTGCGAAAATTCGAAACTTCAAGGCGAATTTAAGGCCGGTATATTATCATCGTTGTACCGCGAACGCAGCGTTACCGATGGCTATATTAGCGCAAATAGCCTTTTTGCAGAACTTAACGGAAGATACAAAAATTTAGGTATTAAATCGGTTTTAAGTTCGGGAGGCAGCCACAATTTTAAATATGGCGACAGCTACTATCAGGCCGATGATTACTGGCGAACCGATTTTATCTGGTATTTTATAAACCATAAAGATATAAAAGCAAAATTTAATCTTTCAATGCATATTGTTAACTGGGAAGGTCTGGATCAGCAGCAGCAGCTTTCTGTTATTTATGTTTTTGGGAATTAAATAAGATAGAATTGCTACTATGTGAAACCTACGCTAAATAAAATCAAAATCATATAAAACGGAAGCCTGAAATCATATTTTGATTTCAGGCTTCCATTTTTAACTTCACAGCTACATAATTCTAATCATCGTCATTATTGCTCCATATTCCACCGCTAGTTTGTTGGGTACAATCTTGTTGTTGATTCTGATTCCGATTACGCTCCCTCGCCGGTGAGCTTGCCTGTGCTTTTTGGCTTTTCATCAGGATCATCATAGTAGCTGTAGATGCGGCTATTAATCCGGTTTTCTTGATGGCTTCCTTACGAGAAATCTTTTTTTCTGCAGGAAATACTTCTTCGTTTTTCTCTTTCATAAATTATCTCATTATTGGTTACTACTATTATGTTATCAAACTCTAATATTTAAGTTTGCAACAATTCGGTTTTGAGCTCTTCTTTAGAATCACAGAAGAATATTCGTTGAGTTTACATACATTAATCTTTTTAAGGCCGAACACAAGTACACATAAACAACTATACCAGTGCTGCTTAAAAGTCAGAAACTATTTTTTTTTGTAAAAAAAAGAAGTTGAATAAAATCAAGTGTTGGAAAAGGTAAACCTACAGTCTCTCACAGACTGAACGAAGTTTCTTTATACTTATCTGAAACATTGAAAAAGAGCATTAAGCAATACTCTACAAGAAAAATTAAATGTTAACGAAATTTACTAAAATTTAGATTTAAAAGCAAGTCTAATTTTTTTATAAAATCACAAAACAATAAGTGAAAAATTTCACATCCAATAATTTACCCAATGAGTAATCTGCTACTTCCGGTTGTTGATACCTCCACTGCGTATGCTATCTCAAAGTATATTCTTGTCATCTTATCCAAAGGTGCAATCAAAGCAAAATTCACTGTTGCGACATAACATGCACCGCAAATTATCAGGTGATGAAAATAATAAGAATAGAATATTACGATATAAAGTTATTTATGTGAATATTCAATAAAATAACAATGTTTATTTGCGCTTCGTACCCTATGAGCTTAGACGTGCAGCAAGATAAGCGAATAAGATTCTATAATAACACTGTCAATTATAAGATTGATTATCAGCACCATCACTTAAATGTTACTTCTCCTTAAAATTTGTTCGAATTTGGTAACCACTTCAAAAATTTGAAACTGAATTTTTAAATCTAACGATGGAAATATTGTCAATAGTTCATATATTTAATAATTCTGTTCTAATAATTTATTAAAATTTCTTTTTAATGGCTAACATTCCGTTTGTAAAAAAGAAGATTGGAGAAACGTATTTGGTATGGTTTAAGCGAAGTAATTTATTCTATCAATTTAAAGAACCTGTATGGTTTATTTTTTCCGAATTAATAAAGGAAACTGAATTAGTTACAATTGCCAACAAATTTTCGGAACATTACGCATTCGGTTTCGACAAGAGTATGAATTTTGTTAAGGAAGTGCAGTCTAAAATTAATGAATTAAACGAACCGGATATTGCGAAACAGGATGGCGAACTTTCTATTACAAATTTAAAAGACCATAACTATAAGCCATCTGCTGTTCATCAATATGTAATTGGAAAACATCATGTACAATTTTCTTACGAAACAGATTGGCTTGAGAGCTATATCCACCCCTTGGCCAAACATCTCGAAACAAAAAGAAAAAACTTATACCAAACACATTTTGAGTTATTTACACACAAACACAGAGTCATATTCCGATTAAACAATAAAATACAAGGAAATTGGGCATACAATGAGAGTCACCTAATAAAAGGAAAAATTTTCATGAGCCTTATGAATTCAATTTATAATAAAACAGATTCTGATTGGCTGATGTCAGTTCATGCTTCAGCGGTTTCAAATGGAAAAAAAACCATACTTTTTTCGGCACCACCCAATAGTGGAAAATCAACCATAGCGACTTTGTTATTAAAAATAGGTTACCACGTAATTTCCGACGACTTTGTAGCCATTGACAGGCATTTTTTCAAAGCCTACCCTTTTCCTTTAGCAATTTCGGTAAAAGAAAGTGCATTAAACTTATTAGCGCCTTATTTTCCTGCGCTAAAACAAAAACAGCTTACCTATATAAATTCGGAGAAGAGTGTAAAATACCTGCCATTTGATGAGAATTCAGCTGATATGATATTACCTGTGCGAGAATTTATTTTTATTAAATACGACAAAACTATTGATTTCAAGCTGGATAAATTGAATTCTCTGCATTCTATAAAACTACTGTTAGAGCAAACTTGGGTGTCTCCAACATTCAAAAGCGTAGAAACCTTATTTGAGAAAATAGAACGTTGTTCATTTTTTCAACTTACCTACAGCAATAATGACAGGGCATTACAAGCCATAACCCAATTATTTGAGCATGAATAAAAAAGATATGTTTTATTTTGCCGGACGATGTTTGGCACTTGACGAAACCCCTGAATTCGAAAAAGAAGTCATTTACAGATGCAATTATGATTTAATAGACTGGGAAGAATTTGTGTTTCTTTGCAGCAATCACTTAATACTTCCTGCAATATATTTTAAATTCGTAACACACAATCTAACAAGTCATTTACCACTTGAAGTCACGGATCACCTTCAGAAAATTTTCGAAATAAACAGGCAAAGAAATTATGGTATTGTTAGCCAAATTAAAAAAATTACAAAGGTTTTGGCTAAAAACAATATTCATCCGGTATTTTTAAAGGGTGCTGCTAATTTGTTAGACAATCTTTACACTGATATAGGCGAACGAATTTTAGGAGATATCGACTTTCTCGTAAAGGAAGAGGAGTACCTTACTGCCGCCTCACTTTTAAAACAAGAAGGGTATGCGAATGTAAACGATACTCCAAAACACATTATAGTAGAAAACCAAAAACATTACCCAAGATTAGTTCATCCCGATTTTGAGGCGGTTGTCGAAATCCACCGAATTCCGGTTGATAAGCCGTATTTAAAAATGTTTAATTCAAGAATTATAGATGAAGAAAAGAAATCGATAAAACTTATTCCGAATTGCTGGGTGCCTTCTGACAGCCACAAAATGATACACATTTTTGTACATAGCCAACTTTGCGACAAGGGCTTTTTATATGGAAATATTTCGTTACGAAATACATATGATTTGCTGTTGCTTTCGAACCGATTTTCGCCAGAAAAAATGTTTTCACAAATCAAGCAACAAAGCAAAGCAAGGGCCTATTTCTCATTAAGTTGGTTTGTGCTTGGAATAAACAAATCATTTTGTTCAAAAACTAATCTTGCCTACCGGTTTCTTTATTACCTGCATATTCTAAACCTTAAATCATCTTTGCTTTACCACATT
Source organism: Draconibacterium sp. (assembly GCA_041583785.1). Taxonomy (GTDB): domain Bacteria; phylum Bacteroidota; class Bacteroidia; order Bacteroidales; family Prolixibacteraceae; genus Draconibacterium. The sequence continues at coordinate 55,689 of JBFHFE010000016.1, read as the reverse complement.
TACCGAAGTATTATTTTTATGGTAGAAAGGTTATTTGTGGGTTATATAAGCGTATTGGTAAAAGCCATATTTTTACGAAACGAAAGAATGGCCTTACGACGACGCCTTACGGATCCGCAATGGTACAAAAGCCACTTAGAGTTATACACCAACTTCATAAAAAGATAAAGCAATTGAATAATTAATTCTTTTTTAAACCAAGCGAGGGTTTCGTTTTGTAACGAAACCCTCGCTCTTAAAATCTATCCACAAGATAAATTTTGGCACCTTTAAAATCTTAATGAACCATTAAATAAGTACGTTAATAAGCAATTTTCATTTCATCGAGCAAATAACCGGCGCCAGCAAATTTGTCGATAATAAAAAGTGCATAGCGAATATCAAGAGAAATGTTACGGCAACGATCGGGGTCGAACATTATATCGCTCATTGTTCCTTCCCAGCAGCGGTCGAAATTTACGCCTATAAGCTCGCCATTTCCATTAACTACGGGGCTACCCGAGTTTCCTCCAGTAGTATGGTTCGATGCCGTAAAACAAACTGGAACATCGCCATTAATCGCATAATTCCCAAAATCTTTGTTCTTATACAATTCTTTTAGTCGGTTGGGAACATCGTAATCGTAAATATCAGGGTTATCTTTGGCAATAATTCCGCTTAAGGTTGTATAATATTTATATTTTACTCCGTCTTTCGGTTCATAACCTTCCACTTGTCCGTATGCCACACGCAGGGTTCTATTTGCATCGGGATAAAAAGCCTGACCTTTTTTCATTTCCATTAAGCCGGCCATAAATTTTTTCATGTTCTGATCAATTTCGTCCGACGACTTTAATATTCCCGGCATAACATCTGTTTCATATTTAAAATCGAGCTTATTAAACAAACCAACAATGGGGTCATTTCGTAATTTTAAAAACTGTTTTTCTGAGCCATTCTTAAGCAAGTTTTCGAGCTTTGCCCTGTCGGAGATAATCGATTTACGATAAATCTTCTGCACCAGTTTTTCTGAATCGAACTTATTAACCATATCAATAAGCTCAACAGGTAAAAATTCATTATCGAGCCCCTTCACCAGCGTTGGAATAAGTTCGGAAAAAAGTCTTTCATCAGTAGCCTGATTATAGTCTTTAAAAAATGCAGGAAGCCCGTTTAAAAGAGCCGAACAATTGGATTCCAGTTTTTCAGTCTGCCCGTTCTCTACATTATTTAAAATAGTATTTAGCTTACGCGCCTGACCGAATATTTCTACTCCTCTGTAAACAACTTCGGTATAAAAATCGTAAGCTTTTATGTATTTTTTGTAAAGTTTGTATTGCTCGTCAAAAGCATCAAAAACGGGTTTATATTCCGAGTCCCATTTCCCATTCTGCAAAGCCCACCTTTTAAATTCGTTTTCAAAGGCAAGTTTCTTATTAACGGCATCCAATCGTTTTAAGCCTTTAATTTCGCCTTGCCATCTTTTCCACGAATTACTTATTCCCGCATATTTTGCCGCATATTGTATTCTTATTTTGGGGTCTGATTCCATATCAGCGCCAATTATTTTCAGTTTTTTATCGCGTAACATAATCCGATCGGGATTGCGTTGATTCATCGCTAAATCAACAGCCTGGTGAGGCCAGTATTGAGTTGTACTTCCGGGGTTTCCAAAAACCATTGTAAAATCGCCGGGTTGGATTCCCTTCATCGAAACCGGGAAGAATTTCTTTGGTTTATAGGGTACATTGTCAGGCGAATATTCTGCCGGCTCATTATTTTCGTCGGCATAAATCCGGAATATTGAGAAATCGCCGGTATGTCGCGGCCACATCCAGTTATCGGTATCGCCGCCAAATTTTCCAATAGCCGAAGGAGGTGCACCAACCAAACGTACATCTTTATACACTTTATAAACGTACAAAAAGTACTGGTTGCCATAAAACAACGGCTTTACCGAAGCCATATATTTATCTTGGCTACCAGCATCCGCTACAATTTTATCTATATTTTCATTAATTTTTTCCTTTTTTGCTTCTGCTCCCAATTCATCAACACCGTCTAAAACCCTCTCTGTAACATCTTCCATGTATTCCAAAAAACTAACGGTTAATTTTTCGTTGGGTAATTCTTCCTCTTTATTCATGGCCCAAAAACCATTGGTAAGGTAATCATGCTCAATCGAACTGTGCGATTGTATCTGGCGGTATCCGCAGTGATGGTTGGTAATTAACAACCCTTCGTCAGAAATTAATTCAGCAGTACATCCTCCGCCAAAAATAACCACAGCATCTTTCATGCTCGCATGGTTTACATCGTAAATATCCTGTGCAGTAAGTTCAAAACCCATTTCCTGCATTTCAGCAAAATTATACTTCTCGAGAAGAAGAGGAATCCACATCCCTTCTTTTGCCGAAAGTTGACCTACAAATAAAATTGCAAGTAGTGCTAGAGTAAATTTTCTCATCATGTATTTATTATCGTGGTTTAAAGTTCGTAATTCGCACAATACTATTTTCAGTCGGCAATAATAATAAACATCTGCTAAAATCCCTTAATGGAACGAAATTTTGACTGAAAATCAAGTATAAAAACAAAGGTGATACTAAAAATTTTGTTGCTAAAACACGAAACTTTTGCCTGATTTTAATATCATAAAAACTTATTTATATAAACGAAACCCCACATTGATATGGCTATATTTTTTTCAAATCCTTATTTTCAAAAAAAAAACGAAGCGAGAAATTAAGGATTTCCCATCTTCGTTTTTTTTTGAAAGACTTTCTGTCATCGCCATAAAACTTAGCGATAAAAAGTTCACGCCCTTTCAATTCCCTGTTCCCTGCTTCTTTCTATTTCAGTTCAAGTTTCTCAGCTGTGGTATAATCAGTGCCTCTAACGGCTTCAAAGGCTGCAATCATTTCATTTAGTTTTTCAGGATTTTCGGACGCAACATTTTTCTGTTGGCTGGCATCCTCTTTCAGGCCATATAGCTGCCATTGGGAATCGTTACCCAGCTCTATATTAACATTCTTGGCCACGGCGGGTCCATTATACGGAGGAATTAGCGCCCATTGGCCTTGTCGAAATGCAGTGCGGCTTGCAGCCTCCAGAACCAGCGATTCGCGACCTTCTTCACTTTTTCCCATAAAAACATTTAAATAATCGCGGCTATCGGGAGTTGTTAAGTCGCTATCAATTAATTTGCTGAGCGAAGCCAAAATATCGACCTGGCAAACCAGGGCTCCGGAAACAGCGGGTTGTATTTTCCCTTTCCAGTAAGTGATAAACGGAACGCGCGTACCCGCTTCAAACAAACTGTATTTTCCCCCACGATAAATCCCTGATGGTGTATGCTCTCCCAGTTTTTCTACGGCATTGTCGTAATAACCATCGTTAATAACCGGACCATTATCGCTTGAAAAAATAATCAATGTATTTTCGAGAACACCCTCTTCTTCCAGTGTTTTCATAAATTCACCCAAGCACCAGTCGGCTTCAACAATTGCATCGCCCCGAGGTCCCATTCCCGATTTTCCAGCAAAACGAGGATGCGGCGTACGCGGAACATGAGGTTGTTGCATCGTATAAACCAAAAAGAAAGGCTCGTTTTTGTGCGCTTTTACATACGCTTGTGCTTTTGCAAGAAAGTGGTCAGCCATGTCAATGTCTTTCCAGCATGCAGCCTTGCCACCTTTCATAAAACCAATACGCGGAATTCCATTTACAATGGTATTGTTATGACCGTGGTGCCACATCATCTCGCATAATTCAGGATTGTCTTTTCCTGTTGGCTGTTCATCAAAATTATGGTTGTAACTAATTTCAATTGGGTCGTTCGGATCTAAATTATCAACATTACCGTTATCGATATAAACCGTTGGTACCCTGTCCTGAGTGGCGGCCATAATATAAGCATAATCGAAACCCACTTCATTCGGTCCGGGCGAAACACGTTTGTTCCAGTCAACAGCTCCGTTTCCAAGACCAAGGTGCCATTTGCCAACAATTCCGGTGTAATAGCCTTTCCCTTTAAATACTTTTGGGATAGTAATTTGTTCGGTGCTAATAATTAATGGAGCAGTTCCGGGAAGTATTTTAGCATCTTTGTTCCTCCAGGGATAAACACCCGTTAATAAACCATAGCGGCTTGGGGTACATGTAGCCGAAGTGGCATGCCCATCAGTAAATCGAATACCGCCTTCGGCCAACTTATCGAAATTGGGTGTTTTTAATGCACTGGCACCATAAGCCCCCACATCTCCATAACCCAAATCATCTAAATATACAATTACAACGTTAGGTTTCTCAGCTTGCTGAGGTTCAATTTTAGTGCTTTTACTTTGGCATCCAACCAGTACAACAATACATACCAAGGCAGATGCCAGCGTTCCAAATCTTTTTCTCATTTTAATTTAGGTTTTTTGCTTGATTATAGTTTCAGGGATCAATATTAAAGCTTTTTTACGAATTTTGGATTGAAAATTAATCATAATTAGGCGATAATTATGATTAATTGAAACGAGCATGAGTAATATTCACACAAAGGGAATTGATTAAAATCAAGCGAGTTCTAACTAATTCTTTAGAAAACGAACAATTTAGTTAAGGTGAAAAAAATACAGATTCAGAATTACTTTACGAGAATTTATATCCTTTTGGGTATTTCATAAAAAATTAATCAGTGACCACAGAAATCCTGACTTTAACCCAAATATCAATGTCGTTTAGTAAAGGCTTTTATTAACCTTTTGCCTGTTGGCATTTTCCCATCCTAAAGGGAAATGCCAACAGGCTCGAAAGGAAGAAGCCTTATGGATTAGCGCCTAAAAAAAGCACTGTTACAATTGAGAAGAAACTCCCCTAATCCACACCTTTTACATTCATTTTTAAAGTATAAACTCCTGTACGGGCAGTTACAAACAACGTTTTTCTTTTCTTTCCACCGAAACAGATGTTTGCAGGTTTTTCAGGGAACTCAATTTCTTCAATCAACTCTCCTTTTGAAGAATAGACCCAAACTTTTCCGGAAGTGAGGTACACGTTTCCTTTGTTATCAATGGTCATACCATCGCTGCCATTGTTTGCAAATAAGGTTTTATTGACCAAAGAGCCATCAGCCTGAATGTCGTACTTCCATGTTTTTTTAGCCTGAATATCAGCAACGTATAAAATTTTTCCATCGGGAGTTCCAATTAAGCCGTTTGGTGTTTCAAAATCGTCAATTACGCGGGTAATTTCACCCTTGGGAGACAAATAATAAACACCACGGGTGTCCTGAATTTCTTTGTGCCCTTCTGCCCACCACGAACGATGATAGTATGGATCGGAAAAGTAAATACCACCTGAGGGAGCAATCCAAAGGTCGTTCGGAGCATTCAGGTGTTTGCCCTCATAGCCTTCATGAAGAATATGCAACTTTTTATCTTCGTCGAAATACCCAAGTTGATTCTTTTCGTCGGCACAGGTAACCAGCTGTCCTTTGGCATTAAAATACATTCCATTTGAGCGCCCCGTTCCTTCCAGAAATAAGGAAATGCCGTTATTTTCATCCCATATGTAAATGCGATCGTTGGGTTGATCGGTAAAATATACACGGCCATCAGAAGCCACAGCCGGGCCTTCTGTAAATTTAAAATCGCCATTCTCTTTTTGAACGCTAGCCGTTTTTGCAATTATTTGCAATTTCTTTTGTGCGCTTGATGTAAAAATGCCAAAGGCGCAGAACCAAAGTACCAAAAGTTCTATTCGCTTCATAATATGGAATTATTTCGTTTGTATTTGATTGAAAGCTTTTATTTCGCTGCAATAGTTTCAATTTCTACCAATACTCCAAGAGGTAAATCTTTTACAGCAAAGGCAGCTCGTGCAGGTGGATTTGTTTTGTAAAATTGACCATAAATTTCGTTCATGGCTTTAAAATTACCCATGTCGCTTAACAAACAAGTTGATTTTACAACATCGTCAAAAGTGTACCCCGCTTCAGCTAAAATAGCTTCAATATTTTTCATCACCTGAAGGGTTTGTTCCTTAATCCCTCCTTCAACAACCTGCATGGTTTCGGCTACCAGTGGCACCTGGCCCGAGATATAAAGAGTTTTGTCGACTTCAACGGCCTGACTGTAGGGCCCAATTGCTTGCGGAGCTTTCGATGTGGCAATAATTCGTTTCATTATTATTTATTTTTTTAAAAAAGACAAGATACATGAACCGATAAGAATATGCAATATAAAATACGAACAAGCTAATCCATAAAAACCGGTTCTTTTAATAGTCGAAATTATCGTAATAACTTTTATTTCTCTTAATCTGAAGATCAGATAACATTGACGAGCTACAACTAAGGGTGAAGCTATAACTTTTTCTATAGCCAAATGGCACTACATTAAACGACATATTCCAGCAGTGCAAATCGCGTGTAATATTAAATGAGGTGTACGAAAACTCTCCTGCCTCAATATCGAAATTAGTACTGGTACTCATTTTCCATTTTTCAGTAATGGTTAAACTCCCACTTAGTCCAAGTGTTTGAGAAACGTTACCATCGGGATACGAGCTTGAAGGGCCTGAATAACTTAAGCTATAATCGAAGCTAAAACTCCAGGGCATATTAAAATCATAATAGTTTTCGTAAATCGGCAGAATAGGTACACCTGCGTCATCTGATGAACCAGAAGCCATGTTGTCTCCCCCTTGTTGTGGGCCTCCTCCTTGCTGAGAACCTCCTTGTCCACCACTGCCGCCTCCTTTTTTATTCTTATCCGAACTAAAATTCATCCCAAACGATAGGCTGGCACTGGTTACCCTCCCCAGTTTTCCAAGGCCACTGCGTTCGTTCCAGCAAAATTTATTAATTCGATCGTAATCATCGTTAATCATATACGGGTCGACAGTACTACTCATGCTGACACTTACACCAGCAACTGTTGTACGGGCACTAATTGCAAAGGTCGACAAGTTCAACGAGTCAGCAATTAGGTTATAAGATGACGATATACTCAAATTATCAATTAATTTAACCTTTTTATAATTGTCCTCTGAATCACTTTTTAAGGAATCACTGGTATTCAGCACCTTCATTTCCAGGTTATTACTCAGCGAAAAACCAATAGAACCACTCTCTCCCCTTGATGGCGAGCCTCCATAAATACCACCATAATTTACATCGTAGTATCCGGTTTCACCTGTAGAATCTTCTTGCACTTCCTGCCAAAAGCCAAACTTCTCCCTCCCAAAATCGGGTTTGTAACTAAAACTTATAGTGGGAGTCATTTTATGCCTGATCCCTTTAATCCGCGAATTAGGGTTACGTGGCATATACATACCGTATAAATTGGTAGAAGAACTTAAACTGTAGGAATAACTGTACACACGGCTTAACCCTAATAATGTATCAATCCGAATGGTACTAGGGACATAAGATGGGTTATTCTCATAATCAGCATCTTCTTCGTAAGTGTAGTTATACTTTTTAAAATACCATTTTTCACTGTAGCTAATACTTGGACTGAAATTAACATATTTAAAAAGGTTAAAACTGGGGAACGAAATAGGCAAATTATGCTTTATTCCATTTGACCAATCCTTTACAAACGAGCTACTTAATATTGAATCTTCGTGAGTTGAAATATAGTTTTTAAAGTTTGCGGTATAATTTATACCAAAATTCTCATAAAACTTTAGTTTTCCACTCCTGTTTTTTTTTCTGAAAGGATAAACTTTCGACATCGTAAATGTCATTTCGGGCAAGGACAACGACATGGTACTATCGCTTGAATTTTGCGACTGCCGCAAGTTAGCCGAAACCGAAAATGGTGTATTTTCAAAAGTCCGGGAGTACGCTATACTCGATGATTTTGTTGTAGACAGATAATCTGAAGTAGTTGTAGAATTTTCTCTTTCGTAACTACTCGACGACATATTTACGCTGGCAGAGAATGACTGGTTTGGATTTGCCTTTGAGTCTTGCGAATGCGACCAGGTTACCTTAAACGATTTCGATTCGTAATAATCTTCCGAATTTTCCTCCCCGTATTTGTTTAATCCATAATCGAAACCAAAACTACCACTAAATTTATAGCGTTTTTTATAATTTGTATTAATGCTTGTAGCCCACGAACCTTTCGAATAGATATCGCCCTGAACAGCCAAATCGAAATATTGACTACCGGCCCAGTAATAACCTCCATCGCGCAGGTAAAATCCACGATTTTCCTCTTCTCCGTATGTTGGTATAATAATACCCGACGAATAGGTTGGCGAATTAGGGAAATACCCGAATGGAAGAAAGGGAAAATAAATGGGAAAATCTTCCAGCACCATATAGGCTGGCCCTGTTATAATTTTTTTATTCGAAATAACCTTGGCTTTTGATAAGTGAAGGTAAAAGTGCGGATGATCGGCATCACAAGTTGTATATTTGGCGTCCTTTGTTATGAATACATCCTTTCCTATTTTCTTTGTATTTTCGCTAAGAATAAACCCCTCGCCTTGTTGCGATACTACTTTTGTAATAAAAGCTTTTTCTGTATCAAAGTTGTAACGCATGGTTTCCGACTCGTATTCCTCATTCCCCTGCTTGAATAGGGGTTTCTGAGTCATCTCTCCGGTTGAGTCGGCAATCCCTTCCGCGTATATTTCCTTTGTTTCCAGATTAAGCTCAATATAATAGGCTTCCAGTTCAATATTCTGGTAAGTTACCTTTGCCTCGTTATATAAATACACCTTCTGTCCGTCAATAGAAACCACCATAGTATCGGTGGCATTATAATAAATTGGGTCATCAAGAAAAGGCTTATCAACCGAATCCAATACAACACTATCGAGCAGAGCTTCTGCGGGTATGCTATCCAAATTCTCGCTTCTATTTCCCAAGGTATCAATTGGGATTGCATTCTCCTCCGAAAGTGTAATTACCGGTTCCTGACCGAATAGCACAAAAGGGAGAATGATAAATAGATATGTTACTATTGTTTTATACAAAATATTTTCTGAATTAATAATCATCTTTGGCTGGACAAAAATAGAAATATGGACTATACTATTACCCTAATAAATGCAAAATAATTCTAATATTTCTATTTTTACAGTTGAAATAGCTTTGTACCAATAAAAACAAACAGAAAAAAAGTAAGCGAGATACTAAAAACTGATAATTATTGGTTCAGTTAAAATACATAAGGAAGGAAGAGGAGAAGAGAATGAACAAAAATAAAATTAGATACCTGTTATTAATTATACTTACTTTTTGCTTTACAGAAGGTTATTGTCTGCCCTTTTATCACCCCGAAAAGGATAATACAAAAATTTCGGTGGTAGTTATCGATCCCGGGCATGGAGGGAAAGACTCTGGAGCAAAAATCGGAAATACCCAGGAAAAAGATATTGTGCTTAACATTGCCCTAAAACTTGGAGAACAGATTAAAAACAGTAATCCGGGAATAAAGGTAATATATACACGAACCAGGGATGTTTTTATTCCTCTGCACCAAAGGGCCGACATAGCCAATAAAAACGCTGCTGACCTTTTTATTTCCATTCATGTAAACGCGGTTGATTCCAAATCGGTACAAGGAACTGAAACTTTTGTATTGGGACTACACCGAAACGAAGATAACCTGGAAGTAGCCAAAAAAGAAAATGCTGTAATTTTATTGGAAGACGATTACAGCACGACTTACGAAGGTTTCGATCCGAACCTGCCCGAATCGTATATCATGTTTGAAACCATGCAGGAAGAATATCAGGGGCAGAGTGTAATGCTGGCTTCAAATATACAAAACGAATTTCGCGAACATGCCAGACGCATCGACAGAAGCGTAAAAATGGCTGGTTTTTTGGTATTAAGAAGAACTACCATGCCCAGTGTATTAATCGAAACCGGTTTTATAAGTCATGCAAGCGAACGCAGTTTTTTATTGAGTGATGATGGGCAAACCAAACTAGCGACATCCATTTTCAGGGCGTTTTGCAGCTATAAAGACGAAATTGAGGAAAAGAGTAAGTTTTATATGGTAACCGAAGATGTTTCGCCAATGACAAACGAAACAGAAATTAAGTCGTTACCTGGTGAATCGAAACAAAGATTAGCAGATAAAGAAACAGTACAATCAACAAGTTTTTCAAGCTCCCAACCCGCTGGGATAGCAAAACCTGAACCGGACCTTTATTTTACCGTTCAGATTATGGCTTTAAAAAAGAAACTCAATACATCTCCCAACAATTTTAAAGGCGAGAAAAATATATTCAGGCAAGAAGCTTCAAACCTTAACCGCTATTTTTCCGGGAAATTCAATTCACTGGAAGAAGCAAATATGGAAAGAGACAGAATAAGAAAGAAATATAAAAATGCTTTTGTTGTGGCATTCCAGGATGATAAGTTAATTTCTGTGAAAAAGGCTATGGAAAGCAGTCGATAACAACGGGAATTGATAATTTTACAATAAAAACAGTATTTTTCGAATATGAAATTATCAAAATACACAAAACTTGGCGTATTAATTACTTTTTCGTTAACCGTTTTAATTTGGGGCTTAAGCTACTTAAAAGGGAACGACATATTTAAACGTAACGATTATTATCATGTATACTATAACCGTGTTGACGGACTGGTAGAATCGAATAAAGTCACTCTTAACGGCTATCAGGTGGGACAGGTAACCAATGTTATCTTTGCGCCCGACAACAGTGGGCGGCTTCTTGTCACCTTTTCAGTTGATGCCTCATTTCATATTCCAGTAAATTCAATTGCCCGAATAGTAAGCAGCGACATTATGGGTACGCGCTCAATAAAGATAATTTTCAGCAACGAAAAAGAATTATACCAGTCGAATGATACCATTCCGGGAGCCGTTGAAAGCGACCTGAAAGAACAGGTAAGCCTGCAGGTTCTTCCCCTAAAATCGAAGGCAGAAGAATTATTAAGCACGGTCGATTCTGCCATTACCGTTCTTACCGTTATTTTAAATGAAGATGCAAGGGATAACCTGAAAGAAAGTTTTGCGAACTTTAACCGAACCATGGATAACCTCGAATCGACTACCGCCGAACTTGAAGATCTTATAACGTCGGAAAAAGATACGATTAAGCATATTATATCGAACCTTGATAAATTAACCACTGTTTTTAAAAACAACTCGCAGAATCTGGAAACCATCATGTTTAACCTGAGCACATTTAGCGACACCCTTTCAAACATCTCGGTTTCGCCTATGATTAGTAACCTTACTATAGCTTCGGAACAACTCATTGCAACACTTGAAAAATTGAACAATGATGAAAGTACTGCAGGATTGCTCTTAAACAACGACGAACTTTATAACTCGATAAATGCTCTGGCCGAAAACCTTGTGTTCCTTGTTGGCGATATTCAACAAAATCCGAAGCGTTATCTTCAATTTTCAGCATTAAATTTTGGAAAAGAAGTATACATTAATACAAAAGACGATGCATCTAATAATGACATTGTATTTAAAATACATCTTATATCCACAAAAAACGAAATTGACTCGCATAGCGACATATTTCAGACATTAGAAGGTGTAGAAAAATATTACGCCAACGGTGTTTATTCTTATTTAATTGGAGCATCCAAAACTTATTCAGAAATTGAAGAAATACACAAAACAGTACGCATGAAATTTCCGGAGTCGACCATAGTGGCATTTAAAAACGGACGGTTGATAAAATTAAAAAAAGCATTAAAATCGATACGGTAATTAAGCATCTCGAATCGATAAAAACGTCAACTTTAAAAGAAAACCGACTACTACCCACCAGTTATTTTATTAACTGTCAGAACGTTGAACACAACACACTAATAACCAGAGTGTTAAAAACATTGAAAAAAAAGCAAGTTTTAAATAACTGATTGATAAAACAATATACTTATTACCATTTAATCAATAGTTGTCCTATTTTTTTTTTCACTTTTTTTTTGCAAATTTTGTTCTCAGGAATATCACTAGGAAAGTTTTTGTAGAACCTCAATATCTAGCTATTGCAAATGAGCAACGAATACAGATCTGCATGGGATAAATGTCTAAACGTTATAAAAGATAACGTTCCTAACAGCAGTTTTAAGACATGGTTTGAGCCAATCGAACCAATTAAATTAGAAAATAAAGTTTTAACGATTCAGGTACCAAGCGCCTTCTTTTACGAATACCTGGAAGAGCAGTTTATCGATATATTGCGGAAGACTCTTCGAATGGTTTTGGGGAATGGAGCGAAACTCGAGTACAATGTTGTACTAAGTAATAAACACAGTAATGAACCGTTCACGGTTAATTACCCAACTAATAATAATAACAAAATCCAAAATAAGCCACTAACGGTTCCGTTAAAAACCGAAGATAAGGCAATTAGAAACCCGTTTATTATTCCGGGTATACAAAAATTGCAGATTGATCCGCAATTAAAGCCAGACAATACCTTCGAGAATTTTGTTGAAGGTGATTGCAATCGTTTGGCACGAAGCGCTGGTTTTGCCGTGTCTCAAAATCCGGGAGGAACAGCCTTTAACCCGTTAATGATATATGGAAACTCGGGTTTGGGAAAAACTCACCTGGCGCATGCCATTGGAATTGAGGTGAAAGAACGTTCTCCCGATAAGGTTGTATTATACGTAAACGCTAATAAATTTCAAACGCAATTTACCGAGGCCACGCGTAATAATAACCGTAACGATTTCCTGCATTTTTACCAAATGGTGGATGTGCTTATTCTCGACGATGTTCATGAGTTTGCAGGAAAAGAAAAAACACAGGAAACTTTCTTCCACATCTTCAACCACCTGCATCAAATGGGTAAGCAGCTGATATTAACATCAGACAAGCCACCCATTGAGCTAAAAGGGATGGAGCAGCGTTTACTATCGCGTTTTAAGTGGGGGTTAACGGCTGATTTACAGACGCCCGATTTTGAAACACGCATGGAGATCCTGCGCCGCAAAGTATACAAAGACGGCATTACACTTTCGGAAGAAGTAATGGAATACATTGCATCGCATGTAACCAACAATGTGCGCGAACTGGAAGGGGCATTGGTTTCATTGCTCGCCCAATCGATGCTTAATAAACGCGAAATTACGCTTGAACTGGCTGCCAAACTTATTAATAAGTTAGTTAAAAACTCGAAACGGGAGCTTTCTATCGAATACATCTCAAAGGTTGTTTGCGATTACTTCCATATGCCGGTTGATGCACTTCAGACCAAAACCAGGAAAAGAGAAATTGTTCAGGCACGCCAAATTGCCATGTATTTCTCCAAAAGCCTTACCAAATATTCACTGGCGAGCATTGGGGCGCAAATTGGAAGCAAAGACCACGCGACAGTGCTTCATGCATGCAAAACAGTAAATAACCTGAAGGAAACCGACAAAAATTTCCGGCAATTTGTTGAGGACATTGAAAAGAAATTAAAAATGTAAAGCAGAGGCAGACTTAATCGTCTGCCTTTTTTGTACAATACAATGGTCTATCTTTTATCGTGTATTTTCTCTTCTTCAATGATTTACGTAATTTTTCGTGTTGCGAAAAACTACAAATGTAAACTTTCCACGCTGATAAGCTATAACTATTTGGCAGCAGCCATTTTAGGACTTGTATTCTTCCAACCTTTTAGCAGTAACTCGCTGCAAAATTCAGCCCATTGGCTCCCCTATGGGGTATTGCTGGGAATCATGTTCATCGCTATGTTTTATCTAATCGGTACATCAGCTCAGAAAGCCGGAATTACGGTAACTACCCTTGCCAATAAATTATCACTGGTATTTCCGGTTTTGTTTTCATTGATCTTTTTTAACGAACAAATTTCAACTATTAAATATATCGGACTGGCAACAGCCACTCTCGCAGTAGTGCTTACTGTTTATAAAAAAGATGTAAACAAAACCAAGCTCTTATATATTGTTTTACCCATTGTAATATTTTTGGGCAGCGGTATGGTTGACTCCCTTGTAAAATTTGTACAGGCCCTAAAAATTTCGGAAAGTGAAGTTTCGCTTTATACCATTAGCGTATTTTTTGTGTCATTTATATGCGGTGTAATTATTTCAGTTATTAACAAAGAAAAGCGAATTAAATTCCAATCTTCTACTCTTATTCTTGGAATTATGCTGGGAGGTGCCAATTTTGGTTCGCTTTATTTTCTGATTAGTGCGTTAAATAAATCCGGGCTGAACAGTTCGCTTGTTTTTGCGATAAACAACATGTCGATTGTAGCCTTTACATCACTTTTAGGAACCTTACTTTTTAAAGAAAACTTGAATAAATTTAATTTTGCAGGAATTGCACTGGCTATTGTAAGTTTATATTTTTTATTGTAATGAACGACGACGTATATCAAACCATAGAAAAGGAAAGTACTGGTTATTTTAAAGATAAGGGTAGTAAATTTTATTCGTATGCTTATCCATTAAAAAATGAGGATGAAGTAAAAGATATTATTTCGAAACTAAAAAAAGAACACCACAGTGCCCGTCACCACTGCTATGCATGGCGTTTGGGGACTGAAGAAATAAAGACTCGTGCCAACGATGATGGCGAACCTTCGTCAACAGCAGGCAAACCTATATTGGGGCAATTACAAAGTTACGGTGTCACCAATATTCTGGTTGTAGTGGTTCGTTATTTTGGAGGCACTTTACTCGGTGTTAGCGGACTTATAAATGCCTATAAAAATGCCACCATTGAGGTACTTAATAATGCTGATATTCAAACCAAACTTATTGAGAAGAAATTTGAACTAAAATTTGAATATCCGCTTCTGAATTCGGTAATGAATACACTTAAAAAAGAAAATCTGGAGATTATTTCAACAAATTTTCAGGAATCATGTCAACTTATTTTTTCGGTGCGCAAAACAGAAGCCGTCAAGGCATTTCAAATTTTTACTGATTTATATGGGGTTACAATTACCAAATTGGTTTAAGATAAACTAATGTTAATAAAATGATAATAAGTAGGATGAAAAAATTTCCTTAAATATTATAAACTAATTATTTTTGAGATATGATACAATGTGTGTTATTCCTAACTGATTTTCTTGAAAGAGGCCAAAATATCCTCTGGAAGAAGGTTCTATTTTCCTATTATTGTATCAATCGACTAATAAAAGTAGCGGTACTCTTCCACAAAAAAGTCCCTGCTTTTTTTTTAATTCTTGAAAACCAATATTTTATTCCTAAAATATTGGTTTTCTTTTTTTTCTACCGAATAAATTCTAAATATCAATAATTAAGGCAATGAAGAAGGATTTAATTTCAATTACAGATTTTTCCAAAGAAGAATACCTCCGAATTATGGAGCTAGCCGCAGATTTTGAGAAAAATCCAAATCAGGATCTTCTAAAGGGAAAAGTTGTTGCATCACTTTTTTTTGAGCCGTCGACCCGAACCCGGCTTAGTTTTGAAACAGCTATCAGCAGATTAGGAGGGCGGATCGTTGGTTTTGCCGATCCAGATAGTTCGAGCGCAACAAAAGGAGAAACCTTGCACGATACTATAAAAATGATAAGCAATTATGCCGACCTGATTGTAATGCGCCATCCTTTGGAAGGAGCTTCGCGATACGCTGCCGAGGTTTCCGACATTCCGGTTATTAACGCCGGCGATGGTGCCAACCAGCATCCAACGCAAACGCTTCTCGATTTATATTCCATACTAAAAACACAAGGAACACTCGATAATTTGAACATTTTCATGGTAGGCGACCTAAAATACGGACGAACCGTTCATTCGCTACTTCAGGCCATGTCGGAGTTCAATAATCCTATTTTCAATTTTATCGCTCCTAAAAGCTTAGAAATGCCTCGTGGTTATAAACATCATTTAAAAGAGAAAGGAATTAAATACTTTGAACATGAAGAGTTTACCAACATTATTTCGGAAGCCGATATTATTTACATGACGCGCGTTCAGAAAGAACGTTTTTCGGACCCAATTGAATACGAAAAAGTGAAGAACGTTTATATTTTGAACAATGCGATGCTTGAGTGCACCAAACCCAATGTTCGGATTCTTCACCCACTGCCACGCGTTAACGAAATTAGTACCGATGTTGACAGCAACGAAAAAGCTTACTATTTTGAACAGGCACGAAATGGTATATTTACACGCGAAGCGATTATTTCCCACGTAATGAACCTTAAATAAGATTCAATGAAACGAGCATGAGAAATATTCACACATAGGCGATTTATTAAAATCATGCGAGTTCCATCTTATTCCTTAGAAAACAAACAATTTTAATAAGATGAAAATGAAGGAAAACATAAAGAAAAAATTGAAACTAAAAGTAAGTGCAATTAAAGATGGTACTGTAATCGACCATATTCCGGCTAAAAATTTATTTAAAGTAATCGCTATTTTGGGCCTCGATAAAATTGAAAATCAAATTACCTTTGGAACAAATTTAGAAAGCGGGAAACTAGGAGCCAAAGCAATAATTAAGGTAACAGATACTTTTTTCGAAGATAACGAAATTAACAAAATCGCTTTGATTGCGCCACACGCAAAACTGAATATTATAAAAGATTACGAAGTTGTTGAGAAAAAAATTGTTGCAACACCCGATGTAATTAAAGGGATTGTAAAATGCTTTAATCCCAAATGCATTACCAACAACGAATTGATAACAACCTGTTTTAAAGTGATTAGCAACGATCCCATTGCATTAAAATGTAAGTACTGCGAGAAAATTACCAGTGCCGATCAAATCAGGATGATTTAAATTGAAAAAAAGAATTAAAAATCCGTTGGCTGGCAGTGTTCGGAAGACGGATTTTTTTATATATTTGCAGCCCACAAGCCCAGTTGGCGGAATTGGTAGACGCGCTAGTTTCAGGGACTAGTGTCCTTATGGACGTGAAGGTTCGAGTCCTTTACTGGGCACTTTGGAAAAACCAAAGAAAATCAAAAGCACTTAAAATCAATGATTTAAGTGCTTTTTTATTTTCCAGAAACATCAAAAAAGCACAAAAAAAGTCAATATAAGCGAGACTTTATCGAGACTACTGCTTATCTATTACAAACCAGTCTCGGCAATTCTCATAACTCTCTCTATTTCAACATTTAAATTGATACGAATTGACTCGATTTGCTCTTGAAAATAAGCCCCAAAAAGGGTAGTTTTAAGCAACAATCGAGACCAATTTTTTTCTTTAACCTTAAAATGAAAAAAGATGAGATTGACAATTAACTTTATTGTGAAAAAAGCGAGACAAAAAAACAACGGAGAAATACCAGTGTATGTGCGCTTTACGCTAAATTCTAAACGAGTGGAACTTTCTACCGGTATCTATTGTCACCCGGATAATTGGGATGAAGCAGGACAAAAATTTAGTGGAAGAAATGAAACAACCCGAATTCTCAATAACAGACTTAATAAAATTCAAAATGAAATTCAGGATCATTACAACCAACTCAGATCAACAGGAGAAAATTTTGATGTTATTACCATTAAAAACAAAATAAGAAACATAGAAGACAGTGAAGGAATTCTTAAGGTATTTGATTATTACCTCGACAATATGCAGAATAAACTTGGAAGAGGTTACTCAAAGGAGACTTACAAACATTATAAATCATCTAGAAAAAGGCTCGGTGAATTTGTTAAAAAATTCAGCAAAAGAAAGGATTACCCGGTTGAAAAGGTTGACTACAAATTTCTTGAAGCCTTTGATGTATATTTAAAGAAAGTGCATAAGGTTCATCAGAACACTGCCTGGAACTACCATAAACATACCCGACGAGTACTTAACTTAGCAGTTTCGATGGAATTAATCCACAAAAATCCTTATTCCAAATACAAAGTTCCTCTTGCCGAAACAAATCGAGAGTTTTTAACAGCTTCGGAATTAAGCGCCATTCAAGATAAGGAAATCAAGATCCTTCGACTGGATGCAATTCGGGATATATTCGTTTTTGCCTGTTATACAGGTCTCTCCTACTCCGACATTGCCAAACTGCACAAAGATCACCTTCGTAAAGGAATAGACGAAAATGACTGGATTTTTATTGACAGAACTAAAACCAATAATCGTTGCAGAATACCTGTTCTTCCTCAGGCAAAGACCATTCTAGAGAAATATAAGAACACTCCTCAATACCTGGTAAAGGGATTATTATTACCGGTTTTAACCAATCAAAAGATGAATAGTTACTTAAAAGAACTGGCTGATATATGCGGAATTAACAAAGAACTTACCATGCATATGGCAAGGCATACTTTTGCAACAACTGTTACTTTGAGTAATGGAGTACCTCTTGAAACGGTGTCTAAAATTCTAGGGCACACAAATCTGAAAACAACTCAAATTTATGCTAAGATTCTGGATCAAAAGATTTCGGACGATATTAAGCAGCTCCAATCAAAATTGGAATCGAAAAAACAAAAATAGACCTAATTATTAACTACCTGAATATTGTAAGAACGTTTAATTCTGACGATATTCCTGGACACGAATCAAGCAAATTTGGTTTTAATATTTTTGGGAAACGAATACCGGATTGCAAGCCAGAAATATTATGGGGACTAGAAATACATCTGTTGGTAAAACTAATTGGTACGCACGCTTCATTCACTAAACTCTGTACTAATAGAGAACAGTTTTTAAACGACATCTGGTAAACAAAGTAAAAACGGGAACATGAAAATATACGGTAAAAGATAGAGCAACAGAACTATATCCTTGGGCAACCTCTTTAAGAGGCCTCCCCCGCTTTTAATGATAAAATTGAGTTATTGACCTTTTTCATCGAGAGATGAAATTCTGAACACAATTCATGTCTTGCTCTAAATCTGTTAAGCAAATAAATAACTGATGGAAGAGGACCGCATGAACGCTGTTAATTTGGCAACACTACTGAGGTTGACAAAAGAAACAATTTGAAAATTAGCAATGCATTTTTTTTGTAGTGCAGCAAGCCTTTAACCGTGGATAAGAATTAAGAATTGAAGTAAACCATCAGCGGTATAGCGCCAACCTGATGACTACGAAAAAAGATTTGGGGGCTTCATTAACTGAAGAATCAGAATTCCATTGTGAGAGAAGTTAATTTCCTCTTTTTCTTTTTAGGAATTCTGGCAGCTTTAGGATTCGCATCCTGATGGTCCAGAATATAATCAACCGCCTTTTGCGCTAAGCCCGAAGCCATAACTATAAACTTTTTATCATTTTTCAATTTCTGTAACCAGCCTTGAATGTAAGCAGCACTGTTATCGATGGTGGCATTTTCAATACCGCAAATTCCACAGAGGTAAGCAGCTCCCATTTCGGCAACCAATTCTTCCTGCGAATAGTCGTTACCGGAAAAATTCAGACTGGAGTATCGTTCATGACGATTTAATCGTTTGCGATGGCCAACACTGTGTACTGCCTCATGAAACAAACATGAATAATATTCTTCATCCTTAAAAAAAGTACGCGGATTGGGCATATGTATCTCGTCAAGCGAAGGAATATAACAGGCGTTGTTCATTCCCAGTTTGATATTGGGCGAATCGCTCCAAAACTCAATAAACTGTTCGCAGGTGGCTATTGGGTCAAATTCGTGGTCATGATTTTTATCTACAGGAATTTTGTCGGGCTTAATTCCTTCAACATCATCAATATGAAAAACCCGGTAATAACGAAGCATTGGTATCTCTTCCTTTTTATCATCTTTTTCGTATTCCACCATTTTCCAGAACACAACCATATACGATTTGGCACCTTTTCGTACCGAAGCACCCAATTGTTTTGTCTGGTTAAAGGTTAGAAAATAGGGACGTTCGAAACCAAAACTCAGCAAATACCAGAAATTAAAACCTCTGTACGACTTTTTAGAAACCAGGTTTTTAGGAATGGCACTGGCAGTTTTCCAGGGCATTTGCCACGGCACAACACCTGCTTCCAAACGCTCTACAATCAGGTTGGTAACTGTTTCGTAAATATCAAATCTTTTCATTGAATCCACCCATGCCCTTGGGATTTATTACGGCACACTGAGGCTGAAGTCAGTGCTATTCTGGCACGCCATTAAATTTTGGCGCATGCCATTGAGCCGGATGGATTCTTGTCAAGGGGCTATGTCAGTTTTTACGAAGTGTGCGCAGTAAAAAACTGAACAGCTCCGAAGGACGGCTGGCAAAAAATAAACACTACCAGCCGCCCTTGACTTTTCCGGACGACGAGGTAACTTTGACGGGATTTAAGGGAGATATCGTTCTACCCTACTCCATCGAAAAACGATTCAGCATACCTACGATACTTGCAAACCAGATGCTTGTTTAAATTAATGAGTTCAAAATCGTCAAGGTTAATACCGTTTTCGGGCAAATTTTCCCTTTCTGCAAGGCGACAAATGTAATTGCCTTAATACTTCATTTTGAAACGACATTAAACACCGCAATTGTATATGGATTAGTATTAATTAAATATTGGGTTGTATATGCTGAAGTGCGAATTTCGATGAGCATTCCTGTCCGCAAGGATATGAACAGCAATGCAAGAATCCGCAGCTGCAAACCACACAAACTCCGCTCGGAAAAATGTACTTTAATGTATGCTGCTTTTTTATTTCGATTCCATCTTATTTATTATCTCTCTCAACAAGTCATTTTGCTCTTGTTTTAAAGCGATAAATTTATTCACCCATTTATAAATCAAATAAAGTATGCCAAATATTATCGCCAAATACACCATAGCAGAAATAACAACAGGAAGAAAAGGCAGGAAGCTTGTAATAATCATAACTCAATTTTTTAGGTTTTTATTTATTCAATCAATATTCTCTTTTTTGACTGGCTTAAGAAGGTGCGTGAAATAATACCAGAACATAAGGTCAGCAAACTACACAAACTCCTCACGCAGAAACTCAGGCTTTAGAAAAAAACATGTGCCTTGATTGAGCGCAGAGCACTGGCACAAATCAAACCGAAATCCAATATCTGGTTGGTAGGAAGTATACGTAATACAGTGGGAAATATGCTCATTCTTTTTGTTTAGAAGAGGATGGTTTCCTCCGAAATTTTTAATTAATCAAGGGTGTGGTGTCGCAATAAAACTCACAAGTGTCCCATGATTTAATGGCTTGTAATATTAATTACAATGACGAATTCTTTAGTTTCCCAACTCGTAAATCATCAATAAGATTATCAATTGATGATTTGGTATTTAGTCGTTGATATTCACTTTGTTAATTAACAAACATCAATTTTCTTCTCAAGCGGAGACAATGTGAATTTGAAGAGTCTTTTTGTAGTCCTATTTCAACATATTCCAATGCCAATGCTGGATTGTTATTATTAAGAAGTAACCAGGCAAGTCTGGAATAATCCGTTGGATTAGCCTCATCAATTCGTTTCTTCATAATATCGATCACCTTTTCCAACAAAATTTGCTTGTACTCTACTTGTTTTTCTTCAGGATGGAAATAGAAATAGTTGTTTATTCTATTAGCACATTCACTAATTAGTTCAAATTTTATTCCTGAAATCATAGCTAGTTCAGATAGTGAATGACTTTCTCCATCCCAGTCTTTCGTTATTTTGCAAATATCGGCAAGCCTAAACCAATACTTAGCTTTCTCATCACCAGGCATGGATGTTTTTAATAATTCTCTTAAGGCATATTTGACTCCTTCAAAATCTCCATACTCAAGGTATATATCACAAATGTAAAGCCAAGACTTCGGGTAACGAGATGCAATATATTCTAATGTTGGTAGTTCCTTTTTGAATTCTTTTATTGAATTAATTCTCTTTGCAACTTCAGAAAATTTTCGTTCAATTCGAGGAGCTAAACCATTACTAATATTTTTGAAATTACTTGCGCCAAATTCTATTAATAGTTTTCTGTCATCTAATATCTTTAATTTTTCAGGATATACTTCAAGCTCCGTTTTTCCGAAAATTGAAGCAGCAAGGGGTACATTTACAAATGTTTCTTCATCATCATAAAGAAGCTCAATAAAAGAACTCTTCTGCAATTCATCAATAGCTCCTTGTACATCAATTTTTTCATTCTCAGGACGCCACAAAACTGCTTCTATGGCAATTTGAGGAATTGCGGAATTCCAACTACATAGAGTTAGAAAAACGCGCTTTGCTGCTGGAGCAAGCGTATTAAAGGTTCGCTTAAAAAGAGCAGATAAGACTTTTTCGTTTTCAGCAACAATACGTTGTATATTCCTTATTTTCCCTGTTTTGGCTACCTCTCCAAGTAAGATTTTAATAATATAAGGATGTCCATCAGATTCATTAATTAAATCATCAATGTACTTCTCAGTAAGAATTTTATCGATACCAAACTTTTTGGAATAGGCTTGAATTAAATTTTTACACTCCGTATCGCTCATCCCTGTAACCTCTATTGGATAGTCTGCCTTAAAATTTCGACTAATTCTGGAAGTAATCAATACTTTATTGGGATTTCGGATATAAGTATTAATCCATTCGAATACTTCAACAGGATTTGTTATCGTTTCAAAATTATCAAAAATATACAAAGCCTTTCCTAATGAATTCTTAGTCAGTTCATCAGAAAAAAAGCTAACTTTGTCTTTTATTAATCTATCTGGATACATTAATTTACAATAATCACGCGATATGTCTTGTTGGTTAAGAACTTTTGTCTGTACCTGTTTTGGCCCTTCTAAATGTAAATCAATATCCCTAGCGCTGAACCATATTATTAAATCGAATCGTTTTGTCTTAGCAATTTCTGAAATTACTTGAATTCCCAGTGAAGTTTTCCCAATTCCACCTCTACCCTTCAAAGTTATGATAGGGAATCTGTCGACCATTAAAATTACCTGTCGAAGTTCGTCTTCCAACTCCTTTCTATTAACATAGTAATCATTTTGGATTGGTATATTTGTAAAACAATTTCCCAGCACATTTAGCTGAGATAATCCTTCAGTATCTGATTTTGGAAGTGCCGTTACTGGATTTATATATGACTTACCACAACGCTGTACTCGGTCGTCGCTAGTATATGAAATAGTTTCAAACTTATCTTCTGAAAAATTACCATTCGGATAATAAAAGTCAGTTAGCTCCGAGTTGGAATAAAGTAGTTTAATCTTTCGTGGACTATCAATCAAACAATAGATGCCATTTTCGTAATTTTCCTTATTTTCTTTTTTTAGTTTATCAAATTCTGTTGAATTTTGGGACAAATATGAAATACGATATTTGCCTGATAGGTTACGGTAAAAGTAAGCCCATGGTCTATTAAAAAGAGTAATATTCTCAATTAGTAAGTTTATTGATTTTGCGAGATTATTACAAGCAGCAGAGCATGTTTCAAATTTTGGAGCACCATGCCCTTTGGTTTTGTTGCGAAGCAATGTGAACAGATGAAACCAATTTCGAAGCGGAACTTTCACTCCAAGCTTGTCATGTTGAATTTTAAAAGAAACTAAACACTCATCTAACAAAGTAAGTGCCTCGTATTGCCATGTTCCATATTTAACTCGTTGAGTTAATTCTTTAAATTCATAATCTCTAATTGCTGACGATAAAATTTGCGACGTCGGTCCAATCAAAATATCATCAATTGTTTTAGAGAAATCCCCTATCGCACTTGCTCTAGTTAAAAAATGTTCATTTCGGTATTGTGTTCTTTCATTGTCTTCGTTCAGTGATGCAACAAGAAAAAGAGTTATCGTTTTTGTTACTTGTTCTCCTAACAGCAGTAAATCATAAAAATATGCTAAATCGGAATCTCCCTTGTTAGACTCTAATCTTTCTATCATTCTTGTTATTGGTTTTATCATATTTAGGTTTTCTTTAGGTTAGATTCTTTTAATTTTCTTTATTGATTTATACATCTTCGAAATTGTAGCTTTTTTTAAAACAACTCCTGTTGCCCATAACCACCTTTAGCCTCTTTCGCTTTAGCGGCTTTACTTTTGGTTTTATATGCGCTTGCTTTTTTATCACAGTATTGGGTGCCGGGAGGAACTGGTTCTCCTTTATCGGCATAGAATTTCTCCACATCTGCTTTTTTATGCAGACCTTGTTGTATTTCTTCTTCGTAGCGTTCGTGGTTGAGTAGGAGCAGGCGTTTGAGAACTTCTTTGCGGGCTGTTGGGCTAATGGTGTAACGTATGCGGTCGTTTTCGGGGAGGTAATCTACCTCGTAAAAATCGTGAGCCAGGTTAATGGCTTTGCCCCATTTTTCGGTGTCCTCGTGCCAGCCGTAGGCTTCCAAAACTGCATTGTCCATTTCTTTGTGTAAACGGCGTAACTCTTCTATTCCTTCCACTGCTTCTTCCCAAGTGCAAGTTCCTTCTGTTTTTTGTAGGTGGTTCCATAAATACCATACCTCTTTGCCGTATTGTTTTTCAACCTCTTTTTTTATTTTGCCTTCTAAGTTTTTATTCCTTACGAAAGATTGTAGTTCTTTGGCATGGAAGGCGTTGTAAGTTTTGGTTAACCCATGTTGAATATTCTGCATTAAACGTTGCCGATGATTATTGTAATTCTCCCCCAATCTGCAAAGAATTTCATTTTCTAAACTAATAAATGGAAAGGTTTCAAAAGAATCTGTCCCAGAATATCTTATTGTACCCGTTCCCATCGTAGAACTATTCTTCCATGCCCAAACATCATGTATTGAAGAAGTAAATATTGAATAAAAGTTAAAACTACTTTCAGCAAAAACATAAATGGAATCTGAGTAAACAGTTTTAATTTCACTAAAAATTACTCCTAAAGTCTTTGAATAGCGATTGATAATTGCATTTTGATTCAAATCTGCAATAGTGGAATA
The DNA here is from genome assembly GCA_041583785.1 of Draconibacterium sp. Taxonomy (GTDB): domain Bacteria; phylum Bacteroidota; class Bacteroidia; order Bacteroidales; family Prolixibacteraceae; genus Draconibacterium. The sequence goes on along the minus strand of JBFHFE010000016.1, from coordinate 30,951 downwards.
TAACGCAGGACGCTTTTCTCCATGTTGCCACCATCTTTCAGGTAACGGTTTTCTCAGAGCATAAGTTCCTATTATTTCATTTCCTAGAGAATCCGTTTTCCATCTTTGCCTTTCTGGTTTTACAAATTCTTCAACGATACTCAAACATTCAAGATAGTCACCGGCAACTTTATTGTCATAATCTGGAGGGGCAATTTCAATAACACTATTCTTTTCTATTTTTTTCTCCAAATCATCCTTTACTATATCGCTTAGAAAATTCCATTCCGTTACTGTATACCTGCGCAAAGGCCAATCCTGAAAATTTATGACCCATCGTGTTGGACTTTGGTCTATTTGGTTATTTAAGTCATCACCAGTTAAAAATGGGAATAATACATCATTGTTTTTTTTGTCTTTCTTGATGAGATTTAGTGCCTCTGCTGGAGTAAGAACAAATCCTTTCCCTAACACAATACTACCTTGAAAACTTTTTCCTTTATTTTCCTTCAGAGTATAAGGGTCACCCAATGGAATTGAGTCATCAAGATAAGAAGTAATCTGAGAGACCTCCTTTTGGTCAAGAGTATATTTCCTATTCCATTGCCCCTTATGGATTGTAACCAAAGCGACTTCTACCGCTGCTAATCCAGGCCATTTCATTGAACGAATGGCATGATTAATGGTTCCTCCTTTTTCATAAATAACAGATAATCCACCAACCCTAGCGTCGCCTTGTGCAATTGTATTTGTAGAAATGAGAGATAAAAAACCCTTACGTTTTATAATATTATAAATCCTACGAAAGAAATAGGTTACCAAATCAACACTAGCAATTGGAGCATATTGGTGTTTTACAAATTCAGCAAAAGGATTTCCAAATGTTCCGGTTAGTTTTTGTCCTCCCAGAAACGGTGGATTACCTAAAATACAGTCGAATCCTCCATTTTGCATTACTGTTGGGTATTGTAAAAACCAATGAAAAAATCGTTTTTTTGCAGCTGTACCTCCAGCGCAAGCAGGTGCTTGTCCTGTAATTTGGTGTTTGCCATTTAGCCACGTTCTAAAATCTCCATCGGTAACAATCTTATTGTAGTGGTCTTCTGTTTTTGGGATAAAAAACTGAGCTATTTGCATATCAGCTAATTGTTGAAGACGCATCCAACCATAACCTGTAGTGAGTTTCTGATAGGCTACTGCTTTTGCTTCAACTTCAGAGGGTGTGAGTTCAGGCATTTTAGTAATTTCTCCATAACTTACCGTTACCTCTTCAACTCTATTATTTACATCTGCTTCTCGGTCAATTTTAAACTGTCCTGCTAATTCCTTACGTTCTTTTTTATTTTTTTCTCTAAAGTATTTAACTGTATTGTTGTCATCGCCTGGAAGCTTTTTAAATGCTTCATCAGCAATCCCATTTTGTAAATCCTCAATATGTGCAACTCCTACAATAGAGTTTCCACATTTAATATGGTGGTCTAAAAAGTTTAGTGGTTCGCCCGGGTTATGTGCTTCCAGCCACAGGGCCACTTTACAAAGCTCTACAGCCAGCGGATTATAATCCACCCCATAAATACAGTTTTTAATTACATCGCGTAAAGCAGTGCGGTAATAGGTAGGAGAGGGCTGTTCTGCACCTTCACGAATACTGGCTAACTCGGTTGCTATTTTGCGTGCTGCCGATAAGAGAATATGTCCAGAGCCGCAAGCTACATCGCAGACGGTAATAGAAAGTAAATGGTGAGTGGCGAGTAGCGAATGGCGCGTTTCGTGTGGCAAAACTGACCAAAGGGCAGCTAACTGTTTCTCGCTAAGATGGAGCGTTGAAGACTCAGAATCTGTTTTCCGAGAATGTCTGCTTTTTCTAATATGGGCTTTATCTTTTCCTCCCTGCAAAGCCCCACTTTTTCCGAAAGAATCAGATGTGTCTCCACTTCTTTCAGGCTCCCGTTGGCTATCCGAAGATAATGATTGAATTCCTTGTTGTTGTTCCTTCCCCAGCCCTCCGCTATATTGGCTGGAACCGAAGCTGACGCCCGGCGCAACTGCGAAGTCATTCCATACAATTCGTCTTTGGGAAATGAGTTGCTTAATTGGTAAATCAGGGTGGCTATCTCTATTCCTGTATTCCAGATGGTTAAATCGCGATATGTTTTCATATTGGTAAGTGAGATTAGTTATGAGTGTATTTAGCTGATGCTCTAATTGAGGGGCAACTTCCTTCACTTGTTTCCATTCACCATTTGCTTTTTGCTCCTCACTCAACTTTACTTTATCTGCAATAATATAATCGAGTGAGTGTTTTATCAGTGGTTTTACCAGTTCCTCGGGAGTATAGTGCGAACCGGAGCTGGAACGTTTGTCGCCTTGTACAAAACTAAATTCCCAGCGCGAACCTATTCGTTCAACTTTAGGGTCGTACTCCAGTAATCCTTCGTATACCGAACCAAACTCTTCCACATCTAAATCGGAATAGTTTACACGCACCAACTGCTTTTGTTCGTTGTAAAAAGTGGTTAAGTTTTGTAGTACTTTAAGCAAGTCGCGGTTATTCATTTCAAGGCTTGAAAGCATGCCAATTGCATCCGAAGAAAAGATTCCGCTACCCAAAGGCTTAATGCCCAACTTCTCGCCAATACTGCCTTCTTCGAACAATAAAAAGGTTGCTTTTAAACCTTGCCATAAGTCTGTTTTGTCGCCATCAATATACACCTGGTTTTCGGTGAGTTTGCGTAAGCGTTCAATACTGTAATAGCTAAAGTAAATTTTTCGTAAACGGGCTGTCGCTTCATCCAACTGGTTAGGGTAAATCAGTTTACGTTCTTCCAGCACAATCAGAAACAAAATGCGGTAAATTAAACGCAATTGTTGCATGTAGTAGCTATCCGCAGAAATTCTATTCTCAGCAAAATGTTGCACCAGCACTTCATTCTTTGGATGCAGCAAAAATCCATTGGCTAAGGTTTTAATGCTCTCTTCCACCGCTTCGCTTAACTTCTCGCGAATACGCGAACCGGAAGCCAGACTTTCCTGGTGATAGAACTCGATAACAGATTCCGGCCCTTCATCCTTCTTTTCGGGCATACGGCTAACATGCAATACGCGGTAAAGAATAGAAAAGTCGGAATACAATTCCTCTTCCATCATACGTTCGAGGTCGAACTCCAGGTAACTCATGCGTACCAAACGGGTGGCATCGCGCAATAAACGCAACTGTTTTCCATTAGTTACCAAGGCAAATAAATGCTCGGTGTTGTTTAGGTATTCCTGCACCAATGCATGTGGCGACAGACGTGGCCCACCGGTTTCGCGGCGTTTGTCCAGATTGTCTTTGTAGCCCATAATATGAATGGGGAAGTCGTCGCGGTTATTCGCTCCATGGCTAATGGCATACGACTTTCCATCTATCTCTTTTCTGGCTTCAAGAGAAACCTCGTAACCCAATTCGTTTAAGAAAGGTAATATCCAGTTTTTACGTGTTAAGGAAGTACCGGAATCATGCTCCGGCATCATCTCCAAACGTTTTTTATAGGTCTGCCAATGGGTGCGTAAAAGTGCCCATGCCATTCCAATTTCATCGCGTAACGATGCACCCCGGGCCAAACCAAAGGCTTCGGGTTTTTGATGATGAAAATTCTCTTCGGTACGTATCTTATCCAGTATCTCCGACGATACAATGTTTCCTTGTATGTTTATGCTTGAAAAGTTCATGTTAGTAGATGGCTTTAGGTTTTGGTAACAATACATAAACGCCCATTACATCGGGTGGTAATACGGGATAAACCGCTTCGTATCTCCGGCCTCCAACCAGCTCTTTAAAACGTCCATGCGCTTCAACCAAGTTCTCGGCACGTATTTCGGCTAAGGTTTGAATATCGTCTCTTAAATTGTCGTAGTTCTGTTCAAACTCGGTAAACAATTGCTGTTGTCTTTCGTAAGCAATATTCTGACTACTTTCCGCTTTCAACAGTAAGTTTTTACAAGCCGTGTAATCCAAAATTTTGCGGTTGTCTCCATTTCCGTTGTAGCCCCACAAATACATTTCTTCGGCAATTAACTCCTTATTTCGCTGTGCCTCTTTAATTACATTTCGCACCCTAAACTGAACGATTATTGTTCGAGAATTCACACTGTCGGTTTGTATTACGGCAGAACGCGCTACCTTACCGGAATCGGCTTTTGGTTCGAAAGCCAAAGCCATCATTAACTGACTGAGTTGTTCCACAAACTTATGGTTTCGGCCCACATATACTTTGCCTCGCGGTGTAGGCGAAACAAAACTGATGGGTATTAAATCGGTATCGGGAAGTGTTCTTTTTAAATGCTCGGGTAAGTTAAAACGGTCGAGCAAATAGCCATCCTTTTCCTTTTTTATACTTGCTCCCAAAGTGCGTACGGCTTGCACCACAAAATCGGCAACCGTATTCACATCCCCAATTACTTCATCCACTTCTTTTAGTTCGGTTTCAATGGTATGCGGGTCGATACTTTCGTGTGCAAAAATACTACGGAGTTTTTCGGCTTTTACTTTCGCCAGCTCAAGTTGGTTGGTGATTACTTTATTTGCTTCCGAAACTTCATCGTCAAAATCCAAAGCCATCTGCGAATCGAGATTATGACTTTTGCTTGGGTCGAGTAGAACTTCTTTTAATACCGAATCCATAATGGATTGATTTTCCTCTCCAATTACAATGGAAACACCGGTAGCTTTTTGAATATCCCTGACCTTTTTAATCAATACTTTTAATACCACTTTATCAATGGGATTGTCTTCGCCCCAGAGTAAGTAAGCATGAACGATATCAGCAACTTGCCCGTATCTGTCCACACGTCCTTCCCGTTGTTCCAAGCGGTTTGGATTCCAGGGCAGGTCGTAATGCAGTACAGCTGTAAAATGTTCCTGTAAGTTAATCCCTTCAGAAAGACAGTCGGTAGCAATTAATACCCTTTTGGTACTTTTCCCCATTTGGTCAATCATCTCTTTCCGCTGCTCATCGGCAAATTCGGAAGTAATGGTTTGCACATCTACGTTGCCCGGAAGTTCAGCTTTAATTAAGTCTCCCAGGTATTTAGCAGTGGCTATGTAGCGACAAAAGATAATCGGGTAGATTCCGTTTTTAACCCACTCTTTTGCCTGATTTACAGCAATGGCTGCTTTTCTGTCCGCTTTCAGGGACATTAAATTTTCAACCTGAACAATTAAGCTGTCAATTTGATTGATTTCCGATTCCTGAAACTCAATGTTCTCCATTAAATTGGTTTCTACCACATCCGATTCAAGCAATTCTCCCCTGAACAATGGGTTCTCAATCTCCTCTGTCTCCAATTCTGCGCTTTTGGCTCTGCGTGCTTTTAGCATTTCCAAACCTGCCAAAGGACTTGACATCACACCACGTAACAAGGCCAGTGCAGCCCAGTAGTGCGTCATCCCTCCTTTTGGACCACTGGTTTTACGCGTTAATCCCTGCGCAAAAGTCAACACTTCCATGTAAAAGTTATGATAGGCGGCATTTAGTTTGTATCCAATCTCTTTTGTTTCCCTGTCGGGGAAAGGAGTATCTTCATTAAGCCATCGTTTTATATTGGCTCTTTTACGCTGAACGAAATATTTGGCTATCTCCTGACGCTGTTTTGGAGTAATGTTTTCAAAGTCAATCTTCTTAAACTCCGGGTTTAATAATCCTAATATCGACCTAAACTCTGTGTCTTTCCCACTATGTGGGGTTGCGGTTAGTAACAGGAGGTGGCGTTTCTCATCTTCCACAATATTGCTTAAAAGACTGTGTCGTTGTTGCTGATTTTTTGATTTGGCTCCAGCCGGCATAGCACAGGTATGTGCTTCATCAACCACAATAAACTCAGGGCAATCGGTTAAAAAAATTCCTTTTTTTGAGGGCTGTTTTACGTAGTCGATTGATATTACCTGATGTGGAAAATATTTGAATACACTTGTGTTTAAGTCGGGTAACTTACGCTCTAAAGAAGCTATGGTAGAAGAGCGAATAATCTCAGCATTAATATCCAGTTTATCTTTTAATTCACTTTTCCACTGTTCGCATAAATGGGGTAAACAAATTACCGCAAAACGTTTGATTTCGCCTCGCTCAATGGCCTCTTTCAAAATCATCAAAGCTTCTACGGTTTTACCAATACCTACATCGTCAGCAATCAGTAAACGTGTTACCTCTTGTTTTAACGACATTACCAAGGGCACAACCTGGTAAGAACGTGGGCGGAATGATAATTTCCCCATACACCTGAAAGGCCCCGATGCATTTCGAAAGCTCAAACGCGAAGCATGAAACAACACTTTGGCCGATTCAAAATCGCCGATGTCTTTTATCGTTGGGTATTCGATTACTGTATTCTTAATCTTCTGATTTGGTATTTTCAAAGGTAAAAAGATACCAGTTGTTTCTTCATCAGACCCCCCAAGAGGTTTAATGGTTAATACCTCAACATCGTCGGACGGCATTACAATCCAATCTCTTCCCCGGTAGTTTATTAAAGTGCCTGGTTTATGGTCTGTGTTAATCATCATTAACCTTTTTAAATATGTCTTTACGTTGTTCTACTAACTCGTCCAATGGTTGGTCGTATCGCCACACAATAATATCGTGTCCGGCATCAATTAGTAAATCACGTTGTTTTTTATCTTTCTCAATTATTTCTGGTTTGTCGTGAACGGAACCATCCACAAACACAAATGTAGGTAAGCCTGTTTCAAAACTTTCGTACACAAAATCGGCAGAAATGTAGTAGTCTTTAAGATTCACCTGTGCTTTGTCTGGCAACGCCAGTCCTTTGTTGTGCAAATAATTTACAAACTTCAATTCAGTAGATGAGTTTTTATCGTAAGCCTCCAAAAGCTGTTCAAATTGCTTGTGGTAGGGCGATGTTTTTTTGCTTAATACCTCAATATTAGCATCGAAAAGTAATTTCAGTGGTTTTTGAATCAATGCACGGTCAATTACTTCATGGTGCCGTTGGTTGTAATACGACAATAAATCATCGTAAGAAGCTCGGGGTGCACCCGGTTTTTCATCTTCTCCTGTTTCCGGATTGAAGTAGCAAATTTTAGAAGCTTCTTTTAATACATCTTTCAGCCTGTCCGTATTACTGATTAATTCTGAAAGAACTCCTAAACTTCCTTCTGCAGCTTCGAATAAGAGAATGTTGGCATGTTCACCACTTCCCATATTCCATGCTCCGAGTTCACTTTCTTCAATTTGGAATGACTTTTCGATGGCACGTTTTAAAGCATAAGTAAGTGTAATTACGCCTTCTTCCTCCAAGCCAAGCGCTTTCACCGGCTGAATATATAGTGCATCGGCAGTATCGGTTGTGTAGATATGAACTTTACGAACCGGGTCTTTTTCATTTTCCGATTCTTCTTCTGGTTTGTTTTTCCAGAATCCGGTTTGCATGCCTATCCCGTAACCATTGTCATCACCTGGTTTAGATCGTCTCCATTTCCGATTTAATTGCAAGAGTCTTGCTGACGGGCCATAGCGCATTTCAACCAATAATTCACCGTCGTACGACAGTTTTGAAACGATTGTTTTGTGTAAACCATCTCCAAATGAAAAATACTGTTCAATACTATAACCGGATGAAGTACGCTCTTCTTCTTCGCACGAAATACGCTCAGTTACTTTTGTTTGACTTTCGCTTAACTCCAGAAGATTGGTGTTTACTTCAACTTTATCTTCATTGTTCAAAGCAACATGCGTAATTGGGTCGTTGTTAACTCCTGCTCCTTCCTGGTCGAGGAAGACATAACCAGTGGTTTTACTAATTTTAAGTTCATGGGTAGTACTTTCCGAGTCCGGTAACATCATTCTGTTTACCCTGAATTTGTTACCCATGTGATAAATAAGGTTATTGGGACCAAACTCTTTAAGTGCCACAAACCTTGGTCGTGAAATGTATTCTCCTTTATCGCGACTTCCAATAAATGTACGTACCGGCAAGCGGGTAAAGTTATAACCCGGAAGAAATCCTTCGGCTGCTAAATACCTGAAAATATAAAATTCCGATTGAGAGTTGGAACCATCGTTTGTTAGTAATTCCCGTTGTCGTACACCAAGATAATGGTCTCGGTTAGCATTCTTTTTTTCTGGTGACTTTGCTTTGATTGTGGGGTCGTCAATAACCTGACGTGCTTTTTCAATCATACGATTGGCATTGCGGTACAAAGTCCTCCAACGGTCGAAACTTTTATTAAAAACGGTATAAAAGTTTGCAGCCTGTTTTTCAAGGCTTGTATCGGTGTACCAATTACTATTTTGTAAGTCCGGCAGAAGCTTCTCTATGGCTGCTTTGTAATTTTCAACCCAGTTTTTGCGGTAGTTGCTAACCTGGTCTACAATATGATTTTTAATCTTTTCCTGTACTGGTAAAGTATCGGTATCGTCTAAATCTAATGCGTCTCGCACGGAGTTCTTGATACTCGACAGGCCCAGTTCCATTAGGATATATGCATTAAAATGTACTTCAATTAATTCCTTATTCGAAAGGTCGAGTTTAGGTGCGGCAACCACACCTGCAACCATGTCGGTTGAATTTTCAAAATAGTTTCTGTCGTGCGGAGAACCATTGGAACAGTAGGTCATTACCAGTGCAGTTTGACCACTTCGCCCTGCACGTCCGCTTCGCTGTGCATAATTTGCCGGACCAGGAGGAACGTTTCGCATGTGTACCACATTCAGGCTGCTTATGTCAATCCCCAGTTCCATAGTTGGAGAGCAATAAAGGGCAGAAATATCACCATTTCTAAACTGTTCTTCTCTAGCTTGTCGATCGGCAGATGAAAGCTGCCCTGTGTGTTCAGCACCCACTATGTTTTTACCGAGTTGGGTATAATCTATTTTGTAATAATCCTGGAAATATTTATTAGGTTTGATTATTAATTCAGATGTAGTTTGTACTCTTACTTCGTCGTGAACTACTGATTGTTCATCTCCCAGTTTCCAAATTATCTGGTCGAGGCGTAAACGGAATCCCATTACGGTTCCATTGCTGCCGGTAACTTCATCGCCGACTAATAATGAAGCAGATTTTAGTACGTTAAGAATCTGAACAATATAATCCGTTAGTTCTTCTCCTTTCAGGTGATTTGCTCCTGTGTGTTTTATAAATAATCGCTTGATGTATTTTCCCAAAGCACTCATGCCACCGCATCCTGCAGTATAAACGCCGTATGGAGCTTTACCTACTCCACGTGGAATTAAAATATACGGTGCATCAATCTTTTCTTTCTCATCCAAGCACCAATTGCTCGAAGCATTTAGTTTGTCTTTAATTTCATTCTCCAGCTCAGCTCTTTTACCATCTTCCAGTTTTCGATGGTCGAATGCGTATGAAGTTCTGAAATAGTTTAGAATCTGTAATATAATTTCACGCCTCTGATTGCTATCCAGTTTGTTGAGTAATGCAATGTTTTGCCACTCTTCATCGTCTTCCGAAAGCTGGTCTAGGTAGTTGAATGAGATATTAATTAGTGCACACTGCTCTAAATTAGGTGTATTGTAACGCCAACCTCTTTTTAAGTCTTTTACAATGCGAGTAAACAAATACTCCTCCAGCATTGCCCTGTTTTTAGGGTCCGGATATTTTGGATTCTCCGATGGACGACGTGCATAAATAGCTTCACTTAACTTCAGCTGTTCAGCTGTTTTGTTTGCAATGTTACTGGCATTTAATCCTTCTGGATTTTTCAGCAATGCATAATATATTGCCGAGCGCAATTGTATCGTAGATAGGAAATCATTAAAGTGTCCCGATTGCAAAGAAGCATCCTGTCTGTTGTCGGTAAAGCTTAATAACTTTTGAAGTTCAGGGACCATACCTTGCTTGCTTAACTCTTTAATTGTACTTAATGAGATAATTGTGGTCGCCGTACTACGCCCTTCGTTACCCAGTTTCATGACCTTCGTAAATTCATGAGTTTTGGTGTCATAAATAACTCCGGATGTTGGGTCGTATAAGAAATGGCATGGAATAAACCATCCTTTTAATTTACTTGAATCCTCACTATCACTGAAATTTCCCTCCTTATCGAAATAGATAGGGCGTGGAACTTTAAACTCATGAAAGTTTTCTAACTCCTGACCATTCTTTTTCTTCCAGGTATCGGGCAAATCTTCAATAGAGTGTTCATCCCACAGAGGTTGCCCTGGAGTATCAAATAAAATATAACCTTCTTCAAAGTCTGTTTCGTTCAATACTCTTCTTTGGGTGCCAAGTGCACGATTTCCCTTTAACGAATCCTTGGTGATTTTTAAAGGAAGGTCATTGGGCTGCCTGGCTTGAAGAATTCCCTTATCATAATCTTTCTTTACACAAAGAAACTCATGTCCTGAATACCGACTGAACAACACCGGATATACTTTAATATCTTTATTAGAAACCTTATCTTTAATATATAGTTGTTTGTCAAGCGTTATATATCGTTCTTCCGGCTTTTCGAGAGTAACTGAAACATTGCCAGTTTGCGCAATAAACTGATGGAATTTAAAAGGGAGGTAACTTTTTTTATTTGACTTCTGATGTTCCGCTTCGTTCAGATTTTCAGCCCAAATCAGAAACTGTTCAACGCCCTTTTTACCGTCTTCTTTTGTGCAGCCAATCTCAGAACATAATTTTTCAACGATTTTAGAAAGCGACAATGGTTTGCCCCGTTCAGTGAAACCATCAGAAAGTTTTTTTAATGCGATATTATTCTCTATCCAAATGGCCAATGGGTGATTCACAAATGCTACTGCATCCATATCAGTAGAAATCCCAGCTTCAATAGAGGCTAATACTTCTTGTGTACTAACTTCTGTTTTCGCAGTGGTGTTTTCAAGGTATTCTCCTATTATCTGGTCTTCTGAAAACTTCTTGTCGAAAATCTGAGTTCCAACATTTGCTACGGCTTGCTTTTGTTCCTTTCGGCTTCCACCACTTGCCATAGTTGCCGATGTCCCAATGCATCGTATGTCATGTGTGCATTTTGCATGAATCCTTCTAATCAGCAAAGATACATCTGCACCTTGCCTGCCTCTGTAAGTATGTAATTCATCAAATATTAAATACCGCAAATTTTTAAAAATTGAATCCCTCATTCCCTTTTCAGATGCACGAGTCATCAATAACTCCAACATCATGTAGTTGGTTAGAAGAATATCCGGAGGATTCTTCTTTATTTCTTCACGAACCTCACCACCTTCCTGTCCCGTATATTTCGCATAAGTAATTGAGAATTGCTCTCCTGTATTTTCCAGATAGTTATCAGCGTATTTTCTAATTTCCTCTTCCTGTGAATTTATCAGTGCATTCATCGGATAAACAAGAATTGCCTTAATGCCACTCGGGAAGGAGTTTTTTAATAAGTCGCTAAAAATAGTTGCCAGAAACGTGAGCGATTTACCAGAACCGGTGCCGGATGTGACAATAAAACTTTTACCTGCTGTTCCTTGTTGAATAGCTTCTTCCTGGTGTTTGTATAAATCGTACCCACTAAAAATATCATTTAAACGCTTATCGACAATTCCTTTTTGAGCCAAATCGGATATAGATGTTCCCTTTTCAAATGTTGGATTAAATTGAATCAAGGGTTCTGGCCACAAGCGTCCATCGTTTAAATTCTTGTCAACTTCTTCCTTAATTCGATTGTCCTTAATAAGTAAGAAACTCTTAATATAAGATTTATAATCTTCTATTATACCGGAGTGAATAGGGAAAATATTCATGGAATTATCTTTTCAACAATTTTACAACTATGCTTAATCATTATAAATTAAGCTAATTTAGGGAGGTAAATAAATGACAATATACGAGGCTTCAATTATGAAGAATTTAAATTCCTCCACAGGACATTTACTTCTTTCAGGCTATTTTCAAGATTATAATACATCTAAAGCTCTCATTTGGGATATTTGTTATCAATAGAAATTACTCCTGAAGACTAAGTGGTAAATTCTAATCAATGGTTTAAAAATAAAAATTTTTTAGCTTCAACCTCTCAAAAAGTAAAAAAAAGAATTCAATTAATACTATTATTCTTCAACATCATAAATGCTACTTATAATTCTCTTATCTATTTTTCATAAAAACTCTACTTTCAATGATAAAAAAATTTTTATTAACGTTAGTCCTAGCTTTGGCTATTTTTCATTCTCACTTCTCTTCCTTTAGTTTTTCCGTTGATAACCAAAATTTATAATCTAAAACCAAAGGTGGTATTCTCCCAAGTTTAATTAATAATCAGGCCTCAGTTTCAACTAACTTTTAGTAGAAATTGCTACATTTATTTGAAAGACGACTTTTTTTCTGCTGCAAGACAAGTAGGTATAATGCGAGAAAATGAGATGATTGATACAAAAATTAGTAAAATCCGAAGGAAAATACAGAAATGATTTCGACATTGAAAAAAGGTTTATTCGTAAGAAAAAAAAGAAGAGTTCAACAAGCTAATCACAACATCCATTTGGCTGTTGTGTGTCTTGTTTTCGCACCCTGGAATACGATGCCATAACATAATTTTATTAGTAGCTAATTCAGGGGTCTCAATAAGTAGGTTTATTGCTTGTAATGCGTAGTTTTTATTCTTTAAAGAAGAGGTATAATTACCAGGATCTACACCTTTTAGTTTTCCTGTTTCACAAATAGCGAGAAAGGTACTTCTTGGACAGGGTTTCTTTTGGGAAGGAGTTGCTTCTCCAAAAATCTTTTTTGTTGCGATTTCCCAAGCTTCAGTTGGTTGTAATGACGTTGTTTCATTTAAGAGTTTAATTGCTTCAATGGATGCTATACCATATTTATTATAATTCATATGAATCGATTATGTTGGTTAATATTAGAGTTATTTCCAAAGCTAAAGATTTTAAGGCTATTTCTAATTAATCCAAGTTTATTTTTCACATCAAAATCCATACTTTCCAATATTCTTAGGTAGATATTTCATCCTTCAAATAAGCTTCATCTTTCCCCATTTCCCAGTATTGATTAATTCGTTTTAAATAATGATTGGATATTTGAATGGTTTTATTTGTGAGTTTTTGGTACGCCTCTCAACTAATGTTTACAATTTCACCTGGGTTTTGGTTGCTAAAAAGTGCGCTGAGCGACAGGATGCTCTATTGTCCTATGTTGCAGTGCAGATCGGTAGAGTGATTTTCCGTGGCGATAATTGCCACTTTGGATAAATCAGTCACCAATACCAGCAGTAAACTATACATCGTTTTTCCTGACCCATAGGAACTTTATAAGGCAAACTTTATTTTAGCTTGCTTACATTGACCCCGACGTAAATTCATAATTATTTTTTTTACAAAAAAATATCTAGCTTTTTATTTGTAAATTGTATAAGGATAAGATTCACGCCAATACCCTTGTGATATAGCAGATTAATACATTATTTGAAAATTGAATACCTAATTCTTTAATCGGCAATGACACAAATTTTGGTTGGTCGCATTAAATGAGATTCAACCTTTCATTAACCAAATTATAAGGAGGAATGTAAAATGCCAGGAACAAATGTTACAATGAAATTGTGGGACACAATTAAAAATTGGTCGATAAAAGGTCGTCCTGCCACTGAAAAAAAAACAGGCAATAAATGGGTCGGATTACCAGGAAGTGAAAATCCCAAACCTGGGTATAAGTATAGAATTGCTATTGTCTGGGGACCTGTAATGAGAGTTAGTGATACAGAAACCAAGTTAGACCGAGTTGTTTTAAGGGTCGTATTTGATGGTTGGAGATATGGTGACTCTTTAAAGTACAAAGATTCTATCCAATTTTTTCAAGACGAATCATTCAATACACCATTACCGTCAAATCGTGTTCATGTAGAACTTGGAGATACTTTGTTTTTGCCAAGGCATGCGGATACTGTTGCCTATGCATATTTTCAAGTAAAAGAAGAGCGTACTAGAGCATGGAAGATGAAGTACAATATAGGTTTATACGGTTGGCTATATTCGAGAACATGGAAAAAAGTAACAGCAAGGTAATTGAATAAGTTAATAGCTGAAATTAAGAGGCTTGGTTTAATTTTAATTCAGCCTCTTTCTATTTTTTAGTGTTATTTAATTTCAACATACATCACAGCATAAAACTCGTTTCAAATCAAACCAGAAAATTAAAACCGCCTCGACCTGCTTTTTCTCTTCAATTTTGCAAACTACACAAACTCCTCCCGCAGAACCTCAGGCTATAGAAAAAAATATGTGCCCTGATTGAGCGCAGAGCACTGGCACAAATCAAACCGAAATCCAATACCTGGTGTTAGGATGGATACATCCTTTTCTTAGCGAATATGACAAATAGTTGCATCAAAGAACCAAATGGAGAGAAGGTTTAGCAAAAGAGTGCAAACAAATCACTACTTTTATGTCAAATAGAAATAGTAGTAACAGCCGTGTCATTCCACACAGAGATGGCCTTAAAATGCCCGAGCTGTATACGGGAAAACACGTACGTACCGTTCTTAGGGGGCCTGTGCGTAATGCCCCAAAGAACCTGCAAACATTATAATGGATGAATAGAATTGATAGATTATTTGGGATTTTGACAATATTACAATCTAAAAAGTATGTATCAGCAAGTTATTTGTCCGACAGATTTGAAATAAGTGTACGAACTGTGTACCGAGATATAAGAGCATTAGAAGAATTAGGAATACCCGTTAGTTTTGAGCAGCCTAAAGGCTATTTTATTGTTCAAGGATATTTTTCTCCACCACTTTCATTTACCATTGCCGAAACTAATGCATTGATTTTAATGGCATCACTTTCAGAAAAATATGCAGATAAATCGATAAATAAGAACTGCCAAAATGCACTTGCAAAACTGAGAGCTGTTTTAAAATATGGAGATAAAGAAAAAGCCGAATTAATTACCTCAAATATTAGTGTCTGGACTTCTGATAATGAATACTCAGCAAATGAATACATTAGTGTAATTCAAAAATCTATAGTTGAAAAAACAATATTGGAAATAGAATATACGAACAACAATAATAAAATTAGTGTTCGGGAATTAGAACCTATTGGATTGACTTTTTATTCCAATCAATGGCATCTTATTGCATGGTGTTGGAAAAGAAAAGAATATCGAGATTTTAAAATCAAAATGATTCGTAAATTGACAGAGACGTATAAACCTTTTAAAAAGACTGAGCATTTTTCTGTAAATCAATATATCCAACAATTGAATTAATTTTTTTTTTTAGACTGACATAGGGTTGTCAGTTGGCAGATTTATTTTTGCATTCAAATAATAAAAAAGGAAATTATGAAACATGAATGGAAGAAAAACGAAAAACAATTTTATTTGCCAAAGAACTGCCCTGAATTTATAAATATTCCAAAATTTAAGTTCTTTACAATTGAAGGAAAAGGTAATCCAAATGATGATTTTTTTGCTGAATATATTGGAGTTTTATATTCGGTATCTTATGGGATTAAAATGAGTTTTAAAAAAGGAATTGAACCCAAAGGATATTTTGATTATACTGTTTATCCACTTGAAGGTGTTTGGAATATAAGTGAAGAGGCAAGGAAATCATACAATGGAACAATCAATAAAAATGACCTTGTTTTTAAATTAATGATTCGCCAACCTGATTTTGTGGATACCGATTTTGCCATGAAAATACTTGAACAGACAAAAATAAAAAAGCCAAATGACTTATTAGGGAAAGTTCAGTTTGAGGAAATTATGGAAGGTGATTGTGTTCAAATGATGCATTTAGGAAGCTATGACAATGAGCCCGAAAGTTTCAGAATGATGGAAGATTTTGCGGACAACTCTAATTACAGACAGAAAATAATGACACATAGAGAAATTTATCTCAGTGATGCAAGAAAAGTTTCGTCCGACAAATTAAAGACGGTTTTAAGATTTAGTATTGAAAAAAAGTGAAATAATAAAGTCGGGTATGTAAATGTAACTCTGTCTGATTGATTTCTATTTTTCAGTGTTATTTAATTTCAACATACATCACAGCATAAAACTCGTTTCAAATCAGACCAGAAAATTAAAACCGCCTCGACCTGCTTTTTCTCTTCAATTTTGGTTTGTTTCCGAGTTCATGAAATCGACTTTTCTCCATCAACCTATTCAAGTCTCTTGCCAGCTGCGCCAACTGAAACTTATCAATTAAAGGTTTGGGCTGTTGCATTTGCTTTTCCATTTTAGCAGATACAAAAAACTTTGGTCTTTCCTTGAATTCAGACAAACGCATTGGGTAGCGCACCGGTTTTCCAAAGCCATCGGTAATAAAAACCACGTGTCCCCTGCCCGACTTGCGGATTTCCACGTTAAACAAAGCCAGCGACTTATTGTAAAGTTTTTTATTTGTAATGGAATCCATTTGGTTAAGTTCGTAAAACAAACTTTCGAGATTGCGTTTCAGGTAGCCACTTTTTGCCGAAAACCTTAGGTTTGTTTTTTCCGCTGTCTGCTGTTTCGTCAACTCATATTTCTGCTCCAACGCCTGGATAAACCGTTTTACTTTTTCCTTTTCGTAGTTGTCTTTAATTTTTCGGCCGGTGTGCTGGTCGATGCGTGTGGAAACAATATGAAAATGAGTCCGGTCTAAATCGGCATGTTTGTACACAAAATACGGTTGGTCGCCATACCCCAGGTGTTCCATTAGATTATTGATTTCGGTGCGGATGCCGGAGTCGCCCAGTTTCACCAAATCGTTTAGGGTTGGATTCACAGAAATATGCAGACCTTTCTTTTTAACGCGTGTGTTACGTTGTTCTATCTCGTTAAAGGTGTTCCATCGCTCATTTTTGCTCCCGGCAAAAGGATTGATAGTTGGAGTATTTCCGCTTTTAAAAAATACAGCCTTCTTTTGCTCCACTTTCCGTTCGTTGTAGAACAAGGCATTTTGGGTATTTGTAGATTGATGGATAACAATTACCATAGTGATTTTTACCGAAGGTATTTTTGAAGAAAAGCCAGGCATTGGGTCATCCTGTCAAAAGCCTGTCTTACTAACTGACGGTCGTTATCTCCGACATTATAGCCGGCAAACGAATTCATACGCCTGGATAGTTGGTTCAGGTTCACGCCAATTTTATTGAGTTCATAATCCATTTTTTTAAGTTGCCTGTTGGTTTCATCATCAAGGCGAAGTACCTGTTTATCCAGTTTACGAAAAATGCGCACCCTCACAAAATCACTCATGCACAAGAAATTACCCGCTTTTGTCAATGCTTTTATCCGCAGTTTCTCCTCATTCGAAACCCGGATTATTAATTTGGCATTCCGTTTTTCATTATTCGCTAACCTTGGACGCATTTTTGGCTGCAACTTTTAATTTCGGGGGAGGGGAATTTTATCGGTTTTGGAAAAACCATCAGGCCCCTGCCGGGCAAGATTAAAGGTTTTTGTGCATACAAAAACACATCTTGCATTCCCCTCCCCCGTAGTTATTTTCTTATAATTTTTGCGGTTGATTCAGGTCGTGGAATAAGCCAGCTTTCTGCTTTGCTCCCTTATTTTTAGTCTGCTTCGGCTCCTGTTCTTTTTCCTGTTTGAAATCAGAAAAATTAATGGTTCTGTTCGCCGCATCCACCTGCAAGGCGGCACCAAACTTTTTCCCGTTTCGGCCGGTCATTTTATCAAGATAAACTTTTTTACCGGCTGCCAGTTTTTGTTTTTGCTCTGCAGATAAAGTCGCCCCTTTAATCTTCTCCGGCACTTTTATATTTTTTGTTCGCAAGGGAATCAGCTCATTGGTTTTGTTATCGATGGCCAAGTAATAACTGTCTTTTTTTCCGTCCTTTCCGGTAAGTTCAATGGTTTTGCCCAGGTTTTTATCACTCAGCAAGGCTGTTTTTTCGTCTTTGGTAAACCTATGTCCCATGTATTCATCCGGAATATGCAGGCGCTGAATCGGATGTATTTTCACATCCACCGCACCGTTTTCCTGCTTTTGCAACCTAAGTTTGGCAGGAATACGAAACTGCTCGTTGTTAATTTGCGCATTAATGGTATACAGTTTCTGTGAGCGGAAACCATTTAAAAAACCGATAAGTTCGTTCTTCTCCATGTGCTCAATGAAATCCCTTTTTACACCCACTTTTTCCAGTTTTTCATAAGGAATTTCGTCTTTTTTGATGCGTGTACTTTGTTCCATAACCTTGTAATTTATTAGTGATTAATAGCACGGGGATATTCCCCTGTTTTATTTTGAATCCTTCAGAATTCCCAGAATATCGTTGCAGATTTTATTCCGGTTATTTTCCAGCAGAGCGTCGATGTTGTCGAATTGGTAAATATCGGGAATGGGGCGATATTGCTTTTCTTCCTTTTTAAGTGCAACATTATCCACATCAATTTGCCCATTGAAATTTCGTTGACTCACCTGCTGTCCAAAATTATCGGCCACCTGCCCCACCATACAACCTTGCGGAAGAGTGGCTATTTTCCCTTCGGGCACTAAAAAATCCATTTCGGTCCGGAAGGTTGACGACTGCGTTTCCCTATTGATATTTAAAGATTGCCGCTCCTGCAGCACTTTCCCCATTCGTGCCTGGATAAATTTGGCCGTATCGCCCACCGCTTGTCCGGCAAATACATTTCCGATATTGGTAAGCACGGCGTTTGCCCGTTCTTTCCCATAGTCGCGAATCAGCTGGTCGATGGTTTGTAACCCCAGCAGCGTGGAGATAAGGTTACTGCGTGCTGTAGCAATCAGCGTATCCAGTCCCCTGAAATATATCGTTGGCAGCTCATCAAATATCAATGAGGTTTTGTGCTGCTCCTTCCGGTTAATTACTTTCAGCATTCGGGTAATAAAAAGCGAAAGTACGGCTCCATACATATCTACCCGCAGCGGATTATTGGCCAGGCACACCACTTTGGGATGTTGCGGATTATTTATGTCCAATGAAAAATCATTGCCCGAACAAATCCAGTAAATTTCTTTGCTAATTATTTTTGAGATGGCAATTTTCAGGCTTCCCAGCTGCCCTTCCAACTGTTCGTTGGCTCCGCGGTTGTGTGCATTTACGAAGGGGTTAATTACATTTTCCACGTCCTTCTCCCTGGCCAAAATAGCGAACAAATCATCGTAGTCAAGTTGCAGCAATTCAATGGCGTGCGGCAATGTACAAAACCGCCCGTCACGGTATTTTTTCAAAAACCAGATAAGGGCTGCAAAAAACGAAACGGCCGACTCGGAAAAGAACTCTCCCTGTTTGCGAATCCATTCCCTGTTCAGGTTATACAGTACCGTTCGCGACGACTCAAACGCATCGATTGGACTTTCCATCAGTTCCGGAGCAAGCGGATTACAGCGGTATGATTTTCGGATATCATCGAAGTTAATAACATAAAACAGCGACTGCCCGGGCAAAGCATTTTTCTTTCTGGCATTCAAAAAATGGTTATAGGTAACTTTCGACAAATCGGGGTATTTAAAATCGTAAACGCACATACAAAAGCCCTTGGCCAAATGCTGTTTAACAAAGGGTAAAACCACCGAATACGATTTCCCTGAACCGGGTGTGCCAATTACCATTGTTCCGCGGAAAGGGTTAATCACATTCACATAACCACAATGTATTTTTTTGCGGTACTGGTACTTTATTCTGAGATTGATCGAATACTCATTTTGCTTTAATTTTTCTTCCTGTGGAAAACTTTCGTTCTCATAGTTGAAGCGGTCTTTCATCAGGTTCACATTAATTAGTTTGGAGATGTTATCGAAACCAATATTCAGCATAACAAAGCCCAGAAAAGACAGCAATAAATAAACCATTGAGAAAGAAAACAGCAGCAAACTTCCCCAGTAAAAAAGGCATCCGCCTATAATCTGGATGACAATTTTTGAAGCTTTTAAATTGCGATCCTTTGCAGCTTTTGTCCCCACACAGGTGATTGCCAAAAACACCAGACAAATAGCCTTGGCCTGTATCGGATTAGCCAGAAAACGAATGCGCATTATTTTTCTGAAAACAGGAACAAACTCCTGAATAAACAATCCCTGTTCCACAAAAAAACCGAGCCTACTAATGTACAGGACCAGGAAGAGCAGAAGGTAGCTGAAAAACCGAAATCCTTCGTGCAGCCGTTGTAATTCGCGTGATTCTGTTAGCATAGCAAGTAGCAGCCCCCAAAGCTCCAGAAGGAAGACTTTGAGTTGGCGATATTAATGTTGTTTAGTATTTGAAATCTATTTCTGCGGCTTCTAAAATGTCCTTATTCTTTAGTTCAAGGCTGAGCTTTCGCCCGGTATTCCCGAGGGCTTTTTCGAGCATTTCAACGCGTAAAATACGTTTATCGGGAATGGAGAGTTTGGGCAGTACAAACACCTCGCGAAGGGTTGTTTTGGCAGGAATGTATTTAAGGTTATAGTGCTGATAATTGGGTTCAATAAGGTACTCCTGCGCATTGGAAGCCTTGTATTGTTTTTTATCGTCGATCCACCAATGAAAAGCATCCACATCGTAGCCCATATTCGTTTGGTTGGTGATTTCCAGTTCGAAAAACAAAGCGTCATTTTTCAGGAAAATATTCCTTAGCCGAAACCTTAGGCCGTCGTTTTTCTCTTTCCGTTTTCTCACATGACATTTATTTTTTGCAAGGATTTGATGGCTCAGTTCGCGAAGCATATATTCCGGAAGAACAGAGTTTCCCTTATCCGCAATTTTTGTAGAATGAAAATCGTTTAACCGATAGGAAATCTGACTGGCATCTGCATATTTTACAAACAGAGCATAAACCTTATTGGCGCAAACTATTGTTAGAGAGGATTCACTGTCAAAGGCTTCAACAGCCTTTACCCGCACCAGCTTTGGATGTTCAGGAACAACCTCAGCCATAAGCTTGCGGTGGTCGCCTACCTGAATATAACTTACGTCTTCCGGGCAAATAATGTGCGAAGCTTTACTTTCACAAACCAGAATTTGGTTTTGTGCATGAACAACCAGTGTTAACACAAAAACGGCTGCTATTGATAGAATTAAATATTTCATGTTTATTGTTTTTGATTGGTGATGTACACAAGTGTATTTTTTTTGACCGTTACTTTTTTAAGTCTTGTGCTTTTTAGAATAGATTGTGCCGCGCGGTCGGCAGCACGGATTCCGGCGTAGGTAAGTGGATTGGTGCTTACGCCAAACATAGAGGATGTATTGGTGCTGCTCCCCACTTCTGTTAGCACTTTCCTGGCGGCATTGTCGGGCACATACAAGCCGGGCATTCCATCTAAATCACAGATAGTCAGGTCTACCGGCACAAAGCTGGAGCCTGCAGGTAACTGCGTAATTTGAATATGCAATCGCTCGTTTCTGATTTTACAAATGCCATAAACAAAACTGTTTCTGGGAATTTTCGTCCCCTTTATCCAGGTATCTGCCAGCAAACGAAGTTTTACCCGTGTGCCATTCAAAACGCTTGTGGTTTCGTAAACCTCAGCTTTTACAGGCGTATTTTTTCCTTCAAAGCTGCTAAATCCTGAAGGCTGTTTTTTATCCGGCGAAAAACTGTGTTTTTGTTTATCTTCTATTTCCGCCAGCTGCTGTTGTGCCTGTTCTAGAAAAAACGTTAGCGAGTCGTTTTGGCGGTTCAGTTCTTTGTTTTCATCAAACACCTTATCCAGTTCATCAATTCCAGTCCCCTGAGCGACCGTTTTTTGACTGGATGAACCGGCTTTGTATTTGTATTCCGTATTTTGTGGCTTGACCTTCCGGGTTTCCCTTTTTTGCGGAGGCTCCTGTAGTTCTTTGCGCAGCGCTTTCTCCTTATTTTTGATGTGGGCCAAAAGATTTTCAGGAAGCTGGTGATTTTGCTCAGCCAAGCGGGATAATTCGATTGCCGTTGAATCTTCATTATCCTGATTTTCGGTGTTTACCGAATCTGTTTCCCACAAATCCAACTCGCTAGTTGTTGTATTAATTCCCTGTTGCTGATAAGCTTCCAGTTTATCAACTATCTCGATAGACCCGTCCGCTTCAGGAAGAAGATAGTTCGCTCCTTGTGCCTGTATTGCATTTAGCGATTCCTTTTCTTCCTTTACATTCTCGCCTCCTCCCAACACATAAAATATAAGAATGACAAAAGGAATTAAGGCCAGGGGGAGTATGAACAATGCCTTGTTTTTTTTCAGATATGTTTTCATCTCATAGGTATTAATTGATGATTAAAGAATTTGATATATCCCGAGAATGTAGCTCCACTATTTTATTCATTATCAACTTGTTTGCTTGTTTCATCTATAACTTGTTTTAAATGAATTTTAAATGAATCTACCGGCAATACAAATGCAGAGCGGACAGAAGGTAACCGGCTGGATGCCTTGATTTCGGGGGAAGACGTATCCAGCTCTTTGCGTTCCACGAGGCTTGTTGGGCAGACAACGAAGGACAATACAAAAAGAAAAAATATCCCTGTCACTATCAGCATCCATTTCCTTTTGCGCCCTACTCTGCTTAAGGATTTATCTTTATCGTCGAGCTTCTTTACCCAACGAGTAAAAAGGCTCAGGTCTTTTGGTTTTTCAGTTAATAAGTTCTTTCTCATAATTTGGGCTTCTAAAAAGATTTACGTTTCCTCGTTTCCAGGTCTTTGTTCTCCACAATACGCCAGTCTTCCATTAAAAAACCATGCGGATTATTATCGGTTCTTGAGATATTCCGAAGCTTTCCTGATGTTTTCAGGCTGCGGATGGTTATGTTGGATTTGCGGACAATCTTTTGCTTTCCAAGAAAAACAAAACGGTAGGGATAGCTTGAAAAGTCAAGCGAAATGGAGTCCGTTTGTAGGGTCATACTGATATTGGAGGCGATCACCTGGTTGTACAGATTGTTTTCTTTGTATGCCCGGTATTGTTCCATGGCTGAGCGATCGGCCAGATAAAGGGCTTCCTGCACATTGTTCTCGATGTAATTTTTATCCGGTTCGAGTGTAAAAAACAGCTCATGAAAACGTTTTACATGGTCGCGTGCTTCAGCGTCCCTGTTTTCGGAGATGTCTTCCCGAAGGGCAACCAGTAAAGACTTTCCATTATCCAAAACATAAATCTTCTGTTTGGAAAGCTCCACCATTTTCACCGATAAAATAAAAACATAAGCACTCGCGCCAACCATTGCAAGGCTGACAAGCAAAAGCACATAAACGATAAACCGGAATTTTCTTTGTATGTCGAATATCTTTTTCATTTCATCCTGTTGAGTATTGAAAGAATATTGGCCCCTTATTTCATTGCCCCTTTGGTAACGGCCATTACTGCGGCAGTGCGAACCAAACGTCCGCCTCCTGAATTTGTACCGGATGCTGACACAATCCACGAAGCAATTTTGGGTATCATGGCCATTCCCACAATCCCGCAAACCGGAACAATCAGATTAGAGACAAAAAACATTTTGGGTTGATAAATCAGCATGGCATTGATTTGGGCAATTTCCAATTCCAGCACATAAATTAAAATCTCCTGAACAATGGAAAGAATAAGCAGGGCAATTGGCAAATAGAGATTTACATTTACAAAACGGGCAATCCATTGCAGGTAATTGTCCTGAAAACCATCAAAAATAGAAAGGGCAAAAACCAGTGGGCCAAAAATTACCAGCAGGATACAAAACACCATTCGAAGAAAAGCGACCAAATAAACCACTACTTCAAAAAAGGATTCCAACAAATGCCTTGTGGCATCCATTATGTAGAAATTAAGCTGATTTTGGATAGCCCTGCCGGAGATGATATTGTAGGACGTCAAAATCAGGTTTACTCCTTTGTCCCAGAGGGCTGCTTCCTTTTCCTCGTTTTCATAAAAAAGCGGCAAGTCGGTGGCAAGGATAGCCTGTTGCTTTTCTTCCAGTTTTTCTTCTACAATATTCTTTTTATCCGCATAAACCGCCTCCGACAGTGTTGTTAATCCATTGGTTGGCACCATAAGTAAATTCACAAAGGGCCCCCAGAAAGTAATTACCAAAACCAGTGCAAAGGGTCTCAGCAATGGAAGTATGGAAACCGGATTATCAACAATCAGCTGCTCGTAAATTCGTTTCGAAATGTAAAAGAAAGCAGCTATACCACCGATTGCCCGTGCCATATCCACAAGAATCTGAGCATGACTTATGCCCTGCAAGACCAGAAAATCGGTAAAGCTGAAAAAATCGCTAGTGTTTAAAACTTGTACTAACATGGATTTTAGATTATTGGGTTAAAAATGAATAGCCGCTTGCCTCTTCCCTGTAATTGCTGAAAAAGTAGATTTTACTAAAGGTGTAGTCCACTTCACCAAGCAGTTTATGGAGTGTCGTACTGATTTCGGAAAAGGCATGCAGTTTATCGCCAGTATCCGACTGGAAGAGGTTAACCATCAAAAAACGCATCAGCAAATTGTCAGCCTCTTTTTCAAAAAGCGCCTTCACTTCACCCGAGTTTTGTAATTCATCCAGTCTGTCCACTTTGGTATAGAGCTGAATAAAACGCTCTGCCACCTGGTAGAGATCTTCCAGGTGCTCAAACTGTGCATTGAAAATATTTTCGCCAATTTGTTTTTGAAAATCAGAGTTGTCTTTTATCAAAACAGTTTCGTCATAGCGCCCTGCCATTTGTTGCCTTTCCAGCATTTTTGCAGCAATCCGAAGCAAACCTGTTTTAACCTGACCTGCAATTTCCGTGGCATCGGTAACGGGCAGTGCTCCCACTTCAATATAATTATGGGTAGGCCAGGAACGAACAAAAACATGCGGTATTGGAATTAACCAGCCCTTAAAAGCAATAAAAGTAAGCGGATAACTTTCCTCCATCTCGGGATATGTTTCCGTCCATTTTTTGATCGCTACGACCTGGCTTCTGACAGTTCCGGGAGATAGCACCACCAGAGAAGCGACAACAAAAATCAATCGTAATAGTTTCTTCTTCATAGCAGCAGTTATTTGTAAAGACTGTAATACATGGCAAAGTTTTCCAGCTCTCCGTTTTCCTGGCTTTTCAGGAAAGAAGCATACATCAGTTTGTTGTGCAGGTAGCAGATGGTTCCATAATGTTGTTTAACGCTTAGGTAGATTTCGTTGATGGTATCGTAGCGTTGTTTGTCGTCCATCATAAACAGGTTGTCCTGAATGATGTTATCAAGAATCGTGCTCACCAGCTGGCGGCTGTCATCCAGAATCAGATCGAAAGACTCCACAATGGCAACGGCCTGCTGTGCCGTAAAATTCTCATCCTGAATCAAGCTCGGCACTTTTTCAGTATAGATGTCAATCACTTTGGCAAGCATTTCGCGGGTTTCCTGTACCCGCTGGTAGTCTTTTATCAGGCTCGATACTTTCTCAAGGCTTTCCAGCATTTTCTCATCGATTCCCAGGATTTCACCTGTCAAACCTTTAATATCTCCATTTAAAGCTTTTATCAGGATGTTGTACAAATTGATTTTAGAAAGGATGCCCTCCTCCTCCACCCAGAGCGCCTCGCGCTGAATGCCTGCCCCCACATCGGTAACAGGAGTTTGGGCTTTTGTTGGATTCAGACACATTCCTGATAGCAAAAGGATAAAGGCTAAAAAAATGAGCGTTGTTTTCATCTTGTTAAGATTTTAAATGTGAGTAATAATATCTGTCTGTTTACCTGGTGCTGAGCACCTCATGAACGGAAGTAAGGCTTTTGAGTCGCTCCAAAATTTCTTCTTTTTCCTTTTGTTCGGTGGTATAGCAGTTGTATTCCGCCCTGCTAACCTCCAGGGCAAAAACACGCGAGTATTCACCAAGGGAAATAAAGACCTCCTTAAATTTTCGTTCGCCTGGCAGGTTCTTGTTAATCGAAAGAATCTGTTCTTTCTGAAAGTCATTGAGCCCCAGGAAGCGACTTATTTCGTCAAACTTATTTTTGAACTTACTCATATCCAGCAATATGCGTGTATCTGCATTGTTAATAATGGCATCGCGGATAATGGGTGATGAAATAACATCATCCACCTCCTGGGTAACGACCATGGCTTCACCAAAAAATTTACGGATGGTTTTAAAGAAATACTTCAGGTAGTCTGCCATTTGAGGATTGGCGATGGCCTTCCAGGCCTCTTCCAAACAGATTACCTTTCGAATCCCTTTCAGCTTTCGCATTTTCTGCATGAATACATCCATAATTATCAGCGTTGCCACGGGGAAAATAACGGGGTGGTCTTTGATGGCATCCAGTTCAAAAACAAGAAAAGGGCAACTAAAAAACTCGTCGGTAAGCATGGGTTTATTCAGCAGGTAATCGTATTCTCCACCCTTGTAATATTTACCAAGGATAAAGAAAAATTCGTTGCAGTTGAAGGCCACGGCCTTGTCTCTCACCAGCTTCGGAATATATTCCTGGCAGAATTCATAATACGCATTAAAAGAGCGTTCTGCTGTGTCCGATTTAAAAAAGCGGTTAAGCGAGTTGGCAATCACGTCCTTTTCCATAGCAGAAAGGCTTTTTTTGTATATGGTAAACAGGACCGAAAGCACCATCTGTTTTCGTTCAATATCCAGTCTTCCATCTACCACAAAAGGATTAAACGAAATTGGGTTCTTCTCCGAGAACTCTATCAGTTTTGCCCCTCCTTTGTCCTTCAACAATTCACTGAGGTAACGCGTAAGAATTTCATAGCTTCTACCCACATCCAACAAAACAATGTGACAATTCTCGTTTTCGGCATATTGCCGCAGAAGGTGATTTGTAAAAAACGATTTTCCAGATCCCGAGCCGCCAATAATGATTTTATTCCGGTTATGAATGAAGTGCTTCTGCATCGGTTCATCCGATAAATCAATTTTTACCGGACAGCCTTCCTGCCGGTTGGAAAGATTGATTATAAAATCAGATTTAGAGCCCCTTACCTCTCCTTCAAAATTACAGAGGCAACAAGCTTGTGGAACTTGGGTGATAAACAGCTCTGTTTCCGGCAATTGCGTTGAATAGGGCACACAGGAGAAAAAGAGTAGCGGTAAATCAAAAGTGTGCTGGTATGGAAAACAGTTCATTAACGAAAATGCAGAGGCGGTTTCACTCTTGTACTTTCTGAGTTTTGAAATGGATTCATCAAACAGGACTACATTAAAGTGTGTTTTCACAATCTTTTCCCCCGAAGCTTGAACCGTATCCAGAAATTTTTCAATTAGTACTGCATTGATTTTGTTTTCCGAAGAAAACTTCGAAAGGCTGTAAATCTTTTTGTAGCTACTTTCCAGAACAGACTTTACTTCCTGCTGGCCGGGAACATATACAAACTGGTTGGTAATGTGTGAAAACGGCAGGTTATATGTAACAGGATACACCATTGAAACAGGAAGTTCGGTTTGGGGATGGTCGCTTATGGGTTTTAGCTCTGATGGCACATGTGAAAAATCACTCAGACTCAGAATCTCTACAAACCTGTCCATCACCCGTAACCTGTCCCTGAAATCTATTCCTCCCAATAAGGGTTGCCCTTTATGAAAATTCAAGGTCAAATATCTTTCGATTAACCCAGTGGTATTTTCATCACCAATGGTTTCCTGTTGGCTTAGTGGTTTACACTGAATGCCGCTTTGTTGAAATACAGAAGAAAGGTTGGAACGAAGTTCTGCAATTTTCTCGTTCACTTTTATTTCCTGCATTTTCTGTTTGCGAGAAAAGATTAAAGAGGAAGCCAAATAGTTTCTTAGTAGGCCAACATTCAGCAAACTGACATAAAGATAACATTCGTGTTTCAGAAAGGCTCTTCCGTTAAAATGCTGCAGATAGTCTTTATTCAGGCCCGACTTGATTTTTCTTTTTCTGCCTTCTTTCAGGGAGTCGAAGTGCTGAACAAAAAAGAAATCCTGTTTATGCAACAAGGTATTTTCCGGCAGGAGGTTGATTGCCCGTTGGAAGGTATCGTGAAGCATATAGAGCTGTTCGCTGCTGCACGATAGCAATTCCGGTAATTCCAGGCGTAGGCCAAATCCCATGTCCAGGTTATTCGACACAAGCACATCGCCATTAAAACCAAGGATGGGCAGGCTTTTTTCTATGGGTTTTACTTTCATGGGTACAGCGATGGATTAATCCGTTTTTTAATGGTAATAAACTGTGGCAGCTGTTTGGCCATTCGTTTTTTTGCCCAGCCTGCGTGTCCGTATTTCTTCTGGATTTGGCTTAAACGATACAGGTAGGCAAAAAAGGCCGGCACGCAAACAATGACAGCGATAAAAGTCCCAGCTGAAATATACAGCAGAACAAACAAAAGCAGGGCGGCAATGATGCCATAGAGGGCAGAAAACACCAGCGTCCCCGAAAAGCCTTTGATGTAAAGATTGGTATCAATTTTTTGAATGATGAATGTTTTCATTTCCTGAAATAATTATGTGTATGAATTATATGTCCCCTCTGTTTCCATCTACAAGTACAAGTGCACGCTGAAGGAAACTGTCCCCCTGATTCAGAGGGACAATCGTTATCGAATAAGTTAGCAGTATACCTGCGAAGGCGGAGCTTCCTTATTCGGTTAAGAAAAGAATGAACGGATTACAACCCCCACTAGGATTAGGAACAAACAGGCACCAAACCAGCCCATAATGGCTTTTTGGGTGTCCTGATCGCCACTTTGCCATTTAATATAAACACGCACTCCTCCAATTAAACCAACCACTGCGCCAATGGCAATAATCAGGTTGGCAACCGGGTCAACATAGGAATTAACTTCTGTAGTGGCCTGGTCGATTCCGGCAGAGCTTTGGGCCAGACAGGTGTAAACTCCCAAAACAAATGAGGCTGTAAAAGCCAGACTCTTTTGATAAACGTTTTGAAACTTTTTCTTCATGATTTTGAATGATTAAATTGATGAATGGTAATACTGAATATCCGGTATCATTAGGGCAAGAGCAGGGCTATCCTTTTCCATAAAGTGTGCAATTGTTAGCCCTTTATCGTAACCGTTTTCTTCGTACAGCGAAGCCTGCAAAGGAATATCTTCGATGGGGTTTAGTGGAATTATTTCTGATGGATAGTTTTTCGAAGAAACCACAATGGGCTGAAGGGCATCGTTTTGTGCAAGGTCAGCGTGACTGTCTTCAAAATTAACGGTCTTGTTTTTTCCCCTGGACTTTAGCCAGGCCATTAAAAGTAAAAACAGATACCACAATAAAAGGCTTAAGCCAATAAATTTTAAAAATTCGCCCCAGCTGATTTCGTCTAATCCAAACATTTGCGTTTTATTTAAATGAATAATAGCTGAATGTTACACCCTTTTTTGTGTAAATCCATATTGGCAAATGTGCGATAAGCATTTGAATAATATTCCCAAGGAGATCCCCATTGGGAATATATTATTGTTAAGCAGAAAATAATCCTATTCATTCAATTTGGAGTGTTTTGAAAGGATAAAAAAGTTAAGTCCGGTAACTTCTCAACTTTGGCATTTGTAAGGCTTGTTTTTGCTTTTCATTGGTAAAATAACTTTTACCCTAAAAGAGAAGAAAAAAAGAAAAAAAAGAAGAGAAAGCCGAAAGATTGCCGTCCGGGATAAAATGCAAGGCTGCACCGGCAACTGCAATTTTAGAAAACCAAACTATGAACTTATTTATCCGGGGCATTCATTTTAGCCTTTCATTTTTCCCTGCGTGGGCTGTGGGCAGGACGGCTACATTTGGTTTTCTTTTTTTTGTTTTCAAACTTTTAAACCATTGGAACCTAAAAAATCTTTGTGGTGCGATGGCTCAGGGAAAGTGCAGCCCGGTAGTGAAACGGACGGGATTCTCTTTCCGTGGGTTGTTCAAGGCTCTTCCTACGCACAGGCGAAACAACACCGGTTCCGTGAGGTACGAACGGAGAGAGGTGTATTGAAGGCTGGTAGTGGGATGTGCCGGGGCAATAGGAAAGGAAACCTAAAAAAAATTAAATCACCACTTTTTTATTCGTGGGAAGGCAAAAGACAAATGTTCCCCTGAAATGGATTGAAGCGAATTAAAGCCATGGAATGTAGCTTGTTTTGGCTTTTAGAAGCCAGGCAACTGCGATGGAGAAAAGCCGGAACGGGCGGAATGAAATCAAGGGCTGGGTGAGCAGAAAGCAGTGGAAGGGGAATTTTTGTTGTGGTTGCTTTAGGCAATTTTTACTTACAGACGAAGTGCGGCTGTGAGGAAAATGTGCCGGGGCATTGGGGAAACTATAACAAATTCTAATATTTTAAGAAATATCCCAATTAGACATTAAAAGCTTTAGCCATTAAATTTTGTTCTACATTGGAGATACCTATGGTTTGAGCGACTTCTTTCCATGAACTCACAACGGAAAGAACTTCTTCTATTATTTTTTAGACGAAAGTTCCCATCAATACGCTTTAATTTGCTTTTCCTCTTGATATAAGGAAGTCCGAGCAATCCTTCACGCTCTGTTTCCGGTATGGTTGTTAATTTTCGCCTTTTACCTGCCAGCTTAATGTTTCCCCCAATTGTTCAAAAATTCGTTGGTCTTTTGGGAAAATTATAGTTTTTTTTCATTCACACCTGTTGAATATTATCAACAAATACAAACGATATGTAGATAATATGCAACATTTTATTTTCGTTTATCGCTGCTGTCCTTATCAAAGGCCACCAGGTTAAACATCTCCCGCATACGGCTACGAACACGGTTGCCGTATTTTTCTTCAATTTCGGTGGCCGAAAGGTTGGTAGTCAGGTGTGTTGGAAGGCCTTTGCCAACAAACAAATCGTAGCGACTCAAAAGAATTTCTGCCATTACGTTGCATTCGTTCCCAAAATGTTTTTGAACTTGTTCAACCCCCAAATCGTCAAAACAATAGATGTTTGGAACAGGGTTTGAATAGCTTAAATTCAATGGATTTTTGCTGTAACGGTTAATCACTTTAAAACCCTCTTTTTCAAATTCAAAACTAATGTCGCGTGTCGATTTAATTTGATACTGTTTGCTGCTTTGGAAGAAAAACCGGATGAGCGTCATCAGTGATGTTTTCCCGCAGCCGATTGGCCCGCTTAAAAGAATTCCTTTTTTTAAATCCAG
>JBFHFE010000015.1:0-118516 GCA_041583785.1 Draconibacterium sp. | reverse complement strand
CTCTTCAATGGAGTTTAGCCACTACGCAGAAGTGCCAAAAGGTTTAGCAATGAAAGTACTTGAGGATGTTCAAGGTAAGACAGATTTATTATAATAATTATAACAATTTTCTCTTATGAGTCAAAAGATCAGGATTAAGCTTAAATCGTACGATCACAACTTGGTAGACAAGTCGGCTGAGAAAATCGTTAAAACAGTAAAAACTACAGGTGCAATAGTTAGTGGTCCTATTCCATTACCTACGCACCGTAGAGTTTTCACTGTTTTACGTTCGACCTTCGTAAATAAAAAATCGAGGGAGCAATTTCAGTTGTCGTCATACAAACGTTTGATTGACATTTACAGCTCAACCGCAAAAACAATCGACGCATTAATGAAGCTCGAGCTTCCTAGTGGCGTTGAAGTAGAAATTAAAGTTTGATAATTAAAAGTAGTCGAAAAAATGGCTGGAATTATTGGAAAAAAAATCGGAATGACATCCGTATTCAGTGTTGAGGGGAAAAACATCCCATGCACTGTGATTGAAGCCGGTCCTTGTGTGGTTACACAAGTGAAAACGGCCGAAACCGATGGCTATGAAGCGCTGCA
Source organism: Draconibacterium sp. (assembly GCA_041583785.1). GTDB lineage: Bacteria > Bacteroidota > Bacteroidia > Bacteroidales > Prolixibacteraceae > Draconibacterium. The sequence goes on along the minus strand of JBFHFE010000015.1, from coordinate 117,928 downwards.
GTTGGCTTATGGTGACAAAAAAGAAAAGCACGCTACAAAAGCGGAGCTTGGTCACTTCAAAAAAGCCGGAGTAACACCAAAGCGTAAAGTAGTCGAGTTTAACAACACCTTTCAGGAAGAATTTGAATTGGGACAAGAAGTTAATGTTGGAATTTTCCAGGAACTGGATTATGTTGACATTGAAGGTATCTCAAAAGGAAAAGGATTCCAGGGTGTAGTAAAAAGACACAACTTCCGTGGTGTTAACGATGCAACTCACGGACAGCACAACAGGTTAAGAGCACCAGGTTCTATTGGAGCTTCATCATGGCCTTCGCGTGTATTTAAAGGAATGCGCATGGCAGGTAGAGATGGTGGCAAAACTGTTACTATCGAAAACCTGGAAGTGATTAAAATTATTCCTGAGAAGAATTTAATAGTGGTAAAAGGTTCAGTACCTGGAGCCAAAGGTTCATACTTAATTATTAGAAAACAATGGAACTAAGTGTACTGAATATCGAAGGAAAAGAAACCGGGAAAAAAGTCACTTTAAACGACCAAATTTTCGGTATTGAGCCCAGCGATCACGCCATTTATTTGGATGTGAAACAATACATGGCTAATCAGCGCCAGGGAACTAGCAAGAGTAAAGAACGTGCAGAAATTGCAGGAAGCACCAAAAAAATTAAGCGTCAAAAAGGTACAGGTACAGCTCGTGCAGGTAGCATTAAGTCGCCTTTATTTCGTGGTGGTGGTACCGTTTTCGGACCGCGTCCTCGCAACTATGGCTTTAAGTTGAATAAAAAAGTTAAGCAATTAGCTCGTAAATCAGCTTTAACTTACAAAGCAGGCGAAAAGAGTATCATGGTAGTTGAAGACTTTAATTTCGAAGCTCCAAAAACCAAAGAAATGATTGCGATTAAAAGCAATTTGCAAATCGCTGAAAAAAAGACACTTTTCGTTTTACCAACTGAAAATAATAATATATATTTGTCGTCGCGAAATTTGCAAGATGTATCAGTTGTAATCGCTTCTGAGTTAAGTACTTATCAGATTTTGAACGCAAAAGCTATTGTGCTTTTGGAGGGATCTGTTGCGAAAATTGAAGAAGCATTTAAACTTTAACGGAAAAAAGAAATGGAAATTTTAGTAAAACCATTAGTTACAGAAAAAATGACCGACATGTCGGAACGTTTTAACCGTTACGGTTTTGTGGTAGATCGCAGAGCAAGTAAGCCGCAAATTAAAAAGGCCGTTGAAAGTCTTTATAATGTGACGGTTGACAGCGTAAACACCATGGTTTATGGTGGTAAAGCAAAATCGAGATATACCAAAGGTGGTGTAATCACTGGTAAAACAAATGCGTTTAAAAAAGCAATTGTTACCTTGGTTGAAGGAGATAGTATTGACTTTTATAGTAATATATAATAGTATATAATTAATTAGAATTATGGCAGTAAGAAAACTGAAACCAGTAACTCCGGGTCAAAGGCACAAAATAATTGGTGCTTTTGATACCATTACTGCATCTACGCCTGAGAAATCATTGTTGGAGCCCCTCAAAAAGTCCGGTGGTCGTAATAACCAAGGACGAATGACGATGAGGTATATAGGCGGGGGACACAAACGCAAATACCGTGTTATTGACTTTTTGCGCAATAAAGACGGTGTTGCTGCTGTTGTCGATTCCATTCAGTACGATCCAAACCGTACTGCTCGCATCGCACTTCTGAAATACGAAGACGGTGAAAAACGTTACATGTTGGCGCCTAACGGGTTGCAAGTTGGCCAGACTGTAAAGAGCGGTAACGGAGTAGATCCTGAAGTTGGAAATTCACTTCCCCTGGCTGAAATACCTCTTGGTACTTTGGTTCACAACATTGAACTTCATCCTGGACAGGGTGGAGTAATGGCTCGTAGTGCAGGTGCTTATGCACAATTGACCTCACGTGAAGGTAAATTCGCTATTTTGAAATTACCTTCAGGCGAAACTCGTATGGTACTTACGTCCTGTAGGGCTACAGTAGGTACAGTTGGAAACACAGAACACAACCTTGAGAAATCGGGTAAAGCCGGTCGCTCACGTTGGTTAGGAAGAAGACCACGAGTACGTGGTGTTGTTATGAACCCGGTTGATCACCCAATGGGTGGTGGTGAAGGTAAATCTTCTGGTGGACACCCACGCTCACGCACAGGTGTTCTTGCGAAAGGGTACAAAACCCGCTCTAAAAAGAAGGCTTCCAACAAGTATATTGTAGAACGTAGGAAAAAATAGTAAAGAGGAATAATTATGAGTCGTTCATTAAAAAAAGGTCCTTTTATCGATTTTAAACTCGAAAGAAAAGTGGTTGCCATGAATGATGGCAACAAAAAATCGGTATTAAAGACGTGGGCTAGGGCATCAGTAATTTCTCCTGATTTTGTAGGACATACTATTGCAGTACACAACGGAAACAAATTCATCCCGGTTTACATTACCGAAAACATGGTAGGTCACCGTTTAGGCGAATTTGCTCCAACCCGTACATTCAGGGGGCATGGTGGTAATAAGAAAAGGTAGGCATAATTGCATTAATATTTAAAAAGTAAGTACAATGGGTGCCAGAAAAAGACTAGCAGCAGAGAAAAGAAAGGAAGAAAAAAAACAACAATATTTTGCTGTTTTAAGAAACTGCCCAACTTCTCCGCGAAAAATGAGGTTAGTAGCCGATATGATTCGTGGAATGGAAGTTAACAAAGCTTTAGATGTTTTGAAGTATTCTTCAAAAGAAGCATCGCGCGGGGTAGAAAAACTTCTGCTTTCGGCCATCGCCAATTGGCAGGCTAAAAACGAAGGTGTTCGTTTAGAAGAAAGTGAACTTTACGTATCACAAATCATGGTTGATTCAGGCCGTATTCTAAAAAGGTTGCGTCCGGCTCCACAAGGCCGCGCTCACCGCATCAGAAAACGCTCGAACCACGTGACAATTTACGTAGACAGGAAAGAAAGTGTTGTTGAAGAAAATCTTAATTAATAGTACATGGGACAAAAAGTAAATCCGATAGCAAATCGTTTGGGATTCATCAAAGGATGGGACTCAAATTGGTTCGGTGGTGATAACTACGGCGACAAGCTGGTTGAAGACCAAAAGATCAGGAAATACCTGAACGCTCGTTTGGCCAAAGCCAGTATCTCAAGAATCGTTATTGAGCGTACCTTGAAGCTGATTACCATCACTGTTCACACTTCTCGACCCGGTATTATTATTGGTAAAGGCGGTCAAGAAGTTGACAAGTTGAAAGAAGAATTAAAGAAAATTACCAACAAAGAGGTTCAAATCAACATTTTCGAAATTAAACGTCCGGAACTCGATGCGAAAATCGTTGCAACTAACATTGCACGTCAAATCGAAGGTAAAATTGCTTACCGCAGGGCGACTAAGATGGCTATTGCTTCAACCATGAGAATGGGTGCCGAAGGAATCAAAGTATTGGTTTCGGGTAGGTTAAACGGAGCAGAAATGGCTCGTTCTGAAATGTATAAAGACGGCCGTACTCCTCTTCATACTTTGCGTGCAGATATTGATTACGCATTGGCTGAGGCCCTGACTAAAACCGGTTTAATCGGTGTTAAAGTTTGGATTTGCAAGGGTATGGTTTATGGAAATCGCGACCTGTCGCCAAACCTTGGACAGAAATCCGGACGCTCGGGTGGACATCACAAAGGTGGTAGGGACGGTAACCGTAACAGAAGACGAAAATAGAGGTTTAACACTTCAAATTTAATTAAGGATGTTACAGCCGAAAAAAGTAAAATTTAGAAGAGTACAGAAGGGCCGAATGAAAGGTAACGCACAACGCGGAACCGAACTGGCATTTGGCTCATTTGGAATAAAAACGTTGGATGAAGCGTGGCTTACAGGCCGCCAGATCGAGGCAGCAAGGGTTGCAGTAACTCGTCACATGCAACGTCGTGGTCAAATATGGATTAGGGTTTTTCCCGATAAACCGATTACCAAAAAACCTGCCGAAGTAAGGATGGGTAAAGGTAAAGGTGCTCCTGAAGCATTTGTTGCGCCGATTACTCCTGGACGTATAATTATTGAAGCAGAAGGTGTGCCATTTAAAATGGCCAAAGAAGCTTTGAGATTAGCGGCTCAGAAACTACCGGTAAAAACAAAGTTTGTGGTTAGACGTGATTATGTTGAAGAATAAAAATTAGGTGAATCATGAAAGTAACTGAAATCAAAGAATTGACGAACAAAGAGATCGTCGAACGCTTACAGATTGAGAAAGAAAATCTTGTTCGCCTAAGAATGAACCACGCAGTGTCGCCGCTTGAAAACCCAAAGAAATTGACGGAAAGCAAGCAGACCATTGCACGGTTAAAAACGATTCTTCGCGAAAGGGAATTAAACGAAAATCAGAATTAATTCAGCGATGGAAGAAAAAAATGTAAGAAATCTCAGAAAAGAGAAAGTAGGAGTCGTTGTTAGTAATAAAATGGACAAATCAATTGTGGTTGCTGAAAGACGTAAAGTTAAGCACCCTATATATGGTAAGTTCGTTAATAAAACGACAAAATTCCACGCTCACGATGAGAAAAATGATTGCAACGTTGGAGATACAGTAAGGATTATGGAAACACGTCCTTTAAGTAAAACTAAATGTTGGAGAGTAGTTGAAATAATTGAAAGGGCTAAGTAATCATGGTACAACAAGAATCAAGATGTTCGGTAGCCGATAATAGTGGCGCAAAAGAGGTTTTGGTAATTCGTGTTTTAGGCGGTACCAGAAAACGTTACGCTACATTAGGCGACACTGTTGTGGTTACTGTAAAAAGTGCACTACCAGGTGGCGATATGAAAAAAGGAACTGTTTCACGAGCTATTGTTGTTCGTACGAAAAAAGAAAATCGTCGTCAGGACGGTTCATATATTCGTTTCGATGATAATGCCGTAGTACTTTTAAATAATGCCGGTGAAATGCGTGGAACGCGTATTTTTGGGCCTGTAGCACGTGAATTACGCGAGAAAAATATGAAAATTATTTCACTCGCTCCAGAAGTATTGTAATAAGAAATAAGCTCAGAAATGCAGAAAAAGTTACACATAAAGAAAGGTGACACTGTGGTTGTGATTACTGGAAACGACAAAGGCACTAAAGGCCGTGTGTTAGAAGTAATCAGAAAAACCGACAGAGCAATTGTAGAAGGTGTGAATATGATGAAAAAACATACCAAACCTAATGCGGAAACGCCACAAGGAGGTATTGTTGAAAAAGAAGCACCGGTACACATTTCCAACCTAATGTTAGTTGACCCAAAATCGGGTGAACGTACAAAAATTAGCAGGAAATTGAATGACGATGGTAAATTAGTTCGTATTTCGAAAAAATCAGGAGAGGAGATTAAGTAATGGCTTACGTACCAACTCTTAAGAAGAAATATCAGGAAGAAATAATCCCTGTACTAAAGAAAGAGTTCGATTACTCTTCTATTATGCAGGTTCCGAAATTAGAAAAGATTGTCCTTAACCAAGGTGTTGGAGCAGCAATAGCTGATAAAAAGTTAATTGATGTTGCTCAAAACGAAATGACACTAATCGCCGGACAAAAGGCCGTACAAACTGTGTCAAAAAAGGATATCTCTAATTTCAAGTTGAGAAAGAAAATGCCTATTGGTGTGCGCGTAACCTTACGCCGCGACCAAATGTACGAATTCCTTGACCGCTTAATTGCTGTGGCATTGCCACGTATCCGCGACTTCCGCGGTATCGAAAGTAAAATGGACGGTAGAGGAAACTACACATTAGGTATTCCGGAACAGATTGTATTCCCCGAAATCGTGCTTGATAAAGTAAGCAAGCTTAACGGGATGAACATTACCTTTGTTACTTCAGCAAAAACCGATGAAGAAGGTTATGCTCTGTTGAAAGAGATAGGTTTACCATTTAAAAACGTTAAAAAGAACTAAGTAATGGCTAAAGAATCAATGAAAGCACGCGAAGTGAAACGTGCGAAATTAGTTGAGAAATACGCCGAAAAACGGGCTATGCTGAAAGAAGAAGGCGATTGGGTAGGTTTGCAAAAACTTCCTAAAAATTCGTCGAAAACACGTTTACACAACCGTTGTAAATTAACTGGCCGTCCGAAAGGATATATGCGCCAATTCGGAATCAGCAGGATTGATTTTAGGGAAATGGCCTCTAATGGTTTGATTCCTGGAGTTAAAAAAGCAAGTTGGTAATCGTTTAAAAAACTTGAAAAATGAGTAAAGTAACAGATCCAATAGCAGATTATCTGACAAGGGTAAGAAATGCAATTATGGCAAAACACCGTGTAGTTGATATTCCAGCTTCAAATCTTAAAAAGGAAATGACCAAATTGTTGAAAGACAAAGGTTATATTCTTAACTACAAATTTGAAGAAGGAGTTGGCGTACAGGGCAACATTAAAATTGCGTTGAAATACAATCCGGAAACAAAATTATCTGCAATTAAAGCGTTAGAACGCATAAGTAAACCAGGTTTACGCCAATACTGTGACAGCACTAGTATTCCGCGTGTATTAAATGGTTTAGGCATAGCAATTATCTCTACCTCGAAAGGGGTTATTACCGATAAAGAAGCTCGTGAGCTGAATATTGGTGGAGAAGTTTTATGTTACGTATATTAAAGGAGGAACAGTCATGTCAAGAATAGGAAAATTACCCATTTCAATACCTGCAGGAGTAGATGTAAAGGTTAGCGACGACAACGTTGTTACCGTTAAAGGTGCTCTTGGAGAATTGACGCAAAAGGTTGACCCTTTAATTGAGGTTGTTGTTGAAGACAACACCATCAATGTAAACAGAAAAGGAGAGTCAAAACCTGAAAGGTCAATGCACGGACTGTACCGTTCCTTGGTTAACAACATGGTAGAAGGTGTTTCCAAAGGATACGAAATAAAGTTAGAGTTGGTAGGTGTAGGTTATCGTGCAGAAGTGATGCCCGATAACGTATTAGACCTGGTTTTAGGTTTTGCTCACCATACCTACGTTCAACTTCCTTCTGAAATTAAAGTTGAAGCAGTATCTGATAAACGTAGTAACCCTATCGTTACGCTGAAAAGCCACGATAAACAATTAATTGGCCAGGTTGCTGCAAAAATCAGATCATTCCGTAAACCTGAACCTTACAAAGGAAAAGGTATTAAATTCGTTGGCGAAGTATTGAGGCGTAAAGCTGGTAAAGCCGCTGGTAAATAATTTTTTAAAAGATTAATTATTATGTCATTAACAAAATATCAAAGGCGTGCAAGGATTAAAAGTCGTGTTCGCACCGTTGTTTCAGGCACAGCAGAACGTCCACGATTGAGTGTTTTTAGAAGTAACAAATCAATTTACGCTCAACTAATCGACGACGTACAAGGAACAACATTAATAGCAGCTTCTTCAAGCGATAAAGCAATTGCCGGAAATGAAGGCAGCAAGATTGAAAAAGCAGCAATGGTAGGTAAATTAGTAGCCGAAAAAGCTTTGGCTGCCGGAATTACCGAAGTTGTATTCGATAGAGGTGGTTATTTATACCACGGTAGAGTTAAACAATTAGCTGATGCTGCCCGCGAAGGTGGCCTTAAATTCTAATATATTATGGCGAAAATTAGTAATAAAGTTAAAACAAGCGACCTGGAATTAAAAGACAGGTTGGTAGCCATTAACCGTGTAACCAAAGTAACAAAAGGGGGACGTACGTTTAGTTTCTCTGCTATTGTTATCGTAGGTAACGAGGATGGAATTGTAGGTTGGGGCCTTGGAAAAGCAAGCGAAGTAACAACTGCTATTTCAAAAGGTGTTGACGCAGCTAAAAAGAATCTGGTGAAAATTCCACTGGTAAACGGAACAATTCCTCACGAACAGGTTGCTAAATTTGGTGGAGCAAACGTTTTACTAAAACCTGCTTCTTCGGGTACCGGAGTTAAAGCTGGTGGTGCAATGCGCGCCGTATTAGAGAGTGTTGGTATTCACGATATTCTAGCTAAATCGAAGGGTTCATCAAACCCTCATAACCTTGTTAAAGCAACTATGGCTGCTTTACTTGAGTTAAGAGATGCAAGTATGGTGGCTCAGCAAAGAGGTGTTTCATTACAAAAAGTTTTTAAAGGATAACACTATGGCTAAATTGAGAATTACACAAGTAAAAAGTAGCATTGGTTCTACAAAACGCCAAAAAGCAATATTGGAAGCCTTAGGTTTGAAAAAACTTAACAACCCAATCGTGCACGAAGCTACACCTCAAATTGTTGGCATGGTTAACAAAATGAGGCATTTAATTAGTGTTGAAGAAGTTAAGTAATATTTCAAAATATTGAAATTATGAAACTAGTCCCGGGTTAAATCGGGGCTAGTTCCATCTTATTCATTTGAAAAGTAAAAGATTTAATAAGATGAATTTAAATAACTTACAACCTGCAGAAGGATCGACAAAGACGACAAAACGAATTGGCCGTGGACAAGGCTCGGGACGTGGTGGTACATCAACCCGTGGTCACAAAGGTCAAAAGTCGAGATCGGGTTATTCAAGGAAAATTGGTTTCGAAGGTGGTCAAATGCCTTTGCAACGCGTTGTTCCTAAAATGGGATTCAAAAACATCAACCGTGTTGAATACAAAGCTATCAACCTGGATGTACTTGAAAATATCGCCATTAAAAATAACCTGACTGTTATCGATAAAGAATCCTTGGTAAAAGCAGGTATCGCGTCGAAAAACGACAAGATTAAAATTCTTGGCGGTGGAACTTTAACTAAAAAAATTGACGTTAAAGCCAGCGCATTTTCGAAAAGTGCGAAAGAAGCAATAGAAAAATTAGAAGGAACAACCGAAATACTTTAAACCGTAATGAAACGATTTGTCGAGACCCTAAAGAATATTTACAAGATTGAAGATCTAAGGTTTAGAATAGGAACAACTTTGTTTCTCCTGTTGATTTACAGGTTAGGCTCGTTTGTTTCACTTCCGGGAATTGACCCGGCACAGTTACAAAACCTGGAAAGCCAGACTTCGGATGGATTGCTGGGATTGATTAACATGTTTTCGGGTGGTGCATTTGCACAGGCTTCTATCTTTGCTTTAGGAATCATGCCATATATTTCTGCCTCAATTGTTATCCAGTTAATGGGTATCGCCGTTCCCTACTTCCAGAGGTTGCAGAAGGAGGGAGAGTCAGGAAGGAGGAAAATTAATCAGATTACGCGTTATTTAACCGTGCTTATTCTGATTCCTCAGGCATCAGCATATCTTACTAATTTACATTATCAGTTACCCGATTCGGCATTTGCAATGAGCGGACTATGGTTTAATATTCCATCAATTGTAATATTAACTGCCGGTTCAATGTTTGTGTTATGGTTGGGTGAACGAATTACCGATAAAGGTATTGGTAATGGTATTTCACTGATTATTATGATTGGTATTATTGCGCGTTTACCAGTGGCAATTGCTCAAGAATTTGGAGCACGTGTCAGCGGTGGCGGATTAGTAATGTTCCTGGTAGAGTTTGTTATCCTGTTTATCGTATTTATGGCATCCATTGCGCTGGTTCAAGGAACCCGCAGGATACCGGTACAATACGCTAAACGAATTGTGGGTAATAAACAATACGGTGGTGTACGTCAGTACATTCCTCTTAAAGTTAATGCCGCAGGTGTAATGCCTATTATTTTTGCTCAGGCAATTATGATGGTGCCAATTACCATTGTTGGTGTTGCTAATTCTGAAAACCTTCGTGGTGTGGCGGCTGCCTTATCAAACATCACTGGGTTTTGGTATAACTTAACACAATTTTTATTAGTGGTAGCTTTTACGTACTTTTACACAGCTATTACTATTAATCCAACCCAAATGTCAGAAGATATGAAGAAAAACGGAGGTTTTATTCCGGGTGTGAAGCCAGGAAAGAAAACCGTTGAATTTCTTGATACTGTAATGTCGCGAATTACTTTACCGGGATCTATTTTCCTTGGTTTAGTTACTATTTTGCCGGCATTTGCTATGATGATGGGAATTAGTCAGTCGTTCGCTTATTTTTATGGGGGAACTTCCTTATTGATTCTTGTGGGTGTTGTGTTAGATACATTACAACAAATCGAAAGTCACCTATTAATGCGTCATTACGATGGTTTGATGAAATCAGGCCGGATTAAAGGACGCCCAGGTGGGGGAATGTAAGAAAATTGTAGAAAGATTATCAGAAGTTTAACTTTATTTTAAAAATTGAAAAAGAGTTTTTTATGGCAAAACATCCTTCCATAGAACAAGATGGAACAATTATAGAAGCATTGTCGAACGCTATGTTTCGTGTTGAATTGGAGAACGGTCACGTTATAACAGGACATATCTCCGGTAAAATGAGAATGCATTATATTAAAATTTTGCCAGGGGATAAAGTGAAAATTGAGATGTCTCCTTACGATTTAACTAAAGGTAGAATTACATTTAGATACAAAAACTAAAGATTGTATAAAAAATGAAAACTCGTGTTTCAGTAAAAAAACGTAGCGAAGACTGCAAAATTATCCGCAGAAAAGGACGTTTGTATGTGATTAATAAAAAGAACCCTAAGTTTAAACAACGTCAAGGGTAGAGTTAATCTGTTAAAATTAAATTTATGGCACGTATTGTAGGTGTTGATATTCCAAATAATAAAAGAGGTGAGGTTGCTCTTACCTATATTTATGGTGTTGGCCGTAACAGAGCAGTAAAAGTTCTTGAGGAAGCCGGAGTAGACCGTAACATAAAAGTTCAGGATTGGAATGACGAGCAGTTTGCTGCTATTCGTGAAGTAATTGGCAACAGCTTTAAAGTTGAAGGTGAATTACGTTCTGAAATCCAGATGAACATTAAGCGATTAATGGACATTGGTTGTTACCGTGGTATCCGCCATCGTATTGGTATGCCAGTACGCGGACAAAGTACAAAGAACAATGCACGTACCCGTAAGGGAAAACGTAAAACTGTTGCTAATAAGAAAATGGCCACTAAATAAGGAATTTGAATTATGGCAAAAAAGACAGGATCAAGTAGAAAGAGAACAGTGGTTGTTGAGGCTAATGGAATGGCGCACATCCACTCATCTTTCAACAATATCATTATTACGCTGACTAACATGAACGGAGAGGTAATCTCTTGGTCGTCAGCAGGGAAAAAAGGATTCCGCGGTTCTAAAAAGAATACTCCTTATGCAGCTCAGGTAGCTTCAGAAGAGTGTGCTAAAACGGCTTATGACCTTGGACTTCGTAAAGTTAAAGTATACGTTAAAGGACCTGGTAACGGTCGCGAATCGGCAATCAGAGCAATGGCTACTATTGGTATTCAGGTAACTGAAATTGTTGATGTGACTCCACTTCCACACAACGGGTGTAGACCAGCAAAAAGAAGACGTGTTTAATTTTTAAAACGAAAAGGAAATGGCAAGATATAGAGGACCAAAATCTAAAATCGCTCGTAAATTTGGTGAGCCGATTTTCGGACCGGATAAAGTTTTCGAACACAAAAACTACCCTCCGGGGATGCACGGTTTAGCTTCGAAAAGAAGAAAAAAGTCGGAATACGCGCTTCAGCTTAATGAAAAGCAAAAAGCAAAATATACCTATGGTGTTTTAGAAAAACAATTCCGTGGACTCTTTAAAAAAGCTTCGGCTTCAAAAGGAGTTACCGGTGAAGTATTGTTACAATTACTCGAATCGAGATTGGACAATGTGGTTTATCGCATGGGTATTGCGAAAACACGTGCAGCTGCACGTCAGTTTGTAACTCACAAACATATTACGGTTAACGGAAATGTAGTAAATATTCCTTCGTACTCGGTAAAACCGGGCGACGTTGTTGGTGTTCGCGAAAGATCAAAATCGTTAGAGGAAATTACTACCTCATTGCATTCTCGCAGAAGCTCTCAATACGAATGGTTGGAATGGAACGGTGAATTAATGACCGGTAAATTTCTTAACCGTCCGGAAAGGGAGGAAATTCCAGAAAACATCAAAGAGCAACTAATCGTAGAGTTGTATTCAAAATAATAAAATTACTTAGAATATTATGGCAATATTAGCATTCCAAAAGCCTGACAAGGTAATAATGTTAGAATCCGATGAAAAATTCGGACAATTCGAGTTTCGTCCCTTAGAACCGGGATATGGTATTACAATTGGTAATGCACTTCGTCGAATTTTATTATCGTCGTTGGAAGGCTATGCAATAACTACTGTTAAAATACAAGGTGTTGACCATGAGTTTTCTACGATTAAAGGTGTTATTGAAGATGTAACTGATATTATCCTTAATCTGAAGCAGGTTCGATTTAAAAACGAAGTGGAAGATTTTGACAGTGAGAAAGTATCGATTTCAATTACCGGACAGGAAGAATTAACTGCCGGCGACATTAACAAATTTATGACCGGTTTTAGGGTGTTAAACCCTGAAATGGTTATATGCCGAATGGAGCCCGATGTTAAAATTCAAATGGAAATTACAATTAACAAAGGACGCGGTTACGTGCCCGGCGTTGAAAATAAACCTGTTGAAGAAGAATTCGGTGTAATTCCAATCGATTCGATTTTTACCCCAATTAAAAAGGTAAAATACGCTGTTGAAAACTATCGTGTTGAGCAAAAAACAGACTACGAAAAATTAGTTCTGGATATTGCTACCGATGGTTCTATCCACCCAAAAGATGCATTAAAAGAAGCAGCTAAAATTCTGATTTATCACTTCATGCTATTCTCTGATGAAAAGATTACTCTTGAAACAGAAGAGAAATTTGCAAACGAAGAGTTTGATGAAGAAGTATTGCACATGCGTCAGTTGTTAAAAACCAAATTGGTTGACATGGATCTTTCGGTACGAGCACTTAACTGTTTGAAAGCGGCCGATGTAGATACATTGGGCGATTTGGTTACCTTTAACAGAAACGACTTGCTGAAATTCAGAAACTTTGGTAAAAAATCGTTGACCGAATTGGATGACCTTTTAGATAACATGGGACTGAATTTTGGAATGGATATTTCCAAGTATAAACTTGATAAGGAGTAAGAGCAATGAGACATAATAAGAAATTTAATCACTTAGGCCGTAAAGCTGCTCACCGTAAGGCGATGTTGGCTAACATGGCGAGTTCTCTTATCGTGCATAAGAGAATTTCAACTACTCTTGCAAAAGCAAAAGCTTTGCGTATGTACGTTGAACCGCTAATTACTAAGTCAAAAGACGATACTACACACTCGCGCAGGGTGGTTTTTAGTTACTTGCAAGATAAAGAAGCTGTTTCTGAATTATTTCGTGAAATAGCTGCCAAAGTAGCTGATCGTCCGGGAGGATACACTCGTATTCTTAAAACCGGTAACCGTTTGGGTGACAACGCCGAAATGTGTATCATCGAGTTGGTTGACTACAACGAAGCAATGTTGGCTGCAAAAGAAGAAGCTGCTGCACCTAAAAAACGTCGTTCGCGTCGTGGTGGTGCTAAAAAAGCGGAAACTGAAGTGGCAACTGCTGAAGCTGAAGTTAAAGCGGAAGAAACTACGGAAGAGCCTAAAGCTGAAGGTTCAGCTGAAGAAAAGAAAGAAGAATAGAATATTTCTTTACTATATTGAAAAGCCGGTTTGTTTTAACATTCCGGCTTTTTATTTTGGGGCCGCCCCGGTGTAGTAAATGCCCGGCGTCGTTTGCGTGGTTTTCCGGGGGTATGTTGCAAGCAATTTTTGAAATCCTAAGCTGAATGTGGTTGTTTTCACCGATGTTTAAGGAACACACCTTCGCTCAATTGTTAACTTTCTTTTTACCTTAACATGGCCTGAGTAAGTGGAGCAGGTAATGGCTATGCGACTCTTTTAGCTGAGAACTTCAATATTTCACCGCTTACTTTCATTACTGCAGCTTAATCGTTAATTGTACCACCGTGCCTGAGGGCTTTACGTCGCCAATATTGCACTCAATTTTATAACCATGGTATCTCTCAAACAAGCGGTAATATTCGCTCATAATGTTTAATCCGTTACCTGAGGAGTCTTTGTAGGCCGAGGCTGCCTTGCGGCCCATTCCATTGTCTGTAACAACAATGTTAACGCCGTTATTCAGTGGGCTTATTTCTATTTTTAGCAGTCCTCCCGATTTTGTATTGCGTAACCCATGTTTAATCGCATTTTCTACATAGGTATGGATGCACATTTTGGGCACCATAAAATTTTGGTTCACTTTAGGGGCAACAATAAATTCGGGTTTAAAGCGGTTTTTAAAACGGTGTTTCTGAACGTTAATGTAATCTTTGGTAAACGACAGTTCGTCTTTTAAGGGACGTTTAATCTCCTTGGCATCGTTCATTACCCGCTGAATCATCCGAGAGTTTAAGGCAAGGAAATCGTAAGCTTCATCGTTGCGCCCTTCGTTAATCATATAAGCAACAGAGTTTAAGGCATTAAACAGAAAATGCGGGTTTAGCTGGTTTTTTACCGCATTAAATTGTAGCTCCGAAAGTTGTTGTTCGGTTTCCCATTTTTTTTCAATATTCTTTTGCTGAAAATACAGTAACATGCGTATGGCAACTGCCGTGGTTAAAAATATGCTCAGGTAGATAAGGTATAACAACCAGTAATATGGATTTTGTTGATAATTAAGAAAGAAGAATCCGCCTTGGGAGGTTAAGGCATATTGCGTAACCTTATTGTTTCTTTTAAAAGGATATAATTTAATGCTATTGCGTAATGGTATAGGCGAACGAAAAGTAACAGATTCACTTGTCTTTTCGCTGAGAATGGTAATTTCCTGATCGTTGACCATTATTAATTCATCCATTCCGTCGTGGTCGAAATCGAAACTTGTGGGCTTCTTTAGAACTTCATTCAATTTTGGGCTGAGTTCATTTGGAAGGTTCGCTAAATCGGGTGTCAGTTTAAACCGGCCCACGTTTTTTATAATGAGGTAAGGGATTTCATTTAGTATGCAGAGGTCGAAGGACATGTTTTCCGGATTCTCGATATTGTGCCATTCTTTTTTTTGTAAAATTTCGCCTTTGCTATTCATAACCATTACCTCTGCCGGATTTTGCGCATTCGATTTGCAACAGTGTAAGGCAAAAAACAAACTGTCGGATGTATTGGAGGGAATGCAATGAACCTTTCCATAGTTCCCCGGCATCTTTATAGGGGTGAAAAGGGGCTGCAGATTATAATCTAAAGTTATCAGGTATGCACATGTGTCGGGATATTTTTTAGCATTGGGCGAATTGCAAGGGGAGCCATTGTCTGGTAAAATTTCAGGAACTCCATCATTATTTAAATCAGCCAATTTCGGGTTATTAGTTACCATATGGTCGGTAGGCGAGGCAGTAATTTTTAGTGAAGGGAACTCCATTTTAAAAATTCCCCTTGGATAAAGACCAAAACCTGCATCGAAACTAAAGAAAAGCTCTTTTATGCCATCGTTGTTAAAATCCCCTAATTTGTAGAAATTCGATTGATAATAGTAAGAATCGCGGTGGCGTTGTATTTTTTGAAAAAAGTGATGGTCGATTTGCAGCGAAAAATCTTTTAAATTAACGGCATTAAAAAATATTGAATCATTTCGTTCGTCGAAATATAGCAGCTCCTTTATGCCATCTTCGTCGGTGTCGAATATCTTGGGTTCTAACCTAAGGTTCCAGTTGTAGCCCGGGTAATGGTAGTTCTCTAAAAGATTTCCTGCGTTGTCGTAATAGACAATATCCATAGAGTTTATACCTTTTTTAAAATGACATCTTATCCGTTCGCTGTTCCCGTCACCATTAAAATCATCAATTAACCAAATTCTATTTTCCGGATTTTCATACACCATCGGATCAACCTCTACTTTAAACTTTTTTATGGGCGCATCCCAAAGCCAGGCAACAAGTAGGGTTACTGTTGCACCAAATAGTATCGATTGCAGGGTGGTGTTTTTAAGTATGTTGTTTAGTTTTTTCAAAGTTATTATTTTATTTTTCCTGACCCTATCTCTTATCTTTCCGCAAAAATAATCATTCTTTATTTTCTCCCCTAATTTAGGGGAGATGCCAGCTAAAGGCTTGTGGGCGGCTGGCAGAGGGGTGCAGCAGGGAAAGACGATTGGCCGGTGGTTGTTTTTAACGTTTCATTTTTGCGTTGGTGCTGCTTCTACGAAGCCCCTCTCTGCTTGCAGAGAGGGAAGATTTTAGAAATTGGCGTTAGCGAAATTCTAAAATCAGGGAGAGTCATTTAATTAACGATTATCTTCTCCCAGATGCTTCCAGGTTTTGCAAACGCTGAAAGGTCTTTTTTGCGCTGATTTTCACTGGACGACTTTTGGTTCACCCGGTAAAAATCCTGCTGAACCTGTTTATTCATCCTGTTAACTTATAGCCAAGTGGTGAGAACTCTCTGTTAGTTCACCTTTTTGACCATAACACCATCGCTATGCGATTTACTCCTCTGCAACTGCAACTGCAACTGCGCCTGCGACTGCAACCGCGACTGAGACTGAGACTGAGACTGCGACTGCAACCGCGACTGAGACTGCAACTGCAACTGCGACTGCGACTGAGACTGAGACTGCAACTGCAACCGCGACTGAGACTGCGACTGAGACTGCAACTGCGACTGAGACTGAGACTGAGACTGCAACTGCTCACGGCTCTCTACCTACTACTCCAACTCCCGTTTCAGTTCTTTCATTTTCACACTTACCTCAAGTTTGTGTTGTTTTCCGTTATGCGACGCCAGGCAGTAACGTTTATTAAAGTTCATAAAAGTCAGGTAGTTTTTATTAATTATGTGTTTGCGGCTAATTCGTACAAAGTGTTCACTGGGGAATAGCTCGTGCACCTTGCCCAGGTTAACGCTCGAAAGTAATTTTTCGCCATTCTTTAAAACGAGGTAGGTGTAGTTGCTGTCGGCCTCTAAGTATAATACATTGTCGATGGCAACATAATGATGGCCTTCAAGTGTTTTCAGCAAAACACGTTGGTCGCCTGTGTTTGAGCTTGTTGTTTCTATGGTATTTAAAGCCGAAATTATTTTATGTACCACACGACGCAAATCGGGTTTTGAAATGGGTTTACAAATAAAATCGAAGGCATCGTTTTGCAGGGCTTCCAAAGCATAATCTTTGTGTGCGGTAACAAACACCACTTTTGTATTGGGCGAGAAATTATTCACTTGTTTCAGGAATTCGAGGCCTGTAATTTCCGGCATGTCAATGTCGAGAAAAATTACAGGAGGTTGCACCATAATTACGGCATCAAGGGCTTTAAGGCTATCGGTAAATACCTGTTTTACTTGTATGGCTGCAAAGTTTTGCAAAAGGCTTTCCAGTAATTGCCCGGCATCGGGCTCATCGTCGATAATGAAGGTAGCGTAGGTTGGCATTTGCTTATTTTATTTGGGTTTATTTTTTCATTTATCCCATTTTACCGACCTTATTTCATTTCTTTTTATACCAGCGGCAAAGGACGATAGGGGAGTTGTTGTTTTTAGTGTTTTAGTTTTGCGACAACGTTCTGTTTATTTTTGGGAGAGTTGAAAATTACTTCTCACCTCTGCAATATAATAATTTCATTTTGTAAAATAGAATCGTTTGTTGGTAAATACCAGGGCAATAATCGAAAATATAGTATTCGAGAATTTAGAGTGAAAGGGATTCAGATTGCCTAATAAAATATTCGAAATTAATTTGGCTTACCCAAACCGGCATTCATACTAATTTGGTTTAACCTTTTTTGTAATTGTGCTTTTTATTCCTCCTTTTCCCTTTATCCAAGGAGTAAATAGCCATATGTCGTAGCCTCGTTTGGAGTACAAACTTTGGGGGCAGCTTGTTGAGTTTAAAAAATACCGCCTTCAATCATAAAAACGGTATGCTCAATAAGTCCAATAGATTTATTGTGGAGAAAAGAGTTTTAAGTGTAATTTTGCTCTCGCTGCTGAAGGTAATTTTTATCCTGGCAGGAATTTTTTCGCTTTATAAAGATGAAATTGTTCGAAACAAAATAGAGCACTTAGTCCCCAAGCATACATCACGAACAAATGCCTCTCCTTCGGGAGGGGCTTTTTTTGATTGCTCCGAATAAAAAGCGTCCCGTTAGTTGGTTAAACTACAGAATTGCCTAATCGGGAGGAAGGTTCGGCCGAAATAAACAAATCGAACAGTGTAATTGGCTCAACTGTATGGATATTAATTTAGTAACCGTTAGTTATAATAAATTGGTAATGGAGGTATTTGGGCTTACGATTTCTGTTGCGATTGTTTCCATTTTTCCCGCGCCAGTTTTTGCATGTCAACCACTTTATCCGATTCGTCAACAATTTCCAGCCCAAACAGAGTTTCAATAACATCTTCTAAGGTCACCAGTCCAATAATGGTTCCAAATTCGTCGACAACCATGGCCAGGTGTTTCTTTTCATGAATCAGAAGATCGAGTAATTCGGCCACTGAAGAGCTGTCTTGTACAAAAAATAATTTTCTACGTATTTCAACGGCTTTTCTTGAATGCTTGTCGGCTGCAATATTCTCAAGAATCCCATTTTTAAGAATAAAGCCGGTAATGTTATCCGAATCGTTGTTGAATACCGGAATACGCGAAAATTGGAAAGGATTGTGTTGGCTGTAAATTTGTCCCAGCGTTTCATTCTCATCGAGGCTCATTACTACGCTGCGGGGGGTCATAATGTCTTTAACATTCAGTTTTTCGAGCTGCAATAGGTTTTGGATAATTGATCTTTCTTCTTTGTCAATGGCTCCGCTTTTTAGCCCTGCATCGGCCATGGCAGCCACATCGGCCCGGCTGAAAACACTCCTGTTGTCGTTTTTCTTTACCAAATGAGTAATGCCTTTACTCATCCAAACAAAGGGGGCAAGTATAAACATTAAAATGCGTAACGATTCAATGGTAAACGGAGTGAGCTGTTTCCAGTAGTTTGCACCCAGCGTTTTAGGAATAATTTCTGAAAGAATAAGAATGGCCAGTGTCATTAATCCTGCGATGAGCGATTCGAAGGTAATATCGAAAAGGAAAAGGTTTAATTTCGTAGTTCCGAAAAGTTGGCCGGCTTGCACGCCTACGCCAATAGCGCCTACAGTATGGGCTATGGTATTAAGGGTTAAAACCGCCGAAAGAGGCCTGTCAATATCGTCCTTATAATTACTCAAACGTTTCCCCATTACTGGTTTTTCGACACGCATACGGCTTGTATACGATGGAGTAACACTGAGTATTACCGCTTCCCATATAGAACATAAAAAGGAAAAGGTAATGGAGATGAAAAAGAAAAAAAGTAATGCTGTCATAGTTTGTCATTGATAGATAAACATTACTAAAATACGGAAATATGGCGAATACTAACCCGTTTGAAATTATTTAATTTAGAACCGGATTATTTTGATACACGAGAGAGTGGTAAACAAAAGGAAGCTGAGGGGTAGGGGTAAAAAAAAATCCCTTCGTCAATTGACGAAGGGATTTTCATTTGAGCAATATAATAACTAAGCTAGTTTTACATTTACGGCATTTAGACCTTTACGGCCTTCTTCTAAATCGTACGTTACTTCGTCATTTTCCTGGATTTCATCTTTACATCCGTTAATGTGTACGAAATACTCTTTTGTTGAATCTGCGTCTTTAATGAAACCAAATCCTTTGGCGTCGTTAAAGAACTTTACTGTTCCTTTATTCATGATATATATAAAAAATTAATGAGCGCAAGCTAAACTAAATAATTAACAATTAGCAAAATAAACTCATTATTTATACTTTAATAGTGATTAAGTTACATAAGCCGTACAATTAACCGTTTATTCCCTGATTTCGTCCTTTCGAATTTTATGATATTCAGTTTGTTTATTGTTTTTTTTAACGATTGTAGCATACTATTCGACTTTCTCTTGTTTCCGAGCGTGGGGGAAGAGGTCAGTCGATTGCATCGACAAAAAGAGATGATGTAACACGGTTTTTGGGCTTTGGAGGCCTGTTTGGTACAAACGATAATCCGTTTTACCCCGTAGCAAACAAGGGGCAGAAAAAAAGCCACCTTCCTATAAGGAAAGTGGCTTTGAAATAGTTGAATAATTTAAATTCAATATCGTTTACGAACCAAAGTCGTCGAACAAAATGTTTTCGTCGGGAACGCCAAGGTCGTAAAGCATTTTGTTTACGGCATCGTTCATCATTGGTGGTCCACACATGTAGAAGTCAATTTCTTCGGGTTCTTCATGTTGGCTAAGGTAATGGTCGTAAATTACCTGGTGAATAAATCCAACCGGTCCTTTCCAATTATCTTCAGGTGCTGGCTCTGATAGTGCCAGGTGGAATTCGAAATTCGGGAATTTTTCTTCTATCGCTTTAAATTGGTCGTAATAGAAAACTTCTTTCCACGAACGAGCTCCGTACCAGAAAGTAACTTTTTTATTGCTTTCTTTTAATGTATGGAAAATATGGAACAGGTGCGAGCGCATTGGAGCCATTCCGGCACCTCCACCTATAAACATCATTTCGCTGTCGTTGTCTTTCAGGAAAAATTCTCCGTAAGGACCCGATACTGTTACTTTGTCGCCTGGTTTCAGATTGAAAATATAGGATGAACAAACTCCTGGGTTCACTTTTTTAAATCCGCCAATAGAACGGTCGAATGGAGGAGTTGCAATACGTATGTTCAGCATTACAATGTTTCCTTCGGCAGGATGGTTGGCCATTGAGTAAGCGCGGAAAGTTGGTTCCGGATTTTTCATTACCAGGTCGAACATTCCAAATTTCTCCCAATCTTCGCGGAATTTCGCATCAATATCCATGTCTTTAAAAGCCACGTCGATTTTAGGTACATCAATTTGTATGTAACCTCCCGATTTGAAATCGAGGTTTTCGCCTTCGGGTAAACGTACCACAAATTCTTTAATAAAAGTAGCTACGTTGTTGTTCGATACAACTTCGCATTCCCACTTTTTAACGCCCATCACTTCTTGAGGAATTTTAATCTTCATGTCCTCTTTCACCTTTACCTGACAGGCCAGGCGCCAATTGTTGTTTTGCTCTTTTCGGCTAAAGAAACCTGTTTCGGTAGGAAGAATAGAACCACCGCCTTCTTCTACCTGGCAACGGCACATTCCACATGTACCACCTCCACCGCAAGCCGATGGTAAAAGGATTTTGTTCTCCCCCAGTGTCGAAAGAAGGGTGTTTCCAGGTTCTGTTTCAATTTCAACTTCGCCGTCATTTATGTTAACCTTAACGATTCCTGAAGGCATTAGTTTCTTTTTGGCGAACAAAAGAATAGCCACCAAAAGAATAATTACACCAAGGAATACTGCTACGCTGGTGATAATTACGGTTGTTTGTGCTGATAATAATATCATCTTAATACTGGTTTTTTATTCTACAATTTAATTCCGCCGAAACCCATAAATGCCAAACCCATTAAACCGGTAACAATAAATGTAATACCAAGTCCGCGTAATGGAGCAGGAACGTTTGAGTATTCTATTTTTTCTCTGATGGCGGCAATCCCTACAATGGCAAGTAACCATCCGACACCTGAGCCAATTCCGTATACAGTGGCTTCGCCAACATTAATAAATGCTTTCTGCTGAAGGAATAAGGAACCTCCTAAGATTGCACAGTTTACCGCAATTAGAGGTAAGAAAATACCAAGCTGATTGTACAGTACCGGAGCAAACTTTTCAACAATCATTTCTACCAATTGCACCATAGATGCAATAATGGCAATGAACATGATAAAGCGTAAGAAGCTTAGGTCTACATTGGCAAAATCTTCGCCCAACCATACTAAAGCACCTTCGTTTAGTATATAATTCTCTAACAGGTAATTTACCGGAACCGTAATTCCTAATACAAAAACTACAGCAATTCCTAAACCTGCAGCAGTACTTACTTTTTTCGAAACAGCCAAATAAGAGCACATTCCGAAGAAGTAGGCAAATACCATGTTCTCAATAAAAATTGACTTAACAAATATATTAATCAGATTTTCCATTTGAATTCTTTTTTCGGGTTAGAAATTAGTTTTCGATTAATGTACGGTTGCGGCTACGTTGTGCCCAAATAATAATACCAACAACAATAAGAGCCATTGGCGAAAGTACCATTAACCCGTTGTTTACGTAAAATCCACCATTGGCTACGTACCAGCTGTCAGGAATAATTTGAAACCCTAGTAAAGAACCGCCGCCAAGTAATTCGCGGAAGAATCCTACTACAATTAGGATAACTCCATAACCCGCGGCATTTCCAATACCATCGAGGAACGATTGCCATGGGCGGTTACCCAGCGCAAATGCCTCTAAACGGCCCATTAATATACAGTTGGTAATAATTAAACCCACAAATACCGAAAGTTGCTTGCTTACATCGTAAACATAAGCTTTAAGTATTTGGTCGACTAGAATTACCAATGCAGCAATTACCACAAGCTGAACGATAATTCGGATACGGTTTGGAATCGTATTACGTAAAAGTGAAACGATTACGTTTGCTAAAGCTAAAACAGCCATTACCGAAATTGCCATAACGATGGAAGGCTTTAGCTGTGCTGTAACTGCCAATGCCGAACATATTCCCAAAACCTGAACAGTAATTGGGTTATTGTTGTTAAGCGGATCCGACAGCAATTTTAAATTTTTCTTTGAAAATAATGGTTCGCTCATCGCTTATGATTTTTTCTTTATTAAGAATTCTTTATAACTCGTAAAGTCGTCAGAAAGCATTTTCTGTAGCCCTTTACTTGTAATAGTACCGCCCGAAATAGCATCAACTCTATGTTCTTCAGGAGCAGTCTCTCCAACTTTTGCTACAATAACCGATAACAGGTTACCGTTGGCTTCGAAAAGTTTCTTCCCGATAAAGGATTGCTCAAATTCGGTCGTTGAAATTTCGGCCCCCAATCCTGGAGTTTCTCCTTCGTGGTCGAAGTTGGCACCGAAAATGGTATTCATATCGTCGTTTAACGAAACAAAGCCCCATATAGGTCCCCAAAGACCAGCGCCCCTTAAAGGCAGTACGTATTTCATCCCTTCTTCAGTTTTGCATTCGAAAACAGGGAGAAGCATATCTGCTTTGGCTTTGGCATGTTCTTTTTTTAGGTCGGTGGTAAAAGCATTACCTTCTACTTTTTCGCCTTTTACGTTAACAACGTATTCGTTTACTATTTTTTCAGCATAAATTTTTTCGGCAGTTTCGGCTGTACTTTCAATGTTTACCGAAGCCAAAATATTTTGCTTTTTCTCAATTTCTACGTTCTTTTTCTGCGCTGGCTTAAGTGCCATTGAAACCGAAGCAAGAACCGCTGCCACAAGAATTACCATTATGGCTGCATATAAAAATGTGTAAGTATTACTATTTCTGTCCATTTTTTCTTCGTTTTATAATTATGCAGAAATTTTAGCACGTTTAACTCGTTTCTTAATATGACCCGCCACAACGTAGTGGTCGATAAGTGGAGCAAATGTATTCATCAGCAAAATGGCCAACATCATACCTTCGGGGAAGGCTGGGTTGACAACACGGATAATGATGGCAAGAACACCAATCAGGAATCCGTAAATCCATTTTCCTTTCTCGGTTTGCGACGCAGAGACCGGATCGGTTGCCATAAAAATAGCTCCGAACATGAAACCTCCTAAAATTAAATGATGCCAGAAAGGCATTGAGAAATAAGAGGCAACTTCGGTGGATAAGCCTTCACTACCTGCTGCGGCGTTAAGTATAAGCCCCATAACTGCACCACCTGCAATTGTCGATACCATAATTTTCCAGCTTCCAATTCCGGTAACAATTAGCAATACTGCACCAATTAAAATGGCAAAAGTTGAGGTTTCACCAATCGAACCCGGAATAAATCCGAAGAAGGCATCGGCAACACTAAAGTTGATGTTTCCAACAGCAGCGTTTGCCATTGGAGTTGCACCCGAAAATGAGTCAACCACCTTATCGGTACTGCTTAAGGCTACCCAAACCGACTCGCCCGACATTTGTGCCGGATAAGCAAAGAAAAGGAAGGCTCGCGCTACAAGTGCCGGGTTCCATATGTTCATTCCGGTTCCGCCAAATACTTCTTTTCCCAAAATTACCGCAAAGGCCGTTGCTAAAGCAACCATCCATAGCGGAGTTTCAATGGGCATAATCATCGGAATTAAGATACCTGAAACCAGAAATCCTTCGTGAATTCCGTGACCTCTTTGTTGTGCAAATGCAAATTCAATTCCTAATCCAACAATATACGAAACAGCAATAACCGGAATTACTTTAAGTAATCCGAATAGAAATATTTCGAAAAATCCGGCTGAAGCCGCCTCGCCAATAGCTCTGAAATGTTGCAAGCCTACGTTGTACATTCCGAAAAGCAGTGCAGGAACCAAAGCAAGAACAACAACCGACATGGTTCGCTTCAAGTCGGTGAAATCGTGAACGTGAGTTCCCGACTTTGATGTATCTTTTGATACGTATAAAAAGGTAAAGAATCCTTCGTGAACAGAGCCGAGCCAATGGTATTTTGCTCCTTTCTGAACGAGAGGTTCAGTCCTTTCAAAAAAGTTTTTTATAAATTTCATCTTGAAAGACTAATAAAGTTACATGTAAAAATTAACCAAGCTCTTTAATCATTGTATTGATTCCTTCCCGCAAGATTTTTTGTACCTCAATTTTTGAAGTACAAGCGTATTCGCAAAGTGCAAGGTCTTCCTCAATTACTTCGTAAATTCCCAGTTGCTCCATCTTGTCGATGTCGTTAACCAGGATCGCTTTCAGCAGGTAAATCGGAAGAATATCCATTGGAACAAGTTTGTCGTACTGCCCTGAAAGAACAAATGCGCGTTCGCCCCCGTGAAGGTTGGCATTAAGCGTATATTCTTTTTTAGGAAACAATTTTCCGAAGAAGGTTTTTGTAGCACTGAATTTTCCGAAACCAGGATCGGCCCAGCCCATAAATTCATACTCGTCGCCTTCAGGAATAACGGTTACTTGCGATGGATAAAAACCCAGATAACATTTTTCAGATACCTTGGTTCCGGTAAGTACATTCCCACTAATAATGCGTTGGTTGTAATCGGCATTAATTAATGCACCTTTAACAAGAGATGCAACAGGGGCTCCCAAAACTGTTTGAACATATTTTGGAGCTTTTACTTCAGAGCCTGTTAGGGCCATGGTTCTTGTAAAATCTACTTTCCCGGTTTCGAATAAACGGCCAATGAAAAGTACATCCTGAACGTTAATTGTCCAAACTACTTCGCCTTTATTAATTGGCTTCGTGTTGGCAATCTGAATCCCAACATTTCCTGCCGGGTGCGGTCCTTCGAAAGTATTTACCTCAACATTTTTAACACTGGCAAAAGGAGAACCGGCAGTAACACCCAGGGTGACTTTTCCTTCGGTTAATTTCGCCAATGCGTTCACTCCTGTTTGGAAAGTATCCATTTGTCCTTCAATTACAAAATTGTAATCGGGAGCCAGGGGCGCTGTGTCGAATGTTGAAATATAAATCGCTTTAGGTTGCTCATCCGGTGAGGCAATTATACCATACGGACGTTTTTTGATGAACGGCCAAAGTCCGCTTTTTAGGATTTGCTCTTTCACCTCTTCGCCAGACAATGATTGTGGATCGGCTTTTTTAAATTCTACCGAACCTGTTTTTTCATTTGTCTCGATAACTACCTCCAAGATTTTACGACGTTCACCACGGTTAATCGAAATTACTTTACCTCCAATAGGAGCGGTAAAAAGAATTTCGGGGTGGTACTTGTCGTAAAACAGAGCGTCGCCGGCTTTTACCTCAGCTTCGACTTTTACACTAAGTTTTGGAGTAAGTCCATGGAAATCGGTGGGTTTCAGAGCCACTGTTGCCGGAGTCGGCAATTTGTCGAGTACCTTCTCAGCACTTCCTTTCAGCTTTATATTCAGCCCTTTCCTTAACTTAACTACTTCTGACATATTGAATTAAGACTAAAATTTATTTTTAGGAATGCAAAAGTAACAATTAATTGCTGTTACACAATGAGTAAGCCGATTGAAGGTGGATTGAAATGGCCAAAAAAACGGGTGGGTGTGTTGATATAAATCAGGTTAGCATATTTCTGCTGAAAATCAGTAATGAATAAAAAAAATAATATTTCAGATTAAATTAACATTTTTATCGCTTTTGTTAACGGATTAAGGCAAATAAAAGTTGGATTTAGTTCAATCAGTAATTGTTCAAAAGGTAAGGTTAAACTTTTAATAAGAACAAAGCAAAGTGGATTAAATTTCTTTGCTTTGTTCTTGATAGTAAGTTCGAAATAAGGATTATTTCTTGATAAATTTTTGGGAGTGCGTTTTATCTTGAGTTACCAATTTTAAGAAATATAAACCCGATGGAAGATTTTTAGTGTCAATTTCTGTTGTTTCAGAACCAGTTAGGCTATAAGATGATACAGTTTTCCCGTTCGAGGCATATATAACCAGTGTCGCATTGTTCTCGATCGTTTCAACCGTTGTTTTTACGGTTAGCAGGTTCGAAACAGGATTTGGATAAATGGCATAGATTAGGTTTTCCTCAATGCGTAGTGGGACCCCTGTACCGGATGATGCCACAATTGTAGAATCGGAATTAAACTTGAAATTAATATTTTCAACCGATTGAACTTCATCCGTTAGTGTAACTTGTGTTGCTTCAGTCTGCGTAAATCCGGGTTTGTCAATCGAAACAAGGTAGGTTCCGTCACTTAAATTTTCAAAAACATAGTTTCCATCGGTGCCCGGACAGCAAGAACTGGCAATGGATTGGTTGGTTTCATTTTTAAGAATCAGCGTAACATCATCAAAAAAATCATCCATTAAAATATTTCCCGATTTCTCTGCCCAAGTTGATAAAGCTCCCGATATATTTTTTGTTCCGGTAAATGCAGGAAGCTCAATTCTGGCGAGTTGAATATCCTTTACAGTATCAGAAGAGCTTACTTCAATAACTGTTGCATCTTGCCAATACGGAGTGCCGTTGTAATAAGTTGGAATGTTCCTGTGCCCGTAACTATCCAGTGGGATATAGGCTATTATGTAACTGCCGTCGTTTATGTTCTCAAATTTAAAGTTTAGGTCGGCGCCAACTGTGGCAATAGCAGCCACTCCTTTTAAACAATTGTTGTTTGACGCGAAAAGCATACAATAGCCTTCGCCGGGGCCATCGTTGCCTGTTGTTATTTTTCCTGAAATATAATTTGATGAGCCTGGGTTTAATACTAAAACAGCCGCACATTCTGACGGAGGAGTAGTGTTATTTCCTAGGTTTGCATCATCGGTATCTATAATTGCTCCCAAAAAATATAAGCCCGAGGTTAAATCAGCTGGTAAAACAGGTTTGTTTTCAGGACTTAAGTATCCTGAGTAAAGAGAACTCAAAGAGATTGATTCAAGTGTATAGGATGTAAGTTTTGTATCAGTTGTATCAATATTAGTATCGGAAGATAAATATATATCAATGTTTACTGGGCCGCTATAAGTTGATTTGGAATAATTGTGGAGATGAAAAACGAATTCGTTGAATGGAGTAGAAGGGTTGATTATTCCAGGTTCTACCGAAAGGTGCAAGGGCATCACATCCGGTTCGTCAGGAATATCGGATGCAATAATCGAAGCAATGGTGTTGTATTTGGTACTTGTCATTCGGCTTACTCCGTGATACTTTGTTACCACATCATTAATTTTTACATAACCCGAATGAGACAAAATTCCGAGAGTTGCTCCATTGGAATTGTATAATGGTGCTCCCGAAATTAGCCCCGTATAGGGCTTAAAGTATATTGCATCCTCATGGATTAAATCGGGAGTGGCAGTGTATTTTTCTAAAGTATAGGGGCTGCTTTCGTCAGTTTTCAGGGCTGTAAGGTAAAGTGTATTTTCGTTGTAATAGCTGTCGTTGTTACTGTAACCATAACCCATCCAGCCAATTATTGCTCCTAAGGGGCGGTCTAGTGTAATTAAGGTCATAAGGTTACGATAATCAGTAGTGTCTGTTTCAAAACAGTAAATGTCTGTGGCAGTAGCATAGCCCAGGTCATCCAACAATTTGTATCCGTCTAATGAAGTTACCCTTATCGTTCCCGGAGATTCCTGTATATCGAAGTATCTGCTTCCTCCAGATAATAAATGTTTCGGGTCAATTAAAACTGAAGGACCTATTTCCTGAGTTTCGATATTTCCTGTAAGTAGAATCGTTCTTTCCGGATACGGAGGATATTCTTCAAAAATTTCTGTTAAATCCAGAGCTTTTAAATGGTTGTCAATTGAATAGGCATTTGTAATAGCTCCTTTGTATCCTGCCGTAAATTCAGATTGTTGTGTGTCTTCTTTTGACTTTTCTACTTCCCACATTTCCTGCGTTTGAGTTCTCAGATCATAATGCTTAACAATTAGTTTTTCAGAACTTTTTAAGTCATTCAAGTTTGTTTCTTGTGCGTGTAAAACTGTAAAGCAGACTACCGCAATAATAAACATAAGTAAAAATTTGTTCATGATTTTGGTTTTTAAAGTGTTAATAAATAGAGTGTTGTGTGCTTGTGAAAGAGAGATAAAAGTTACGAAAAATAAAGAAGACCAAATGTGATTTCTATCAAATTATTTTTATTCTATTTGGGAATTTATGGAATAAAAATCCCATTGTTTTTATGACCCCATTGGGTAAAAAGGTGAGTGTTGAAATTGCTTGCACTAAAAGTAGTGGTAACCCGCAAAGCGAATAATGCAGGTTTTGATAAAGGGAGCCGAGAAATTAAAGAAAATAATAAATGAATATTTCAAATTAAATGAACAATTTTAGCGTTATAGATGGGGGTGAAGAGAATGATACCAAATTGGCAATAAAATGTAGCATATAATTTGATTATTTTCGTTCCTACATCGTTGACAAATGGTAACATGGTTCTTCTGTCATTTTTTACAATCGAAAAAGAAACTGCATGCCCAATACGGCATTTAATAATCAACTTGGTTTGACAAGTGTTTACTGACAGAATAGAGATTGAAATGTAAGAATAAAATGTGAAGTTTGATTCTGATAGAATTTTATTGCAATAGATTGATTAATTTAGAGGAATAATGCAGTTAAATGCTCGTGAAAAGAACGAAATAGTAGCGCGATAATTCCCGGGTATTCGAATTTATAGTCTGCCGATGGTCAGTTATTTGTGGCGAGAAAGATGAAAAATTATCAAATGAAACGCGCATGAGAAGTATTCACTCATAGGCGATATGTAAAATCATGCGAGTTCCATCTTATTCCTTAGGAAACAAACATTTTTGATAAGATGAAAAATAGATTATATACTTTGCTGATTGGTATTTTTACTGTTGTATCAGCTTTGGCGCAAGAGGATAATTTGTATTACGAAGATGCAATTTATAAGGAGAACATAAAAACTGTTTTAGCCTATCGTGATGGATTCGAGTTGACTAACCCAATTATGAGTTTAAATGAAGACATGCAATTGGTATTTCAGTTTGACGATATATCTGATGAAGTAAAAGATTTTTACTATACCGTTGTACATTGCGATGCCGATTGGAATGAAACGAACCTTGTTCAGGCAGATTATATCGAAGGTTTCGAAACAAATCCGATAACTGATTACGCTTTATCGTACAATACTTCTTTTAATTATGTGAATTATCAACTTAAGATACCCAATGATTTTATGAAACTGAAATTGTCGGGGAACTATGCTTTAGTGGTTTTTGAGGATGCCGATAAAAACAACAAGGTTTTAACGCGCCGATTTAAATTGTACGAAAATTTAGTAACTGTTGATGGCTCGGTAAGAAGAGCAAGCAAAGATGCGTTTAAAGGTGCCCGTCACGAGGTTGACTTTAAAATATACCATCCCAATTTCCCTATTTTGAATGCACGCGATGAAGTTAAAGTGGTTATTACGCAAAATAATCGTTGGGATAATGCCATTAGAGATTTAAAACCATTGTATATCCGCAAAGGAGTACTGGATTATAACTACGATAAAAATAATGTTTTTGAAGCAGGTAATGAATTCCGTTATTTTGATAATCGTTCCAATAGTATGAATGGCGAGTATGTTGCATCTACCGAATATCACAGGCCTTATTACCATAAAACCCTGACTGTCGACTATCCCAGATCAAATAAAACCTTTTTTTCTTACGAGGAAATGAATGGACGCTATACAATTGAGAGTCAGGATAAGGAAGTTGTGGACTATAGTACAGAATGCGATTATACCTTTGTTCACTTTACATTAGGATTGGAATCGCCTCTTTTGGGTGGCTCTATTCATGTTTTTGGAAACTTGACGAACTGGAATACCAATAAGAGCAACGAACTGACTTTTAATTTCAATACCGGAGCTTATGAGTTAAGCTTATTATTGAAACAGGGTTATTACAATTATATGTATGTTTATGTCCCGGAGGGCGCCTCAAAAGCCGACCATTCTAATATAGAAGGAAGTTTTTGGGAGGCTGAAAACGAATATCAGATTTTGGTGTATTATCGTGAACTGGCAGGACGTTACGATAGGTTAATTGGTTATACGCAACTAAACTCAGCAAGCAACAGGTATTAAACCGATTTCAACATAGAATATCCACTCAGTTTCAGCTACTTTTTAGCAGATATTGATACAGAATTTCGAAGTACTACTTTTTTGCCAGCTATAAATGTTGGCACAATAGGTTTAGTCCGAACGTTATTTCAAATTTCTTTGGAGTGATTTAAGGTAAATTCGCGACATTCGAAGGAAAATTATGAGGCGCACCAATTTTGTACAAATATGGGGTTAAATAGCCTGCTAACGTTTCCTTATTTTTAATCCGAAACGTGTACAATTCTATATGGGCAAGAATAATTTAAAATTGACAACAGGTTAATAGTAACCGATGTTCTTGGTTGAGAATATAAAAGGTATTTGAAAAATAAGGTAATTAGTTTAACGAAGGATTTTCAGGGAAATTTTCCCAAACCGAATAACGGGCGCCAACTTTTTTTACAAAATCAACCCATGAGCTTTCATTAAGATTGCTCATTACGTCCTCTTCAACAACGTCGGTAACCAGCCACGAATCTTCTTTTAATTCATTTTCAAGCTGGCTGGCATCCCAACCCGAATAGCCCAGGAAAAAACGGATTTCATCCGGGAGAATGTTCCCTGCTTGAATTTCGTGTTTTAGTTTTTCAAAATCGCCGCCCCAATATAAATTGCCCAAAACATGAATGCTGCCAGGCAGCTTGGAGCCTAATTTATGAATAAAATAAATTGAGTCAGTTGATACCGGACCACCTAGATATACATCAGCTTTAAAATCAGGGAAATCAGGGAAAATATCTTGTATTGGAAAATCAACTTTCTTATTCAAAATAAAACCAACTGCTCCTTTGTTGCTGTGAGCAACTAAAAGTACAACCGAACGATTAAAATAATTTCCCGACAAAAACGGTTCCGCAATAAGTATCCTTCCTTTCTGCGGCTTAACGTTGTTTGTTTTAATTTTGAATATGTCAAGATTTTTATTCATACTTGAAGCAATATAAGAATTTTATACTACCAATCAAAAAGTTATGCCGTTTCCAAATTCACTAACGTTATTTATTTAAGAATGTTTTTTATTTGTTCGTACGTTTTTTTATTTTAGTTGGTTTAGCAACGTGCGTTTAGTGTTTTCTTTTGGTGAATTTGGGGAAAGGTGATTGTTTTATTGTTGGTTGGGTCTTGTTACTCAGCCTCTTCAACAATAAAAACATCTTCGTCCGGTTTCGACATAAAGTATTGTTCTCGGGCAAATTTTTCTAATTCTTCGTTTCCTTTACTAAGGTCTTCCAATTTTTGTTTATCTGATGCAATACGTGCCTTGTAGTATTCCTTTTGTTGAATAAGGTCGTTTAGCTGGCGTTTGCTTTCCAGGTGGGAAACAATGCTGTTTTCGTCAAAGAACATAATCCATGTTAAAAACAGAATCAGAACAATAACAATTTTATTGCCTAATATTTTAAATATTCCCGATTGAAAAAAGCCTTTCTTCATTTTGTAAAACTATTGTACAAAAATATGAATACTGCGCGTCATAAAAAAGGGAGTTGAAATAAATCAACTCCCTTTTTTAAACAAATCTATTTTAATATCCTATTCAGCATCTGGCTGAAAATTAGGATAAGTATATTCTTCTGATGGTACAAACGTTTCTTTTATGGTGCGGATTGAAGTCCAGCGCAATAAATTAAAAATTGAACCAGCTTTGTCGTCTGTGCCCGAGCCACGCGAACCTCCAAACGGCTGCTGGCCAACAACAGCACCGGTTGGTTTGTCGTTAATGTAGAAATTTCCGGCTGAATTTTCGAGGCGTTTTGTAATTTTTTCGATGTTGTAACGGCATTGCGACATTACTGCGCCTGTTAATGCATATATCGAAGTGTTGTCCAAAATGTTCAGCGTTTCATCCATTTTTTCGTCCTCGTAAACATAAACGGTAAGAACAGGTCCGAACAATTCTTCTTGCATGGTTACGTAATCGGGTTTTTTAGCCAGAATAACCGTTGGTTCGATGAAGTAACCTACCGATTTATCGCAGTTTCCTCCAAAAATAACTTCGGCATCTTCGTCTTCTTTTGCGCGATCGATAAATCCTTTTAGTTTATCGAAAGAAGCTTCATCGATAACTGCATTAACGAAGTTGGTGAAATCTTCGGGCGGCCCCATTTTTACTGTTCCCATCTCTTTCCCGAAAATTTCCTTTACTTCGGGCCAGATACTTTTAGGAATGTAAACGCGCGAAGCAGCCGAACATTTTTGTCCCTGATATTCGAAAGCACCTCTTAACATGGCAATTGCCAGCGCTCTTGTGTTTGCTGTATTGTCGGCAAAAATGAAGTCTTTTCCACCTGTTTCACCAACAATGCGCGGGTATGTTTTGTATTTGTAAATGTTATCTCCAATGGTTTTCCAGATGCTTTGAAATACCTGTGTTGAACCGGTGAAGTGGATTCCAGCAAAATCGGGATGTGTTAAAACAACATCGGCCACAGCCGGGCCAGAAGCGTAAATTAGGTTAATTACTCCGTCGGGGAGACCGGCTTCGCGGAAAATATCCATAATAACACCGGCCGAATAAACTGCAGTCTTCGAAGGTTTCCAAACCACTACATTGCCCATTAAGGCTGGAGCAGCAGGCAGGTTGCCGGCAATAGAGGTGAAGTTAAATGGTGTTAGCGCAAAAACGAATCCTTCCAGAGGGCGAAATTCGTTATAGTTCCACATTCCTTTTGCTGATTCGGGCTGTATTTTGTAAATGTCGGTCATTACTTGTACCCCAAATCGCAAAAAGTCTGCCAGTTCGCAAGCTGCATCTATTTCGGCCTGGAAAGCATTTTTCGACTGCCCGAGCATTGTCGCAGCATTGATTTTCGCACGATAAGGTCCTGTCAGCAAATCGGCAGCTTTTAAAAAAATGGAAGCGCGGTGTTGCCAGGCCATATTTGTCCATTTTGTTTTGGCTTCCAAAGCTGCATCTATCGCCATTTCAACATGGCTCGAATCTCCTTGGTTGTAATACCCAAGTGTGTGTTTAATTTCGTGTGGTGGAAACATTCTTACTTTTCTGTCAGTAAATACGTCTTTTCCCCCAATAACCATTGGTTGATCCACCTCTTGTGCACGTAATTCTGAAATTGTTGCTTTTAACTCAGCTCTCTCCGGCGTTCCTGGTGCAAAGCTCAAAATTGGTTCGTTCTTTGCTACCGGCACATTAAAAATTCCTTTTGGCATAATTGTATCGTTTTAATAATATAATTGTCTATGGTTATACAAAGCTAAAGAATAGTGCCTTTTCAATACATAACAAAAATCAGTGCTTTAAAAAAAGCTTGAGGCGATAAATCATTGGTGTTCAGTTGGGTCAATTTGGGACAGAAATAAAACAAAACAAATATCATCTTTTGACATTCCCATATTGATAATATTTTGGTTAAAAAGTGACAGAGATGCCAAGACATCGGCCATTTTTGATATTTTTACAGTGTTAATGGTGGGATTTAATCAGATATTGAAAAGAAAGTATTGGGCAACTTTCTCTGAAAAGGAACAGAAACAGCTTTTCCAACTTCTCTTGTTTTGGGGAGCTATAGCCGTATTTGGAATATTTCTTTTAACAGTACACCTGCTTCTTCCGGATTTCGAAGGCTGTTTTATATGTGACATAGTGTTGGTTGCTGTTTCGCTAATGGCAATTTTATGTGCACTAAACGGGAAAAGAGATTGTTCCATAAATGTTATTTTTTCCGTAGCAATTCTAGTTTATGCCTACTATATTTCTGATTTAAATGTCCATTCTTTTCCTATCGAAACGGTTTACTATTCTACATGGTGGCTAATGGCAGGTTTGGTGTTTTTATATTATTTCTCGCAGTTTCAAACAAAGATTATTTTTTATTTTTTTATTTCGTTAATAACCATTGGTTTCCAGTTGTACAAAGCAGGTCACCTGGTTGATTCATTCTCCTATTATTCACCGGTATTGATTAATCCCTTGCTGATTTTTACCTTGTTTTTTCTAGTTACTTATTATCTTCAAAAGAAACTTCTTCTTGCCATTGAAAAACTTGAGCAAGGTATATTATCGAATGCGGAAAGTGTAAATAAGGTTCTGCAGAATTCGTCGTTTTTAATCGCTCGTATAGTTGCAGAGCGCGATGAAGACAAGAATGTGGTAAAACTTGTGGTTGAGAAGGTAAATCATGCTTTCGAATCGGGATTCAAATTAAATCTACATGAAATACAGGGGCAAGATGCAGATTATATTTTTAAGCTCATATTTAAAGGACAGTTTGATGTTAATAAAATAGTGCTTTTTAACAAACGAAAAGTAAGTGAGTTTCAGGATCAGAAAAGAGATAAATGGTTTAAAGTACATCTGGTAAATCCAAAATACAATTCGTATTATATTGTTTTTGAGGATATTACTGAAGTAAAAAAGCAAATATCAGCACTTGAGACAAGTAAAAAGAGGTACAAAGTTTTGCTCGAAGCTATTCCGGACATCTTTTTTGTTATTGATAAAGATGGCATTTATGAAGATTTTGTGATTAAGGAAAGCGATTTGTTTAAAATGGATGATGTAAATATTATTGGCAGTTCGATTTTTGATGTTGGATTTCCAGACAATATGGCAAAGAAAATTTACTCGTGTATACAATATTGTGTAAAAAATAATTCGATTGAAACCATTGAATATTCACTAAATACACCCAAGGGAACTTTTCTGTTCGAGATGCGCCTGGCAAAATTAAATGCACACTCGGTAATATCGGTTGCCAGAGATATTACAAAACGAAAAACTGCAGAATTTGGTTTAGAGAAAGCACTAAAACGTGCTGAAGAGTCGGATAAGTTAAAATCGGCATTCCTGTCAAATGTATCCCATGAAATCAGGACGCCAATGAATATTATTACCAATTTTACGCGTATGCTGGCCGACGATGGATTGGAAAGTATGGAGCGTCTTGAACTTACTGAAGCCATTACTCAAAACGGGCAGCAGTTACTTAACATGATTGATAATACGATTCACCTTTCGAAGATAGAAACAGAGGATGTTAATGTAAAATGTAATTTTTGCAAGATCAACATGTTGCTGCGCGATATTTACAACGTATATTTGCCCAACTTGCCCGATTCCAGAGATTTAAGAATGAAATTGAATGTGGATGTAGCCAATCCTGGATTTGGCTTCGCTACCGATGAAGATTTGCTACGTGGTGCACTTACTATCCTGGTTGATAATGCTGTAAAATATACCCCATCGGGCTTGGTTACTTTGGGCTACGAAATGATTCGCAACGACCATGTTAAGTTTATCGTTTCTGATACGGGCATTGGGATTCCCCGCGATGATTTCGAAAATATTTTTAGCCGTTTCTACCGGATTCAAAATCCAATTAATCAAAGCACATCGGGGTCGGGAATTGGGTTGCCAATAGCCCAGCACTATATAAGCTTGTTGGGTGGAGAACTGGAATTTGATTCAGTTCTGAACGAAGGAAGTAAGTTCTGGTTTACTCTTCAGTTTAAAGAAGGCCATGGGTACATGAAGCTATTAAATTAGCCTATCGTCTTATTTTCCAGATACGCATTTAATTCTCCGCAAATAAGTTTCGAATAATGGTGTACAAAACGCCTTTTTTCTATTCCTAAAACCCATCGGATACCAAACTCTTCGCTGGCAAGAAAAACTTCATCAGCACTTAAAAGGTGTGTTTTTTTTATTTTCGGACTCTCAATGGTTCTTAGTTTTAAATTTTCAGACAGGCTGAGTACCAGCGGTCGTATTGTGTCTTCATAGCATCCTGTTTCAATTGCTGGTGTTAGTAATTCATTTTCTTTTATGATGAAAATATTGGAAGCAATACTTTCACAAATAAAGCCCCGTTCGTTTAAAAGAACAGAACTATGAATTTGTGTGTTTCTGTTCTGAGCTTCAGCCGAATCCCATAATGCTTTGCTGTGGTAGCTGAAACGGCTTAACGGGGAATGTGAATTTTTAGCCAAAGAACCGAAATTAATAAGCAAGCCATGTGGCGAAAAGGGGAAATCAAATTCGGGGAAAGCAAGGCTGGTTATTACTGAGTCGATCTTTGTCCCTGAAATAAAAAAACGAAAGTTGATGATTCCCGATCGATAGAATTTATTTTTGTTAAGCATGCGTTTGGTAAGCCTGAAAAGTTCCCTTTTGTTTCGAAACAAATCAGGTAGAGGTAAGCCAAAGGTATTCAGCTGGCTTTCAATGGCATCTGTGTTTTCTTGCAAAAGAGGTATGCCTCCGTACCCGAACCATGTTTTCTGCGAAAGAATAAATGGCTCGTTCCATAAAAAATGAGTTAGATTGGCTTCTTTTTGAGCAACTACTTCGCCGTTTACAATCAGAAAAGCCATTTTACAAAAACGAAAACAAATTATCAATAAACCGGTCGAAAAGGCTTGGTCTCAATAGAATTGGAAAAACAAAGCCAAATACAGCACCCAGGAAATGAGCGTCGTGAGCTACATTGTCTTTTTGTCTTTTGCTCATTTGGTAAGAATAAATGAGGTAACCAAATGCAAATAATATTCCTGGAATTGGCAAAATTGCGAACAAATAAAGCGGCTCCCAGGGCCTAAAAAATATTGTGGCAAACAGAACGGCCGATACAGCTCCTGATGCACCAACAGCATTGTAATAATAATTGTTCTGATGCTTAATTAAACTATATATATTAGAAGCCAGTATTCCACCAAAATACAGCAACAGGTAATAAACAGTTGCTTTATTCCCAAAAAAGTAACCAAAATAGGCTTCAATATTTCTTCCAAAAAAATAAAGAACCAGCATATTAACAATTAGGTGCGACCAGTTGGCATGAATAAAAGCATGCGAAACCAGGCGGTAATATTCTTTTCGGTGAATAATCTGAGCAGCGTTAAATTGCAGTTTGTTCGCCAGTTCGTTGTTTTGAAAAGCGAGGTAAGAAAGTACGGCTGTTATACCTATTATTAAAAATGTAATCATTTAGTGCAATATTTTGTAAATCATTTCTTTTTGTAAATCGCCAGTGTCAACCATTGTTGAAACGTTAAACCCTTTGCTTTTCATGTCATAATCGCGCAAGATACCCATAATTTCGTACAGTTTGGTAGGCGAGTAGCGTTTGGCTGCTGCAATGTATTCGCGCACAAAAAATGGATGAACGCGTAATTCTGCTGCCACGTTTCGTTCCGATTTATCTTTGATAAAATGGTAGGTAAATAATTTTGAGAAATAGAAATAAAGCCCGGCAATAGTTTTCTGAATCGGGTTTAGAGTAGGATTTGCACCAAAATACTGAACAATTTTGTTTGCTTTTAATATGTTTTTTTCGCCAAGGGCATTTTGCAATTCCAAAACGTTAAAATCTTTACTTAGTCCTATGTTTTTTTCAATAAGTTCGGGTGTAATCTTATTGGTGTCTTTAACGGCAATTACAAGCTTATTTAACTCGTTGGCAATTTTGCTGAGGTCGGTTCCCAAATACGATGTTAACAGCAATGCAGCCTGAGGAGTAATGGAGTAATTCTTTTTTTTAAGATACGTATCAATCCAAGTCGGAATCTTGTTTTCGTAAAGTTTTTTAGAGGAGAAAACAACTCCGTTTTTTTTAATAGCCTTTACCAGCTTTGTTCTCGAATCGACGCTCTTATATTTGTAGGCAAGTACCAGTATTGTCGATCCCAGAGGCTTTTCTGCATAAGACGTTAGTAAATCAATTTTCCCAAGGCTTTGTGCTTCTTTTACAATAATAACCTGTTTGCTGGCCATCATAGGGAAGCGCATTGAAGCTTCGGCTATGGTTATTGGGTCCGAATCTTTTCCGTAAAAAATGGTTTGGTTGAATCCTTTTTCAGCATCGGTCAGCACATTTTTTTCGATATAATTCGATAGCTCATCAATAAAATACGATTCGTCACCCTGTAACAAGTATATGGGGTGGTAAATCTTTTTTTTTAGGTTTTGTAAAATAGCCTCAAAATCCATTTTTAAAATCTTAAGTGTTTAACGGATAATCCGTTATTTTTTATCTCCAGAAGTGCATCTATTCCGGCCTGTATGTGTTTTTCTACAAACGAAGTAGATACTATTTTGTCGCTTGCTTCTGTTTTAACGCCTGTCGAAATCATGGGCTGGTCGGATACCAAAAGTAGAGCACCGGTAGGAATTTGGTTGGCAAAACCTACGGTGAACAAGGTAGCGGTTTCCATATCGATGGCCATGGCACGGGTTTTTTTAAGGTATTTTTTAAATCGCTCGTCGTATTCCCATACGCGGCGGTTGGTTGTAAAAACTACCCCTGTCCAGTAATCCTGTTCCGAGTTTCGTAAAATGTGCGAAACCGCACGTTGCAGGTTAAATGCAGGTAGTGCCGGAATCTCTGGCGGCAAATAATCGTCGGATGTTCCATCGCTTCTTATGGCAGCTATGGGAAGTATAAAATCGCCCAATTCATTTTTAATTTTTAGTCCTCCACATTTGCCAAGGAAAAGAACGCCTTTAGGTTTGATGGCACTGAGCAAATCCATTATGGTGGCGGCGTTGGGGCTGCCCATTCCAAAATTAATGATTGTAATGCCTTCGGCGGTTGCATTGGGCATATTTCTGTCGTCACCTTCCACGGGGACTTTAAACTTTCGTGCAAATTTCTCTACATAATCCTGAAAATTGGTAAGTAAAATGTATTTTCCAAATTCATCCAGACTTTTCCCCGAGTAGCGGGGCAGCCAGTTATCAACTATATCTTTTTTTGTTTTCATAAAACGAATTATTTTACCTTTGAACAAAATGAAAAACGCAGGTTTAAAGGATAGCACAAATGTACATTTTTAGATGTCGCCAGCCAAAACGAGTTATTAAGTAAATTGATAAATTAATTATGGGGAAGTTAAATTTGCCCGAATACGCTTTCAGAATAAAATCAGAGAATGGGAAACGGGTAATTTTCGATGTTATTCGCAAAAAGTTTGTGGTTTTAACACCTGAAGAATGGGTGCGTCAGAATTTTATTCAGTATCTGAAAAATGAGAAGAAATATCCTGAATCTTTAATGGCGGTTGAAAAGCAAATATTCGTGAATAATAAACAACGCCGCTTCGATTTGTTGATTTATCGTCGCAACGGGCAACCCAATTTAATTGCTGAATTTAAAGCCCCAAATGTAAAAATTACTCAGGATACCTTTGATCAGGTGGTTCGATACAACATGGCACTTCGTGTTGAAAAAGTGGTGGTATCGAATGGGTTACAACATTTTGTCTGTGAAATAGATTATGGAAAAAATACGTATTCTTACCTTAACGAGATTCCTGAGTTTTCTGAAAACTGCCGAGTGTAGGGCGGGAGAGTCGCTAAGCGAGTAATTTCTGAAGCAGAACTTCGTTTTTCCAGCCTTTAATAGTTTTTATCCAGTCTCTTTTTATTCCCGATTTTTCGAATCCGGCCTTTTCAAAAAGATGAATGCTGCTTGTATTGTCTTCGGTAATATTGGCATAAAGCTGTTTTAATCCTAAAATTTCCAGGGCGTATTCCGAAAGGGCGTATAAGGCATCGCTTGCATAGCCTCTACTACGGTCTTCGTTTTTATGGATTAAAATGCCAACACCGGCACGCTGGTGGTAGGGCTCAAAATCAAACAAATCAACCGCACCCACTGCTTCCAATTTTTCGTTTTGAATGATGAGGCGTAATTGTTTGGTTTCGTAGATATCTTTGGCGGCTTCCATTATGTAAAGCGCCAGTATATGTTTTGAGAAAGGACTTTTGGTGTTGCTAACTTCCCAAATTTCGAGGTTGTTTTCCCATTGGTACAGTAAATCTATATCGTTGGGTTCCAGGGCGCGGAGAGTTATTTTTCCGTATTTTAGTTGGTTGTTCATTGGCGGTCTAATTTTTTCCAGCTTTTTAAAATTAACTCAGCATCTGCTAACGAGCTGTAATCTTTGGCATAAAGTATATTTAGCTGAGCAGTTTTTTCATGGTCAAGGCTTAGTTCGGGAAACTGATCTGCCGGAGTTAATATGCCCGATTTTAAAGGAGGAAGCGTTTCTGTATATTCATTTTTCATACCGTATCCTATCCAGGTTTTTTTCCCAAATAGTACATCTAAACTATTTAAAATGAAATTACTTTTCTTTTTGTAGAAAAGAATCATAAGTGGGCATAAAACAATAAAAAGGAGAGAAAATAATACATCAATAATTCGTTTCTTTCTTTTGTTCGATTGTTTTGAGATAGCGTTGACATTTACTACGTACAAATCTCCCGAAGTATGTATTGAATTGCTTCCAATTATGCTGACACTTTCGGGAGGGGCAATTTTGTATTCGATATCAAGATGGCTTAAATCGAGCATGGTACGGATAATTTCGGCTGAGCTGATACTCCCGGCGCAAAAAATAATTTCATCAATCCGGTTAATCCGAATAATTTCCTTTAGCTGCTTTAATTCTCCTATGTAATTTTCTCCTTTATGCGTGTTGTTGAGTGCAATAAAGCCTGCCAGCTGCGATTGTATTTGTGTTTTTTGCAGTATTTGTTTTACTCGGATGGCTTCTTCCGAATGGCCAACAATGGCAATTTTTTTTACCCGCCTGGTGTCGAGCCTTAATCCTTTAATATTTAGCCAGTGAAGCAATAAACGGGAAAATATAAGAACAACGCCTGACCACATTGCGCCCATTAAAATTAGAGCTCTTGAATAACGGTGTTTCTCATCAACCAGCGAATAAACCAATAAAATTGAAATAAGTCCCCAAATAATTCCGCGCGAAATTTTATAAAGGTTTATCGGCTTTTTGTATCCCCCCGAAAACAGAATCCCCAACAAGAAAAATAGAATATATACAGGAACAACAAATTGTATAAATTCCGGAGGATAATAATCAGGAGAACCAAAGCGTATGTTTTCCCAGATAGGAGTAATAACATAGAATCCTGCGAAAATGAGCAGTGTATCGATGATTGGCAATTGTATTTTCTGAAAAATACGTTTTGCTATTGCTAAAAATGCTCTGAAATATATGGCCAGTTGAATCAATATCGTAAAAACGCCTGCTTTCCCGCCAGGAAAATGTTTTTTCGCAAAAATTATCATAGCATTGTAAAATACTTTTACATAATTTAACGAGCCTTTTTTTGTGCTTTCACCTTTGTAATGGATAATAGTTGTTTCGGGGAAGTAGTAGTTTTTATAACCCGCCAACTGAATGCGGTACGACAGATCAATGTCCTCACCATACATAAAAAACGTTTCATCGAGTAAGCCAACTTTATCAAGTACCGATTTACGCATCAGCATAAAAGCACCTGCTAAAACATCAATCTCGTGAATTTCGTTTTCGTTTAAATACGAAAGGTGGTATTTGCCAAATGTTTTTGAGTTAGGAAATAGCTTCGATAAACCAAAAATTTTATAAAAAGCCACCCATGGAGTTGGTAAGCCGCGCTTCGATTCGGGAAGGAAAGTTCCTTTCCCATCAATCATTTTCACCCCTAAGCCGCCGGCATCGGGATGAGTATTCATAAACGAAATTACTTTTTCAAACGTGTCTTCTTCAACCACCGTATCCGGATTTAGCAACAAAATATATTTGCCTTTAGCTAATTTTATGGCTTGGTTGTTTGCCTTCGAAAAACCTACATTTTCTTTGTTTTCGATAAAATGAAGGTTCGGAAATTTGTTGTTAATAAGTTGTGCCGAGCCATCAACCGAATTATTGTCGACTACAAAAATTTCTACAGTACTATTTTTCGAAGCATTTTGCACCGAATGCAGGCACTGCTCCAAAAAATGTTTTACGTTGTAGTTGACTATAATTACCGAAAGTTCCATTATGTTTTATTGGAAGATCGCTCCCCGACGACGACAGAAGTTTATTGCTGTAATCCAGGATTTGAATCGTCCATTTATTGATTGTTGTTTAGTTTAATATATTTTGCCTTTCAAAAGTAGTAATCCTTTTGGATAACGGAAAAATAGGAGGCATCTGATGTGACTTATTTATTCTCTCAACTTTCTGCACATTATTTTATTTCAAAGAATTCAATGGTAATAGATTTAGCTCGCTAAAACAATTAAATGCGCGGACTATGTCTTAGATACGCTTGTTTCGTACAGCACCCGGTTGGTTAACGAACGCCCCAGGGTAATTTCGTCGGTGTATTCCAGCTCATCGCCAATGGAAACGCCACGGGCAAGGGTTGAAATTTTAACGTTCTTGTCTTTAAGTTTGCGGTAAATGTAAAAATTGGTGGTGTCGCCTTCCATAGTGGTCGAAAGGGCAAGAATTACTTCAATAATATCGTCACTTTCGGCGCGTTTTACCAGCGAGTCGATTTCTAGATTCGAAGGGCCAATTCCATCCATGGGAGAGATAATGCCTCCTAATACATGGTATAAACCATTAAATTGCTGGGTGTTTTCAATAGACAACACATCGCGGATGTTTTCAACCACGCAAATAACACTTGCATTTCGCGATGGATTCGAACAAATCTGGCAAATTTCGGTATCGGAAATGTTGTAGCAGATTTTACAGTGTTTAATTTCGTTACGAAGCTGGATGAGGCTGTTTCCAAAAGCATTTACTTCTTGCACATCTTGCCGCAACAGGTGTAAAACCAGGCGCAGCGCACTTTTTCGGCCTATGCCCGGAAGTTTTGAGAACTCGTTTACCGCATTCTCCAATAATCGCGAAGGATATTTGTCGATATTCATGCTGCTAAAATAATATAAATTGAAATCGTAACCGCATAATTTTATTGGCAGAACGCTGCTTTGTCAAACAATTTTCAATAT
Source organism: Draconibacterium sp. (assembly GCA_041583785.1). Lineage (GTDB taxonomy): Bacteria > Bacteroidota > Bacteroidia > Bacteroidales > Prolixibacteraceae > Draconibacterium. The sequence continues at coordinate 74,603 of JBFHFE010000015.1, read as the reverse complement.
CTTTTGTCGTTCAAACTGTTTATAAAATAGCAAGATAATGAAGCAAGCGATTGTTTTTATAGGTGCATTTTTAATTTCGATGAGTTCAATTGCACAGGGTCTAGATTTTTCTCAGTTAAGCCAGAGGAAAGTAAGGGGGACGACTAAAACGGAATTTACTGAAAGCCGGATTTATTACGGAGGATATGCGACTATGAATTTCAGCCGCAATTATAGTGTGCTTGGTTTTCAGCCGCTGGTGGGCTATAAATTTACGCCCAAAACTTCGGTAGGAGGGCAATTATCGTACGAATATATTAGCGATGAGCGCTATGGCCCAAAAGAGAATGGCTCGAATTACGGCTTTAGTATTTTTAGCCGTTACCGTTTTTCACCGTTGTTTTATGCGCATACCGAATTTTCGCTGATGAGCTACAAATGGTTTTACAGTACCTACGAAGATAGAAAATGGGCACCGATGTTATATGTTGGCGGAGGCTACAGTCAGCCACTTGCGCCTAATGTATGGCTAAATGGCCAGGTTTTGTTCGATGTACTAAATCACAAAAATTCGCCCTACAACGATTGGGAACCTTATTTTAGTGTGGGGATAGGGGTTGGGTTTTAAGTTGCCCTCACTGCCCCTCGTTTGCAACGAGGGGCTTATGGCTTGTCGTTTGTAACGACACCATCGGCCTTTAAAATTCTTCATAAACTTTGCTGTATACAGATTGTCGATACAATCGACTGACCACTTACCCCTCGTTCGGAAACGAGGGGGAGTTGAGTATGAAATTAACAATGCGCTCAAAACAAGCAATCGTATGAGTACAATAGCCAACTTTTTGCCGGGGCAGCCATCGTAATGAGTACGATAACCTTTCCCAAAGTTGTAAAACTTTGGAAAGGCGAAAATTTTTGCTTTTAGTCTACATCTATTTCATTGTCTTGCGCATCGATAACAGCAATGGCGGTCATGTTAATAATTTCGCGCACCGTACTGTCGCGCTGCAGAATATGAATGGGTTTTTTCATTCCCATTAAAATAGGACCTAATGCTTCTGACGGGCCTAAAGCTTGTAGTACTTTGTAGGTTATGTTTCCTGAGCTTAGATTCGGAAAAATAAGGGTGTTGGCATTTGAATCGCCTAGTTTATTAAAGGGGTAGCGTGAGTAGCGTAATTTTCCATCAAGCGCATAGTTGGCCTGCATCTCTCCGTCAACCAGCAAATCCGGATATTTTTCATGAAGGATTTTAACTGCTTCTTTTACACGTATCGGACTGCCTTCGCCTTTATAAGCCCCAAAATTTGAGTACGACAACAAAGCAATACGTGGTTCTATATTAAATTTTAAAATCTCGGAAGCGGTTAGAATAGTGGTGTCGGCAAGTGTTTGTGCTGATGGGTTCATGTTTACTGTTGTGTCGGCCAGGAAAAGCGACCCGCGTTTCGACATAATAATGTACATGCCGGCAATGTGGTTAAATTGTTGTTTTGCTCCAATCACTTGTAAGGCCGGTCGTATGGTTGTTGAATAATTTCGTGAGAAACCTGAGATAAAAGCGTCGGCTTCTCCGGTTTCGACCATCATTGAACCATAATAATCCGGGTTGTACATTTTTTCTACAGCCTCGTTATAGGTCATGCCTTTTCTTTTACGTTTTTCGTAAAGAATTTTAGCAAACCGGTGCCTTTTTTCATCGCTTACCGATTCGTTTAAATCAATAATCGGAACATTTGTAATATCCAGCTGGTTTTCTTCAATTAAGTCCATAATTCTTTCTTTTTTTCCTAAAAGAATGGGCTTTGCAATGCCTTCGCGGATAACAAATTGCACGGCTTTTAAAATCCGGAAGCTATTGGCTTCGGCAAATACAATTCGTTTCGGATTGTGTTTCGCTTTGTTCCGGATGGCCATAATTAGTTTGTTGTCGATTCCTAGCCGATTTATAAGTTCGCGGTTGTACGCAGCCCAGCTTTTAATGGGTTTGCGTGCAACTCCTGTTTCCATAGCTGCATGGGCAACTGCTGTCGAAACTGTGGTTATTAACCGAGGGTCAAGTGGCTTTGGAATGATGTAGTCTTTTCCAAAAACAATGTTTTTTAGGTTATATGCTTTGGAAACCATTTCGGGCACATATTCTTTTGCCAGTTTCGCCAGCGCTTTGGCTGCGGCAAGCTTCATTTCCTCGTTAATGGTGGTTGCTCTTACGTCGAGTGCCCCCCTGAATATAAAGGGGAAACCGAGAACATTATTTATTTGGTTGGGATAATCGCTGCGTCCGGTTGCCATTATAATATCGTCACGTACCGATGTGGCATCTTCGTAAGTAATTTCCGGATTTGGGTTCGCCATAGCAAATACAATGGGATTTTTTGCCATCGATTTAATCATTTCTTTTGTAACCACGTTGGCAACAGATAGGCCAAGAAAAACGTCTGCCCCTTTCATGGCTTCTTCGAGGGTACTTATTTTCCGATTGGTAACAAATTGTTGTTTTATGGGATTTAGGTCGGTGCGCTCACGATTAAGAATTCCTTTACTGTCGAGCATTACCACATTCTCGGGTTCTACACCCAGGCTGATGTATAATTTAACACACGAAATTGCTGCAGCTCCGGCACCGCTTACCACAATTTTAACATTTTCAATTAATTTGTTCGTGAGCTCAAGGGCGTTTAATAATCCTGCCGACGAAATAATAGCAGTGCCATGCTGGTCGTCGTGGAACACCGGAATATCAAGTTCTTGCTTTAGCTTTTCTTCAATCTCGAAACATTCGGGAGCTTTTATGTCTTCTAAGTTTATACCGCCAAATGTTGGAGCTATCGCTTTTACTATTTCAATAAGTTTTGCCGGATCTTTCTCGTTCACTTCAATGTCGAATACGTCAACATCGGCAAAGATTTTAAAAAGTAAACCTTTGCCTTCCATAACAGGTTTCCCGGCTATTGGTCCAATGTCGCCAAGCCCGAGAACAGCAGTACCGTTCGAAATAACAGCAACAAGATTTCCTTTTGAAGTGTATTTGTATGCGTTCTCCGGATTTTTCTTTATTTCGAGGCAAGGTTGCGCAACCCCGGGCGTATAGGCCAGCGACAAATCGTATTGAGTATTGTGTGGTTTTGTTGGAATTACTTCAATTTTTCCAGGGCGACCTTTTTTGTGGTAATTGAGCGCATCAATTTTTCGAATTTTAGGCATGGCGAAAATTTTAAAGGTTTTATATAAATATACAGAAAATTGGCAGGCGATAAAAGGGTATTGATCAGTATAAAAAGGTGTTTTGCAACAAAATAGCGGTTGGTTTAACTATTCGGCGGTGTAAAATAAATTGCATTTTTTGAGAACAGAGTTGTGCGAGTAATTTGGTTACGATGAAAAACAGTCGGTTCATTCTCGGAAACTTACTTTAAAGAGTAATAGTGTACAGGCTTTCTGTGCAATTAATTTTGAATCGAACGGGTTTATTTATAACAAAAAAAACTCGATTGATATGCTTTAATTCAATAAAAATATTTGGAGTAATTCATGTTCGATGTGTTTATATATTTTATACTTTTGATGGAATTATATTGAACAAAAGATATTTATATTATGCCTGTAGAACAAGGAAGGAATCCGTTTGCCGGAGGAAAGAAAGAACGGCAGGGGAAAAATAAAGGAGGTTCGATGGGGCCCGGAGGGTATTGTGTTTGTGTGAAATGTGGACAGAAAGTACCCCATCAGCAGGGCATAAAATGTACAACTTTAAAATGTCCGGTGTGCGGGCATACCATGGTGCGCGAAGAATTACTGAAAAAGAAAAAGGATAATAAGAATGACTGATATAAAACAGTTAACCCGAAATATTGCTGCTGTAATGCATCCGGCAATCAACTATTCGTTGGTTGAACTGGGTATGGTTCAGGATATAGAATTGTATACCGAAGACCTTGTAATTATGACTTTTGTATTTCCTTTCCCCAATATTCCTATTGCCGATAAATTAATTGCATCGGTGGAAAGGGTTGTAAAAAATCAGGGACTTGAAATGCAATACATCATAAGGGTAATGAAAGTCGACGAAAAGAAACGATTTTTGGCCATGGAAAAAGCTGCTTGGAAAGGCGATTCCCCGGCTCAATGTGGTTTGTAGTGCTACCTTGGTTTAGTTTACTGGAAGGTTTTAACTGAAATTTTGGTATTGGGTTAAAATAGGAAATGTTTGAAAATAGATTACATAATACCCGTTTATAAAGGCAATTTTAATATTACAGCCGGATAACATGAACTAAATTTGAAAAATACTTTTATGAAATAACACCTTCTTAACTCTCGAAATTAAAATCTAACTATCTTTGTTTCCATGCAAAAAAATGATTCAGAAAGACCATTGATTTTAGTTACCAATGATGATGGTATTCATGCGAAAGGCCTGCGTGAGCTGGTAGAAGTGATGCAGTTTTTTGGAGAAGTAGTTGTTATTTCCTCCGAGGTTTCCATGTCGGGGAAGGCTTCGTCGATAACTGTTGATTATCCTTTGCGGGCCGAAGCTGTTGAGGGAATTCATGGTGTGCGAACATTTAAGTGTAACGGCACACCGGTTGACAGTGTAAAACTCAGTTTTAACAGTTTGCTTGACCGCTCTCCTGATTATGTGGTGTCGGGGATTAATCACGGGGCTAATTCATCGGTTAGTATTCTTTACAGCGGAACCATGGGAGCTGCCATCGAAGGAGGTTTGCACTGCGTTCCTTCTATTGGATTTTCGCTTGACGATTTTAATCCGAATGCCGATTTCTCGAAAGCAAAAATGATAGTTGCAAAGGTTTTTCAAAGCGTTGTGGAAAATGGTATTCCCGAATTTATTTGCCTGAATGTTAATATTCCGAAAGGAAAACCTGAGGGAATAAAAGTGTGTCGGCAGGCGCATGGTAAATGGATGGAAGAATTTGAAAAACATACCGATCCGCATGGCCGCGAATACCACTGGCTGGCTGGTTCTTTTAAAAATTTTGAAGAAGACGCCATTGAAACCGATATTTATGCATTAAAAAACAATTTTGCATCAGTAGTACCTGTTAGGGTTGATATGACCTGCTACAAAACCATGGAGCAATTAAAAAAGTGGAAGTTTTAATGCAAAAACGCAAAAGAAATAAATTCGATACTGTGGAAGTGGGGTTAATTGCTGGATTAATTCTGCCCTTAGTTATTTTCTTTGTCGTTTTTTTGGTTAACGAATCCGCTGTTCCATTTGCAGAATACATAGAAGGAATGTGGAAAATGCAGGCTTTAATTAAACTTGGAAGTTTGTGTGTATTTGCCAATGTGGCCGTGTTTTGGGTTTTTCTGAAAATGAAATACGAAAAAAGCGCGCGGGGTGTTTTGGGGGCAACTATTTTATATGCCTTAATAGTTTTAATTTCAAGAGCTTTTTAAATGCGTTACTATATTATTGCCGGCGAAGCGTCGGGCGATTTGCATGGTTCTAATTTAATGAAAGAACTTAAAATTGCAGATGATGAGGCACAATTTCGCTTTTTTGGTGGCGACCTGATGAGAAATGTTGATGGCGAGTTGGTTAAACATTATCGCGAAATGGCATTTATGGGTTTTTTAAATGTTTTAAGGAACATTAGAACCATTAAGCGAAACATGAATTTCTGCAAAAAAGATGTTTTGGAGTATAATCCTGATGTTTTAATTTTGATTGATTACCCTGGATTTAACCTGCGCATTGCCGAATTTGCCAAGCAGCACAATATTAAAGTTTACTATTACATCTCTCCAAAACTTTGGGCGTGGAAAGAATACCGGGTAAAAAAAATTCGTGCTTTTGTCGACGAAATGTTTACTATTTTTCCCTTCGAAACCCAATTTTACAAAAAACATGGCATTCGGGTAAATTTTGTTGGTAATCCTCTTTTTGATTCGATAAAAGAATTTCAGCAAACTGCTAAAACACAAGATGAATTCAGAAAGGCAAATAACCTTGATGAACGACCGATTATAGCTTTGCTGGCCGGTAGTCGTGTGCAGGAAATAAAAGCCACTCTTCAGGTTATGAAAAAAGCAGCTGAAGGGCGAAATGCTTATCAGGTTGTTTTGGCTGGAGTCGATTCCATAGATAAAAAGTTATACCAGGAAATTCTTGGAGAAAGCAATATTAAAACAATATTTGGAGCTACCTACGATTTGTTAAATAATGCTCGTGCAGCCTTAGTTACTTCGGGTACAGCTGCATTAGAAACAGCCTTGTTTAAAGTGCCCCAAACCGTGCTGTACAAAATGGAGGGCGGTTTTATTATACATTTATTAAAGGGTGTTGTTTTAAAAATTAAATGGGTGTCGTTGCCAAATATTATTTTAGGAAAACAGGCGGTAAAAGAATTAATTCAGAATGATATGACTGTTGCCAAAGTAACGAAAGAACTCGACAAGCTGCTGGAGGATAATAATTATCGTGAGAATATGTTAGCCGATTATAATCAAATGCATAAATTAATGGGCCAACCTGGTTGTTCAAAACGTGCGGCCAAACAAATGGTGGAACTTTTATCTTTAGACTCAAAATTTTAAACTCTGAACTAAAAAGTGTACAGTTTATTTAAAAAAGAAATAAAAACATTCCTCGGTTCGCTAATTGGTTACTTGGTAGTACTGGTTTTTTTGTTGGTAAGCGGTTTGTTTCTCTGGATATTCCCTGGAAATTACAATATCCCGGATAATGGTTACGCCACTTTGGACGGATTGTTTGCGCTGGCTCCCTGGTTGTATTTGTTTTTGGTTCCGGCCATAACAATGCGCTTTTTTGCCGACGAAAAACGCAGTGGAACAATCGAAATACTGCTTACCCGACCTGTTCCTGATTTTCATTTGGTAATAGCAAAATTTTTAGCCGGACTATTATTAGTCGTATTTTCGCTTTTACCAACCTTATTGTATTTCTTGTCGGTTTTTCTTCTGGGAAATCCGGTTGGGAGTATCGATGTAGGTGCAACCTGGGGCTCGTTTTTTGGGCTGTTTTTTTTGGCCGCAATTTATGTTGCAATTGGGGTTTTTGCTTCGGCTTTAACCGATAACCAAATCGTTTCATTTATTCTGGCAATGGCGCTCTCCTTTGTTTTTTACATCGGTTTCGAGTTCGCGGCTTCTTCAGGTGTCCCTTATATATTAGAGCAACTATTAACTTATTTTAGCATAAACAATCACTATTTATCGGCCTCGCGCGGGGTGATCGATTTGCAAGATTCGGTCTACTTTGTTGGCATGAGTTTTTTGTTTTTGTATGCTACTGGTTTGGTTCTTCGTAAAGGAAAACTTAAGCCGATAAAAGCAAAAAGAAATGCTTTGGCTGTCGTGTTCGGGGTTTTTGTTCTGTTGTTTGGGTCAACAAATTTTTTATTCCGAATTGATTTAACTATTGATAAACGATATTCGCTATCTGAAGTAAGCAAGAATATTGCAGCAAGTGTTGACGAGCCTGTTTTTATTGAGTTTTTTCTGGAGGGAGAACTGGAGCCAGGATTAAAGAAGTTGCAGCGCGAGGTGTTCGAAAAAATTGCTGTTTTAAATGCTTATGCTGAAAAACCAATTCGGTTGAAAGTTACCGATATTTACGCAATTGGCAACGAAGAAAAAAGAGAGGAGCTAATTGAACAGCTTTATACGAAAGGAATTATTCCGACCAGTTTCCGGCATAAAACAGAAAAGGGATTTACTACTAAATTAATTTTCCCGGGGGCTTTAATCCGCATTGGAAACAAGGAAGTTGCTGTTAATTTTTTGAAATATAATCAGGATTTTTCGCACGAATATAACTTTAATCAATCGGCAGAAAGTGTGGAGTTTGAGTTGGTAAATGCGTTTCAGAAATTGATGCGAGTGAAAAAATCGACCGTGGCGTTTTTAGAAGGGCACGGTGAATTTAATCAATGGGAGGTGCTGGATTTTTCGAACGCATTAGCTGCCGATTTCGATGTGAAACGAATTTCAACGCAAACTCTTGGAAAGTACGCTGATGAGTTCGATATTTTAATTGTGGCTGGGCCAACGCATGTGTTCGATGAGCCCGATAAGTTTATTATCGACCAATATATTATGAATGGAGGGAAAGTTGTTTGGTTGATTGATCCGGTAAGTGTTAATACCGATAGTTTGTCGCACGGCTACCAGACTTATGCTTTTCCGCGTGATATTAACCTGGGCGATCAGTTGTTTAAATATGGTGCCCGACTGAATTACGAATTGTTGCAGGATGTTGATTGTGCCCAAATTCCTGTAAATACTGCTCCCGGCGGAACTGACCCGAAATTTACCCTGCACCCATGGTATTATTCTCCTATGTTAACACCTAGCGACAAGCATCCGCTAAGTAGAAACCTTAATCGCATATACACCGAGTATGTTTCTTCAGTCGATACAGTTTCCGGTAATGCAAATCTGAAAAAATCAGTGATACTTTCCACTTCGCCGTATGCACGAAAGGTAAAATCACCATCGTCGGTAAGTCTGAAAAATATTAACAATCCTCCTGCCCGCGAGTTGTTTACTGTGCCATTTATTCCGGTAGGTGTTTTAATCGAAGGTAAATTTTCGTCGTTATACAAAAACCGTATGGTAGAGCAGCTTGGCTTTTCGTCCTCATCGGTTTTAACCGAAAGTAAATACACAAAAATGGTGGTACTTGCCGATGCAGGAATGATTGCAAACAAGGTAAACTATTCGGGGAAGTCGCCACAAATTCAAGAGCTGGGTTTCGATAGGGTAGCCAACCGAAAATGGGGGAACAAAGAGTTTCTTTTGAATGCCATTTTGTATTTAAACGACGACCGTGGAATAATGCAGCTGCGTAACCGAACCTTAAAAATGCGCCTGCTTGACCAGGTGAAATTGCGCGACGAAAAAACATATTGGCAGTGGCTGAATATTTTGCTGCCCTTACTGTTAATTGGGGTGTTTGCGATGGTGTACAACTTGGTACGCAAATACCGGTATTCTAGAAAATGAGGATGTTTTGAGGTAGCTTTTGTCCATTAATTTCACAGGAGTTTATTGTGTTTTGTGAACCTGTTTGCATGCATTCCTGGCAGGATTATAATCATTTATAGTCACATACAACCATCGAATGAGTTATCAAGAAAATTTGTCGATAAAACATGGTAAAAATCGCTTATTGCGTAATAGGTAAATATCATTAAAGTTTGTATATTCGTGTACTTAGTTTAGTTGTAAATAGCTAAATCAGATTCAGAAATCAAAAAATATAAATCGAAATAAATGAAATTTGTAGTTTCAAGCACCGAGTTACTGAGTCACCTTTCTGCTATAAGTAAGGTAATCAGCAGTAAGAGCACAATGCCAATTCTCGATAACTTTTTGTTTCAGCTCTCCGAAACAGAGTTAACCATTACAGCTTCCGATTTGGAATCGACATTAATTACGAGTCTGGAATTGGAAAATATTGAAGGAGAGGGAGCACTTGCTGTTCCTGCAAAGAGAATTACCGATACGTTAAAGGAATTTCCGGAACAGCCGCTTACTTTTCAAATCGACAAGGATTCATTTAATGTTGAAATTTTTTCAGATAATGGAAAATTCAGCATTATGGGACAAAGTGCTGAGGATTTTCCTGAGCAGCCTCAACTGGAAGACGAAGGTGCATCTTCGATTAATATTAGCCATGTGGCTCTACAGAAAGGCATTGAAAAAACATTGTTTGCCACTGCCGATGACGAACTTCGCCCGGTGATGAATGGTGTTTTCGTTGAACTTTCGCCCGATTTTATGAGTTTCGTAGCCTCGGATGCACACAAATTGGTTCGTTACAGAAGATTGGATGCCAAATCGGAATTTGAGTCGTCGTTTATTCTTCCTAAAAAACCGGCAAGCTTGCTAAAAAACCTGCTTCCGAAAGAGGAATTTGATGTAAAAGTAGAGTTCGACGATAAAAACGCATTTTTTACACTTAGTAACTATAAATTAATTTGTCGTTTGGTGGAAGGAAACTACCCCAGTTACAACGCGGTTATTCCAACCACCAATCCAAATAAAATGTTAATCGACAGGTTGAGCTTTTTGAATACCGTAAAAAGGGTATCGGTTTTCTCGAACGCTGCCAGTAATTTAATAAAATTAAACATCAACGAAAATCAGTTGGTTGTTTCGGCACAGGATATAGATTTTTCAATTTCTGCTGTTGAGCGCATTAATTGCGAATATGAAGGCGAAGAAATTGAAATTGGATTCAAATCAACTTTTTTGCAGGAAATTCTTACCAATATATCAACCGGCGACGTTAGGGTTGAAATGAGTGATCCTACTCGTGCCGGCTTGTTACTTCCGGCAGAGAACCATGAAGACGAAGACATGTTAATGCTGCTCATGCCGATGATGATTAACGCGTAATTGTAAAAATTAACCAAAAGAAGGTATCCATAAAACGGTTTTAAAAGTTTTGGATACCTTTTTTTATAATAAATAACTATGCAACTTCAATTAAAAAATCCTATAGTTTTTCTCGATTTGGAAACAACCGGAATTAACATTGTTACCGACCGAATTGTGGAAATTGCCTTTCTTAAAGTGAATATTGATGGAACCGAAGAGGAAAAGCTTCTGAGAATAAATCCTGAAAGGCATATTCCGGAAGAAACTTCTAAAATTCATGGAATTTACGATGAGGATGTAAAAAATGCCCCAACTTTTAAAGAAGTAGCTAAAACGTTAGCTCAGTTTATAGAAGGCTGCGATTTGGGAGGCTTTAATTCGAACCGTTTCGATATCCCGCTTTTGGCAGAGGAGTTTTTACGTGCTGATATTGATGTGGATTTAAAGAAGCGTAAGTTTATTGATGTACAAGCGATTTTTCATAAAATGGAAAAACGTACATTGGCCGCGGCGTATAAGTTTTACTGTAACCAGGAATTGATTGATGCGCATAGCGCAATGGCTGACACAAAGGCAACTTACGAGGTGTTAAAATCGCAGTTAGACAAGTATGAAAACGTAGAGGTTGAGGATGATAAAGGGAAAAAAGCGGTGCCAATTGTTAACGACATCGTTAAGTTAAGCGAATTTTCTTCGTACGACCGGAACGTTGATTTTGTTGGACGTATTGTGTATGATGAAAACGGGGTAGAATGTTTTAATTTTGGCAAAAACAAAGGAGTTCCGGTGGAGAAAGTTTTGCAGGATCAACCCGGTTATTTTGGCTGGATACTAAACAGCGAATTTCCGCTTTATACCAAAAAAGTACTTACACAACTAAAGTTAAAAATGATGAGCAAATAGAATCCCTGTTAGAAGCTTGGGGGGAAATGAATAAAGAAATGAAAATAATTTGCATAGGAAGAAATTACGTGGCTCATGCAGAGGAATTTAACGAAGATGTTCCGGAAGAGCCCATTTTTTTTATGAAGCCTGACACGGCTTTGTTGCGTAATAACGATCCATTTTATATTCCTGAATGGACGAGTGATGTGCACCATGAGATTGAACTGGTCGTAAAAATAAATCGTATTGGGAAAAATATTGAAAAACGTTTTGCCCACCGTTATTACGACGAGATAGGCCTGGGAATTGATTTTACCGCACGCGATGTGCAGACTGAATTAAAGAAAAAAGGACTGCCCTGGGAAAAGGCAAAAGCTTTCGATAAATCAGCAGTGCTAAGTGGTGTGTTTCTTTCAAAATCAATCTTTCCTGATGATGAATCAATTCGGTTTCACCTTGATATTAATGGAGAAACAATTCAGGAATCACATTCGGGATTAATGATTTTTGATTTCGATGAACTTATTGCCCAAATTTCGAAATATGTTACTTTAAAAATTGGTGATTTAATTTACACCGGCACTCCTGCAAATGTTGGTCCAGTGAAAATAGGCGACCGTTTAGAGGGGTATCTGGAAGATAAAAAGATGTTTGATTTTATGATTAAATAAACCCCTCGGGTTGCTAACTTATTATGGAAAATTATCATTTTCAAATCGAACTTCAGGTTCGTGATTATGAATGCGACATACAAGGGATTGTAAACAATTCGGTTTATCAGAATTACCTGGAGCATTGCCGTCATAAGTTTTTAAACCATGTTGGTTTAGACTTTGCTCAATTGCACAACGAAGGAATTGATGCCGTGGTTGTTAAGGCCGAGCTGGAGTATAAATTTCCACTTCGCCCGGGCGACGATTTTTTGGTTCGCTTAAAGATGGGAAGGCAAGGGAGATTACGTGTTGTATTTAATCAGGAAGTTGTTCGCAAAGCAGATGAAAAGATAATGGTAAAAGGTAAAATTACAACTGTGCTAACCAAAAGAGGACGGCCACTTGCGTCTGATTTGTTGGTTGATAAATTTGAACAGGCAGGTATTGTTCTGGAGGAGTTATAAGTTGAGTTTTTCTTTTTTGTGGGTTATAAACCAATTGTCGACAAAATGTCGCTAAATTGGTTTATTCTCGTTTCCTGGCTTTGAAAACTAATCTGCATATCCCGATTCTGTATTTTATAATCAGATTGATATTCTTCCAAGTTTTTCTTCAATCCGAAATTCTTCAGGTACAAGTCCACTCAATTTTAATGCTGCTTTAAATCCTTCGTTCATCATGCGGCCTAGTCGCATGGGCATATCGAGTAAGGCAGGGTAAGAGTTTTTGTCGTCAGGAACTTCGTAAAACCTTTGGCAACTCTTTACATCCGACGAAAGGTAAATCCTACAGGCCATTGGGCGTGCCTGATAGGCCATGCAGGCTCCTTCGTTTAATAAAGGACAGGGGTATTTGGCGTTCAGAAGTTTATCGCCCTTTAAAACACCCAGTTTTTTTTGTTTTTGTTGGGCTTTCTTTTTTATTTCAGCTCTGGTCTCTTCATCAAAATATTTCTCAATATAATCTGTCAAAAAGTCAAGCTCGTAGTCTAAAGCAAAAACCGGTTGGTGGCAGCACCATTCACATCCCAGTTTGCAGTCGATTGTTTGACCCTGATTTTGGGCTAGCGTGTGTATCGATTTGTTTAAATCATCAATGATAGCATACATTTCTTGTATGGCTGCAGCAATATGTTCTGGTTCAAAGCCTGCTTCCGTAGCTTTCAACCCCAGGTTAAATCCATCATGAAAGAATGCTTTTTCAAAATTTTCAATTTGTTGGTCTTGGTTCATCGTTTAATTGTTTATATAAGAAAAAAGTGAATAGAGGTTGTTCCAATTTGTTCCGGCTATTTTCGAAACTATTTGGCTCATCCAGAAATACTTGCCAGTTTTTTTTCAGTTTTTAATCGTGCAAAATAATCTTTCGCTGCCCGTTTTACGTGAGGGGAGAGAAGGATGGTTGAAATGACTGTTGGGAAGGCCATTAAAGCAAATGCAATGTCGATTAACCCTATAATAACGTGAAGGTTGGCTACGGCTCCAAGAAGGATAACGGCTACAAACATGTAATTGTAAAGATGCTGATATTTGGTTCCGGCTACAAAACCCAAACATTTTACCCCGTAATATGGAAATGCAAACATGGTCGACATGGAAAAGAAAATTACACAAGTGGCCAGAATGTATTTTCCGTAAAAAGGGATGGACGAATCGAAGGCCTGCGAGGTTAAGGTAATACCATCCGCATCGCTTATTTGCCACGTGTTGGTGATGATAATAGCCAGTGCAGTCATCGTACAAACAATAAGAGTATCGATAATAGGGCCAAGCATTGCAACAAGACCTTCGCGAATGGGTTCGCTTGTTTTGGCAGCTCCGTGAGCCATAGGAGCCGTTCCCAGTCCAGCCTCATTCGAAAAAGCTGCACGACGAACTCCCGTAATTATAATTGTTCCGAGCGCTCCGCCCAAAACTGCATCGCCTGTAAAAGCATCGTACAAAATAGTTTGAAATGCCGGAATGATTTGTGACGCATTGGAGAAAATAATGTACAAAACTGTGGCCGTATAAACAACTACCATCGTTGGAACGAGGCGTCCGGTGACACTTCCTATACGTTTTATGCCGCCTATAACAACCAGTCCAACCAGAATGGAAATTACAACTCCGGTTAATATATTTGTGGTGAAGGAAGTTTCAATATTGTTAGGTATAAGAATTACGTCGCGTACCATTTGTGTAAGCTGGTTGGCTTGAAATAGTGGAGAAACGCCTATCATTGCCATAAGGGCAAAAAATATTGCTACGGGCTTCCATTTCTGTCCAAGTCCTTCAGTAATGTAATACATGGGGCCACCCTGAATCTCTCCGGCATCGTCTTTGCCGCGAAACATTACTGCCAGTGTGCAGGTGAAAAATTTGGTGCTTACACCTAGCAAAGCCGAAACCCACATCCAGAAAATAGCACCAGGCCCTCCCATGGTTATTGCCACTGCAACGCCGCTAACGTTTCCCATTCCTACCGTACCGGCAAGGGCGGTTGAAAGTGCCTGGAAGTGGCGCAACTGACCGGGTTCATCCGGATTGTCGTACTTGCCGGTTAAAATTGCCAGGGCATGACCAATGTAACGTAAAGGCGCCAGACGCGAATAAATTAAAAAGTAAAAGCCTCCCCCTAGTAGAAGTATCAGTAGTGGGGCTCCCCAAATTCCATCGGAAATTGATATAATTAGTTGACCAATATTTTCAAACATACTACTAAGAAAATGTAATTATTTTGAAAAGTATACTGCAAATTGAAAGAAAACATATTGATTTTATGATAAAATGATGTGACGGGATATTCTATTGGCGCAGAGACTTTAAGTTCCTGCAAAAAGTTACTCTTTTGAATTCTAAAGAAAATGTAAAGAAAACTTGACTTTTTGTGAAACGTAAAGTATATTTGTCAAATTGAAAAGCATGTTTTACAATGAAAGTAATAATCGGAACACTCGTAATCATCAGCTATTTTATTATCCTGCTTCGTTTATTTCCTGCGGGAAAAAGAAGTTTAGATGTATTTAAGCGTACCCCTGTTTTATTGCCATATTGGTGGAAATTTGTGGGAATAGGATGGTTTATTTTTGTATTTGCCTATTCTATTTACGAAGGGAATTTTAATCCCAGCACAAATACATTTTTACTCTCGGGTATGTATTTTGGACTTGTACAGATTGCTTTCTCAAAAGAAAAGGAGGAAGATGAGTTTGCGGTGCAAATCAGGATGAAAGCCATGTACCTTTCGCTTATTTCGATTTTTTTACTGGTGGGCATTTATTCGGCTTATGAAATTATTGAGCCGCATTCATTTTCTGAAAATGCGTTCGTTTGGTTTATGATGCTTTTTAATGCTACTCTGATTGTATACCTGGGATATTTTTATGTTACGAAATACGGGAAGAAAAAATAAAAAGTATGGAAGTTTATATTTTTGCATTAATTACTGTAGCTTTTTTGGGAGCAATTTGGTTTGGAAGCAGGAATGCTAAATCAATGCATAATTTTTCGCAACAGCTTATCCTCTTTCCAAATATCTTTAAAGCTCTTGGAGTACTATTAGTTGTCATTTCGGTTGCTATGGTAGTGCATTCAGCGATGCACGAAAAAGAGGTGTGGAAAAGTATTGCCATGCACAGTACTAACTTAGGTCTGTTTTTTTATTGTTTTGCGAAGGACAAACTTGAAGACGAGTTAACTAGTTCTGTGCGCTTACGAGCTTTTTACACCAGTGTTATTTCTGGCATTATACTACTTGTTTTTACCTCTTTTATTGAATTTTTAATGGGGGATAAGGAGTATGTTTATTCAGCAACAAAGTTGGTAACGGTTATTTTAGCGGTTTATGCTTTTAGTTATACGTCGTTAAAGAGAAAAGTGTTTTATGGAAAATAAGCTCAAAATAGAACGGGCCATTAAAAACCTCACACAAGACGATTTGGCAAAGCTAATTGGAGTTTCGCGCCAAACCATAAACTCTATCGAAAAAGGAAGATATGTGCCATCAACGGTACTCGCCTTAAAAATTTCGCAGGTTTTTGAAAAACCGGTGAATGAAATTTTTGAGTTGGAAGAAACAGATTAGTCGGCAGCCGATGGTCGGTAACTAATGAAAAAGTTGCTGCGCCCCATAACTCAGAACATTCTGTGCCAGCCACTCGTTCTCTTTTATTAAAGCTGCACTTTTACAAACACCGGCAGGTGATCCGAGGGCCAGCGTTTTTCTTTACTGTCGCTTAAAACGGCATATTTTAGCACCTTAATGCCCCGCACAAAAATATAATCGATGCGACCTTTGAGTTCTGCATCAAATTTAAATCCGTTGAAAGTGCCAACCGGTCCATAGGGAGTTGCTTCTGAAATGTCGCGGCTGTCGCTCATGTATTTTTTATCAGCGAAATGGGCAAGGTTTCGGGAGTGAGGTTGAAGTCTCCGGTTAAGATAACAGGCAGGTTATTTTTGTAGGTCATTTCTTCAATCTTATCGCGAATCAGAATGGCCGAATTTTTTCGGGCTTCCTCACCTCTGTGGTCGAAGTGGGTGTTGAAAACATAGAATCTTTTGCCCGAAACTTTGTTTTTAAATTTCCCCCAGGTGCAAATTCGTGTGCAGGCAGCATCCCAGCCTTTGTCCGGTTTTTCACAGTTTTCAGCGAGCCAGAAATGACCGTTCTCAATTAGTATGAATTTCGTTTTATTGAAAAAAATGGGTGCGAATTCTCCGGCTTGTTTTCCATCGTCGCGGCCAACGCCAAACCATTCGTATTCGGGAAGTTCTGTTTCAATGTCGAGAATTTGTCCATACAAGGCTTCCTGCAGTCCAAAAATATCCGGCTCATGAAATTTTAGCAAGCCATTAACCATGTCAGCCCGGTTTGGCCATGCATTAATTTCGTCGTTGGGATTGTTATACCTGATGTTAAACGACATGATGTTTATTTGCTGAGCAAACAGGCTTGCCGGTATTACAAGCAAAATAAACAATGCTATTCTTTTCATCTTATTAAAATTGGTTGTTTTCTATGGAATAAGATGGAACTCGCATGATTTTAATAAATCGCCAATGTGTGAATATTTCTCATGTTCGTTTCATCGTATTAAAATTGTTTGTTTTGTAAGGCATAAAATGGAACGCGCATGATTCTAATAAATCACTTATGTGCGAAAATTCTCTCATGCTCGTTTCATTCTGAACAGAAACTAAATGTATGACATTTTTCGCAGTCTTTATCGCCTTTTACAATGGTGTGTCGCTGGTCTCCTTCGCCCTTTAAAACGAATGTATTGCAAAACTCAATAACTACATCGAAATAATCGGTAAAAGGAGCACAGTAAATTTCGTGACCGGCACCACACGTAGTATGTAACCAGTATTTTGCTTCCAGTCGATTCAGTTTTTCGGCTATGGTATACGAACCGTTCAAAATTAAGTAACCCGGGGTTCCTTCATCGCAAAAACGATGAGACGCTGTTGCGTAAGGGACAAGCTGGTCGTCTGTTCCGTGAAACAACAATGACGGAATTGCCGATTCATCATATATTACTGTTGTGTCGGGGATTGCACCAGCCATTGAGATAACACCGGCAAACGATACTGGCCCTGAATCGAGGCCATAGCAATAGGGTGGTTGGTAGGCTGTGTTAAGAGCTGTTTCGGCTCCTGCACTACTTCCTGCCAATATAATTTTTTGAGGATTTATGCCAAACTCATGGCGGTTTTCTATCAGAAAATATGCAGCATCCTGCAGGTCTTCAACAGCAGCATGAAAGGTATTTATTTTATCAACTGCCGGGCAATCGCAGCCGAAGCCCGATGGTGTACCTTTTCGGGTTAGCCGGTACGAAATAGAAGCTACCACATAACCATAATTTGTCAGGTGATTGCAAAATTCTTTAATGCTTTCCTGGTCGCGACTACCGCCACTGAATCCGCCACCGTGAACATAAATAATTGTTGCCCGTTCTTGTTCAAGGTCGCCCAGAGGCCTGTAAATATCCAATTCCAGATCTTCTCCATCTTTTGTGGCATAGGTTAGTGTTTCAACTGAAACCTCATCGAATAATTCGTCGTTATATCGTTCCTGGGCATTGCAAACAAACGATATGAAAAAAAGAAAACAAAGTGTAGGGATGTATTTTGGCATAGTAACTTTTTTGTGTGAATATAAAGATAAACGGTAAGTTAACAAAAGAAAATATGGACTCAAATACCCTAAGTTGCCATAGGGAAGAAAGGGTGTGAAATTTTACAGAATCCTTGTCTCCCTGATTTTGTCGATAGTAAAATAAGTTGAGTGGCCTGTTTGTAAGGAGTTTGTTATTCTCTGAAAAGAAAGTCCGATATTTTTGGATATCGGACTTTTTAAACCATCTATTTTAGGATTACAGTATTAGTATCGGTTTCGTTTCGTGTATTTTGTGTGTAACAAATGATGCGAAATTTCACCGAGAGGTTCTTTTAAGAAATCCTTGTATAATTTTTGTATTTCCGGATTTTCGTGCGATTTTCTGATGCTAAGTCCTTCGTCTTCGGCATAAATCGCTTCGGCACGTTTTTTCCTGATTTCAGAGTTGGTAGGAATGGGTTGGCCACCTCCGCCAAGGCATCCGCCCGGACAAGCCATAATTTCGATAAAATGATAATCGGCCTTACCGGCTTTTACTGCATCCATTACCGTTTTTGCATTTATTAATCCGTGAGCAACCGCGCATTTTAGTTCTACTCCGTCGAGAAAAGCCCAATCTTCAACAGGATTTTCAATTTTTATGGAGGCCTCACGAATGCCTTCCATACCACGAACCGGAGTAATGTTCAGGTTCGCAAACGGAACTTCACGTCCGGTTACAATTTCGTAGGCCGTGCGAAGTGCTGCTTCCATCACACCACCAGTGGCTCCAAAAATAACTGCGGCACCGGTTGATTCACCCATTAAACGATCGTACTTCACTGGTTCCAGTTTATTAAAGTCGAGCCCGGCTTGTTTTATGAGAATGGCTAACTCGCGGGTGGTTAATACGTAGTCTACATCACGATAACCGCTGTCGTGCATTTCTGGCCTGAAAGCTTCAAATTTTTTGGCCGTGCAAGGCATAATCGATACCGAAACAATATTTTCAGGCTCCAGGTTCCTGGCTTTGGCATAATAGGTTTTTACCAATGCCCCAAACATTTGTTGCGGCGATTTACAGCTTGACACATTATCGAGATATTCAGGGTACATGTGTTCGATATACTTTATCCAACCCGGAGAGCATGAAGTGGTCATGGGGAGTTTTACGCTTGGGTCTTTATCTACCAGTACCTTTTTCAAACGCGTAAGTAATTCTGTCCCTTCCTCAATAATGGTAAGGTCGGCGGTAAAGTCGGTGTCAAGCACCGAATCGAAGCCTAAACGTTTCAGAGCTGCTACCATTTGACCGGTAACACGTGAGCCAGCCGGAAGGTTAAGTTCTTCACCCAAACCTACTCTTACTGCAGGTGCTGTTTGAACAACCACGTGTTTTTTCGGATTGGCAATTGCTTCCCAAACTTCTTCAATGTAATTTTTTTCAACCAAAGCTCCGGTAGGACAGTGGTTAATACATTGTCCGCAGTTGGTACAAACCACATCGCGCATATGTTTGTCGAAAAATGTGGTGATTTTCATCTGGTCGCCTTTGTGGGCAACCGTTAATGCATTTACCCCCTGTAGCTCGGCACAGGTTCTTACGCAACGCTGGCAACGTATGCATTTACTATCGTCCTTCATTATTGAAGGGGAATACATGTCAATCGAATACTTTTTCAGCGGCACAAGTTCGATAAAATCCTGTGTCATTATTTTGTATTCCGAAGCCAGTGTTTGCAACTCGCAATTCCCGTTTCGGTAACATTTGGTACAATCGGCATTGTGTTCAGAAAGTAGTAATTCGATAATTTGTTTTCTCGAATTCCGAACTTTTAGGCTGTTGGTAAGAATTTCCATTCCTTCTTCACATGGCGTAGCACACGCAGCCGATAATCGGTTCTGCCCGGAAACTTCAACCATACAAACCCGGCAATTACCAGCAACACATAAGTCTTTATGGTGGCAAAGCGTCGGAATAGTAATTCCTAATTCTTCAGCTGCTTCAAGAATGGTCTTCCCTTTTTTTATTTCCACCGGGAACCCGTTTATTGTAATGTTTACCATTTTATTCATTTTTATGTTCTTTCCGGTTGCTTAATAAATCATTTCTTCCCTAAAGTTTTCAACGATCGACGAGAACGAATTGGCTATGGATTGGCCGAGCCCGCATTTGGCAGTGTACTGCATTGTTTCAGTAAGGCGTAATAATTTATCGAGATAAGAAGCCGGCTTTTCACCGCGTTTTACGGCTTTAATGCCCAACAGTAGCTGTTGGCAACCCACCCGGCAGGGAGTGCATTGTCCGCACGATTCTTCACGGAAGAATTCAAGATAATTATCCAGCACATTAAACATTGAACGCGAGCTGTTAAAAAGCATCATTGAACCTCCGGTAGGTAACGATATTCCTGTAAGTTTTCCTTTAAATCCAATGGCTGCATCTTTAAACTTTTTTCGGGGAACAAGAAAACCGGAGGCACCTCCAACCTGAACTGCTTTGGTGTCGCCATCGCCAAATTCGTATACAAAATCCTGCAGGCTCATTCCCAGTTCAAGTTCGTAAATCCCTGGTTTTGGGGTATCGCCCGATACCGAGAATAGTTTTGTTCCGCGAGAGTATTGTACACCTAAATCGTAGAATTTTTTAGAGCCATATTTAAATATGGTGTAGGTGTGTACCAGGGTTTCAACGTTGTTAATTACTGTTGGCTTGCCCATATAACCTGCTTGAGTTGGAAATGGTGGTTTGTTTCTTGGTTCGCCACGTTTTCCTTCCATCGATTCCATTAGGGCTGTTTCCTCTCCACAGATGTAGGCTCCGCTGCCCAAAAAAATTGAAATATTAAAATCAAACTTTATTTCCTGGCAGTAATATTTAAACTCCTCAATTACTTTTTCCAGTTCTGCTTTCAAAAATTTGTATTCTCCGCGCAAGTAGATAAAACCTTGGTTGGCTCCGGTAACATAACCACAAACAGCCATTGCTGTTAAAACTTTGTAAGGAACGCGCGACAGTATTTCGCGGTCTTTAAAAGTTCCGGGTTCACCTTCGTCGGCATTACAAATAACATATTTTTGGTCGGCCTTTGCTTCCGAAGTAAGTTTCCATTTTAACCCGGTTGGAAAACCTGCACCACCACGACCTTTGAGTTCCGAACTAATAAGTTCGTTGATTAAGTCCTGAGGAGGCTTTTTTAATGTATTCGACAGAACCTTTTCCCAATCGTTTTCATTTCTGAAAATAAAGTCGACTCGTTTTAGTTGATGAGAATTTGCCATGACTGCTAATTTTGGTTACTAACGCTTTGTTTCATGTATTTCGAAAGTATATCTCTTACTTTTTCAGGAGTGAGCTCGGTATAAACCTCGTCGTTTATAAGCATGGCCGGAGCTTTGTGGCACCAGCCCAGACAGTTGGTTTCAAGCAGGGTAAAACGTTGGTCGGGAGTTGTTTCTCCCAGTTTAATTTTTAACATGTCCTGAATGGCAAATAATACCTGGTTTTTGCCTTTCATGGAACAGGTAATGGTTTTACAAACCCGAATAATGAATTCTCCGGTGGGTTTGGTTTCAAGAAAAGAATAGAAGGTTGCCGTTCCATAAACATCTGCAGCCGGAATGTCAATTTCCCTTGCAATTTCTACCATTGCATATTCCGATAGGTAGTTTTCGCGTTCAACCACTCCTTGCATAATAGGCAAAAGGCTTTCCTTGCGTCGGCCATGATGGTCTGCCAGTTCTTTTATTAAAATTTGGATAGGATCCATACGAAAAGTTTTAGTGTATAAAATGATTAGTTGTTATGCTGAAGAAGAGCGCCAGTAAAGGCAGGATCTATTCTTGAATGTTTTAGTTCTGAATAAAGATAAATTTCTTTAATCTACCTTACACAAAAATAGCGAGATGCGTGTTAAAAAACACGGAGGATTGTTGCTTAACATGATGTTTTTCAGCAGGTTTTAGGGATTGTAATGTAGTTTCTTTTAAAAGAGTTGCTCTGCTAACTTTTATCAAGATGTTCGCTTTCGGGTTTGGTCTGTTTTTTACAACGAATTTTTAAGGTTTAGTTTTCTTTAGCAGATGTGTTTGATTTTAACTTTTTTTTTAATTGCAGCTAACATAAAGCAACCTTTTTGTGCGTTCGATTGTCTATCTTTAGAGTAGCCAGAAAACAATAAATAATTTTAGAAATGAGAACAATTTTATTCACCACTTTATCAGTTTTATTTTTACTAATACCCGACCTTGGCCTGGCACAATTAATATCATTAACAGGTTATGTAAACAACGGGGTAAATGGTAAGTCCTTGCAAAATGCGAGTATTTTCGAAGCGAATTCAGGTATTGGTACAATAACCGACCAGGATGGGTATTACAAGCTGATGCTTGAAAAAGGAGCACTTAGCTTACTGATTACTGATGATGGGTTTCAGGATTTTTCAAAAATCATTGAATTAAAGTCGGATACAACCTTAATTGTTAACCTGCAACCGAAATCGCTTCTTAAATTTCGTCAGAAACAGTCTAATGAGTTGCAGGCTGGGGCATCGAAATTGGACAAAAAGATTGAAAATCGGCGGGGTTTTAAGTTGTTCTAAGCAGAAATAATTACCACATTAAAAATATAGGTCTCCAAATTGGATGGGATGTCTTTCTCTCAAGCGTTAATTTTATTTCAGTTTAATAATTTTGCCCTGACATTTATCGGGAACTGGAATCTGAATCATTTCGGATAGGGTAGGAACCAGATCGACAGCATTATGTTTCTCCGGAATGGTTTGAGAACTGATGTTATTTCCAAAAAATACAAGGGGAACTTTCGATTGGTCGGTATAATTTATTTTTTTGAATTTGTAGTTTGGTTGCCAGCCTTCTTTTAGCGTAAACATTAAATCGCCCGAACGATTTTTAAAATATGTTTTATAGATCGGTTCCAGTAAGCCGTTTGCCGAACTTCCCTGCTCTAGCTGGTAGGCTGGCATCGATACCTGCACGCCTTCAAACTGGTTAATAAAGTTTGAAGTTAAATCGCGCATTTCGTTTAAAGTAACCTTATTGCTTTTTTTAATTAAATCGTGGTCGAGATATAGCTGAAGGTCGGAATATTCTTCTATCCACTTTTGTTCGCCGTATGTAATATTCAGGTACGAGGTGAGCAGGGCAATTGCACTTTCAACATTAAAATAATCAACCGATAAATTAAATTCCTCCTTCAGATAATCAACCGGATAAGAAGCTGATGTATTAGAGGTTAAGAAAAACAATACATTCTCTTTTCCGTATTTCTTTTCCACCGTGCTAATTAGCTCGCCAATGTACTGGTCGAGGTATAAATATGAATCCATCATCTCGAGCGATGCCGGGCCAAACGAACCATTTTCGTAATCCATACTCGAGAATACCACCGTTACAAAATCAGTAATATCATCGGCGCCAATGTCTTCGTTGTTGAGCAGTTGAAGGGTAAAATCTTTAATCATCAGGTTGGACGAAGGTGTGGTTTTAAAAGGCCTGAAGTCATTGGTGCGCTTAATGTACTTGTTAATTGCATGGGGGAAAGTGTTGTATTCGCCAAAATAACCGGTCTCCAGAATATAATCGTCCCTGAGGCATTCTTCGTAAGTAATTTCGGGCAGTAGTGTAGTCCAGTTGCGATGGCTGTACCTGTCAGCATAATTTTGGCTGTTAAACGAGCGCACCCAGTCGGGAAAATTGCTTACATAAAATGAGCTGGAAACCATTCGCCCCGAATTTACATCAAACCAATAGGCGGCATCTGCAGCATGGCCGGCAGCAAAAACTGCCGATTCGCGATTTAGGGCAGCACTGAATACTTTGGCTTTTCCCTGGCTGATAATTTTCAGGTTGTCGGTAATGGAAATCGATAAAAGGTTTTTAGGTGAAGCATTTCCGGCTTCGGTATCGGCACCAACTGTAAAATAGTAGTCGTCTTCGGTACATTCAATTTCGTTTTTCTTTAGGCGGTCGTACCATGTTTTCGATACAATTCCATGAATTGAAGGATGTACGCCAGTAAAAAGAGTTGCCGTACCACTGGCATAATTTTGTTCGTGCAGGGTAAGATTTACATTTGAGCAAACTGCTCCTTCTGTATAAATCTTTTTAAATCCGTTGGGTTGAAATTTATCCCAAAAACGTTGAATATAATCTGGGCGCATATTTTCAACAACAATGCCCATAACAACTTTAGGGCTTTTGCCACTTGTTCCCGGTTTTTTTTGCGCCGAAACACTGTTTGTACAAGTTAAAAATAACAATGCCAGAAATACAACTACACCTTGCTTCATAAAACTAAAAATATTAAGTCGCCAAAAGTACAAATTTGAATGTTTCAAACAAACAAAACGGCTAATCATGTAAATTATTTTACAGTTTCAAAACATTGTTTATCAGATAATTGTGAATATATTTGGAATGCAGGTAAAAAAAATAGAGAAATCCGGTAGGGTAGCGGCTTGCTTCTGCGGATACTAAGCAGAACATTAATCAAAAACAAAAGGAATCATGAAACGAATTATTAAATTATCATTACTGATTTTAAGTGTTGTGCTCTTTTCGTGCAACAACGAAAGCTCGGATTTTCCGGCTATGGATGACTCAGTGGTAGAAAAATCGGCAGCAATTACTGTGGCCGAAGTTCAAGCCGAAGAAGCGACTGCCGAATCGACTTACGAAGTACAATTTTTTGCCAACGCGGAAAAAATGTTAACCCGCTGGTGGAAATATGGGAAAAAGTTTGGGATGACGAATAAACTTCGCTACAAAAATCAATGTCCTGATGTAAGTATCTCGGGAGATGAGTATCCCAAAACAATTACATTGGATTATGGCGACAGTACTGTACTTCGAAATGGTAAGGTGTTAAGTGGCGAGATTGAAATTTATATTTCGGCACGGGCCAGCAGCCAGGACTACCTGAGGACTGTTACCTACAACGATTTCGGAATTGATTCGGTACTGGTTAACGGAACCGCAACTATTGAGGTTGACAAAGTTGATTCAATGTTTCGAAAAGTTACATCTGACTTAACTTTTATTCTGGCCGATGGCACAGAAGTTATCCGCACCTCGGAAAGGGTTTGGCAGTGGATTTCGGGAATGGATACCCAGGAAGATCAAACCGACGACATTATCAGCATTACTGGTAACGCTTATGCAGAAATGAACGGCGAAACTTACCGCAAAGAAATTAGCACTGCCTTAAAACGAATGGGCGAATGCAAATATATTGTGGAAGGAGTAGTTGACATTTATTTGAATGGTGAGTTGATTTGCTCCATGGATTATGGCGATGGTGAATGCGATGCAAGTGCTGTAATGACTAACGCCGATGGAACAACAGAGGTGGATTTGTCGGAACGTAAACTAAAAGGCAAAAGTGAGAATAATCAGAATCAGAATGGAAATAATGGCAATCAAGGAGGAAACGGAAACGGATAATTAAAGCAGATAAACCCGGTGTAAAATTAAACGAATTAATTTTACCCGGGACTGTTTTTATTTAGGCAAACTATGGCGTATATTTGATTCATAATCAACTGTTTTGCGTTTTGACCAGGAACGAATTTAAAACACTCTTTGAGATGCATTTTGCACAGGTTCGCAACTACGTATTTTTCCGCTCGGGGAATACAGAGCTTGCAACCGATATCGCGCAGGAAACATTTCTGAAAATCTGGGAAAAACAGAATATAATACAGCCTGAAAAAGTAAAAGGCTTGCTCTATAAAGTTGCCAACGACCTTTTTATTTCTCACTGTCGAAAAGAAAAACGTTCTTTCGAGTTTTTTAAGCACTACAGTCTCAACGGGATTGAGTATTCGCCCGAAGAGCACATGGCTTTTGAGCAGTTAAAGGAAAACTATCGGCTTGCACTCGATAAAATGCCGGAAATACAGCGAGCCGTATTTCTTATGAGCAGAGTAGAAAACTTAAAATACGCCGAAATTGCCGAAAGGATTGGAATAAGTGTTAAGGCTGTGGAAAAACGGATGAAGAATGCACTTGAGTTTTTACGTTTAAATTTCAAAAATGAATGAGTGAAACGAAGCTACATACGAACCATTTTAACCGACACGATGACGACTTTTTTGATAAGGGGGAAATTGTCTGGGAAAAAACGGAAGCCGATGTGTGGAGCGTACTCGAAAGTAAAATTTCGGAAAGGCCCGCCGGAAAATCAGTTTCTATGATTTCGAAAGTATTGCGTTGGTCGGCAGTTGCTGCGTTTTTTCTGCTGGTTGGTTTGTTTTCGTTGGTTTTTATGTACTCAAAAACTGTTGATTGTTTGCCTGGCGAACACCGTAGCATTCAGCTTCCCGATGGCTCGAAAGTTGACCTAAATGCAAGTTCTACGTTAGTATATTATCCCTTGAAATGGACATTCGAACGTAAGTTGTATTTCGAAGGCGAAGGATATTTTTCGGTGCAAAAGGGCAAAAAGTTTACGGTTAAATCAACCAATGGCAGCACCCATGTTTTGGGGACCACTTTTAATATTTTTTCCCGCGATGAAAAATACCGCGTAACCTGTATTACAGGTAAAGTGCAGGTAGAATCGGGGGTAAACGAAACCGTTATTCTTCTACCCAATAACCATGTTGAGCTTGAAGAAGGAAAACTGGTGATTAAAGAAATGTTTAAAACAGAACGGGCACTGGGATGGAAAAACAATCAGTTCTTTTTTGCCGGACGTCCGCTTATCGAGGTTATTGACGAAATAGAACGGCAATACGCCATCACCATAAAACTCGACCCTGAGCTAAATAATCGTAACTTTGGAAGTAATTTTTCGAAAAAATACAGCGTTGAAGAAGTATTGGATTTTGTTTGCAAACCCATGAACTTGAAGTTTGTAAAACAATCGGAAAATGTTTACATCGTTATGGAAAGAAGCTAATGGCAAAGTATTTATGGGTGGGTGTTTCTTTGTTTTGTCTGTTTTTTCAGCTTACAGCACAAACTCCCGCCAAAATAAAATTAACTGTTCGAAATACTCCTTTAAATCAGGTTTTAATTGATTTAAAGGAGAATTATGGCTTTCAGTTTGCTTACGACAGCGATTTGCTTTCGCAGTACGAGGTAAGTGTCAATAAAATTTTTCACACGGAAGAAGAAACGCTCATTTATTTAACCCGGAATTTACCGTTGAAAGTTGAAAAATCGGGCGATGTATTTCTAATTATCCCACTTACGGCAGAAGAGCCCAAGCCTGTGGTGACACGAATTTCGGGACAAGTACTGGCAGCTCGTACTTTCGAACCGCTTCCGTATTCCTATGTGCTTGTTAACCGTAAACCTTTGCAGGCCGATAACCTGGGGCAATTTAATTTTATCGCTTCGGCCGACACCAGTTATAACCTGCAAATTTCTCACCTGGGGTATTTTATTTACGATACCATAGTAACTCAAAGCATACACAGGCAGTTTTTTCTTAGCCCGCAAATTGAGCGGATAAAAGAGGTGGTGATTTTAAGTAATCCGGTAGAGAAATCCACACTAATTGGCGATAAAGCGGGGTATCTAAAAATAAATCATCAAATAGCGCCAATACTGCCCGGCCATGGCGATAACTCGGTGTTTAACCTGCTTCGTTTAATGCCAGGAATTCTGGCTTCAGGAGAATCGTCGAACGACTTGTTGATTTGGGGAGCTTATGAAAGCCACAGCAAAATTCAATTCGATGGTTTTACCTTATTCGGCCTTAAAAATTTTAACGACAACATAGGGGTAGTAAATCCTTTTATGATTAAAAATATTGAGGTGATGAAAGCTGGCTATGAAGCGCGTTATGGAGGCAGGGTTGGTGGAATTGTTGATATCCAGGGGAAAGACGGATCGTTACAAAAGCCCGGCTTTACTTTCAATATAAATTCGACAACTGTTAATACCATGTTGCAGCTTCCCCTGTCAAAAAGTTCGTCGTTACTGGCCGCATACCGGCAAACCTATTACCAGTTATACGAGCCTACCAGCCTGAGTCTTTTTTCAAAAGGAAATTCCGGGAGCAATGGTAGTGGCTCGGGAAATACTAATTCGGAGAGCATTGAATTTGATGTGCAACCTGATTTCATCTTTCGCGATGCCAACCTGAAATTTACGCACCGAAGTGATGGAGGAAGTTATTTTTCGGTGAGTTTGTATGGGGGAGGCGATGAGTTTATGTACGATATTGAGGGAGAATATGGAAGAAACAAATACTTCCGTAACGAAGAAGAAGAGAACCGGCAGTATGGTGGTGCAGTTCAGTATAATTATCCATGGAGCAACGGTAGTGCAACAAATATTTCGGTGGGTTATTCAGGCTTTGAGCAAAAGGCGTATCAGCTAAATGAAGTTGAGCGTATCCGAACCGGTATAATTTTGATTAGTAAGGATATTGATTCGGAAAATACAGTTGATGAATTTACAGCTACTGCTACCCACAATTTATCCTTTCAGCGAGGACATCAGCTTATTTTTGGGATAGGGACAGTAAATAACCAGGTGCAACTGTCGCGTATTTCTGGCGATGAAGTTTTAATGGATGTTGCCAATAATTCATCGCAGCTATTTTTATACCTGCAGGATGAACTGCCTGTGGGAAAGGTACTTGCGTTAAAGACCGGGGTGCGGATGGTTTATTCTAACAAGCTTAACGACTGGTATTTGGAACCTCGAGCATCGGTTTCTTTAAATCTTACCCACGAGCTAAAACTAAATGCTTCGTGGGGTTTATACAACCAGTTTATATCGAAAACTTTAATGGTTGACAGTTTGTTGAATTATGCCAAATTTTGGATGAATTCCGATGGCCTCGATATTCCGGTTTTGCATGCCCAACATTTTGTTGCAGGGGGCTCGTTCAATAAAAACGGATTTACTATCAGCTCCGAGGCCTTTTACAAAACAACCGATGGGCTTGCCCGCTATTACAGTGGAAGCAACTGGGTGAAGAGTGGGTTTTACCAGGGAAACGCCAAAACTTATGGTGTGGATGTGTATGTTAAAAAAGAGTACAAACGGCATCTTGCCTGGATTTCCTACACGCTGTGTAATACGAAAGAACATTTTCCTTATTACCTGAAAAATTATTACAATCCAGCTCCTCATAATCAGAAACATGAGTTTAAATTTGCAGGTATCCTGAATTACAAATCGTTTTATTTTTCGGCCAATTATATTTATGGTTCGGGTTTCGACCGTTACGATTTTGAAACAGGCGATGGCTCAAACCTTAATAAAGATTATAAACGTCTCGATGCTTCGGTGGTGTATAAATTTAAGCCCGGGAAAATAAAATCGGAAGCAGGCATTTCAATTCTGAATATGTTGGATGCCGATAATGTTAAGTATTCGAACCTGGGGGTAACCACAATCGATGAAATTAGTTTAGTTGGGGTTTATGCCGATGCCGTTCCTTTTACTCCGGCTGTTTTTTTCAAGATTGAGTTTTGAGCGATGTTATTTTGCGAGCCGCAGCCGATGAAAATTCGTCATCTGGAAGGTGCTTTTTAGCACCAGAAGGAGAAGCTTTGCCGCCTTTGCTGTAACATACCGAGTTAATCCATAAATCATACACCCGTATGGCAAATGAAGCGCTGCTTTCGCTGAATACATCGCCTCCAATTTTTTCAACTCTTTTTTTTAATGCGGCCCGCTGCGCGTATATAAATTTTAGCAATTGTTTTTTGTGTTCCCCTTCAACAAAAATAAGGTTTTGCCCTTTAATGAGTTCGTTAAATAAGTTTAGATCGTGTAATTTCCCCAGCAAATTCCCTAGTTTGTTTAACTCGTTTATGTAAACATTTATGGATGAGGGTAAGGGTTTATTTAAAACCATTAAATGATACATCAGGTATTTTACCTGTTTTCTCCAGTAATGGTAAATTTCGTCCTGTTTGCAAAATCCGGTAGTTTCGTATGCGCTTCGTGCACGCTGGTGAACATGGCGTAAACTCTTCAAAATAAAAGAATCGGGATCGCCTGTAAAATCAAGTTCGTGAGTTGTTTGCTGCACAGTTAGTATCATTTGGTTTAGGTTATTAGCTAAGCCTTTGTTTTCAAAACGGCCGAATTCTATATTCCGTTTTTTTCGTAACTGGTTTGTGGCAGTAGTTAATGCTTTATTCACTATCTCGTCTTTTACTTTTCCTTTCAGGCTTTGCAGCAACTCAATTTGCGAAGTGTCGTTCCGTACAACAGCCACTTCCTGCCCTATATTTCTGTAAAAATTGTTAAGCTCGTGGTATTTGTCATTCCCTATTTCGTGGCGGAGCAGGCGGATAATTCCCCTTATTTTTTTTATGTTTTTGCGAAAATTATGAATAGAAACATGCTGCCTCGAACGGGTCAGAATAAATCGTGCCGAATCGCGATGTAATTTGTCCAGTATTCTGTAAATACCTTTTTTAAAGTATTCTCTTTCACGAATTTCCAAATCAAAATTTTCTTTCATAATCGGTTCCCTTGGCTGGCGGTGGTGTTTGTAGCGCCTTTTTTGTATGCCCAACATTGCCTTTCGGCTAATTGAAAGTAAACAAACAGTAGTAATACTGCAGGAAAAAGATTAACGAAATCCATGGGAAAAGGTTTGGTGCTGAAACGGTTTGAAGGTTATCGCAAATTACTTCTGTGCAACATTTTTTACTTATCGAAGTATTAATAGTATTGATACATAAAGATTTGCTCTTTTATGAAGAAATCGGCAGGTGAACGAAATATAATTATACTGGCCATTTTAATTGTGCTGGCAGTAGCTATTTCAGGGTATTTGATGAATTCCAGTTTAACTCAAATTGTTAATTCAATACACGATGAGGCCAGTACCGACTATCATTTAATTGTAATTAAGGATATATCGTTAGATTTATTAGAGATTGAAAACAGCATACAGTTATATACTTTAACAAAAAACAGAACTCATCTGGAGAATTATAAAATCGTAAGTAATCGTTTGAAAGAAAGGCTTACTCTCTTGGCTAATTTAACTCATGAAAATGATGAAATGGTGCTTCTAAATGATACGATAAATAATTTAGTTGAAGAGAAACTTGAAATTTGGGACGAAATCAGGCGGATTAATATTGCAAAAAACAATGAACAACATCAATTCGACGAGCTGTATTTGATGTTAGAGAAAAAGGAAGTTGATACGATACAAGTTGAAGTAAAGGTTGAGCCACCAAAAAAGAAGGGGATTTTTAGGAAGATTTTCGGGAAAAAAGATAGCGCAACGATACGAATTGATACAAATTATGTTGAAAGGGCGGTTGAGAATGAGGAAATAAAAGAAGAAATAGAAGCACTTGAAACCGATTTAAAAAAACAGGAACAACGAAAAAACAGGCGCGAACTGCGGCTAATTGAGCAAAATATTCAGGTAACCGGTAAACTTAATCATTTAATTGCGGAGATTGAGGAGGCCGAACGCGACAGTTTAATTGAAAAGAACAATGAAGCTGACCGATTGGCAACAATAATCTACAACCGGCTGTCCGCATTTTCGGTGGCAGCTGTAATTTTGCTATTTATTGTGTTATATTTATTTGTCAGGTACTTACAAAAATCGAGAAAAGTTAGGAAAGCATTAATAGAAGCCAAACAAGGTGCCGAAAAACTGGCAAAAGCTAAGGAGATTTTTATGGCTAATGTAAGCCACGAAATGCGGACACCGGTAAATGCTATTTATGGCCTTGCCGAGCAGCTATTGCAGAAGCCATCAAACGAAAACCTGAAAGAGAAGCATGAAATTTTACTAAAATCGTCGAAACACTTAAAAGAAGTTGTGAATGACACCCTTGATTTTTCAAAATTAGAGGCCAATAAAATTAAGATACAAAGCATCGATTTTTCACCCGAAAATGTAATCCGTGAGATGTTGAGTATTCTTAAGCCCGAAGCACAGGCGAAACATATCGATTTAAATTACAAATGCGAAAATTCATTGCCCATGGCTTTGCAGGGCGATCCTTTTCGCTTAAAACAAATATTACTCAATACCATTGGTAATGCTATTAAGTTTACCGAAGAAGGTAGCGTAACCCTTATTGCTGAATCAAAAAGAAGGGCTGAAAATAGCTTGCATCTAAACTTTGTGGTAAACGACACCGGAATCGGGATTTCGGAAGAAAACCTGGAGCTTATTTTCGAAGATTTTGTTCAGATTGAAACCGATTATACACGCAAGTTTGGGGGAACAGGATTAGGTTTATCGATTGTGAAAAAATTAATTGAGTTGCAAGGAGGCTCTATTTCTATAAAAAGTGAAGTAAACAGTGGAACAAGCATCTCGTTTTATATTCCGTATAGCCTGGGTTCTCCCGAAAATATAGAAAAACCGGTAGTCGAAAATATTGTGCTTCCTGCTAAGGTAAAAGATTTGAAAATAATGGTAGTTGACGATGATGAGTACAACCGCTATGTGCTGAAAATAATATTTGACAAATGGGGGCTTGCCAATTATCGCGAAGCAGCCAATGGAAATGAAGCGGTTCGTCTGGCAAAGGAAACCGATTTCGATTTAATATTTATGGATTTGAGGATGCCCGAATTAAACGGAATTGAGGCAACAAAGTTGATAAAAGAAGAAAAACCATACATTTCGGTTGTTGCTTTTACAACCTTAAATAACAGCTCCGAAATGAAAATGTGCCAAAATGCAGGAATGATGCATTTCCTTTCAAAACCGTTTACCGAAACGGAGCTTTTAAACACAATTGTTACGGTATTGAATATTGAAGAAAAAGATGAGCCGAAAACAAGCGAATTTAATTTGAATGAACTTAAGCGCCTGGCAAATAACGACAGGGCTTTCGTAAAAGAAATGATTCTAATTTTTATGCGTTCGACAGCAAGTGGAATTGAAAATATGAAACAGGCTTTGGAATTGGAAAACTGGCAGGGGATTGCTGATGCGGCACATAAAATGAGTTCGCCCTGCAAACATATTAATGCCAATCATTTGTACCACAAGCTGAAACTACTGGAAGAATATACCCGTAATGAGGAACATCTTCCGCAGGTTCCGGGACTGGTCTTGTCAGTAGAAAATGACGTAAAAACAATAAATGCTTCTCTTTCCGTTTTAATAGATACAGATACTTTTGACAGCTGAAGCATTGGAAAATCGTTTAAAGTTTACGAAAAATCCATAACTTACTTCTAAACTTGGGTAGCGGTAAAATGAGCAATAAACCTTTTTTAATATTTGTAGTTGAAGACGACGAGTGGTACAACCGACTTTTGGTACACCAGTTGTCGTTAAACCCCGATTATCAGATAATTTCGTTCGCCACCGGGAAAGATTGTCTCGACAATTTAGATAAAAATCCCGATGTAGTAACCCTTGATTATCGATTGCCCGACATGAAAGGTCTGGAGATATTAAAGCGAATTAAACAACTAAACGACGATATACAAGTTATTCTTATTTCGGAACAGAATGATATTGATGTTGTTGTGGAATTGTTAAAATACGGAGCCTACGACTACATCGTTAAATCGAAAGATATACGCGAACGGCTGCTGAATACGGTTCAGAATATTCGGCGTGGCGATGAGCTAAAAAAGGAAATTGTGAGCCTGCGGCAAGAGGTTAAAAAGAAATACAGTTACGAAAATACCATTGTGGGCAGCAGTCCCGCCACCCAAAAAATATACGATTTAATTGATAAAGCTACCCGAACAAATATTTCGGTGGCTGTTACCGGCGAAACCGGCACCGGAAAGGAGTTGGTAGCCAAGGCTATTCATTATAATTCGAACCGCTCGGGGAAACCGTTTGTGGCTGTTAATATGGCTGCCATTCCACGCGATCTTATCGAAAGCGAATTGTTTGGTCACGAGAAAGGCGCTTTTACCGGTGCTAATTTTCGGCGGATAGGAAAATTTGAAGAGGCCAGCGGAGGCACACTTTTTTTAGACGAAGTTGCCGAAATGGATATCTCGCTTCAAACACGTTTGCTGCGGGTGTTACAGGAAAAAGAAATTGTAAGGGTGGGAAGCAATAAACCTGTAAAAGTCGATTGTAGGATTATTGTTGCTACCAACCGTAATTTTCAAAACGAGGTGAAGCAAGGAAATTTCAGGCAGGATTTGTACT
The DNA here is from genome assembly GCA_041583785.1 of Draconibacterium sp. Taxonomy (GTDB): domain Bacteria; phylum Bacteroidota; class Bacteroidia; order Bacteroidales; family Prolixibacteraceae; genus Draconibacterium. Next base: position 40,520 of record JBFHFE010000015.1, on the reverse strand, counting down.
ACCGCATTTATGGCTTACCTATAGAATTGCCTCCCCTGCGCGAACGGGGAAACGACCTTCTTATTCTTGCAAAACATTTTGTAAAAACATTTTGTGCCGAAAATAAACTACCGCCCAAAACACTTTCAGCCGATGCTGTAAATAAGTTAAGGGCTTATTCGTATCCCGGAAATATAAGAGAATTACGCTCGATAATTGAACTGGCCGTTACCTTAACCGATGAGGATGATATTCCGGTGACTAATATTATTTTGGGCAACGACGATATTCTTCCAGAAGTAATGACCGGCGAGGTTAGTTTGCGCGAATATAACCTTAGGATTGTAAATAAATACCTCGAAAAATACGACAATAACATTAAGCTGGTGGCCGATAAACTCGATATTGGTGTGGCTACTATTTACCGGATGTTAAAAAATAAATGAATTCGATTTGTATTTTGCGATTCGTGTCCTTTAAAGTGAGATACATAGTTTTATTTCCAATATAAAGTTTGTGTGATTCCTATTCTTGTGGTTTTGCAAATGGAACGAATTATTTTAGTTCCTATCCCTCCTGAATTATCAGATTAATAGGCGAATTATCAAAATGATAATTTTTAGTGCTGCGTTTAATTTTGTAATTGGTTTACTGTCAGTTATTTTCTGCAGTTTGGTATTTGCGGAATGTTATTTGGTTATATCAATGGCATAAAGCAAAATTTAAAAATCGATAAATCGAAAATTATGGTAGAGACAAACAAATCATCTAAAATTGTAACAATAGCGGTACTTGCAGTATTATTTATTACTGTTATTGTTGGTGGATTAATAATTAATAAAAACAAAAAAACGGTTAATCAGCTAAGTTCCGAAAAATTAATGCTCGAGGGAGCTGTGCAGGAACGCGATTCAATGGTAAACGAATTTATTACAGCATTCGACACAATTGAAAGTAGCCTGACATTTATTAACCAAAAGAGAGGTGCCCTGGTTTTGAAAGACAGTGAGGTTACCGTATCTCAAAAAGATGCGATAATCAAAGATATTCAGCTAATGAATACCATGCTTGCCGAAAGCAGCACTAAAATCGATGAGCTAGAGAAAAAACTGGAGAAATCGGGTATGGATCTGAAATTCTTTAAAAACAAAATTGCCAGCTTAAATAAAACAATAGAAGAGCAAAATACACAAATAGAAGAGCTTAAGTTTTGGTTTGATGAGCAACATGAAAAATTGGTTTCCGTAACTACCGAAAAAGATAGTTTGCAAAATAAGGTATTGGCTTTTATTGATACAGTGCAGGTAAAAGACAATATTATTGAAGAAAAGGAAGGTGTAATTAGCCAGCAAACAGGCGAACTTAACAAAGCATTTTTTACTTTCGGAACCAGTAAGGAACTTGCCGATAATGGCGTAATTGAAAAAGAAGGCGGTTTTCTGGGGATAGGAAAAAGCATGACGTTGGTTGACAATTTTAATGAAGACTATTTTACTAAAATCGACATTACCCAACAGCAATCGTTTGATCTGAACGCCAAAAAAGTTAAGCTGATATCGGAACACCCCAGTAGCTCGTACAAGTTAATTGAAAAGGATGGATTAATTACCAAATTGGAAATTGAAACTCCGGCTGAATTTTGGAAGGTTTCGCATTATGCAATAATAGAGGTTAAGTTATGATAAGCCAGAGAGATGTCCAACATTCAACCTTGATTAATCGGTAGAGGTTGCTGGCTGTTCAAAACCGAATGTTGGATTATTTTTTCTAAAGCAATGACAAGAAACTCAGAGTATTTACAAACCCAATTTTTGTTACAAACCCTGTTTTTTACAAATCCCGATAGTAGTATTCCGGTTAGTTGGACAACCATTGAGTCATCATGCAGGTATTAACCCAGAGTTTTAAATTAGTGCCTGTAAAATTTTTAAAAGCTCTTTCATTAATTTGAAAGGGCTTTTTGTTGGTATGAGTTTGCCTTGTTAGTATCCCGATAGTATTTCAAAAATCGGTTTTAATTTTATTGTATTAAAGTTGCTTATTTTTTACGGCATAAGAAAGAACTCGCTAATTGTAATAGTTCGGCTCTATGTGAAAAATTTCCCATGCTCGTTTCTGCTAAAAATTAGTAGAAACTGAGGCAAAATTTTTGGTCTTGTTTCCTCTGTATTTCCTGTTTCAAGGCTACCAGTCGAGCAAACGTTTTTCGCCTTCAATGGCTTTTATATCCGAAATTTCCTGGGTAACTTCAATCACTCCCTTATAGTTTTGCAGCTCGTCGCGTACGGCAAAATATTGAATGAGGATGAATTCGCCCTTTATTTTTATCCAAAAATCAGCATGGTTTTTTTCACCGTTTTTAAACGATTCAACAATTTGTTCCACCACGTGCACACTTTCCGGCGGATGGCAGTTTTTAACTTCGCGACCTATAATGGCTGTGGTTCGTGGGAAAATACGTTTTTTAGGCGTAGAGAAATAGCAAACTTTGTCGTGCTCGTCAACATAAGTGATGTCGACAGGTAAGTGGTTAAAAATAAGTTTAATCTGTTCAATAGTTAATGAGCCGGTGCCCAGATTTGCAGTTTTATTTTTCATGGTAGCTTTGGTTTCCTGCGCTTTAAAACCAGAAGGTTGAATAAAGGGATAGCCCATTTCAGCTCCTTCGCGGTTCATTGTTGCCAATTCGTTTTCTCCAATAGTTGCTAAAATATAGGGGAAAAGAATTTTTTCTTCGCGGAATTTAATGGCCTGCATGTTAAAAAAAATATCGCCAACGCAACGGTTAAATTGCTTCATATCGGCAATTCCTTCGTGTAATGCATTTGTCACACTTTTAATGTTTTTCCTTATATCGTCGTGAAACGACCACATTATTTGCAGGCAGCGGTAGTCGGGCCAATGTTTTTCTATAACCGGAAACAGCACATTCTCTTTTATCACATAGTGTTGGGCGAAGAGTTCCAGCTTTTCGAACAGACCAAGCAGTTCGGTTTGTAATTGCCGATTGGCTGTGTTTTTTATGAATGCCTTAAAAACGGGGCTGATTGCTTTTAATAGGCGGTTCATCTCGCGGTTGTTTTGTTCCAGTATGTCTAAAAAAGAATTGGGTTGAGGTTCAATGCGCTTATATGTATCGATAGATTTGTGAAAAACATTGAGGACTTTGTTGGCGCAGGTTTTCAACTCAACAATAGCAAATCCTTCTTTCACCAGCTCATCGAAAAGGGTGATAAAATCGGAGGGGACAACAGTTGTAATGAAATTGGTATTGTTTTGAATAAAGTTTCGGACATTACCGGTTTGTAGGGTAAGTCTCGAAATTTCAAGAAGTTTTTCCAGTCTTCTTTCTTTTGTTTCTGATAGTTCTGACATGATGTGTGAATTTATTTTTCTAAGATATCAAATTCATTACTAAATCTTTGCTGTTTGCAAGCAATTGGATGTAAGTTGAAATAAGACATCTTGCTGTACCTGCAAATTGCAGGCTTTAACATGTTAATAAGCCCCTTAGCACTAAATCGTATTCTAAAATTACACACTGTTTAACTTACTTTACTGTACCTGCTAACTGCAATGCTCAGAATGGCAATGGAATAAGATGCTAAAATGAGGAGGTCTTTCATAATGTCGCTAAACCCGGAGCCTTTCAGCATAATCATTCGAATAATTTTTATGAAATACGCCACGGGATTTAAGTAGTTTAGTTTTTGCGCCCAGGCAGGCATACTTTCAACGGGTGTAAATAAGCCGCCCATCATTATAAAAATAATCATAAAAAACCAGGCTATAAACATCGCTTGTTGCTGCGTGTCGGTTTGTGTTGATATTAATAAGCCTATGCCTAATATGGTTAAAAGGTATACAAAAGCCACCAAATAAATTAACCAAAGCGAGCCTAAAAAAGGAATTTTAAATGCAAATGTTGCCAGAATTAATCCTATGCCTAAAACGATAAAACCAATAAGTAAAAAGGGGATTAGTTTCCCCAGCAGGAATTGATAGCGTTTAATGGGCGTTACGTTTATTTGTTCGATGGTGCCAATTTCTTTTTCGCGTACCACATTCATAGCCGATAAAAACAGTACAATTACCGTAATCAATAACACTAAAATGCCCGGTAGCATGTATGGAATGTATTCCATTTCGGGATTATAAAGAAACGAATAGGTGCTTTGTACTTGTTGGACAGCCTCGGTTCTTTCGAGCGCTTGAACCTGAGCACTCGTTTGCTGGTTATAGCTCTGGATAAGTTTGGTAATATACGCATTGTATAAACCTGCAGCACTTGCATCGATGGCATTTACCAACACCTGAACAGCGGCGGGCTCTTTTTTATCGACCAACTCGCCAAAGCCATTTTTAAAATAGATAATAGCATCTACCTTATCTTTAAACAACCGTTCCTCGGCCTTATCTATCGAGAAACCGATGTCCTTTACCGTAAAAAATGGAGAGCCATTAAATTTTGATATTATCGCTCGCGAATGTGTAGAAAGGTCTTGGTCGACAACATATACATTTGTGTTTTTCATATCGTAAGTTGCCGCAAAAACCAAAATACAAAGTTGAATAATTGGCATTGCAAAAATAATGGGCAACATACTTTTATTTCTAAAAATCTGTAGAAATTCTTTTTGTAATATGAATCTAATTGTTTTCATAGCTGTTAGCCACTAGCTTTGTTTTAAATTTTTTTGTAACCCGGAAATCATTCGTTGTCCTTCATCTAATTTCATTGAGATAGTTTTAAAATCTTCTTCAGATATAAAATCTAATGTTTTGGCAATGACTAACTGAGTTTCTAACTCGAAAGACGACCCCAAGGCAATATCCATAAAACGGTTGAATTCTTTGTCGGTTCCTCTGCCTGAGCCCTCTGCAATATTTGACGGTATAGATATTGCTGAACGTTTAATTTGACTTGTCAATCCATATAACTCTTCTTTTGGGAATCCATTTGCAGATTTATACACCTTAAGCACTATGTTCATCCCTTTTTGCCACACCTTCAAATTCTTGAAATTTTTCATCTTATTAAAATTGTTTGTTTTCTAAGGAATAAGAGGGAACTCGCATGATTTTAATAAATCGCCTATGTGTGAATATTTCTCATGCTCGTTTCATTTGCTTTTGATTGATTATTGAATCGTTCTCCTTTTATCTTATTATTGGTATCCATTGTTTGCTACAGGCTCATTAGCTATTGGCTAGTAGCTCATTAGCTTAACTTTATTCCAATCGTATTTTAAATTTCTTGACACTTAAGCCAATTAATCCCGCGGTCATTCCCATTAAAATCAGTGTCTCTTTCCAAATAAAAGCAATGCCCACACCTTTTAGCATGATGTTTTTAATGATTACAATAAACCACCGGGGTGGAATAATATTGCTCAGCATTTGCAATGGAAGTGGCATGTTCCGAATGGGGAAAATAAAGCCTGAAAGCAAGATGGTCGGTAGCATTAGTGCAAACATCGAAAGCATCATGGCAACTTGCTGACTGCTGGAAACGGTTGAAATAAATATGCCCAGCGACAGCGCCAATAAAATAAATAAAACACTTTCGGCCATTAAAAGTGCAAAACTTCCCAATACCGGAACGCCAAACACAAAATAGCCCATGCCAACAATTACCAAGGCATTGATAATCGACAGCAACAAATAGGGGGTAACTTTCCCCAATATGATTTGTAAAGGGCGCAAGGGCGATACCAGAAGGATTTCCATGGTTCCCATTTCTTTTTCGCGTGCAATGGAAATAGAGGTCATCATGGCCGAAATCAACATAAGAATTGTAGCCATAATTCCCGGAACAAACATGTATACACTCTCCATTGTTGGGTTGAAATACATCCTGCTTTGTGGCACAATTTGATTGGGAATGGCTTTGCCCTTGTTTATTTCGACATTGTAATTTTGCAAAATACCTTGCAGGTAATTTACGGTTAGGTTGGCCATGTTTGGGTCGGAGCCATCAGCCAGAATCTGTAACGAAGCTTTAGAGCTTTTAACCAGGTTTTCTCCAAATTTAGGTTCGAAGACCAATACTACTTTTACATTTCCTTTCTGAAAAACTTTGTCAACTTGTATAATTCCATCTAAATTTTCAATCAGGTTGAAGTAGCCCGAGGATTTAATTTTATTGATTATTTCAGCCGTGTATTCATCTTTCGAATTATCAACCACAGCCATTTTTACATCTTTCAGGTCGCTTGTTATTACAAAACCAAAAAGCAATAACTGTGCAACCGGAATTCCAAACAAAATTAACATCGACCTTTTATCGCGGAATATGTGGTAAAATTCTTTTCTAATAAAACCGATAAATCGTTTCATTGTAATTTTTTTAGTTGATGACTATCAATAGTTTTATTCTTTATAATTGCTTTTTCTTGCCAAATGAAGAAAAACTTCATCCATATCTTTTGCTTCGAATCGTGTTTTTAAGTTTTCCGGGGTATCCAATGCTTCTATTCGTCCGTCTACCATTATTGAAATTCTATCGCAATATTCCGCTTCATCCATATAATGTGTGGTTACGAATACGGTTATTCCATTTCGCGAAGCCTCGTAAATCAAATCCCAGAATTGCCTCCGGGTAACCGGGTCAACCCCGCCTGTTGGTTCATCTAAAAATACAATTTCAGGATTGTGAAAAATGGCCACCGAAAATGCCAGCTTTTGTTTCCATCCCAGCGGTAATTCACCAATACGTTTATTCCGGGCATGAGCCAATCCCAGTTTTTGAAGCAAATTATCTGCTTTCTCCTTAATCTCTTTCGACGACATTCCGTAAATACCCGCATAAAACCGGATGTTTTCAAAAACTGTCAAATCTTCGTATAACGAAAACTTCTGGCTCATATAGCCAATGTTCTTTTTCAGCTCATCGCGTTGCTTGTAAACGTCTAAACCAGCTACCATTATCTCTCCTGATGTTGGGTACGAAAGACCGCAAAGGATTTTCATGGCGGTGGTTTTTCCGGCGCCATTTGCTCCCAGAAAACCAAATATTTCGCCCTTAAAAACGTCAAACGATAAATCGTCGTTTGCTGTAAAAGAGCCAAATTTTTTGGTCAGGTTGCGCACCGATATTACTTTTTTGCTTGTATTCATTCCTGTACGTTTTTTTGTAAACTTAAAGCCATAAAGCAGTCTTCAATGCCAGCCGTAATTTTGTTAATCTTTATCCCGGATTGTCCCTTCGAATTTAAATAAGCTTCAAGCTCGGCAGGTGACACTTTTTCGCGCTTATCGGTATAGTGCACGCTTTGGCCAAATGGGAAAGCCGAATGTGTATGAGGATAAGCTCGCAAGTTTAACAGAAGTTGGTAGATGTCGTTCCCCTCGATGGTATACAAATCTTTGCCAAAGTTGGAAATAATGCCTGCAGGAGTATTTAAGCTTAATATTTCTCCATTTTGCATAAGGGCAACCCGATCGCATAAATTGGCTTCGTCCATGTAAGGAGTGGCAACAATTGTAGTGACACCTTTTGCTTTTAAACTCTTAAGCATTTGCCAGAATTCACTTCGCGAAACCACATCAACACCGGTAGTCGGTTCGTCCAGTAACAATATCTTCGGTTGATGAATAAGTGCGCAACAAAGTGCAAGTTTCTGTTTCATTCCTCCTGATAGTTTTCCTGCCAGGCGGTGTTTAAAAGGTTCAATCTGGATCCAGATATCCCGAATCATATCCATATTGTCTTCGATACGGGTATTGAAAACTGTGGCAAAGAAATTAAGGTTTTCCAAAACACTTAAATCCTGATACAAGGAGAATTTACCGGGCATATAACCTAAAACATTACGGATACGCTTGTAATCCTTAACCATGTCGAAGCCGCAGAGTGTTGCAGACCCCGAATCGGGAAGCAGCAGTGTTGCCAGTAGGCGGAAAAGACTGGTTTTTCCTGCGCCATCGGGCCCGATTAAACCAAATAATTCGCCTTCACTTACCTCAAGGTTGATGTTTTTTAAGGCTTCGGTTTCCTTGTACGATTTTGTTATGTTGGTAATTTCTATCATGTATTTCATTTTTTAGTCTCAGTCTCAGTCTCAGTCTCAGTCTCAGTGACAGTCTCAGTCTCAGTGACAGTCTTAGTGACCGTTTTATGAAGGTTTGCTGCTTCCAAATTTGTCTGGATTATTTATCATGAAGTTTATCAGTTTTCCTGTTTCGATGCACTCTGCATGTAAACGTGCATGCTGTTCTTTTGAAATGTATTCGCATTCTTTTGCGAAATCGAGCCAAACATCTGTTTCACTATTTTCTCCGTCAGAATCAGTAAGTTTTGAAATGAAATGTTTCGGATATATTCTTTTTCGGTAAGCTTCAGCGAGGTTTGCGCAAGTTGAACGAGAGGAGCGTCTAACCTGATCTGTTAAAGAATATTTTTCGTCTTTTGGAAAAGTTTTTGATAGCTCGTAAATCTCCATTGCCAACCGAAATCCTTTTTTGTATGCCAACAATTCTTTAAAATCCATATTGCTTTTGTTTTTATTGTTTACTGCCACTGCCACTTTTTCTACTGTGACTGCGACTATGACTTCGACTGCAACTGCGACTCTTCTCCATTTCAGCTGCGACTGCATCTATGACTGCGACTGCGACTGCAACTCTTCATCATTTCTACTGCCACTGCAACTGCCACTGCCACTGCGACCGCGACTGCTACTGTAACTGCGACTGCGACTGCGACTGCAACTCTTCTCCATTTCTACTGCCACTGCGACTGCAACTGCAACTGCGACTGCACCTGCGACTCTTCTCCATTTCAACTGCAACTGCAACTGCGACCGAAACTGCGACTGCAACTCTTCTCCATTTCTACTGCGACTGCAACTGCGACTGCGACTGCGACCGCTACTGCGACTGCAACTGCGACTGCGACTCTTCTCCATTTCAGCTGCGACTGCATATATGACTGCAACTGCAACTCTTCACCATTTCTACTGCGACTGCAACTGCGACTGAGACTGCGACAAACTGCGACTCTTCTCCATTTCTACCGCGACCGCGACTGCGACTGCAACTGCCCCTGCAACAGTCTTCTAGAAGCCAATCTCCCCCGGCATCCCAATCTTTAAGGTCCCGTCATTTTTAACGGTTATTTTCACTGCATAAACCAACTTCACCCGCTCTTCTTTGGTTTGAATAATTTTGGGTGTGAATTCAGCTTCCGACGAAATCCATGTAACTCTTCCTGACAATTTTTGGTTCTCTGTTTCTGTTTTATCAACGAATACATTCACTGTCTGGCCAAGTTTTATATTGGGCAACTGCGCGCCGCTTATATATACTCTTAAATCGAGTTCACTTAAATCAGCAATTTTGAAAAGTGATTTTCCAGCGTTAGCTAACTCGCCCTGTTCGACATAAGTTTCCAGTATTGTTCCTGTTACCGGCGATTTTATATAGCACCTGTCAATTTGATCTTGCAGCGTCGATTTCTGTGCATTCAAAACATCGAGCTCTTTTGTAACTGCTGCAAATTGTGTTTTTGTGCTGGCAATCTGTTTGTCGATAACGTTTATTTGTCCTTGCATATCGTCGAGCTGTTTTTGTGTCGATGCACCGTCTTGCAGCATTCTTTTTATGCGGGTTTCGTTCACCTCAAGTGTTTTTTTCTGCGCTGCAAAAACATCTATTTGCGAATGAATAGACTGTCGTCTGATTTCTACTGCAGCTTTTTGAGCATCTATTTGCGTAAGTTTCAAATCTAATTGAATGGTATCGATTAGTGCAGCCACAAAACCGGCTTCAATTTTATCCCCATCTTCAACATTTAGGCGAAGAATTTTTCCTGATGTTTCGGCAGAAACGATTACAGCCTCCGCTTCAAAGTTTCCATAAGCATCTGAAGTATTGATGTTTGGTTTGCACCCCAAAAGCAGAATGGTTAGTGCGATAATGTAAGTTGTATTTTTCATCTTATTAAAATTGTTTGTTTTCTAAGGCATAAGATGGAACTCGCATGATTTTATTAAATTCATTATAAGTGAAGATTTTCTCATGCTCGTTTCATTGTATTGTTTTTATTATTACTGGTTACAAGTTGCAGATTTCATGTTCAGCTTATTCTATTACATACTGAAAACTGCGATTTTGACTGATAACTTTCTCCTATTTTCCTTTTATCAAATTATATTTTTCTTGTGCTTCGTTTAATTGAATTTTATGTAATTCCAGGTTTTGTTTAGCAACGGTTTCCGCCTGCAATTCCTGAATGTAATCGGAGGTGGTAATGGTTTCGTTTTCGAGCTTTGAGGCAGCAGCTGAAGTTATGTCGGTTCTGAGGGTAACCATTTTTTTGTCATTTTCGAGCATTGTTTCAAGTTTCGAAATCTGCGCTTTTTGCTGAACCAGTAAAAGTTCAATGTTTTGCACAAACGTTCCTTCCTGGCTCCGAAGCATTTCCTGCTGAAGTTGAATAACCTGTTTTTGGCGCGATGTGCTTTTCCTGTCGAAGGCATTCCACGAAACACCAACGCCAAACAGGTAGTATCCTTTAAATTCGTCGAGCAGCACATTTAATCCCGGTTTTCCGTAGCCCACCTTGCCAAATCCGAAAATTTTCGGGTTACGGGTTTTCGACAATAAATCCTGTTGCCTGCCAAGCTGATTGCGTTGGTTGGCTAAAAGTTCCAATTCGGGGCGAAGCATTTTTTCATTAACATTCGGACTTGTTGGCTTATAGCTAAAGTTCGAGTTTTCGGGAAATTTTTCTCCTGTTAAAATTGAAAGCATTTGCAGCGAGGCATTTTTAGCTGCATCAAGTTCAACCTGATTCTGTTCTAAATTCAGTATTTCGGCTTGTAAAACCAGTGCGGCCGATTTTTCCATTACCCCGTTTTTGATGCCCGATTCCACCATTTTTAAGCGTTCGTTTACGGTTTTAATTTGAGCTTGAATTACTGTTTTTTGTTGTTCAACAATCAATGCAGTAAAAAAAGCTTGTGCAACTTGTTCGTTAAGTTTGTAAAGCTCTACTTCCAGCTGGCTGAGGTTGCTTTTTAAAATGGCATCCTCCAGCGTTTGGTTCGTTTGTGTAATACCACCGTCCCAAATTGTTTGCTGCAATTCGGCATATGCATTGTAACGGTCTTTCGAAACGGTGGGAATTGTAACTCCGGCTATTGATATAGGAAGTTCTGTTACTTCCGACTGATATGAAACCTGGCCGTTAAGCGTTACCTGTGGCAGATAATTGCTTTGATGATTCTTCTGTTTCAGTGCCGTTATTTCCTGCCACAATTCCGATTGTTTCAAATTTGGGTAATTCTCCCGCGCCCACAAATAACAGCTGTCGAGCATTACCTCTTGTTGGGCAGCTGCCAGTTGAATAGGGAACAGAAAAAGTAGAAGTAATTTCTTCATGTCGTATTTGTTTTCGTTAATTCTTATTGTTTTATCGTTATTGCATTTAGTACAAATTCTTTAATCGTTTTTTTACGTTCTTCGAGAAACTGGTTGTAAGCTTCTGCATTATTTTCGAACAGTAGTAGTTGCATTAATGGTTTGCTGGCAAAAGGAAAAAGGCACAACGACAGAATGTTTATAATTAATTCCTTAGGATCCATTTTTACGATTGTTCCGGCTTCCATTTCGTTGTCGAGAATAGTAATTAAAATGTTGGGAGCATTGCCAATATTTACGAAGATGGAACTTAAAAACTGAGGATCACGGTTCATTTCCTGGATAACAAAAGCCGGCAGAAACGGGTTTTTCAGAAGAATATCCAGGTAACTCTCAATAAAATCCGACAATTTTTGTCCGATTGGTTTTTCCGAATTAACAAGTAATAATGCATTGGGGAAAATTTGTTGAAACAGGTCTTTCACAATGGCTTCAAATAATTTTTGTTTCGAACGGAAATAGTAGTGAAGCAGCGCCTTGTTAATTCCAGCTTCGTCGGCTATTTCCTGCATGCGCGCACCGTCCATTCCTTTGTGCATAAAAACTGTTTTTGCAGCTTCCAGAATTTTTTCTTCCGTATTGTCCTTTTTTATGTCATTCATGGGAAATTGAATTTAATTAACTGGTTTAACCATATGGTCAAAGGTAGTGCGGTTTTTTCTATTAACCAAAGAGTTTGACTAAAAAATTTAACCAGATGGTTAATTCTTATTGTTGCAGAAATCTTTTACCTTTATTGTTAATATCTAAATCAACTAAAATTCCAATAATGAAATCATTAAAAACTACCTCGCAAATTTTTATTCTTGCAATTACTTTACTTTTTACAGCCTGTAATTCGAAAGTTAAAACCGGCGCTAAACCGGTAAAATCTTCGGGTGAAGAATGGGTTCAATTGTTTAACGGTAACGATTTAAACGACTGGGACATTAAGTTTAAAGGCGAAGAGTTGGGGGTGAATTATAACAATACTTTTCGTGTTGAAGATGGTATGTTGCGTGTTTCGTATGAAAACTGGGATGAATGGAACGGAAAATTCGGACATATTTTTTACAAGGGCGAGTTTTCGCATTATAAATTACGGGTAGACTATCGGTTTGTAGGGCAGCAGGTTAAAAATGGACCAGGCTGGGCATTTCGCAATAACGGTTTAATGATTCATGGGCAAAGTGCCGAATCGATGGAACTCGACCAGGATTTTCCAACATCGATTGAAGTGCAGCTGTTGGGAGGGATTACAGGCAAACCGGAGCGTCCAACGATGAACCTTTGCACACCAGGAACCAACGTTGTTATAAACGGCGAGTTGGTCGAAAAACATTGTATCAACTCAATTTCGGAAACACAATGCGACGATAAATGGGTGAGTGTAGAAGTGGAGGTTCATGGTGGCGAAATTATCCGTCATTTTGTGGATGGACAGGAAGTAATGCACTACGAGAAACCACAACTCGACCCTCGCGACAAATATTACGAAAAATTGTTGCCAGCCGATGGAAATAATATTCTCAGCAAAGGAACCATCTCTCTGCAGGCCGAAAGCCACAATACTGATTTTAGAAAGATTGAGTTATTGGTACTGGAGGAATAAATTGTAAGGTTATCGACCCTCTTTTAATTCCATTGTTTTGAAATACAAGTGCTTATGTTCTTAGGGTAATTTCAAAAAAAATGCCACAACGGATAATTCTGTTGTGGCATTTTTGTAATCATTTATCTTATTACTGTTGAAATAATTCTTTCATGGTACTCACCAATTGTTCTTTAGCTACCTTTGGAGGCAAAACTCCGTCGAAGCCTGCATTTTGCCAATTTTCCTTGTTTGACTGTGTTTCATTTCCCTGAACTACAACTTTTATTTTTTCGTTTACTGATTTAACCTTTTCAGCAAAAGAAGGGCTTTCTCCTATTAGGGTTTCATCTACTATTATTAGTTCAAGGCTATTGTTTTTTTCCGAAATGCCTAATGCTTCGGCCGCCGAAGTGGCGTGCAGAATTTCGGAATACAAATCGGTACTAATAACCGATAGAAACTCATCCGATAAGTTATGTTTCTCCACATAAAGCAGGTTAAATTTAGGAAGGCCGTTATCGGAATTATTGTTATTTATTTTATCTAATTCCGGGTTATAAGGCAATGTAAAGGTAAAAACAGAACCTTTCCCGACTTCCGAATCTAACCAAATTTGTCCTCCATGTGTTTCTACAATTTTTTTCACCGATACTAACCCCAAACCGGTACTGGTTTCACCTCCAGTGCTTTGTACCGATGTGGTTTTAAAAGGTTGAAATAATTCGCCAATTTCGTTTTCCGGAATACCTTTCCCCTGGTCGCTTACCAATATTTTTAATTCGTTGTTAAGAATTTCTATATCAACAGAAACAGATGTATTGGCTTCGGAGTATTTAAAAGCATTCGACAAAAGGTTGTCCATCACCTGTTTTAGCTTGTTTTTGTCGGCATTAAGCAAAAGGGATTTATGCGAATAGTTCGCATTAACTTTGATATTCTTTTTAGCTCCCAGAATATTATTTAAATGGATCGTTTGATCCATAAAAGGTATCATGTCGAACACATCTTTCGATATCTCAAGTTTCCCGGATGCGATTTTGGAGTAGTCAAGTACGTCCGATATGAGGCTTAACATGTAGTCGACCATCATTTTAAGGGTTTTTAAAATTTCATCTTGTTCCTCCATGCTATTTTTGGGAAGCGAATATTCAATAATATCGATATATCCGGCAATACTGGTAAGTGGACTACGCAAATCGTGTGCGGCAATTCCGAGCAGATGGTTTTTCTCCGCATCGAGTTTTTTTAGCCGAATATTATTCTTTTTAAGTTCTTTTTGAACTTGTTTTAGTTCCTCGTTTTTATCTTCCAGCTCTTTATTTTTATGTATTGCGTTGTAATAGGTTGATAAAAGGAGGTCGAGTATTTGCAAACGGTTGGAGTTCAGCTTGTATTTCTGCCCGCCAAAGAAAATCTCCATGGCTACATCTAAATTTGGCGAACGTTTTCTGATTTCACGATTCAGCAGAATATCATTTATTCTTTCGAAAAGGAATTCTTCGGAATAAGGCTTCGAAATAAAGTTGTCGGCTCCAGCTTGCAAGCCTTTAATTACATCTTCCGGATCAGAAAGGTGTGTTAGCAGAATGATTGGTATTTCAGCAGTCCTTTTATCATTTTTCAGAGTTGTGCATAATTCGTACCCGTTCATTTCGGGCATTACAATGTCTGAAATGACAAGGTCCGGCAAATTATTGTAATCCAGAATTTCCAATGCCGCTTTTCCGGTATCGCCATGGATAACGTTAAAATTATTTTGTTCAAGGTGCATTTGAAGTTTCAAAGCTTGAGTTGGGCTGTCTTCAACTATCAGTACTGTTTTATCAATCATAACCCTGCTGTTATTTTCTGTTGTATTTTATTAAGTCTAATAAAAAATGTTCAATCTGTTTAATGCTGTACACATATTGTGCTGCTCCTATTTTTATCGCTTGTCCGGGCATTCCGTGTATTAGCGAACTTTCTTTATCTTGTGCAATTGTAAGAGCTCCTTTTTCTTTAAGTGTTTTTAATTGTTCGGCGCCGTCGCTTCCCATTCCGGTAAGCAGCAAAGCAATGGTTTCGGAGGCGTTGTTAAAACTTAAACTTTCAAATAAATAATTTACCGAAGGACAAATTAATTCGTTTTGTTCACAGGCTGAAAGAACCAGTCGATTGTTATGAACTCCCATTTGTTTCGAGTTGGGGGCAAAATAGACAATCCCGGATTTTATTTCCTCGAAATTCTCGGCAACCTTTATCTGAATAGAACAACATGAATTTAGCCAATTTACCATTCCCTCCAAAAAGCCTTCGGTAATGTGTTGAACAATGAGTAGCGGAAAAGGAAAATTAGCAGGTAAACAAGGAAGTAGAGTTTTTAAAACCTCAGGGCCTCCTGTTGATACGCCAATTGCAATGTACCTTTTATTTTGTAATGATTGTGGTTTCGATTGCGTTACCTTTTCCGAAGTCGTTTGTATTTCTTCTTTGTGGAAGGTATGTAAAGGGGGAAATTTTCTTTTTATAACTTTTACTTCAGCGTAAATCTTAACCAGTTTCTTTAACTGAGCCCATCGTGTTTCTGCCTCGCTGGCGTTTAGGGTTTCAGGTTTTTCAAAAACGGTTAAAGCACCTGCTGCCAATGCCTCCATTGATAACGACTGATTTCGTGCATTTCTTCCGGCTGTGACAATAATTACCGGCACCGGCACTGTTGACATAATCCGCCGTGTTGCTTCAAGGCCATTCATTACTGGCATATCCACATCCATTGTAACTACATCAACTTTATTGCTTGAAACAAAGTTCAGAGCTTGTTTTCCGTTGTTACAAATTCCTGCTACCTCAAAATTTTTGTCGTTGCTAAAAATAAACTCCAAAAATTTACAGATTGTTGGCGAATCATCGACGATTAAAACCTTTACCATAAATAATGTTTGTTAAATCGCAGTTGTTATACATATCGTTGTATGGTTTCCAATAAATTATTTTGTTCAAAATTCGTTTTTACGATATAAGCATTCGCTCCAACTTCTACTCCCTTTTCGCGATGTTCTTTTTTTGCCAGCGACGTAACCAGAATTATTGGTGTCTGCTTCAGCCCGGGGCTTTGTTTTACTTTTTTTGTTAACTCAAAGCCATCCATTAGGGGCATTTCTACATCCGATATTACCACATCAGGGTGTAAGTTCTTTATTTTCTCAAAACCCTCTAAGCCATTAATTGCTGTTTCTGTATCGTATCCTGCATTTTGGATAATATTTTTAAGTAAAGTTCGCGAAGTAATCGAATCTTCAACAATTAACACAAGATTTTTCTTTTTATCTACTTTTTTTGTTTCAATTAAATAGTTTTCCGAATTTTTGTTTCTTTCAACGCTGGAAAACAAGTCGGGTATGTTTAATACCGGCGTTAAATTATTAATTCCCAGAACCGTTGCTCCCATTATGTTTCTAACACGTTTTAACTGTGGATTGAAGTTCTTTACCAAAATTTCCTGCTCGCCAAGTACCTCGTCTACCAGAAAGGCAATTTTTTTACCCGAAAAATCCACTACCAGTGCCAGGCGATTCTCGTTTTCCAGGGGTTTAGCTTGCAGTTCGAGAACTTTTGCCAAACTCACCAAAAGAATATGTTCATTGTTCAAATTCAAGACCTTTTGGTTATTTAGGGTTTTCAGATCCTGGCTTTTCGTTTTTATAATTTGCTGAATTTTTACTGTGGGGATTACAAAATTCTGTTCGCCCGCAGTAACAACAACCCCTCTGAAAGTGACAATTTTGCTGGGTAATTTTATGCTGAAAAGAGTACCTTTCTCTGGTTCCGATTTAACGAGAACAGAACCTCCTAAATCTTCGATTTTTTGTCGAACAATGGACATTCCCAACCCTCTTCCCGAAATATCGGTTACCATTTCGCTGGTTGAAACACCGCTTTTAAAAATATACTGGGCTAATTCAGTATTGCTGACATCATTTTCTGATGTCGTTTCATTTTTAAGGTAAAGTTCCTTTAGTTTCTTAAAGTTTAATCCGGGGCCATCGTCCGAAATAAGGAGTGAGACATTATTATTTTCAAGCGTTTCAACTTGTATCCGAATCTCTCCCTTATCCGATTTCCCTTTTTTCTTGCGTTCATCCGGAAATTCAATGCCATAATCAACGGCATTTCTTAACAAATGAATCAAGGGATCTTTTAATTCGTCGAGAATACGTCGGTCAATTTCTATCTCTTGACCTACAATCGAGAATGTTATTTTTTTTCCTAAATCCTTCGCTAAATCGTGCATCATTTTAGGGAAAGTGTCTAGCAATATTGAAAATGGAACAGAAAGCATTTCGCGTACTTCGCTGTTCAGTAGTTCAATTTTTTGTTTCGCTTCTGCCGCTTCCCTGTTGGCTTGATCAAGTATGGAAAAAAGCTCACTTTCGAATTCGGTGAACCGCTTTTTAAGGGTTTCTGAAAAAAAATGATGTTGGCCGGAATCGCCATCAGCGTGCTCTTTTTTTAGAAACAATTCCTGGTTTTCAAGATTTATGAAACTCTCTTTTTTCCAGCCCGAAAATTTAAAAATCAGTTTTTGTAGTTCATCGGCTTTATGCTGGGCTCCCAGCTTAAGTGGTAAAAGTTCCTCCACCTGGGTTACCAAACCTTCAATCTTCTTTGTCGATAAACGTATGGTGTCTTTTTTGCTCCTGTTTTTATTCGATTTTCGTCGATTGGTTTCTTCCAGCGGTTTTTCATCGGCCTTGCTTGTTTCTTTCGTGCTTGTTTTTGGTGAAATAACAGATGCCGTATCTTGTACAAAATTTTTCTGTTTGGGTTTTTGGGGCAGCTCAAAGGCTTCGCCCAGTTCGGCTAAATTAAGTAAGTCAATTAGTTGATTCAGTTCTTCTTCTGTTTTGGAATCCGTTTCCTGATCCAAATTATTCAACAGCTTTTCTAATAGGTCAGAGGCATAAAAAAATAAATCAACATTTTCTGAACTAAGTTTTATTTCTCCCTCTCTAAGTGCCGAAAGAACATCTTCAAAAGCGTGGCATAAACTCTCAATATCTGCTTCCCCTACAGCACGAGCAGCGCCTTTTAAGCTATGTGCCGATCGGTATAATTCTTCCAAAACCTCCTCGTTGTCGGCAAGTATGTTATTTTCGAGGGCCAGAAGGTCGTGATTAATTATTTCGATATTTTCTTCAGCTTCGAGTTTAAAAGTGGCTAAAATCCGTCGCTGAAATTCACGCTGTTTGTCCATAAATAATTTTAATCAATAGGTAATTTATACCAATTTTATTTCATTTTGCTGTGCTGTTGGTATTTAAAATTGCTTGCATTAATTAAGTTTATACTTGTTAAGCATGGCGAGTAAACGTTCGCCCAGGTTTTTCAAATTGCCAACAGAATCTTCCGATTGCTTAATGCTTTGTGCAGTTTGTACACTCGCTTCTTTTATATTTTCCATAGCTGCAGCAATTTGGTCCATCCCCACCATTTGTTGCTGGCTCGAGGCTGCAATCTGAATATTCGACTGTGCCGACAGCTCGACACTGGAAACAAGAGCAGCTATCACTTCGCTGGCATTCGACGATTGAATTAATCCTTCGTCTATCGCCTTCGTTCCTTGTTCGGTGGCCAGCACAGCACTGCTAATTTCTTTTTGGATGTCGGATAAAATTGTTTTGATTTGAACCGTAGCCATTTTTGAGCGCTCCGATAAGTTTTTAATTTCTTGCGCAACCACAGCGAATCCTTTCCCCTGCTCGCCAGCTTTGGCTGCTTCAATTGAAGCATTTACTGCCAGCAGGTTCGATTGTTCGGCCAAATCGTTAACGTTAGTTACAATATCGCCGATGGTATTTCCTTTATCGCTAAGCTGAATTACAATTCCCCCAATCGATTCCATTTGCTGTTTTATGTTCGACATTTTTTTTATGGTTTCATTTACCGAGTTTTTACCTTGTTCTGAAACCTCCATCATTCTTTGACTTGAATTTGCAACTTCAACTGATTTTTGATTGGATATTTCTACGGTTTGCTTTACTTCCTCAACTGTGGCAGTGGTTTCGCTTACCGAGGTTGCTGTTTCTGCTGAACCCGATGCCAGCTGCGATACCATAGACATTAACTGGGCCGAAGAGGTAGAGAGAACATTGGTTCCTTCGTACATTTCCTCTAACTGGCTGCGCAAATTTTCACGCATTAATTTAATCGACTCGGCTAACTTTCCCACTTCATCGTCCTGACCAATATCCGTACTTTGTGTTAAATCGCCATTTGCAATTTGGGTTGTTATTTCTTTTAACTGAAAGATGGGTTTGGTAAAATACCGGGCAAAGAATGCTGCTGCAACTGCAATTAAAATAAACATTACTGCTGCAATAATTATCATTTGTATTACCAGGCCTTTAAAAGCCATAAAAGCTTCACTTTCTTCAATCTCAACAATCAGTATCCAATCAAAACCGGCGTTAAATTTCAGGTCGAGGTCAATGGGGATAAAAAAGCTCAATACCGAACGATTACGGTAGCTTTTAAGGCTTAGCTTTCCGGTTTGCTTTTGGAAACCCAAATGTACATTTTCGGTATCCACTAAAGTGTTAAGAATATCTGTTTCGGAGTTAAAACGAGAGTTTGAACGCATGAGATAATCTGAACCCACCAAATAACTTTCGCCGGTTTTGCCTAGCCCGGCACTTTCTTCTACTAAGCCGGTTATTTTTGAAGCATCAATTTCTACAACAATAATACCCAGCGAAACACCCGATGCGTTGAAAATTGGTGCCCCCAAATAAAATACATTCTTTCCGGTTAAAGCATCTTGCTGAATATCGCTCATGCGAATTGATTTTGCCTGTAAGACCTCTGAATAAACTTCGGAGATAGCTGTGTTTTTTAATTCAAGAGAGAGCAGGCTTTTGCCCAGTTGGTTATAGTTAGAGGCCGCATACAGGAAGAATCCCTGCTCGGGCGAAAAGAGGTAAAAGTCATTCAGTTTATAGGACGAAACAAAGCCCTGAAAATGGGAGTTGAAACGGGCCAGTAACTCCTGGTATTGGCGAGATTGTGTATTAAACTTGCCTGCTGACTGGAAGGTTGGACTCTTTAGTAATTCATTAAATTGTTTACTTGCTTCCCGGGTTATTTGGTCGGCAGACATTGTGGTTAATTCCCGCTCTGTATTTTCAAAAAAGCTTACGATATTTTGCTTTTTTAGAACACCAATTGCTTCAAGGTGTAAGTAATCTTTATCGTTTAATAATTTTCGTGCTTGCCCCAACCCGATAATAATTATCACAATTAATGGAAGCATTGCTGCAGAAATTAATAATGTTGTTAGCTTGGAACGAATGCTGCCGGTTAGAAATTTTAGCTTTTTCATTTTCAATGGAGTTATGGTATTCAATTTATCTGGTCGTTTACAATAATTTGGTTGTTTTCTATTAATTTTTCAATACTTAGTATTGATTTACTTTCCGGGGTAATTCCCCGAATCAAGCCCGGGGCATTATTCAATTCAAACATCTGTGCGGGTTTTATGGTGTTCTCTTTCACCTTAACACTTCCCAGTATTTCATCTGCCCAAATGCCAAATTCATATTCCTGCATACTCAAAACAATTACTTTATATATTGAAGGCAGTTCTTTTTCTTCTTTTGATAAAAAATGAGATAGGTTGATGAGTGATATTATTTTACCCCTGATGTTTATTATGCCTCTAATAAATTTGGGCGTGCAAGGCAGCGTAGTTACATGTTTTATAGTTATTACTTCGCTTACAAATTTCGTTTCTATAATGTAATGCTGCTTATCAAGCAAAAACTCAAGTCCCCAGAAGAACTCTTCATGCTTTTGTTCTTCTTTTTTTTCGGAACGCAATTTTATTGCGCGTTCTTTCAAAATTTCTTTTACCCGCTCGTTTGGCATCTTATTTAAAATTAATCATTTCGTTTCTTTCCTTTTCCCGACAAATAATAGCACTGGTATTTTCGAATGTTTTTTACCTGTCATTTTGATGCACTATTGGTTTAACTACCCATTAATAATGTCTTGAATCAGGTATTTTAATTCCCCGGCTTTTATTCCGTCCGATTCTTCCAAAATGGCATCAGAAGGAAGAGTTTCCAGTTCTTTCAACGCATTTGAATAGTGCTTTTGGGCTTCTTTAAAGTGTGTATTTCTATTTAATTCTCCCAATAAAAAATGAGCCATAACCAGTTGTGGTTTTAAAAAAATGCTTTGAGAAAATGCCCAGGAAGCTTCGTTTTTCAAACCTTGCTCAAAATAAATATTAGCTAGCAGAAAATAGGCATTGTAATTGGTTTTATTTTTGTTAATTATTGCCAGGCAAATTTGTTTCGCTTTTTCCAGTTCTCCCAAATTGGCGTTTTCCATTGCCGCTTCAATTGTAAGTGGCTTATCTTCCTTTTCGGGCTGAATTTCGCGACGGGGCTTTTCGGGAGCCTTTCCTGTATTCTTATTTGTTAACAGCGATTGGTGGTTTGCAATCTTTTTAATTGGAGTGTTATTGGCTATTTTGTTGTGTGTAAATAAACTACCATTGTTTTTTTTCGGAGAAGAAGAACTCTTTCGGAAAAGGGTAGTTCCCTGGTGCGAGAAAAAGTTGAATTCGCTTGACATAACAGAGGATGCTTCTACCGGGCTAACTGCCAGAATACCGTCTTCTTTAAGGCTCTTGTAAAATTTAGAGCTAACTGCTTTTATGGCATCCTGAGAAAAATAAATGAATACATTTCTGCAAAATATTACATCAAAATCGTTCATCCCTCCAATTAAATTGGGAAAAGGATCGTTCATGAGGTTCAGAAATCTGAAATCGACACTGTTTCTCAACCAACTTTTAATTTGATATTTTCCGTCCGGAGTTTCATCAAAATAAGTTTTTTGCAAATCTGCACTGGTATTACGAAACGACCATTTGGTATAAATACCTGTTTTTGCCTTATTAATTGCCAGTGGATTTATATCGCTGGCAATTAATTTTATGGTCCAGCCATCTAATTTCTGAAAGAAACGATTTACTATTATTGCAATGGAATAAGGTTCTTCGCCCGAAGAGCAGCCTGCACACCAGATTTTAAGACGTTTGCTGTCTTTGTTTTTAGTGTTAACCAAATATGGAAGATATTCGTTTTCTAAATAATCGAGTGCTGTTTTTTCTCTAAAGAAATAGGTTTCACCAACGGTTAAATATTCGGCTAGTTTCTTCGATAAATCAGCAGAGAATTGTTGCTTTAATAACCAGTTAATAAACTCTTCAGTATCAGAAATCTGAAATGCTTTAGCCGCAGTAGTTAGTTTTGAATGTAATTCTTTATCTCGATTTGGGGCAAATTCAAATCCAAAATTATCATGAAGGAATGCTCTTATTTCCGACAAATTGTACTCCGTCATATCTATTAAATAAGTTCTTGTTTGTGTTTTATGGCTGCCCGAATTAGTTTCGATAAATTTTCAAGTTCATTGCTGTCGAAAAATTTCGCCGGATTATTTATGTAAATGCTTTCGTCTGATTTATTTGCTATGGCGGTTATAAATTCGTGTTTTATTTCGGTTTGTTTAAAAGCCTGAATCTGGTTCTGATCAAAATCTTCAACATCAATGGTTTTGTCGACAAGTAAACCAACAGTATATGTATCAATATTTAGGATTATTATTTGGTCAGATAGTTCTATCTCTTTTTTTGGATACCCAAGCAGGTTTCTAAAATTGATTATTGGAACAGAAAGGCTGCCCACATTTATAAAACCTTCGATGTAGTCTGCAACCTTAGGCAGGTGCATTATTTCAACGACCTGAATTACGCGCAAAATATTCGAGATAGGGATTGAAAATGTTTGATGCTCAACTCTAAAGAGGAGTAACTTTATTTTTGCATCCATGTTAAATTAAAAATGATAAATGGTTGCGTAAAGATAAAAATATAAATCTATTTCATAGATTTTCAGCACCTTAAACATTTTACTCAGCAAAAAGCCGGGAGAGCTTAGCTTTTGCTCTCAAAACCAGGGCTTCCAATATCAAATACAAAGTGCTTTTGTAGAATAAGCCGGATGTTCTATTTCGAGAAGTGCTAAAATGTTTCTTAAGAAATCCCTCAATTCGTGTGCTTTAATTTTTGTTCCCTTCGGTTTGCGTAGTTTAAGGCTACCAAAGAACTGGCAATAACCGCCATTCCTAAAATCGAAATCAGATCGGGATTCTCATCGGCCAGAATTAACCAGCTTAGCGTTGCTCCCGACACGGGAACCAGAAATTTCCAGAAATTTAGAATAGAAACCTTTACACCCGGGCGGCGCAGCAATGAATTCCAGATGGTTATGGCTGCAGCCGATAAAAAACTTAACCAGGCCAGCGAGCCCCAGTACTCAGGAGGGAAGGGCCCCAGGTGAATTCCTTCGATGGGGATTGAAACCACCGACAGCATAAAACCACCGATTATTAATGAGGCCGAACTTAAAACAATGGGGGAAATTTGTTTCGGGCTTTTGGCAATTATCACATTGGTATAGCCTGTGGTTAGGTTGTTAATTAACAGCAGGGCGATACCTAAAAACTCCAGATGGCTTTTCATTTCAATTTTTGCCCGGCCAAGCGTAATAATGGCAATGCCTACAACCCCAATTAATATACTCATCAGCTTTAAGCGGGTCATTTTATCGTTATGAAACGAGAAGTGCGCAACAATAGCAATAAAAAGTGGTTGCGAACCAATAATTAATGCAGCCAGTGCTCCCGGAACCAAATTTAGTCCGGAATAAAAGAGGGCATATTGCCCAAAAATCTGAACAACCGAAAGGGTTAATATAAATTTTAGGTTGGCTTTTATTTCTGCCAAAAAACGCTGTGGTTTTCCGAAATAGAGAAAAATTAAAATGCCCGCGATAAAAAAACGTATCCCTGCAAATTGCAGCGGGGTGTGGTATTCAAGTCCGATTTTTATGCCCACAAAAGCAGTCGACCAAAGCCAACAGGAAACAATAGCCAAAAATGCGGTGCTTTTAAGAATGTTTCTCATAAAAATATTGTTAAGCTGCAAAGGTGTATAAATTTGATGAAACTATAGCTTTTCAGTACGCCGCCCATGGTTAAAAATAACACAGCACTTGCGCCGGGTAGGAGATATTGGGGCAAGGCCGAAATGCTGGGGTCGTTAACAAACAAAAATAATGGCAAGTACTTTCGAAAAATTAGAACAATTGGGATAAATATTCAAGCATCTGCTTATAAAGCGTCTTAAATTCGAATCAATCTTAGCAAAATTCTGTATTTTTACTTAACAAAAAGGCTTAAATTGGCGCTTTCAATTTTACAACAATCAACCTTATGGGAAAAAGAATCATAAATAACTACGAAGAATTTGAAGCTCTTTTGGGGCAGGTTATCGGGGTTTCCGACTACATTCAAATTACACAGGAACAAATCGATAAATTTGCCGACGCTACACTCGATTTTCAATGGATACATACCGATCCGGAACGTGCAGCAAAAGAGTCACCTTTTAAAACAACCATTGCCCACGGTTATTTATCGCTGTCGATGCTTACCTACTTGTGGTACAATGTTGTTGAAGTAAATAATGTGAAAATGATTGTAAACTACGGAATAGAAAGTTTACGTTTTCAACAACCGGTTAAGGTGAACGACAAAATTCGGGCAACAGTTTCGTTAAACGACATTAAAAACCTTCGTGGTATTGCCAAAGTACAGGTAAAAATAGTGGTAGATATTGAAGGAGAAAGAAAACCGGCTTACGATTGTTTGGTGAATTTTCTCTACCATTTCAAGTAGACAGTATTAAACCGGGTTCGACTATTTATTTTAGCCTCAGCGATACAGAAATGTATTGAGTTCGACTAAAAATTAGTCGACACTGAGTCCATTATTAAGCGAACCCGGCTTATTAATACGATTTGATTTGAGTATTGAGCTTGGTTCTCATTACTCTTATTTTTTCTTCGTTACTGCGTTTAATAAACCCTGACACGAATCCTCAAGAAGATCCAAAACCAGCTCAAACCCTTCTTCGCCACCATAGTATGGATCCGGAACTTCATCGTAATTCCATTCGATACTGAAGTCGGTCATTTTGTGAATTTTTTGAAGATCTGTTTCGTTGCGGGCCATGGATTTTAGTGTGCCAATATTTTCGTCGTCCATTGCAATTATTAAATCGAAAGAATCGAAATCGGTGGTTGGATTAAATAAGCGCGCAATGCTGGTAAGATCGTAGCCGCGTTTTATGGCATGTGTCTGCATTCTGCGATCGGCACGTTCGCCTACGTGATAAGCTACTGTACCGGCCGAATCGATTTCGAAGTTTTTTATGAGACCTTCGTTTTTAACTAAGCCTGTAAATACTGCCTCGGCGCTGGGCGAACGACAAATATTGCCCATGCAAACAAATAATATTTTCGTTTTATCCATTTTTATTCTTTTGAATTCCAAATTTCGTATGATTTTATGGCCTGTCCTAAAAGCATATCGTAGCCATTTTTAATTGTAGCCCCTTTGTCTTTTCCGTTTTTTAGAAAAACAGATACTTCGGGATTGTAAACCACATCGAAAAGCAAGTGTTTTTCAGTAATTAATTGGTAGGGGATATTCGGAAAAGTATCCACTTTCGGATAGGTTCCAAGCGGCGTTGTATTTATGATGAGAAGATGCTCGTTCATCACCTGTTGGTCGATATCTTCCCAATGAATCTCATGGTCTTTTAGCTCTCGTCGCGATGCTGAAATAAATTCGATACCCAGCTGGTTTAATACATATTTAATGGCCTTCGAAGCTCCTCCATTTCCTAAAATTAATGCTTTTTTATGGCGTTCTTTTAGCAATGGTTTCAGCGATATTTCAAACCCGTACGTATCGGTGTTGAAGCCTTTCAGGAATGTTTTGTCTCCTTTTTGTACAACTTTAATTGTGTTTACCGCTTTAATCTTGCCCGCCGCATCATCCAGCTCATCCAGGAATGGTATAATTTGCTCTTTGTACGGGATTGTAACGTTAAATCCAACAACTTCCGGATTGGATTTTACAAGCTGCGGAAATTTCTCAATCGTATCAATTTCGAAATTTTCGTAACTCGAATCAATGTTTTCTTTTTCGAATTTGTTGTTAAAGTATCGTTTCGAAAAAGAATGAGTAAGCGGGTATCCAAGCAATCCGTATTTTTTCATAAAGTATCTTTCTTCAATTTCTGAAACTACTTACTTTTCAGTTTTTTCCCAATTCCTTCAACAATAAAAATTAGGGCAAAGCCTGCTATAACACAAACAAAAGCACCTGCTAAAACGGCTTCGTTGCCGGTAATTTGCTCGTAGGTTCCGGGTAATACATTTCTTTCGGCTATGGGTTTCAGTTCACCGTGGCGGTCGAGGATAGTTTGGGTAACCTCTTTCCATGGCCATACTTTGTTTAGCGAGCCCACCATAAAACCTGCTAAAATTGCAATGGTAGTATTGTGGAATTTTTTTAGTAACCACGAAAGTACGTTCGAAAAAGATATAATTCCAACGGCCGCACCTAGTAAAAATGTGGCAATTATCGCAATATTCATGTCGCCAACAGCTTCCAGTATAAACTTGTACATACCCAGCAGTACCAGTATAAAACTGCCCGAAATCCCGGGTAAAATCATGGCACAAATTGCAATGGAGCCCGAAACGAAGATAAACCAGTAGCTCGTATTGGCTTCGGCCGGGGTAATTACTGTAATTAAATAGGCAATAACAATTCCGGCAATTCCTCCAATAACCGTATCGAGCTTCCATCGTTTAATAGAGCGGGCTACGTAAATGGCTGAGGCAATAATTAATCCGAAAAAGAAGGACCAAACCAGTATGGGGAAATTATTTAGCAAATATTCGAGCCCTTTTGCCAATGAAAAAATGCTGATTCCAACTCCCAGAAATACGCTCATTAGAAACGTTCCGTTGATAGCTTGCCAGAACTCGACAAACTTACCTGCAAAGAACAGTTTTGCTGCATTTAGGTTAATCGATTTTATCGAGTTGATTAGCTCTTCGTAAATGCCGGTGATAAACGCTATGGTTCCACCCGAAACGCCGGGCACTACATCGGCAGCTCCCATTCCTATTCCTTTTAGTGCTAATAGAAAATAGTCTTTTACTGTTCTGTTCATTGTTTGTTGTGAATATTTGTTATTGCGAATGGGTGACGGATAATGGCTTATCAAATTAAAACAGGCAGTATCCAATAACCTCGTTTATTAGGCCGGCCAAAATACAAAAACAATTTGTAAAATGTAATTGTGTTTTGTGCTTCAACGAGTAATGCAGGAAAACTTAGATTTTTATTAATCTTTCGGTGAAATAAAAGGGAGTAGTAGTGCTGCGTTTTCGAAATTATTTTTCTCCAAGGAGGAATTTATCAACAACCTTTTTAAGCCGTATGCTTTTTTGTGCCTTGGGGTAAATGTCGTACAGGTAATTAATGTTGTCAAAATCCTGTTTCATAGCTTCCTTTAGCCATTCGTGGGCTTCCTTAACTTTCTTTTCTTCGAGCAGTAAGGCCACCAAGCGGTATTTTAACATCGAATCGTCGTTGTTTGTTATGCCTTGTTTTATCGTTCGAATGGCACTTCCCAACTCGCCATGTTTTTTTAGTGTTTCGGCCCATGTAAGCCATATTTCGGTATTTTCATGGTCCAGAAGAGCGCCTTGTTGAAAAGCTTCAATGGCTTCGTTGTATTTGTTGTTGTCGTTTTGTACTTTCCCCAAGGTAAGCCAGTATTCTGAATTGTCCTTGTCAATTTTTATGGCCTTATTGATGTAGTCGATGCAACTTTCGTATTGCTTGTCGATCCACATTATTAAGCCAATACCAAACCAGGCAGTGTCGTTCTCCGGGTTTAAATTTAGTGCCAGCTGGTAATTCTGTTTCGAATTTAGGTTGTCCTCCAGGTTGAGGTAGCACTCGCCAATGTAACAATACGCATCGTCATTATCGGGGTCTGTTTCCAGGTATTCGTGGTATTTTTCAATGGCTTCTTCAAACTTTGCATTATTGGCTAAAGCATTGGCAATGTTAAAAGTCGCCATGTTAAAGTCTTCGTTTATTGCCAGTACATATTCGTAGGCTTCTATTGCTTTTGAGTGCATTTCAGCCTTGTTGTACACAATGCCCAGGTTAAACCACGCAGTGTAATTAAAGGTATCGTTATCAATAAAAAGGTTGTAATATTTAATGCTTTGTTTAAAATCGCCAAGCTGATCGTAAAAGAAAGCCAAATCGTAGAGCGCTACATCGTTCTTCGGATTAATTTTAATCGCCTGTTCGAGGAAGGTGATGGCCTGGCTGATTTCTCCAATCTGAACATACGCCGAAGCAACATGGTATAAAATGTCGTCTTTCTCATTCTCGCCATATTTAATGGCTTTGCGAAACGATTGTTTAGCCTGCAATTCGTTGCCCATGGTTAACCATGCAGTGCCTTTAATTAGATGAACGTCGGGATTTGTGGATTCAACGCGTTCTACAAAATCGAGGTATTTATGGGCCATGCTGTATTGCCCTTTGCTAAGAAGTATTTGTGCATATTTTAGCTGAAGAGGCGCTGCGTTAGGATGAATCTGAATACCTTGCAGTGCGGCAATTTCTGAAGAGTTTAAATCCCCTTCATCCATAAGCTGTTCAACAATTCCTTCAAATTCCGATACATCGAAATATTTCTTTCTGCCGGAAAGCAAAGAGTTTTTAAATTTCTTAACTGCCTCACTTATGTTTTCTTCTCCCAAATAATCTCTTTCCTCGTTCATTGTTCAAAAAATGAATCTGCGAAATTAGTAATTAACCCGAAACCACAAAAATCTTATTACAAGTGTTGATCGCGTAACAAGTCGTTTACAGTTTTTACGGGATTGAATGTTTCAATGGGCACCTCAACAAAAAGGGTGTTCCAATTGCTCATGGCACCGTTCCAAAGTCCCGGTAACTCCTGTGCTTTTAGTTCTTTTCCGTCTTTCGATTTTTTAGAAATAAAGCCAGTTGAGGGATCGGTAAATTGTGTCAGATCGAATTTCTCACCTTTGTAATTTTTAACACCGCACACCAAATCAACCGGGTTAAAATGGGTGGCATGTTGTACAATTTTTTGTTGTTGAACGCTGTCGGGGTCAATTTGCGAACCTTCAACCACCTGCAAGGATACCGTTTCATCGGCATTGCTTGCCCAAAATGGCCCTCCGCCGGGTTCTCCTTCGTTTTTCACCATTCCGCAAACACGCAATGGGCGGTTCAGTTTTTCTTTCAGGTAATTATGAAGTTCAGCCTTTTCGGTGTAATATTGGTCGCTTGCCGGTTTGGTGTTTAATGTGTTTTCAACAAAACCTGCCACTTCGGCCAGTATGGCACTGCTTAACGCCACACGGCTTCTTTCGTTAAGCATGCGCTGGTAATGAAATAATTTTTCCTGCACATCGAGCAATACACCGGCCAAGCCTTTTTTGTAATCAATAGTGGGTTGTTTTAAGTGGTCGGGAACCACATTGTCGATATTTTTTATAAAGATTATGTCCGCGTCTAAATCGTTGAGATTTTCAATCAGCGCCCCGTGGCCAGCCGGACGGAACAACAGGCTGTTGTCGGGATTACGGAAAGGTTCGTTTTTCAGGTCAACAGCAATGGTGTCGGTTGATGGTTTTTGCTGACTGAATGTTACTTCAAATTCAACATCCAGTTCTTCTTCGTATTTATCTTTTACCTCGGCCAGCAAGGCTTCAAACCCGGGTTGATGCTCGGGCGAAACGGTAAAATGAAGTTTTACTTTCCCATCCTGGTTTTGAGCGTACAGGGCACCTTCCACCAAATGTTCTTCGAAAGGAGTACGGGCTCCGTCATTGTACGAGTGAAATTTTAACAGCCCTTTTGGTCTGGCACCGTAGTTTAATCCTTTCGGGTTAAGCAGGTAATCTATCTGAGTTTTGCACGAGCTTTTTTCTCCGCCAGCTCCAATAGCAGCTTTCAGTTCGTCGGCAAAGGCAAATTTTTCCAGTTCTTCGGTGAATTGTTTTACGGCTTTGTTTTTTTCGGTTACTTCTGCTTCGCTTGCTGTTTCGCAGGCTTCCAGGGCTTCAAACAATGCTTTAAACATTCGGCTGGCTGCACCCGATGCCGGTACAAATTTTAAGGCTTTTGTGCCCGATACTATTTTTTCGTCGTATAACTTGCCTTTTTTCCTGAGGTCTTCATCGTTTAGTCGTATAATTCCTTTGCCTACTGAAGCAGCATCTTTGATAGGTAAAAATGGAAATCCTTTCTTAAAGTTTTCGATTTGCGAAAGTACCATTTGTAAATTGCTGCCACGTTGTTGTATCTGTAATTTGTCTTTTTCCGAAAACATAATTCTGTCGTTATTTGCTAATAAAAGTAGCAAATTGCATTCGGATTTAAAACGCATTTTAAAGAAGATTCGATTAAAGTTTTCAAGACCTGTTGATAAGTTCTGCCGACCACATTCTTTTTCTGAATTTTACGTACTTTTGTGGCTTCAAAAATTTCTGCCCAACTTCGCGATGAAGAGGGGAGACGGAGCATTGATAATTTAATATGGGGCAAACAATTTTTAGCTGGGGTCACGAAAGGCGCTACAACGATTTTCCAACGTATTTTCGAAATTTATTCTCGGAACGGGTGCAAAAGGTTTCGGTTGATGCCGGGTTTAGCTGCCCGAACCGCGATGGAACGAAGGGCATTGGAGGATGTGCCTATTGCAACAATAAAACCTTTAAGCCCACCTACTGTAACCTGGAGAATACAGTAAGCTCGCAGATAGCCGAGGGTATTGGTTTTTTCGCGAAAAAATACAAGTCGATGAAGTTTCTTGCTTACTTTCAGGCTTATACAAATACCTATGCTCCGCTCGAGGATTTAAAAAAGCTTTACGAAGAGGCCTTGCAAAATCCTAAAATTATTGGGCTGGTAATTTCTACCCGTCCCGATTGTGTTGATGAGGCTTTGCTCGATTACCTGGCCGAACTCAGCAAAAGGGTATATGTGATGGTGGAGCTGGGGCTCGAATCTCACCTCGACCGGACACTGGAAAGTATTAACCGTGGGCACACCTTTGCCGAATCGGTTTGGGCACTGGAGGAAACAGCCAAACGGGGCTTGAACAATTGTGCGCATCTTATTTTGGGGCTTCCGGGAGAAAGCCGCGAGGAGTTGTTGGAACAGGCCAGAGTTATTTCTGCGCTTCCTGTGAAAAACCTGAAACTGCACCAACTCCAAATTCATAAAGGCACAATGCTGGAAAAGCAATTCCTGCAGAATTCAGAAAATTTTAAGCTCTACACTGCCGAAGAATATATTGAACTGGTGGTTGATTACCTCGAATTATTAAACCCGAAAATTATTGTTGAGCGTTTTATAAGCCAGGCCCCGCCCGACATGCTGATTGCTCCCAAATGGGGACTGAAAAATTTTGAGTTTGTTGCCAAGGTTGAAAAGCGGTTGAAAGAACGCGATACCTGGCAGGGGAGGTTATTTTCGTGAGTGCCCAAACCTGGACTCTCTGACTTCTATGGGGTTCGCTGCCCATATTACACTGAACTTAGCCTTGTTCTTCTGTTGAGTTTATACCTCGTTAAAAAAAGGCGCCGTAGCTTAAGCTGTGCCTTGTTCTTTAAACTTGTCTTATTTAAAAATAGTCAAATCCATTTAATGCTCATCTTAAAATGAAATTGGGATGAGCACCTCTGCGGCATACCACTGCGGCAGCAAGGCTTTTTACAGTTACGCAAAAAACAGATGCCTGCAATTTGTGAACACAAGAACCCGAACCGTAAAAACAGGATGAGAGTTAAGGGACTCTACTCCGGGGTGAGCGCAAAACTCATGTAGTCAGTGTTTTACCGCAGTAGATTGCAGAGAAACATAAAAACTATTTATTTATAGAAAAGATGGCAACCCGGGAATAAGCTATTGAAATTATGTTTACATTTATTACACCAAAAACCAAAACACTTTGACTACTGACCCACAAATAGTACCCGAAAACGGTTTGTACTGGCTGCAAATACACCGAAACAGCGAACCTCATCCTTCAATATTCACCGGAAATTATACGCATATAAGTAGCAAAAATTGCAAGCAAAGTATAAGCCCATTTAACAATCGGCAAAAAAAATATACGATAGCTAAACGCTTTACAATGCTTCTCGAGGGAGGATGTGTCGGGTGTGTTTTATGGGATTGTGTATTTCTATAACAGAGTTAGCGTTCATACTGAAAAAAGAGACTACTACAACAAAGATTAAACTATGAAAAGCCAACGCACAAATAGCACATTTGCAAGCTCCAACACACCAGCTGACGCTTCAGCTTGCAAAAAAGCTATTTTTTGCTTTCCGCGCGGTGCAAAAAACAAAAGGACTGCCCCAATCAAGAAACAGCCCTTTCAACTAACCAACTTTAGTCCATTTAGTACCATGACAGCTTGGACAAGGTGGCAATGTATCAGAATCATCATCAAGTCTGATTACTTCACCACATTTTACGCATTTGTAGCGACCTTTACCAGGTTTTTCTCCAGTTGTGTACATAAATTAGATTTTAAAAAATTAATAACTCGTTTAATACCCAAAATCGGTATTAACACATTTCTAGCTACGCTTCTTAGTCGGACCAACTTTCACCTTTTCAGTGACTGTAGTAGCTGGTCGCCTTGTAGCTTCTCTGGAAGGAACAAATTGTCCCGTTCTAGCATCCCTAACTCTTGTGGACGTTTTACTCATTTTAAAAGTATTTACCGATTAATACAACGCTTTCAGCATAAAGGATTGAAAGCCTACCCTATATTGATTTGTTACCTTTTTGACGATTTGCCTGAGTTTTTAAAGGCTGTAAATTATTCAAGTGGTCAGTTCCACCTTTCGACTGTGGTTTGCTATGGTCAATTTCCCACCCCATTTCAGAACTTTTTCCGTACGATGGTTTGTAAATTGTATTACCTAGCTTATCCTTTCTGTACAAGTCGGGATTTTTCCCTCGAATCTTTTGTCCTTTACTCCAGACCTCGTCTTTCTTTTGTTGATATGACATAGTTACTATTATTAAAAGTTTACATTAGGTTATGCTGAATAAAACCAATAATTTTCCATTACATGGAAAAAAAAATGAAATAACTAGCATTATTAAATAGATGGAGGTTCAGGACAAAATATTAGCATCAAGCACTGAGCTGCAAGCTGCAGTAAAAGAAGTGTTTACTCCTGAATTCAATAAACGTTTAATTAAGTACGCGATATTTCGGATAAACACCAAGTTCGATATTAAGTACAATTTAAATCGTGGATTCAGAGGAATAATGGTTGAAGATATAATTAGTGAACTAATGCTCTCTTTTGTGAGAATAGATGGAGGAAGGAATTGGAACAAAGCCAAGTTTCCTAATTTTATTGAGCAAGTTATAAGTTCTCTAGATAGTCATATCTTTAACACCATTGACAAAGAACTGGAAAAAACTGCTCAATCAAATACGAGCATTGAAGATTGCAACATACATGATGAGGACAATAGTGGATATGATGAATTACTGGATATATCCTTGAAAATACTTGAAGAACAAGGAGCCTCGGACGATGAATTGCTTCTTTTTGAACCATATGTAATTCATAAAATGAAAAGAGCTGATATTGCAAAAGAGCTTGGAATATCTGAACAAGAAGCAACAAATATTAAGAAAAGATTAGAACGTAAAATTCCTGCATTACGGGAAGCAATTAAAAATATCGAACGATGAAAAAGAAATTATTAAATAAAATGGACGAATTCATTCTATCCTCTCTTAAGGAAGGTGATAGTTCTGCAATAGATTCTTTTTTAGAGGCAAGCGGCTATGACTTGAATGATATTGAAACAATTGCAGATAAGAGTTATAAGCAAATATCATTCTCGATGAAGGGGCAAATGAATTCACAAAAAGATGAAATTCTTTTAGAAAAAGCGGCAAATTACTTTCAAGATGCGATAAATAGAAACATAGAAAAACCTATAAACTATCTACGTAATTTGGTTGCATCTAATCAGCTTGCATTTCAACATAGGAATTTAGATAAATTATCTCATGATGAAATTAAAAGTATCATTAGAGACCATAACCTTCTTGAAATTCTTGAGAACCTAGAAAAAGATGAAGAATTGTAAAGGTAGTTTAAGAGCAAAAAGATTATTGTATGAGATAGGCTTTGATGAAATTACCGACCTATCGATGAACATCTTTATTTCAGGTTTAGGAGCTACATTGGTTGAAGAAAAACTCGAAAATTCAGATGGAAAGATTGTTCGTGGAAAATCTAAAACATTAATTAAAGTTAACTCAGAAATCCCATATGAATCTAAGAAACGGTTTACTATAGCTCATGAAGCTGGGCATTTTCTCATACATGATAAAATTGAAGTACATAATGAAAACTCTAATACACTTAACTGGTTTAAGAGTACTGAAGACCAACTAAAAAAAGGATTACAAGAGTGGGAGGCAAATGATTTTGCTTCCGAGCTTTTAATGCCAGAAAAGTTATTTGTCTCTGAGGCTTATGGGAAACCATTTTCACCTACTTTAGTAAAGTATTTATCCGAGAGGTTTAAAACCAGTATTTCTTCGGCTGTAATACGTTGTATGCATTTGGATGTTCACCCGATAATGATTGTTTTTATTAATAATGGCATAGTAAGAAATTGGGATAAATCCTCTAGTTGGAGATATTTGTTTAAAGAATGTACCAAGATACCTCCACCGGATGATTCTGTAGCTATGGAATACATTAATGCCGACTATGATTATATTTATACTGGCACAGAAAAAGCACAACAGATAAGCAAATCGACATGGTGTGAGTTAGGTAAATATGACAAGGATACAGAGTTCTATGAGTACTGTATTCCAACAAAACAATATAAAACGATAATAAGCATTATATGGGAAAAGTAATGCAATATTCTTTGAGACAAGCATCTTAAATTTACTTAGTGACTAATTCAATCCAAAATATCAACTTATACAAATCACTTTTCCGAGGGAGGACAGACATCTATGCAGTTCGTTGGGAAAAGGATGGACGGAGTGGTTATATGCCAGCGTACAAAGTTGATTGGACAGACTACAACAAACACAAAGCTCAGGGGGGAATTTTTAAAAATTACAAAAACAAAGAGTATTTACCATTTGATGATGCTGCAATAGAGTCGCACTTTTCAGGAAAAGAAACGTGTGGAATTTATCCGTTACTCGAAGACAATACATCTTATTTTATTGCGGTTGATTTTGACAAACAAAACTGGGAAGAAACAATCCTCAAACTTCAAAATACTTGTTCTGCATTTAATATCCCATCTTATATAGAACGTTCCCGTTCTGGTAATGGTGGTCATTTATGGGTTTTCTTTGAAAATGCTTTTCCGGCACAGCAGAGTCGAAAAATTATGTTTGAGTTGCTGCGACACGCAAATATTATTTCGCATTTTGAAAAAGAACCAAGTTTCGACAGGTTATTTCCGAATCAGGATTATCATTCGGGCAAAGGAATGGGGAATTTAATTGCACTTCCTTTCCAAGGAAATACATTGGCAAATGGCAATTCATGTTTCATTAATCCCAATTCATTTGAACCAATTGAAAATCAATGGGAGTTTTTAGAATCAATTAAGAAGGTTTCTATTTCGGAACTAAAAAGCCTGTACGAAAAACTATTCGATGTTCAACCGAACGAAGTCTTTACTTCAAATTTGGAGTTTAACAAACCGTGCGAACTGGAAATAGTCATAAGTAATCAAATTTACCTTAAACGGACACAGTTAAGTCAAAAGCTAATCGTTTTTCTGCGAGAACAATTGAACTTTTACAACTCAGATTATCTGGCGAAGAAGAACTTGGGAAAGAGTGTTTTTAATACCGAGAAGTTCTTCAAGCTAATTGAAGAAGCAGAAAATGAGGTAATGATTCCACGAGGTTTTTCAGCATCATTGGTTCAATTCTGTAGCAAAGAGAAGATTCCTTTCAGAATAATTGATAACCGTGAGAAAAAAGATTCTATCGATTTTGAATCGGAGATAACATTACAAGACCATCAGGAAATTGCACTTGAAAAAATACGTGAAAAAGATTTTGGAGTAATTGTTTCTCCACCGGGTTCAGGCAAAACAGTAATCGGACTTGAGATTATTGCAGAAAAACGACAACCTGCTCTAATTATCGTTCATAGAAAACAGTTGTTTGACCAATGGATTGAACGCATTCAGGATTTCCTGAAAATTCCGAAAAAAGAAATAGGACAATTTGGAAATCAAAAGAAAAAGATTGGTAAGCAGATTACTATTGCCATGATTCAATCTCTATCACGATTAGATGACTACAACGATATTTCGAATGCCTTTGGAACGATAATCATTGATGAATGTCATCATATCCCTGCAAAATCATTTCGAGAAGCAATTATCAATTTTAATGCGTTCTATTTGTATGGTTTAACAGCCACCCCAAAAAGAAAAAACAACGACCAAAAACTTATTTTCGTATTTATTGGAAACATTCTACATCAGGTTAATCAAAAACAATTTCTGGATGAACGAAATATCCAAACAGAAATTAACATCAAGGAAACCAAACTGTTTGCTCCTTTCGATTACAAGATTGACAAATACGAAACTATTTCTAGAATCTTAGTTCATGACACTCAACGAAATTTGTTAATTCTTAATGACATTGAAAACAATGCAAAAAGATTCAAAACAATTTTGATTTTATCTGAACGAAAAGCGCACGTTGACATTCTCAATCTTTATTTAAAAGACAAGTATGAAACAATTACAATTCATGGAGATGATGCGGAAAGTGCGAGAAAAAGTAAAATCGAACAAATAAAACAAGGGCATTTCAAGATTGTAATTTCAACGGGTCAATTCTTTGGAGAAGGCATTGATATTAGTAACTTGGAGTGCTTATTTATTGTTTACCCATTTGCATTTGAAGGAAAATTAATTCAATACATTGGTCGAATTCAACGCTCAAAGAATCCACCTGTAATTTTTGATTATCGTGACTCAAAAATTGATTACTTTGAAAAGATGTTCAAACAACGAAAACGATATTATAACAAACTACTAAAATAGATGCCAGAGAGTCAAAATATAGAATGGAAAGAAAGTTGGAGGGATGAATACCTCAAATGGATTTGTGGTTTTGCCAACGCCAAAGGAGGAAAAATTATCATTGGCAAAAATGACAGTGGAGAAATTGTTGGTATTGCAAAGGCAAAGCGATTAATGGAAGATATTCCCAACAAAATCCAAACGCAACTTGGAATTATTTGTGATGTAGATTTGAAAAACGAAAATGGAAAAGATTACATCGAAATCGATGTAAAGCCTTATGATGTTCTTATTTCTTATCAGGGGAAATATCATTACCGAAGTGGAAGTACAAAACAAGAACTTAAAGGAAATGCCCTAAATAATCTTCTGCTTAAGAAAGCTGGTAAAACGTGGGACGATGTTGTTGAACCACGTGCTAACATTGCAGACATTGACCTTTCAGCAATTGAAGCCTTTAAGAAAGGTGCTACGGTAAGTAAAAGATTGCCTTTTATTGCCGAGGAAGAAAACCTTGAGCAAATACTTGACAACCTTTTATTGCTGGAAGATGGTAACCTTAAACGTTCGGCAATACTTTTGTTTGGCAAGAATCCATGTAGATTTTTCATAAACGCTTTTGTGAAAATTGGCAGGTTTGGACAAACTGATGATGACCTACGTTTTCAGGAAGTTGTTGAAGGGAAT
This sequence comes from Draconibacterium sp., assembly GCA_041583785.1. Taxonomy (GTDB): domain Bacteria; phylum Bacteroidota; class Bacteroidia; order Bacteroidales; family Prolixibacteraceae; genus Draconibacterium. The sequence goes on along the minus strand of JBFHFE010000015.1, from coordinate 2,752 downwards.
ACTTTTCAATTGGCGGATAAAGTTCTGGAAGTTCTTGACCGAAAGTTTTTTGTTTCTCCAATTTCTTACAAAGGTTTACAGCGTGTAGAAAGTTGGGAATATCCTTATGAAGCGATTCGTGAGGTTATTTTGAATGCTATTGTGCATCGAGATTATATGGGAGCGCCAATTCAAATAAGTGTTTATGACGATAAACTCATTGTGTGGAATGAAGGTTCACTACCGGAAGACTTGACTTTTGAGGATTTGAAAAAGAAACATTCATCGCGTCCTCATAACCCAATTCTGGCGAGTGCATTTTTTAAAGGTGGACTAATTGAAGCATGGGGACGTGGAACAATCAAGATAATCAATGAATGCAAGAGGGATGGATTACCTGAGCCAATTATCGAGTACTCTTCAGGTGGAATAAGTGTGACAATTTCAAAAAATCATTATAACGAAAAAAGTTTGATTGAAAAAGGCTTGAGCATAAGACAATTAAAGGCAATTAAGTATCTTATGACAAATAAAGTTATAACAAATAAAATCTACCAAGAGGTTTGTGAAGTCTCTAAAGCAACTGCAACGCGAGATTTGACAGAATTAATTGATAAATTCAAGCTTCTGGAAAGGTCTGGAGAAGTTGGAGCAGGAACATCTTATAAATTGATTGGCTCATAATTGGCTCAATTGGCTCATAAATGATTCAATATGGACTCAAACATGAATTATTCGGATTGCCACCCTACGCATTCAAGCACATTGGCTGGTCGCACTTGCCTACGCAAAACCAGAACCAGCCAAAGAGCTTGCCTGCCCCATCGCACAGACGACGGGAAGAAAAAGTACGAAACGCTAACAAATGTGTCATATGTCATTGGGCAGATAGTGGGAAATTGAAACATGGGTACAATTAATAAACATATCAGCGGCTTGAAAGTGTAGTGCCTTGAAATGCCCAACGCCACATACACCAAACCGTTGCGTTATCATTGAACGACCGTAGCGGTAATAGAAAATTGATTGTAATGGAAAGAACTTTGATTGAAGAACTAAAAAGAACAAAAGACTCAAATACGTTTTTTGTGTCCCATTATTTCTTTGCTTTGATTGATGGGGTTGACTTGATTTTTTATTACAATCCAAGTCAATTTTGGGATAAATGCAAAATTTCGGAAATTGATGCTTCCGTAATTGAAAATTTAAACAAAGAATGTGCAGTATTCAAAAACTTTGACCCTGACAAAAAGTATGACATAGAACAATTTAAAAATTGGCCTTCTTATAAACCATTTTTTCCTGAAACCCCTAAAATCGGGAATCATTATTCTTGTTTGGGAAATAGGATATTATCACATCATAGAAACTTTTACTATTTCGGCTCATTTGGAGGTTGTGTAAAACAAAACGTTAAGAAATTAATAGAAAAAGATGTGCAAGAATTATTGTATTATGCAGTAATGACTAACACTCCCAAATACATTAAGTCGATTTATGATTTAAGATGTTTCAAAAAACAACAAATTATAGAATCAAAAACAATCATTGGTGCAATTATCGGAGATGTAATAGGTTCTGTTTACGAATGGAATAATATCAAATCAACTGAATTTAACCTGTTCAATCCCAAATGTAAATTTACTGACGATACAGTATTAACAATTGCTGTTGCCGACAGTATTTTGAATAATAAAGATTTTAGAAAGAGTATTTTAGAGTACGGAAAAAAATATCGCGGACGTGGATATGGTGGAAATTTTAGAAATTGGTTAAAGTCAAATAATCCGAAGCCTTATGGGAGTTATGGAAATGGTTCAGCAATGAGAGTAAGTGCTGTCGGATTTGCCTTTAACGATATTGACAAAGTTTTAGAAGTTGCAAAAAAAACAGCAGAAGTTACACACAATCATTCTGAAGGGATAAAAGGAGCACAAGCGACAGCAGTAGCAATATTTCTTGCACGTCAAGAAAAATCAAAACAAGAAATAAAAGATTATATATCATCTACTTTTAATTACAATCTTGATTTCACATTGGACGAAATTCGTCCGACTTATGAATTTGATGTAAGTTGTCAAGGTTCAGTTCCACAAGCGATAGTTGCATTTCTTGAAAGTTCTGATTTTGAAAGTGCAATTAGACTTGCAATTTCTATTGGTGGAGATAGTGATACAATAGCCTGTATAACTGGAGGTATAGCATCTGCTTTTTATAAAGAAATACCAACAGAAATAATTGTATTTGTAAACGAAATATTGCCGAATGAATTTATTGAAATAATGAATAGATTTGATATAGAGAAAATGACAAACGCATAATAAATAAGCGATCTGACGGCATGCAATGCCCAATCTGAACCCGGTGTTGACGGAACCGGATTCGGAGTTAAGAACTATTATGGGTAATGATTGGATTTTAGTTGATGATTTCCGTAATCTCTTAGCTTATACCCGATTGCTTTCGTTCAGTTTTAGTGTTTCTTCTTATTTAAGCCAGCTGAAATTTTGTTGGTCAGTAATTTGTTGGTCAGTTTTTCCTGTATCAAAGCTGGTGGTCCCCGCCGGTTAAAAGTAAAAAATGTAATCAGCTGCCAGGCGCAAAGCTCATGCAGGCAGTGTTTTACCACAGCAGATGCAGAAAAACATAAAAACGATTTATTTATAGAAAAGATGGCTGCCCGGGAATAAGCTATTGAAATTATGTTTACATTTATTGCACCAAAAACCAAAACACTTTGACTACTGACCCACAAATAGTACCCGAAAACGGT
>JBFHFE010000014.1:0-124627 GCA_041583785.1 Draconibacterium sp. | reverse complement strand
TCAGCTTCAGAAATAGTATAATCAGATGGCTTTGAAAAGGAACACATGTGAGCCCCTACATAACGCCCCAGTTGAATAGAAGCCCGGCTGGGTTGACAAATAGGAACAGCATGATGTGTATTGCTAAAAACAATTCCCTCCGCGGCCATCCTATCGCTATTAGGTGTCTTCACTTCCGGATTATTAAACCCAAAGCAATCCCAACGCTGGTCATCGGTAAGCAGGAAAATAACATTCGTTTTTTTATCCACCTTCTCGCCTACAACGCCTGCTGCATAGGCAGGCAAAATTGTAGTAACCAGAAAAAGTATCAGCCCCAGGTATTTCATTCCTTTATACATTTTTGCTTATATTAATTTGTTATTTATAATAATCTTTTCCTTGTGCGCTACCACCTACTGATTCCTTCCATTTTTCGAGTTTAGCAACCAGCTCTGCTAGTTTTTCCGGGTTATTTGCAGACAGATCTTTTTTTCTCCGACTCTCCCCAAAAACCAATGCCTTTGTTCTTTTAAGCTACTCCCCCTCATAAGTGGGATAAAGTTTATTCCATTGTAGAGGCACCTGGTAATTAATACCACTCGCCAAGAAAACAAATTAGTAACGCTTATTTTTTCATTTTAACCTTCACTTAGAAATAACAAACATAAGAGACCTATTCTCAAAACCTTATTTTTCAAAGGATTTTAAGGTCTCACTAAATTTAGAAGGAAAAATTAAGTGGGGAAAACCCCTAAAATAAACCAAGGAAAGGCCAGACTGAAGATTTTGAAGGTGTTTTGTTGAAGGGGAAATGAAATAGGAGCTAATTAAAATTTAGCTCCTAATTCTATGAATTTAATAACCGTCGTTCTGCTCAAGGTCTGGATTAATGTCTATTTCAGTTTATTGCTTCAAAGCATTCCAATTTTTAATTTACAAAAGGGAACCCATCTATTTCTGAGAATAACGAATTTTATAGAAAGTTATGCTTTGCTTGTTTAATCTGTAATACTATTTTCCTATGTTTCTTGTAAACTAGAGCCATCTTTTCGGCAGGTATTCAAAATTATTCGTTAAAAATAGTCTCCAATCAATAAGCCGTAAAAATATGTTAGATTCGTTTAAACATGCCTATGTATAAGAATTAAACCGTTTAAATAGAATACAATTCCGGCACCATTCTGGCCATCGATTAAAAATCGACGCCGAAGGGCAATTTAATATTTGATATAACCTAAATACGCCTTTGCCATACTTACTTTAAACAAAATAAAAATACAAACAGGTATTAAATACCAAATACAATCCTAATCTTCTACACCTGATTGAATATTATTTCTTCCACTTGCTGATTGTGCATTATTTCAAATACCAAAACCGCTGTCTTTTGTTTTTTATCAATCAACTTTTTGAGCTGTTTATAATTTTTAATTTTTACATCTTCAAACTGAAGGATTACGTCCCCCGTTTGAATTCCAGCTTTTGCCAAATCACAATATTCCGGCACTTCTAAAAACAGCACGCCACTGATTGATGGTAAACCCGCAGCTGATTGTTCTCCAAGTGTTTCCACATTCTTTACCGTTGTTCCCAACCACTGATATGATACCCCTTGATTTTCGGTAGAGCTGTAGTTGATTATTGGTAGTTCCGGTGTTTTGGCAATCTTTTTCAATTTTGCAGAAACCACACCAAACGCATTCATTGGGAAATTATTAAAGCCCATTTTTAATGCCGATGAATTTTCCCCTACCCTATAATCGCCTTTGGTTTCGTTTACAAAACCCGGATTTCCAACAATGGAATTAAAATCGCACCCGTTTCTATTAAATTTTTCTTTGTTTTTGGCATTTGTCACAAACAAGTTCGAATCCACTTGTAATCCCCATTTACCATCCGCTGCTAGTGCTCTGTTCATTACGGCAGGTTTATAGGCAGCAAAAACAATATTATTTATGAATATATCTCCACTATTTGGATACCACACATGCGGATGCAGGCTGTTGTTTACAATAATGTTGTTTGTTGCAATACGATCAAAACCTTCGCGCATTTTTAAGCCCCGGTTTAACAGCACATTGTTGTAAATACGGTACCAACTTGAACCATCATCCAAATCAATGTCCCAGCCATGATCGCAGCGCCAACGACTGTTACGGATAATATTTTTGTCGAGCATATCTAGTTTAGGCAACCCGGGATCTTTGGCCACTTCTTTGGCTGTTTCGTGCATATCAGATGACCAGAACCTGTCGCGCCCCCAGGAATTAAAACTTCCGTGGTCGCCTGTTTCGAGCACAGTATTAAACACATCGCAGTACTCAATTATGTGCCCGCCAAAAGTACCTTCGCTGATATTGATTCCGGCGCGTGGCACATCGTAAATGGAACAATGACGAACGGTTATTTTGTGCGACATTGATATTTGAACAGGTGAAGTTTGTTTTTCATCGCGCCCGGTCATGGTAATTAAGCAATCTTCCACCAAACATTCCTGTGGGTAATTGTCGCCCTTGGGGCCGGGTGTGCGGTCGATGTTTGCAAAATCTTGTTTCCCGTAACGAAACATCGGACTACGCACCATGGCAGGATCACCTACAAAAGCAACTCCGTTGGCACCCGAATGATGAATGTAACAGCTTTTTACCGTAATCCGTTTATTGTAATTATTAACAAAAATACTGTTTCCACCTACCTGATCGAACTCACAATTGGAAATAGTACAATCTTCGGCACCGTTTATAAATACAGCTCCTCCACGATATGTAGTCCAATCGCTTCGTAATAACTGCTCTTTATTTTCCATAAAACTTCGCGCTGCATGGCGAAAAACAAAACCTTGCAGACTGATAAATTTCACAGGATTTTCTTTTGTCCCATTATATTCAACCAAATGTTTTAACCTTACCACTTCAATAACTGCTTTGGCTAAATCAACACCAGCTTGCGGATAATAATAAAGGTTCTTTTCTTTCTTGTTATAAAACCACTCTCCCTGAGTATCGAGTTCTTCAAATACATTTTCAACCATTTTATAACGAGGATGCATGGGAGACGGACGATTATTTTGCCAGCCACCTTCCAAATCAAGCGTTCCATCGGTATTTTTACCTTTTACCAACCAGTGCATGTCTCCCCATAACGATGAATGCATGGCATGAATATAAGCACCTTCCGGATTTTTCCACGCCTCCACCCTGTCTGCAGCTAATGGGTCGTTTAAAGGATCTGGTTCGTGCGTATGAATAAGTTCCCAGGCATCAAAAACATTTTTCCCTTCAACAGCATTTGGAAATCGTGCCATACGTTGTCTTTTCCCATCAACGTAAAGTTGGTCAATTACCAAATCATCCGAAACTTCCGCTTTATATATGCCCTCTCTATATTCCATCCAATCCAATTGAAGTTGCTTTCCTCCGCTAAGGATAGCTTTTCCTTCTTTTTCGGCTCGATAGCTAATCGGGAATTTTTCACTTCCTGAATTTTCAGGAGTAAAGACAAGTGTATTGGGCAGGTAATAAATACCATCTTCAAAAATAATATTTACCTTGTTTTTATCTGATTCGGCACTCGCTAATTCTATGGCTTTTTGAAACGTTTCTAAAGGATTCTCTTTCGTTCCTGTTCCTGTATCATTGCCTTTTGGCGAAACATAAATGTCAATTGTTTTTTGCTGGCAAGAGTAGCATATTCCAAAAACTGCAACTATGAATAGTTTTAAGATCGTTTTCATTGTGAATAAATTCATAATTTCACCTACTTTTTAGATTTAAATAAAACTTATTTCCATGCTTTGTCCTGCATTCATATTTAGTTCATTTTCACAACGTACAATATAGCCACCATCTTCCTTACTAAACTTAGCCTTGATAGGCTTGCCATCAATTTTAACAGTAACTCCTTTGGTTACTGTGCCCTTAAGTGCTTGGAAGCTCAATTTCCTCAAAACCAATTTCCCGTAGCGCAGGTCAATCTGTTCAGTTTGCTTTCCATCAACCACTTTCTGCGAAAAACTTCCCCAGCCTTCAGCTGTGGTAAACGCGGCGCGAAAATCTTCCGGTTTAAGACGTGGAGCAAAGGAAAGCTCTCCTTTAGGACCATGATACTGATAACCACACATTGATTGGTATGCGCCGTAACTAGCCATCGCCCTTCCATAGTGGTCGCCGCACTCTATCTCATTATATGGATTGCGCAGCTCTGCACTGTAACGGTCATGGATTGCCCGTGATACCGCGAGGCCATGCTCCAACAAGTCAGGGTGATCGCTCCCTTCATTAATCATATGAGAGGCTACCTGCCATTCGAACCCGGTCATAAACTCAAAGAAATATTTTTGATGTAAATCTACCTTTGAAACCGGCTCCTTAGGCCAAGAGCACATAATTAATCCCGCATCGCCAGCCAGGGCATATATCCGCCCTTGGCTAAAGTGTTCTCTAAAGGGACCAAAATCCGGAATAAAGTTGTATCGATAAATTGAACGCAATGCACTCACTTGTTTTTCTTTATCAATTATATGACCCAATCCGACCCAGTGAGCCCAGCTTTGCCCAAAAATTTGATCAATAAAACAGCCTTTCCCGGATCCAACTTTGTCTATTGCACCACCTTTATCTTGAATGAAATACTCACCATCGTACAACTCATTAATTTTTAGTGCTCCTGAATCGGCGATTTCCTTACATCGTTTCGCATAAGTATTATCGCCCACTTCAATTGCCATAGCTTCGGTGGCACGCAAGCCTGCAACATACAAAGACACAAACCATGATATTTTACCATACCAACGACCATCCAGCGTATTTTGCAAAGCACCTTCAAGTACACCATCCAAATCCTTATCTTTCGCAATAATATATTCAGTTGCCTTCTTCACCCTTGGCCATATTTTTTTAAGAAAAGCATCATCGCTTGACATCTGATGTTCGCGATAAACGCTTAGAATACGACCAAGCTGACCATCATGTGCCACCGGATTTTGACCAACGGTATTGATACGATGCGCAATACCTCCTTCGTCATTCATACCAATTCCGAAATCAACCTTTTCACGTGTTTCTCGTTCAAGGTCTGGGAAAAGCCGGGCAATGGACTGGGCATATTGCCAAACATGGGTGCACGTACCACTGCAGGATGCGACACCTTCCCATGCCCAGAAACGGCCGTTCTCAAAACGTTGACAAGTTGTAGTGGCTAAAGTTGAAGTATTAGCCATTGTTCGATCCAGAAACCAGTAGGGCAGCGAAGAATTATACCAGGTATCGACCCACTTGCGCGTTTCCGCAAATAAGTGATCTGAATATTCATGCAAATAGGATGTCACGTCGGTCGATGACTTAAAACGCGAAGCATAATGACGCCCCGCGGCTTCTCTCGGTATATTCCAATTGCTGTAATTGGGAAAATACCAGGAAATCACAAAGGTGAAAGTCGTTTCTTCGCCAGCAGCGAGACGTATAGAACGCCCCACTTCGCCAATAAGCGACTCTCCGAGCTCACCAGTGGCCTTTAGTAGCTTTTCATCAGCATCCTTCGACGCAGTGATATCCCCATTGCCAAGCAAAGCCAAGGTCATGGTTCCATAGTCGGGTAAAGCTTCCAGCTCACCAAACCCATGGGCGGGAGTGTCCGTAAAGACGATTTCATCCACTGCGAACCCTGCCGGATTGTGAATGTGCTGATGCTCATTCACAACGTCATCTCTAATTTCTAAAATAGCCTCCTTCCCTTGATATTGAGAGACATCAATGGTAACTGAGGTCAGTTTTTTACCATAATTCCCAGTCGCTTGCCCCACAATTTTTCTATCCACAATGACGTAAAGACCACACTGGGCAGGATTAAATTCCCCGGCAACCTTAGCTGTTATATAGGAACGCTCAATTTTAAATGGGACACTTCTCAAACTTCCCGTTTCAGTGTTATTTCTAGGTTTTGTTTTCTCCCCTTTCTGCTGCTTTGTAGAGAAGGTATTGACGCTCCCCAAACCTTCCCTGCCGAATGGGCCGGCTGCAAATGCCTGGCCATTTCCTGTCCAACGCTCAGCGGCACTGTCATCAAAATTTTCAAATACAATGTCTTCACGAACATTCGTTTCAGAGGAGGCCTTTTTGCGCGATTTCACAGAGCACTCTAGACCAATCCATCCTGCTTCATTCACAGCAACATTATGGAGGGTTCCCGACTGAACATCCCTCGAGAGGAGACAGGCCGCATTCTCCATAAAACCGAAAAGCTCCAGGTCAAGTGATGCCGTCCCTTCATTCTTCACCGTATACTGCATAACCGTTGCTGGAAGCTCCGAATCATCTGTATTCATGGGGATGAAAGGCGAAAAAGCCTCTAGCTGAGCACTTACGGGTAGTTCCGCATCTTTGAAAGAGACAATCGCACGCGGATATTCCCCCCGGAAAGTGACATCCTGAAAACCTTTTCGATCCAAGGTCACTTCCTTCCCATTGGCTCGAATCCCAAACCCCTGAAGAAACGGAGAGACCGGTTCCAAGGGAAACGCATAGTGGGAACCATGATAATCTCTCAAATCCCGCCCCTCAAAAACAAAGTTCCCCGGAGCGATGCCATACGATTCCTCATTAAAAATATACCAGTGCCACAAGCGGCCATCTCCGCTCAAATAAACCGTGCCTGCAAAAAGACCTCCAATGGGCATTCCGATATGCCGCATTGCCGCTTCAGAGCTGTAAACATCTTTCTCACCACGTTCATATAGTGATTTAACCCAAGCCGGATCCAGTTTTTTATCTTCTGGAATCAAACGAAGATAGGGATTCGATTCCTCAAAAGGCTCAGCCATAACCTTAAAGCTTAAACCACCGAATGCAGTTGCAAACAACCCGGCTTTGGTGCTTGTTTTTAAAAACGCACGTCGGGAAAATCCGACATGCTCAATCAGAGAAGTTTTACCTTCTATACTACTTTTTGAATTCTCTTTTTTACCCATTGTTTTAAATTTTCAAGATAGATTTCGCCCCCCTAATAGTTTCTTTAACCTCTTTCATTACTTGTAGTGCTTTTTCACCAACTGTTCCATCCTGATAAATTCCCAAATTAACGGTAACCGCTCCACCATTCTCCATACAATCTTGAATATACTTACTTAATTTCTCCGAGCTGAAGCGTGGGTCTGGCATTTCGACTTTTTGCTGCACCCAATAGGGTTCCATAATTAAAAGTGCCTGATAAGGCAGGTCGGTTACCGGTCCATTTTTCGAATACCCATTTTCTGGGATTTCAACCGGACTGGCTACTTCTCCAGCCCAGTAATCCTGCCAAGGCGAAACGGGCGGATAAATCCATGAGTTTAAACAAATAATTCTGTTCTCATTTCCAACTTTAGCAGCCTTATTGAATTCTTCAAAAGGAACGTTTGGGAATTCCTCAAAAATTTGATACCAGCTATCAAACCAGTATCCTGCAATTTTTTGTTCGTAACGGCTTCCCATTTCATGCAGTATATTTTTAAAATTAACCACAAAATCCTCTTTCTCTTCATCTGTGGTCGTCCTTTTTACATCCAGATTAAATCCAAGTGGTCCGTTGATGTAGCAAATAAGTCGAATTCCATGCTTATTTAAAGAATCAGCAATTTCTACAATTAAATCCCTTTTTGTAGTATGCCCCGGGTGCACTTTCTCCCAACTTTTAATAGGAGCCGGACAATAGGATTCGGCATGTCCAATAGTTAGCATTACATAACCTGCACCGGTACTATTTACCATATTTGCAAACTTATCTACATCAAATTCATTTACTGCATCCTCATATTTTTTTATCGTACCATCGGGTTGAATACTTTGGGAAGTCCAGTGAAACATCAAACCATAACCAGCTTCTTTCAACCATCCGACATTTGCTCTTGATTCAACTGCCCTCTGGTATTCCTTCTCAATCTGTTTTTTAGCTGCAACAGGAAGCAATTCAATAGAACGAATATCAAGGAGAATATCTTCTGTTGAAATACCCTCCGTTTGCAAAGTAAGCTTTTGCATTCCTTTGTTCAATTCTATTTTAGAGGATAGTTTTATTCTCTCAAAATTACGACCTCCTCTATAAGGTCCGCTAGTTTGTTCCAATTCATAATTATAAGCTTTCGTATTTGTTTTGAAAGACAATATTCTTCCGACACCCTCTTTTCTAACATTAGCTATCAGGTACAATTCATACTTTCCTTTGGTAGAGATATCAACATCCCATGTTAGCGAAGAACTGCCTTTCCAAGTCATGTTATTACCTCCCTGTAGTTCTAATTCACCAATACGCTCTGATGCTTTTGTGCAATATAAAAAAGTACTCTGTTTTGAATTCAGATTTATATTATTAGAAGTCTCTTTATCTTCTTTAAGGTTCTTCTTTTTTCCCTCCAAATTTGAGCAGGAATTGAGCAACAAAAGGGCAAATAACAGGTAAGAAAAATGTTTCAGTAAAATTATTCCTTGCTTCATATTTTCAGTTGTTTTGGTTTTTAATAAAAGTGGCGATAAAAAAATCGCCACTTTTATTTTTACTTCAATATGTAATGTTTATTACTTTTTCAAATGGTTTAAAATACTCGCTTAATTTCCACCATAAGAAGGATTTTGATCGATATTATTATTTGAAATCTCAAAATCAGGAATTAGCCATGTATTGTTGTAGCTTCCAATTGGTACAACTAATTCATTTCCACGAGCCTGTTGAACAAGATTAAAAGTTTGCGTACGTTTTAAATCAAACCAAGCACTTCCTTCCAAATGAAGTTCCCACTTTCGTTCTTCTAAAACGGCTGTTCTAAATTCATCTTTGGAAAGTCCGGATAAGTCAGGCACATGAGTAGCATCACTTTTATCAATTCTTGCCCGTTCCCGAATCTTATTTATGTATTGATAGGCATTGGCAGGGCCATTCATTTCATTTTCTGCCTCGGCGGCAATCAGGTACATTTCTGCCAAACGAAGAAAAGGGATTGTATAATCAAGCGTACTATTTGCTTCAGCCGGACTTAATTCATCTTCAAAAAATTGTTCATTTATAAATTTATTGAAATAAGTACGACTAACAATTACATGATCATTTGCATTCGTATACCCATCCTTTATTCCCCACTCTTTTCTTTGGTCGCCATTTGGGAAGCTTGCAATAAATGCATCAGACGGTAACATAATAGCTGTTTGATTACCAGTTGGGGCACAAGATGAATGGAGGCTGTTGCCTACGTTTGGTGGTGACACCAATGCTTCCCATATTGTTTCACTAGTATAAATGCTGTTATGAAAAACATTAGCATAGTCGTCTATTAGTTGGAACTTAGATGAATTGATAAGCTCTAATGCTTTGGTTTTAGCCATATCGTAATTTGCGGTTGTATTTAAAGGATACCCTGCTGTTGTTAAATAAACCTTGGCCAGCAAAGCTTTTGCCACCCATTTATCTACCCGACCTTCTTCCGGAGCATTGTCAGGTAAATTAGAATCGGCAAAAGAAAGGTCCCTTATAATTAAATCATAAACTTCTTGTTGCGATGATTTTTCTTTTTGCGTTTTGTCTAGTGAACGTACAGGTTCTGTCCGCAATGGAATATCGCCAAATAACTGAACCAACTGAAAATAAGCAAATGCCCTTAAATATTTTGCTTCGGCTTCAATTCGTGTTCCCGCAGTTTGGTCCAATTCAATGTTTTCCAATCCAGCTAAAATCAAATTTGCATTGTTAACCATTGAATAAGGATAACTCCAGTTATGTCTGATTATCCAGTAATTATCAGATGGATTATTTTGCCAAATATCAGCCGTTGCTTCACCAGACTCCGGGAAGCCGGAATAATCAGCAAATACTTCGCGCAAGTTTTTTTGTAAACCTATTGTTCTAACATCAACATAAATTCCCATTAAGGCAGCTTCAAAATCCGCTTCTGATTGATAAAAATTAGCAGATGAAATGAATGTTTTTGGTTCCTCCTCTAATATATCGGTACATGCCGTGAATAGGAGGAAAAATATACTGAATAATATTATTGAATTTTTCATATCATTTAAGTTAAAAGTTAATTTGAATTCCACCAGTAACACCTTTCGATGAAGCGTACACTCCCCGATCCCAACCATTAACAGCAGAAGATGTCCAGGATGCTTCAGGATCGTAATGCGGATAGTTGGTCAGGGTTAGCAAATTACTACCGCTTACATAAACCGTAACGCTATTTACCTTCATTCTATCCGTAATACTTTTTGGAAATTTATAAGCCAGCTTTATATCCTTCAACCTCAAGTAAGAACCATCCTCAACCCACAATGCACTCGGCTGTGCAAAGGTAATATTCGCCGGAGCCGAAGATGATGCCGCAGCATACGTTCCTGTTGAACCAGGTCCAGTCCATCTATTGTCCCAGGCGGCTTGTGTAACATTCCACGTACCTCCTAATGCAGTGTAATATTTATTGAACTCATTAACAATATCGTTACCATAACTCCCTACAATAAGGAATGATAAATCAAAATTTTTGTAGCTGATTTCATTACTCATCCCAAAAATAAACTTTGGCTCAAGATGAGTTAATAAAGTTCTATCATCACCATTTATTACACCATCACTTTTGAGGTCTTTAATTTTATAATCTCCCGCCTTTTTACCCGGTTCAAGAATTGCAGCCTCGGCATCGGTTTGATAAATACCATCTAGCTCATAACCATAAAGTTGAAATGGCGATTCATTTAAAAATAATGGGAACCAGTTTCCTCCCGCAATCGGGCTATCTATTCGTTCAATTATATTCCCATTATTATCGGTTCCTAAATCAACTACTTCTGTCCGATTGAAAGACATATTAAGTGAGCTGTTCCAACGCACTTCTCCTTTTAAATTATGGTAGGAAAGTTCAAATTCAAATCCTTTGTTTTCAATTTCTCCAACATTTCGTGTAGAAGAGCTATAGCCCGAAGATGGTGGCAAAGTAGCTTTATACAAAAGATCGCTTGTATTTTTCTTGTAATAATCGAGAGTCAGGTAAAACCTATTGTCAAAAACACCAAGGTCTATACCAACATCTGTTTGAGTAGTTGTTTCCCATCTTAAATCTTCATTCGAAAACCCGGATGCAACAAAACCAACTGCCTCTCCACTTCCAAAAACTGGAGTATTGGTACTTAGCCTATCTAAGGTTTGATACGGAGAAATAGCCTGATTACCCACTTGCCCAATGCTAGTACGAATCTTTAAGTTGCTAATCCAGTCAACATCTTTTATAAAATTTTCTTCTGATACCCGCCAGGCAAGTGCTGCCGATGGGAAAAATGCATATTTATTATTCGAGCCAAATTTGGATGAACCATCGTATCTTCCTGTAGCTGTAAATAAATACCTTTCTCTAAAAGTATAATTAAAACGACTAATGTACGATATTAGTTTTGAGTCGGAGTAACCAGTGGTTAAAGGGACTGTATTGATTGCCGAACTCATGTTGTTATTTCCAAAAACATCGCTCACAAAACCAGAATACCTTCCCGAATTCATGTAGTCTGTTGCTTCTTCCTGATAGGAGAAACCAGCCATTGCGGAAAGGCGATTGTCATCATTAAAAGATTTTGTATAAGTCAGTATATTTTCATTAACCAAACGATAGAAATTGCTTTTATTTTTCCATGCTTGTCCTCCTGTTGGACCATTGGTCGAAAGGTCAATGGAATTGTATTGATCATATGTTGAACTGTTGGCATCAACCCCGCCTGAGATCTTCAAAATTAATCCATCAATAATTTCATAATCAAAAGAAATATTCGAAACAACCCTGTATTTTGTTGTTGCCCTATCGCTAAGTTCGGCAAATCCTACTGGATTTGTTCCTCCCCAGGGTGTTCCTGTAAATTTGGTATAATTTCCAAACTCATCGTAAATCGGAGTGGTAGGCGCCATTACTATTGCCTGAAAAGGGACAGCGCCCCAACCATCGGCAGCGAAATTGCTGGTATTATCGATGGAACGATTGAAGCCAACATTGGCCTGAATATTTAATTTTTCACTCATTTTCATATCACCGTTAATCCTAACACCGATACGATTATAATCAGATCCTTCTAAAATTCCTTCCTGATTCATATAATTAAGAGAGGTATAAAACCTTGCTGTTTCATTTCCTCCTGAAGCTGTCAGCTGATGGCTTTGCATTATTGCATTCCTGTAAGCAAGATCTTGCCAATCATTGTCAGGTAATGCAGCAATTTCTGATGGACTTAATGGTATTCCTCCTTCTTTATTTGCAATTTCATTTTGCATGGCAACATAATCGGTCTTATCTAAAAGATCAATTTTTTTACGTAAAGTCTGAATACCAACATAACCATGATAATTAATGGTTCCTTTTCCTATCTTACCTCTTTTGGTTGTTATAAGTACCACCCCGTTAGAACCTCTTGATCCATAAATTGCAGTTGCCGAGGCATCTTTAAGAATTTCCATAGAAGCAATATCCTCCGGATTAAAATCAGCTCCCAACTCATCAACCGGTAAACCATCAACAACATATAAAGGATCGTTACCTCCCGATAAGGAGTTTCCTCCTCGAACACGGATAATTACTTCATCGCCTGGTCTTCCTGATTTTTGAGTTACCCTTACCCCGGCAGCTTTCCCTTGTATTGCTCGGCTAGCACTGGTTGCAGGCCCTTGGATAATTTGTTCTGATGAGATTGATGCAATTGAGCCTGTCAAGTCACTTTTTTTCATGGTTCCATAGCCAATGGCCACCACTTCCTCAATTCCAATGGCATCCACCACCATCTCAACATTTAGGGTAGTTTGGTTGCCAACCAGAATGTCCTGTGTTTGCATCCCCACAAACGAAAATTGCAAGGTGGCACCATCAAGAATATTGGAAATTGAATAGTTCCCATCGATATCGGTAACAGTCCCTTGGGTTGTTCCTTTTATAACAACAGTTACTCCCGGAAGCGGCTCTCCAGATTCGTCAGTAACTTTACCTGAAATTTTCTTTTGCTGTTGTTCACTTTCAAACAAAGTAGCCGGAGCCAGAATTATTTTCCGGTCGGTAATTGTGTACACGACATCCGTTCCAACAAATAATTGATCAAGAATTTCATCTACTTTCTTATTTTCAATTGACAGGGTCACTTTTCGTTCTGTATCAACCAGCTTTTCGTTGTACAGGAAAAAGAACTCGGAACGCTCTTCAATCTCGTCGAGTACATCTACTAATTTAGTTTTGGAAAAGTCAAACGAAAGTCTTGTTTTTTGGGAGTATGCATCGTTAGCAACGGTTTGAAGAATGCATGCAAAAAGTAAAAATACTGTAATACGCATAATTCTGAATGTTTTCATTAAACAATGGAAATCACATTCATAAAAAAATCTAATTTTTTTCATAAATTTGTACTATTAAGTTTAAAAAAAGTTTGAATAATTTTTTTTGAAGGGAATCGTTGGAGCGATTTCCTTTTTTTGTTTAGTTAAGGTCCGTTTTGTAGTTTCATCTATATAAGTTTTAGTTTAAATCGAAGTCTTAATTATTTTTTGTACAGAAGTATTTTTTGTTTTTGCCATGTTCCATCGGCAAGCATTTTTCGGCTCTGGATCTGATAACGAATTGGAGAAGTCATACTTAGGTATCGGAAGACTTCTTCCAAAGAATCGTCCTGAAAGGTTCCGCGGATACTATACTTTTCCAGCTCTTTATCAACCAATTCCACTTCAACGTTGTACCAACGTTCAATCCGTCGGGCAACTTCATCCATTGCATCGCCTCTAAATACCAGTTTCCCTTCTTTCCATGCCCCATATTTAGCAGCTTCGGTTTTTTCAATATTGATTGCCCCTTCGCTTAATACCAATCGTTCGTCCGGTTTCATTTCAATAGCCGATAAACACCCGGGAACAGAAAATTCAACCTTCCCCTCTTCCAGGACAACTTCAACATATTTATCTTCGGGATAAGCGTTTAAATTAAATGTTGTACCCAACACTTTTACTTTCGAGTTTCCGGCTGTTATTTCAAAAGGATGATTGGCATCGTGGGCAACATCGAACCAGGCTTCACCCTGAACAGCAATCTGTCTGTGCGACTTAAAAGGAAGGTTATATTCAAGAGAAGAGCCACTATTTAACCAACCGAAGGTTCCGTCGGGCAACGAAAAACTAATTCTCGATCCCAGTGGAGCAAACAAAGTTGAAGTCACGGGGGCCTCTGCTACAATATTGTTTTGCTGGTTTTGTTGTGCAAACCAAATACCACCGGCAATTATGAGAGGAAGAAGTAACACGGCAGCTGCAACAGAATACCATTTATAAATCTGCCTTATAACTGTTTGTTTTTTCTTGCTTTCATTAGTATGTATAGTATGATGAATGCGATCTAATAAATAAGACAGGTTATGGTTTTCCTCCTGATTATTTTCGAGGTATGCATTAAATTCTTTAGAAATATATTCCTTAAATTCATCATTTCCTTCATTCTCGGAAAAAAGAGAATAGATGTATTTTTCTTCTTTTGCATCAGACAATCCTTTGCTAAAACGTTCCAGTTTTTCTATATCGGTTTGATGAATCATTTTCTTTCTTTATAAAATCCCCCTGTATTTCAAAGAGGATTTTTTACTAACTAAACTAATTTATGAAACAATCTCTAAGTTTCCATATACAAGTAATAGCCACAACAGAAGAAAATCTCACGAAGAAAATTTGTTTTTTTTTGAAACACCTTATCAATATTCTTTCAACTCACTGAATAAAAGAACTATAGGAAATAAATTTTATTGAATAAAAATAGCAAAGAAAAGCAAACGGGCGAAGCTATTACCAGCAATATGCTTGCGTAAAAATTTTAAAGCCACTGAAATATTATTATCCACAGTTCCCGGTGCCAGATTCATTTCTTCTGCAATTTCACGGGTACTTTTTCCTTCCTCTCTGCTTTTTTTAAAGATGATTCTTTGCTTTTCGGGCAATCTATCTATCAATTGCTCTACCTGCTCCAGTGTTGCCTTATATTCCAACTGTTCTTCAAGATTAATTGTTGAATTATTCGCAACACCCTTTTCTTCCAGAAACTTTTCGTGAATTTGTTTTTTTCTGAAAACCTTACACATATTGTGGTAGGCAATAGTAAACAGATAAGCTTTTAATGAAGATTCCTGTTTTAGGTTTTTCCTGTTTTCCCATACTTTAAGAAAAACGTCCTGAACAAGCCCTTCGGTTTCTTCTTTCGATTTCAAATAGGAAAAGGCAAATCCGAATAACTTATTGCCATATTTATTAAAAATATGATCAAAAGCCTCTAAATCACCTTTTTGTAGCTTTTCAATAAGTTTAGTGTCAGAATTAAGTTCGTTTGCGGCCATTTAAGTTTAAATCGTACACTAATATAGGAAACATAATTTTTAAAAGAAAGATAACTATAGTTATAATTCTCATCGAGGTTTGAACCAGTTTCACAAGCACACATTCTTATTTCTGCAGGGAAAATCTATGTTGAGTAGAGTTTTAGTTTTTGTTTGTTTTCAGTGGCAACTCATGTAACTCGCTTTTAATCATCCTCCTGTATGGCAAATTTTGTGATGCTCGTTTCATTCATTCCCATTCTTCCAAAGCTCTATCGAGTCAATATCATTTTCCGAATCTGGCCCCTGTGTACTCCTTCCTCGTTTTATGTCCGATTTTAACTGTTCAAGCAAACGCTTTACAACATCGGAATGTGAAGAATAAAGATTGGTTGTTTCGCCAGGATCTTTTTCCATGTTATAAAGCTGGGCAATGGGGCTCCCTTCTGGCACTTCTTTCTCTTTTGGCGATGTCCATCCTCCAGAACCTTTAGCAAGCACCAGTTTCCACTTCCCTTGTCGGAATGCAAAATACCCATCAATTGAATGATGTACAACACCTAATCGATTAGAACCACTTGCTTTTCCATTCAGTGCTGGTAAAAAACTAAAGCTGTCTTCCCCGGCATTATCAGGAAGTTTACTGCCTGTTATGTCGGCACAGGTTGACATTAAGTCGGTAAGACAAATAAGCTGATTACTGGATGCCCCAGCCTTCACATTTGCCGGCCAGCGAACAATAAATGGTATGCGGTGACCTCCATCCCAGATATCGGCCTTTGAACCACGGTACTGAGCACTTGGATAATGACCTTGTTCTTGCAAATCTTTAATATTAGCCGCTTTGGAACAACCATTATCGCTGGTAAAAATTACCAAAGTGTTTTCTCCAAAACCTGCATCATCAACAGCTTTCAAAATCTGACCAACTACCCAGTCGGTTTGCATTACAAAGTCGCCATATTTTCCAAGTCCGCTTTTGCCCTGCCAATCAGTACCTGGTAAAATGGGCGTATGCGGCGAAGTAAGCGCAACATAGGCGAAGAAAGGTTTATCCTGTTTTTGTTTTCCAATATAATCAACAGCCCTGCTACAAATCTCAGGTAAAACATCAATCCGCTTAAAATCTTTTTCCGTTATTGTTTCATCACCTTCTTCTATTTCTCCAATAAAATGGTCATTTTCGATATAAATATACGGAGCCATATCCAGCGATGCTGAAATTCCAAAATAATAATCAAATCCCCGGTCAACCGGTCCGTCCTTAATTTTATCATCCCAAACAATATTTAATTCCTTTGGCCTTCTACCTACGGGCAATATCCCATTTGTAGTAGGCATTGTCATTCCCAAATGCCATTTGCCAAAACATGCCGTGGTATATCCATTTTGTTTCATCAAATCAGCCACTGTACTACGGTTAGAAGCAATCAATGGTTCGCTAAATCCCCAGAGAACACCGTGTTGTAATTTTGTGCGCCAGTTGTAACGACCTGTTAAAATTCCATACCGTGTAGGTGTACAAACGGATGAACTGGAATGAGCATCAGAAAAGACCATACCTTCGCTGGCCATTTTATCCAGATAGGGTGTAGCAATCTTCCCCCTTTCGGGATTTAAACACTGTACATCGCCGTAACCTAAATCATCGGCTAAAATGTAAATGATGTTAGGTTTTTGAGTTTTTGATTGATTTGAAACGGCATGAAAAAAGAATACATTTATGAAGACAGTCGTCAACATGAATTTAACAAAATAGTTTAAAATCATATTTTAAAATTTTTATAGTATTAAACAGATGTGTTCGGTTAAAGGAAAAAGATTACTGCGCTCTCAGGACCAGAGATAGCTTAACTTTTAATTGGGTCAATGCAAACGTAGTAGAGCAATCTTTTCCCATTCTTATAATTTTACCAGACTACAATAATTACGGATATTAAAAGATTACTCTTCTCGAATAATCGTTCGAACTTTGGTTAACAAATCTACCGACTCAGGAGAAACAGTCCCGTCCTCATACATTTCAAGATTTATGGAAAGAGGATACCTGTTTTTTTGTGCATGACGGATGTACTCCACTAATTGCTCAACCGAATATTTAGGTGAAGTAATCTCTTTATTCCATTCGATATGTCCCCATCTTTTTTCAAGCGGAAAACAAGTATGCGCCATTAATCCTTTATGTTTACCATTTGAAAAGACTCCCTCATCAAGAGCTGTAAATTGTTGAAGACCTTCACCGGCATAATAATCCTGAAATTCAGTGGAACGTGGTAAAATCCATGAATTATATGCAATAATTCGTTTGGCATTTCCCGTTCGGGCAGCTTGGGTTATAGCTTTAAAAGGCGCACTTAAAATTCCTTCTGAGGAGGCACCATCAAAGTGACTATCGTAGTAGCGCCGTCCCCCATCGAAAAACCAGCCATGCAATTTATTGCCATATCGCTCCCCCACTTCACTCACAATATTCATGATATTTTGATACAGTTGAGTCTTATCTTCGAGGTATCCTCCGGCAACTTTCAGCCAGGCAGAGTCTTTCGAATGATAACAATCGTAACCATAATGGTAGTAAAAAATCAGTTTTATATCTTTCTCAGCCAAACGGTCAGCCATTTCACCTAGCAAGTCGCGCTGTGTGGTGCGTCCCTCTATTAATTTTTCAAGCGACTGAATTGGTGCTGAAATATATTGTTGTCCCCAGGTTATCGACCAAATTACATAAGCAGCACCCGATTGTTCTACCAAGTCAACGAAACCATCTAAATCAAAATCGTTTATTTTATCCTCCCAGTCCTTTACAGTATTGCCCTGTTTTGGGGTAGCCCTGTTTGTCCACTGAAACATTAAACCATAACCGGCATCTTTAAACCAATCAGGCTCGTTTCTCATCTCTAAAGCCTCCTGCTTCAATTCCTTTTTCACCTTAGGTTGGGTTAGTTCAATCCCTGCTAACTTCACTTCTTTTGTAGCTTGAACCTTAATTTCAATTTGATTGATGTCTTTATTCAATTTTATGACTCCCAACGGTATTCTTGACCAATCATGCTGAGCTCCTGCCTGGGTAATAACTTTTTCATTACACGAAAGAGTAAGTTGTGCATCTTCACCTGCAACGATTGCAGTAACATCGTAACTTCCCGGCTCTTTTACTTTAACGTTCCACTTAAAAGAATAAGGGCCACTATCCACAGAACCGGTCCACAGGTACATATAATTTCTTATATTTTTTTTAAGGTTTGCTCCTGTCGATGCATTAATACCTGAAAGCACATTGAGCTCTGAAGGATTTATCTTGATTACAACAGGTACATTTTCTGCACTCAATCCCTTTGTTTCGGCATAAGGATCAATTGTATTTTGAGCGTATCCACAAAAACTGAATATTAGAGTGAACAACATAAAAAAGGGTATAATTCGATACATACGAAATAACTTTTTGATTAATTTGACTTTAACACATTTGGTTTTGTTTGTAGGCTGCGTGAACACCCACTACAAACAAAATGAATGCTATAATTTAAAATACATTTCTCATTATTCTGTATTTGCAATTAATAGTCGTTTCCTTCGTCGCTGTTTTTACACGATTCCACCCATTCTTCCAGTTGAAGTCTCATCTTTTCGACTACTTCCTTATTAGCCGCAGCAATGTTATTGGTTTCTTTTGGGTCGTTCAACAAGTCGTATAACTCAAAAAGTTCACCATCGGTTGTTATTAATTTATACTGCTGAGTTACGAGCGATTTTTGTTTTTGGCTTTGAAAACCAATAAAACCGGTGCGTTGAGCCTCTTCCATTTTTAAAGCCTGCATTAAATCAATTCCATCGTAAGGTCTGTCATTTGGAATATCAATTCCAAGTAAAGCCAAAACCGTTGAAAAATAGTCGCTGGTTACTCCCGGAAAATCGGTATGCTTATTTGCCTGAATTTGGTTTGGCCACACAATAAAAGCAGGCACACGAACACCTCCTTCGTACAACGAGCCTTTCCTACCCCGAAAACCTCCGGTGGTTCCTTGCTGACGTTTACCGGGATACTGAGCAATACCTCCACCCTTTCCGGCGGGACCATTGTCGGAGCAAAAGGTAATTAGCGTATTTTCATCAATTCCCAATTCTTTTAACTCGCTTTGCAAACGTGCGATTTGCTCATCTAAAGCAGTTATACAACCGTAGTAATGTTGTTTTTCTTCATCGTATTGTTTATACATCTCCAGGTATTTAGGCCCTGCAACCACCGGCGAATGCGGCGTATGAAACCAAATTACCGTGAAAAAAGGTTTGTCGTCTTTCACAGCATTTTTTATAAATGGAAGCGCACGATCCATGATAATCCGCGAATCGTCTCCTTCCAGGTTTTCGGTTTCATAAACTCCGGGAGCTGTCCAGTATCTGGTTGGATTTTTTAACGATTGGTTTTCCATAGGATTCCAGGTGGGAACAGCTTGTTCAGTGGAAAAACAGGCATCAAAACCATTGTCCCAAGGCGTACTTCTCACTTTTGTTCCGGCACCACCGCGCCTACCATCAGCAATAGTATTTGAAATTGCACCCAAATGCCATTTCCCAAAATGACCGGTTGTATAACCTTCCATTTTAAGCACTTCGGCCAGGCTTATTTCTTCGTTTTTAAGAAACCCGGCATTGGCAAAATAAATCCCGTAGCGGAAAGGATGTCTTCCGGTTAAACAACTTCCCCGGGTAGGAGAACAAACCGGAGCCGCTGAATAAAAACGGTCGAGAACAATACCCGATGATGCCAGTTTATCCAAGCCCGGAGTTTTAATGATTGTATTGCCGTTAAAACCAACATCTCCCCAGCCCATATCGTCGGCCATTACTAAAATAATATTTGGTTTTTGAGTTTTCGATGGCTTTGAAACGGCATTAAATGAGAATGCCATTAACACAAGCATGACGAACATAATTCGCACTAAAAGTAGTTTTTGATTCTTCATAGTTTTATTCATTTTTTGTAGAAACAAAAATAGAATTTAGCCTTTGAAACGCGTAATACGCAAAGGGTTTTAAAGTGTCACTAAATTTAGATACACAAAACAAACGGAAATTTGGGAACAGTCTAAAAAATTGTGGAGAAAATATGAATTAATTTGACTTTCAGTTACGAATACACTTTTGCCAGTCACGACTAAAAAATGATTATTTCCACATTCTTCCTGCCGGAGGCCTTCATCTTTGCCTTGAAGCAAAGACGAAGCAGAAAATTCAAGGCTGCATAAAAAATAATCACCTCCACTCGCAAAAACCAAGAGAATGGGGCGATTTTCGAGCAAAGCTCTCAACTTCCCCATTCTCTACGATTTTCGCTTCCTTCCGATAATCATTTTTTATGAGGCCAACACATGCACACAAGCGTTTTAAATGAATTTTCCTGAATCCCAACCAACTATTTTTCCATTTTCAAAGTTTTGGAATACTGAGCAGGAGTCATTCCTTTTTCGTTATTAAAAGCCCGGTAAAAAGTAGATTTAGATGAAAAGCCACATTTTTCGGACAAGGCGTTTATGGTTAATTTTTCGGCATCGGAGGTTTGCAGCAAACGAATAAATTCTTCAACCCGGTACTTATTTACATATTCGTAAAATCGGGTCTGTAAATATTCATTCAAAATCTGCGATAACTCACCCTGACTTACATCTACCAATTTTGCCAGCTTTTCTGCGGTTAAATCGGGCTGTAAAAAGGGCTTATCGCTGGCCATAACTTCAGCAAGACGATTTGCCGCCTTTTCAGATTTATCGTCTGTTAATTTTGAAAAAACATATTTATTCTCTTTCCTTTTCGAATCGACTTCTGTTTTCTTTTTCCGGTAAATAAGCAAAACAAAGGCAAGAATAAGGATTACAACCAGTCCGACTAAAATTATACTTCTAAAATTCGATTTTACTTCAATGGGAATACGAATTGGGGCGCCCAGCTTTCCTTCTTTCGAAGCCGCCCTTATTTTCAAAACATATTCGCCGGGCATAATATCCTGGAGTATCAACTCCCTTTCGCGGCTAAAAGTAAAATGCTCATCTCTTCCTTCCAGTTTCCAGGCAAAAACCTGTTTCTTTGGCGACAATAAACTGGATGAACCAAATTGCACCTGAAGCTGATCAATTATTCTCCTTTTATGAATGTTGGCTACAATTTCATCATTATTGTTGTTTACCTCTACAAGGTCGCCATTTAACAATAGCTTATTAATTAAAACATGAGGTAAAACGGTGGTTTTAAACTCCTTTATCGGGTTAAAATAATTTACTCCATTTACACTTCCAAAATAAAAGGTATTGGTCTTTTTATCGCGATAAATACCGTTGCGGTTGTATTTTTCATCGATTAAACCATCGGAAAAAGTAAAAGGAATAAAACGGCACAGGCGGATACATTCAGGATCGTATTTCATAATCCCCTTCCATGAGCTCAACCAAAGCACACCATTTTCACTGGGTAATATCCCCGACACATAATTATGAGTTAACCCATCTTCCTCAAAAAAGCCTTGAAACTTGATTTTTTCGGGAGCATTTTGAAAAATACTGTCGTTGGCAACTTTGTAGAGCCCATCCACCGACCCCAGCCAAAGGTTGCCATTCGAATCCTGATTTATTGCCTGAATTTCGTTCGTTCGAAGGGCGCGCTGATTACTTTTCTCAAATTTCAAAAAAGCGTCTTTCCCTGAGTTAATCAACAAAAGCCCGTTGTTTGTACCACACCAGATTCGTCCAAAACTATCCACAAAAAAACGAATTACGGTGTTAATATCTTGCGGATAAACACGAAGCACCTGAAAACGCTTCTCTGAAACGCGTTTCAATTCCACAATTTTTTTTTCGATTCCTATCCAATAGTTCCCGTTTGGGTGTTTAACAATGGCAGTAATCATATCAAATGAAAAATCTTTACCTTCTTTATCAACAATACTAACTGACGCCAAATCGGTATTCCCCGCAAAAAAAAGTTTGTTATCAGCGACTATCCAGATTGTATTTTTATTATCGGTGTACAGGTATCGGATATGTTTAATATCAACGCCCGTTTTATTGTTAAAAGCAGTAAAAACAGTGGTTTGTGTATTTAGCTTGGCCAAGCCATTTCGGTAACTTCCAAACCACACATTTCCGAGCGTATCCCCATCAATGGGAAAAATATTATTATCGTGCAATGAATTGGGATCATCCGGATTGTAGCGATAACTGTTAAACCAGAGGTGTTGAGGATCGATTTTATTTAAACCTCCATAAGTTGATAACCAAATAATACCTTCGCTGTCGGCATAAATATCGTTAATCTGATTGTTCGACAGGGAATAGGGATCGTTGGGTTGATTGTACAAATGTCGGATTTCAGAAATTTGCCCATTCTTATTAAGCTGCAACAGATTTAAGCCCACTCTTGTTCCTACCCAAACCTGCCCTTGGTAATATTCAACTGTTGTTACATCGTTATTCGTTAATTTATATTTTTCGCCCGAGTCAGTTATACGTGTCAACACTTTATTTTCCTTTCCCAACTGCGACTGAGGAACAATAATTAATCCGTTGTTGGTTCCCACGTACAAATCTCCGTTTGGCGTAAAACAAATATCGCTTACAGCAGTTTGGAGATTAAGAACGGTATCCTGATCATCGTAGATGATAAGACCATCGGAAGTCGATTTCCAAACGGCACCCGAATTATCGACAATTACAGCAGTTATGTGCGCGATTTCACTGGTTTCAATAAACGAATTTGTAGTACAATTTACCTGATAGTTGCGTTTATTACTGCAGGAAACGCCCAAGGTACTATCGTTTATTAAATGTAAAAGCTGAACATTTTTTATCGTATTTGAGGCAACTTGTTTGAAGGTATTTTTTGAAGCATCGAATTTATGTAATCCGGAACTTCCACCTACCCAAATATGCTTTGATTTATCCTGAATAACATCCAAAAAGCGACTGCCTCGAATAAATTGTTGCAGCGTATCGGCGTTTTCGGTGTAATTTACAATAAAAGAGCCATCGTATTTTGCAACACCGTTTATTCCGGCAATCCACAAATATCCTGCTTTGTCGCGATAAGCTTTAAAAAAACGATTGCTAAAAAGCCCATCCTGAACGCTTACTTTTTCCATGTACATTGTATGGTTTTTACCCAACAACTGACATACGATAAACGAAAAAAATAAAAAAAGGAGGAGCCTTGGTCTCATAAATTATTAAAATATTAGCTCTCAAAAATAGGTAGAAAAATGCACTAACATTAATTATAGTCCACTTTAAATCCCCCTTTTTTTAACACATCTTTAAATACCTATTTTGAAATATAGCTCTCCGAATGTTTGGAAACTACCAAAAAAAGATTCGCCTTCTTCATCTTTCTCATATAATCCCGTAAGGTTCTTCATTGCCATAGCCTCACTTTCATCTATCTTGCCAGCAAGTAGAAGTCCTCTAATTTCGGGCAAACTCTCCCAGGCATCATTACGATTGGCGGAATGATAACCTTCTACATTTGGACCACCATCCCAAACTGATTTTTCATTAAATTGAATTCGTTCTTCTTCTATGCCTCCAAAAATCATAGCTCCAATGACTCCATTTCCTATTGGTAAAGCGTAATCTTCCCAAACTTTATCAGGATTCTCTTTATCTGTAGTAATTAAACTTTCCTTTAACCAACTAGCTTTACCTTGGTTGTTTGAAGGTTGATTATACCACAATAGGTTTTCTTGAGCATTACTGCTCATGGCAAAAAACATAAGAATAAGGAGATATGTATTTTTTAAGATAATGTATTTTTGCATGTGTGCTTATATTTTTCGATATGAGTGTTTGGTACTTAATCTTCTGATTTTAGACGTGATTTACTCTTGTGTTTTTACTTTTAAACAATACAAAAAAAGTCAGTATGTACACCCCCTGTTATACCATCCATTCTATTGTTGTTTTTCAATCAATTCCAGATATTCATCGAGGTGCGATGCGTAAACATCACGCGGGTTTGCATTGTACTTTTTGCAAATTGAAGCAGCCAGCCCAACTGCTGCGCCCATTTGTCCGGTTGTGCGCATAACCCGTGGCCCACCCAGCCCAACATGCGAGCAACTAAAGTTCCGTCCTGCCATAAAAAGGTTACTAATGTTTTTTGAATACAGGCTGCGGTATGGAATGCTGTATTGCCCGGTTTTATAAAACATGGCTTCCGAAATAAAATTCGGATCCTCCTGGTTGAGCAGGTTTATTTGGTAATGTACATCAACAGCGCGTTTTTCAAAAACAACAGCATCTTCAAATTTTGTAGTGTCGCGCACATCGTTAAAGGTGAAAATGTAATCTCCCACCAAACGCCGTGATTCGCGCTTTCCTAAAAGATATGAAACCCATTTTAATTGTAAACTATCCGCTTTTTGCTGCTGTAATTTGTTGTCGATTTTCCCATAATTCCCCTGATCAGTTTTTAGGTTTTGGGCAGTTTGATTTTTATAGTTGTAAAACGAACCATAAATAGCACGGAACATGTGGTCGCGAATTGCTTCGGCATCATCAATCTGACTTAAATCGTTATCTGAATATTCCCATTGCCATTCGCCGTTCTTTGCTGCATAACTCCTTGCAACATCCATTGCCCAGGGAACTTCTGGAAATACAGTTGGTTTTCCAGCATTTTCTGATCCCCACAAAACTGAAGATCCCATTACAAAATTATCGGGAATTTCAGGGCTCCAAAGGAAATCGTGTGCATCCCAGTTTTCATTGTGTTTCGAGGCAGCTTCTCTTCCGTAACTATAGTCTGCGCCTGCCCAGTACCCAATCCATCCGTCACCGGTGCAGTCAACAAACAAAGGAGCTTCAAAACGTATTTGCTCACCACTGGAGATGTTTCGTGCATCAACTGAGGTAATTTTGTTATTCTCGGCTGTAGCAGCGTAGGCTCTAAAATTCAAAAAGAGATCGATGTTTTTATACTTTTTTACATTTGCCATCCGCTTTTGGTCATCTTTTAAGGCATCTGCCGATCCGTTTGGATAATGTTCGGTGTCAAGCATTTTCAGGATACGTTCAAATTTTCCGTAAATCCCAAGGGTGTGAACCCGGATTTCTCCGCTAGCATTTCCACCCAAAACTGGTCGATCGTGCACAAGTG
The DNA here is from genome assembly GCA_041583785.1 of Draconibacterium sp. Classification (GTDB taxonomy): domain Bacteria; phylum Bacteroidota; class Bacteroidia; order Bacteroidales; family Prolixibacteraceae; genus Draconibacterium. Next base: position 99,182 of record JBFHFE010000014.1, on the reverse strand, counting down.
CAACTTTCATCCCCTGCTCAGCGGCAGCAACGGAAGCGGCAGTTCCGGCAATTCCTCCGCCAACAACAAGCAAATCGTATTTCACAACTTTTTGTGGGATTTCAGAAGTGCCGCTTTGTGCCAAACGCCATTTATTAAGGGCTTCTCCATCGGTGGGAAGATTTTCTTTTTTACGTGAGGTAAGATAAATAGCATCACACCTGCCTTCAAAACCCGTTAAGTCGTGCAATGAAATTTTTCTGTCACCTTTTATAAGCTTAATACTTCCTGCATATTCCCAGTTCCAACCTGGGTTTTTGCCAAGTTCATTATCCAGCTTTTTCCCATCAATTGAAACTTGAAATCTTCCAGGGGCTTCCCATTTCCCAGGTGCCCAGTTTTTAGTGCGAACCCAAACATGGTACAAACCATTGTTTTCTACATTAATTTCAGATATGGCATCTTTTACCGGTTTTCCCATTCCGTGCGCCAACAAATAAGGCGAACCCATCTGTTCCACAAATTGCGGGTCAACAACCCAGGTTCCTTTATCGCTAAAACTTTCAGCTTCGATAAAAATTGATTGGGCAGAAAGAGATATCCACCCCAAGAACATCAGCAAAACAATCGTTATAATTCTATTTTTCATGAGTTTTTTTACATTTAATTACTAGTGACTTAAACCTTTCTACAGCTATACTTTATAGTAAAGCATTTTCTATTTGTCCAATGGCCAGGATTGTACTCCATGTTGCTTGGCCCATTCTTCATATTCTCTCATCAAAGTCTCAGCTTTTTCTGGCTGATCGTCAATCAGGTTATTTGTTTCAAACGGGTCATTTTCAAGATTATAAAGTTCCCATTCACCCCGATGTAGTGCAACCAATTTCCAATTTCCTTTACGTACTGCTTTATTTCCTATATGCTCCCAAAAATAGAATCGGTTTTTATCTTGCAACTCTCCGTTTAAAAGCGGCAAAATACTTTTTCCATCCAATGGGTCAAGTGCATTTTCTTTATACTTTATAGGGTACTTTGCCACTGCCAGTTCAAGGCATGTAGGCATTAGATCTGTTATGTGAGCAATTTCTGATATTTTTGTTCCTTTACTTTTTATGCCTGCTGGCCAATGTACAATCAGTGGTGTTATAATTCCTCCTTCATGTTCCTGAGATTTGCACATCCTGTAAGGCGTATTACTTACATTATACCAAATGCCATAAGCTGCATTGCTGTTTCGTGTACCGATTTTGGCATCTGGCGTTTTGTTCTCGTCAGTTTGGGCAGCACCATTATCCGACAAAAAGAAAACTATAGTATTATCTGCTACGCCTTCATCCTTTAAGCTTTGCATTAAACGACCAATATTTTGATCCATACAATCTACCATTGCAGCATAAACAGCCATTTTCAAAGCTTCATCATCTTTATCTTTTACCGATCCCCACTCTTGATAGTCAGGTTCTGATATTTTACTGTTTTGTGGGAACAATCCCATTTCTTGCTGTTTCTTAAACCTTGCTTTACGAATAACATCATATCCTACTTTGTATGTGTCCTTATATTTCTCAATGTCCTCTTTTTTTGCCTGAAGTGGAAAATGTGGAGCCACATAAGCCAGATACATAAAAAAAGGTTTCTCTTTATTCCTTTTGTCTTTTATGAAATTGATGGAATAATCGGTAAAAGCATCTGTTGAATACCACGTAGAATCTGGATAAACCTGTTCTCCATTCCAAAATACAGGACGTTCGTAAAATTTCGATGGGTAAAAATAAATTCCACCACCATTGGGTACTCCATAAAATTGGTCAAATCCTCTGCCGTCGGGCCACATATCTCGCCCTTTAGAACCAACATGCCATTTGCCAGCCATAAAGGTTTGATAATTAGCCCCTTTTAGCATTTCGGCTATAGTTGCACTTTTGTTATTTAGGTAGCCTTGATATTCAGGGTAATCAGACTTGGTGTAATCCATGCACCCCATTCCAGCATCCCATTGATACTGACCAGTAAGTAGACTTGTTCGTGATGGACAGCATCGCGATGTGTTGTAAAAGTTGGTAAAAAGCACACCTTCATTTGCCATTTTATCTAAATTAGGGGTTTCTATTTCGGAACCCGTACAACCTAGATCTGAATATCCCATATCATCGGCCAGTATAATGATGATATTGGGTTGGTTTGGTTGTGCTGAAATTATATATGGCAGGAATGTTAAAAAGATTAGTGTAAAAATATTCAGTATCTGTTTCATAGTATTCTTAATAATTGGTTTTAGATATTTTAGACAACAAGCCAAATTTAATTTGTATTTCTTCAATGTAGATTTTTCATTACCTCCTTTAAATTCTTGTTTTCATCATCAAATAAATCTATACTATTTACTTAAAGATGCACAACGGTTTACGTAGGAATAATAGTCAGTTACGGACGAGTTACTTATCATGTTTTACAATTTTGAAGTGGAGTAAAATGTCCGAAACCTACTATCTCGGCTATTTATTTTTATACATTGTTATTGTACCACGTATATTAATATTTCAATTCAATCAATTCTATATTCGTTCACTACCATGTTTATGCATAAGAATTTGTAATTCATCCAAATGATTTTCATAAACACCTCTAGGGAAAGTTGTATGTCGAACACAAATTGAAGCAGCTTTTCCAACTATTTCACCCATCATACCACAAGTAAGCATCACCCGTACAGGTCCAAGACCTTCTTTAGTTACACTAATATCTCTACCTGCCATAAATAGGTTTTTTATATTTCTACTGTATAGTGTTCTGTATGGAGCCCAGTAAAGTCCTCCCTTATATTTATAATATTCACCACTTGTAGCTTTTGAAATGAATTCTTGACCCCTTAATTCATTATCAAAATCTTCATGTGGATTGTGAATGTCAATATGCCAAGAACAAGGAAATGCCGGGTCTGGGAATTGCTTTTGTGTTCTGAAATCATCGGCAGTAAGTATAACATCTCCCATAAGTCTCCTTGATTCACGTTTCCCAGCTATGAATGCAGACCAACCTAAGCGATGGTTCGGATAAAGTTTATCTACATTTTTCAGAGTATCCCAAGCCCCATACATAGCTCTAAAGTTTAGGTCTCTAATTTTTTCAATATCCGTTATAGGGTTTTTATCAAAGCCACTTTCCCAAAACCACCCTCCTAAATTACCCAAAGGATCTTCTGCACCCCACTGCCCTTTATAGTTTTTACGACCAGGGAAAGGCTTATCACTTAAGTCTATTGCCCAAGGACATTTCGGAAAGGGTTGTTCAACTTGGCCTATTTCACAAGCCATAGATAAAGCTGTTTTATCCTTGCATTCACATTTGATGACATCTTCTTCATTTGTAGCATCAAGTACATTCCATAAGTTTGACATTCCCATTATGCCAGAGCTAGAAATCTCATAGTCAGCACCTGCAAGGAAACCTACAGAAGCATCACCAGTACAATCTGCAAAGTATTTAGCCGTAATGCGTTTTTGTTTTGCTGTTTTTGTATTTTGAATAGTAACAGCTACAATTTTATCATTTTCATGTTCCACTTTAATTGCACGCTCCTCTATCATGAGCGTAATGCGAGACTCATCTCTTACAATCTCTAGTTTACGTTCATCACTATAGGCGCCTCCTTCACTAAGCGCATTTCTTGATTTATTTGTTTTTTTCACTAAATCGGGAGCAATTTCTTGAACAATATCTCCTACGTGCGGATAAGGTTCTTGTTGGGTTTTTCCTTCTGGCCATACACGAACTTCAGAACTTCCATTTCCACCTAATACAGGGCGATCCTGTATGAGTGCTACTTTTAAACCATTCCTTGCAGCTTCCAAAGCTGCACAGGTACCAGAAAACCCTCCACCTATTACAGCAAAATCATAATTACCACCATCTTCTGGCTGTTCTGGAAGACCTAATAAATCCCTTCTAAATTTAGTTAGTGCTTCCAATTCATTTGATGGTTCAAAGTCTAAATCGTTGCAAAAAAGGATAGAATCGCATCGTCCCTCAAAACCTGTTAAATCATGTAATGAAATACTCGCTTTTTCATTTACCTTTACTACACCACCGTCGTGCCAATGCCATTCAGCTCCTTTAGTTCCAAATGTTTCTTTAAGAGGATTTTCATCTATAAGTAATTGAAACTTTCCTGGCGAACCTAGAGCATTCCACGGAGCGACCCAATCACGAGTACGAACCCAAACTCGGTAAAAACCTTTAGACGGAAATTCAATTCTAGTTTTAGCATCTTCAACAGGAATGCCTAAACCATGCGCAAGTAAATATGGAGATCCCATTTGATCCATAGATTGTTGATCTAAATCCCATCCGCCAAAATCTGCAAATTGCTCTACTTCCAAAAAAACAAATTCTTCAGATGATAATTTTATTTTTGTATTAATGCATGAGGATAAACCTCCAGCTAAGAGGAGTAAACTTGAATTGGCTATTGCTCCGATGAATTGTCTTCTTTTCATTTTTAGATAGTTTTTAATTGGGGTGTTCAGTAAAGCAATTATTTATATAAATAATTATAAACCAACCAAGAGGTTACTATACAATCACTATTCGATTTAAACCGTATCCATTGGGCTTGAAATATATCTGGGAAAGTATAGTTAAATTCTTCGCCAGCTTTAACGCTTACTTCCTTATAGCTCATCCAAGAGCCGTTGTCCACTGCCTCAATTTCAATTATAAAGGTTATATCCTGGTTTTGAATATGAATTAAAGTAATTCATTGTAATCGCAAAAACCAATTAAACAAGGGGCTGAAATTCCATTGGCTTTTACTTTAGTGTTTTTCCACGCCCCCCTTTTCCAACAAGCTTACCCATTTCCCATAAGTAATCAATGCCACCCACCTAAACTGCAGCCTTACCATCGTTAGAGCGAAAAATGTGTTCACCGGCGTTTACTTCACTATTTAATCCTGTCATTACTAACATTCCCAGGTATGATGCATAATCGTAAATTCTTAAATTGGAACAAGAAAATTTAATAGAACCTACCCAAAAAGGCAGGTTTTAATCATTAATTTAACTAAACTAAATCTATGTAAATAGGGTTAATACCCTGGATTTTGAGTTAAAGTTGGAACAACCTCGATTTCTGTTTGTGGAATTGGCCACAAATAATCGCGATTTGCATCGAATATGTATTCCAGCGGTATTTTTTCGAATAAATCCGATTCATTCGGATAATGTGAAATACCCCATTCGTCAAATGTTGGGAGTGGCATTACATAACCATTTTGGAAAATGTCAGTCACAACATCTTGTTGAATTCTACCAATTACATAATTGTTGTTCATAATATGTTCTGCTGTTTTCCAACGTTTAATATCGAAATAACGAAAGCCCTCAAGCGCCAATTCAATCTTACGTTCATTCCGGATTAACGCGCGAAGTTCATCATTTGAATAGTCTCCAACAGTAATTCCAGGTAACCCCACCCGACCTCGAATTACATTTATAGTCGCATCAGCCGTTGCTTGGTCAAACTGACCAAGTTCGAATTTAGACTCAGCATAAGTTAACAGAACCTCAGCATAACGCATTAAAATGGTTGGCACACGTGATTTATTCACTAAGTTATCAAGAATATCAGTTTCGTCTACACCTTTTTTCTGGTAGTAACCCGTAGCTGTTTTTATTACTCCCGGCTTATGATAATCTTGGTTTGTTATCAAAATTGTATCACCACCAGCATTAATTTGTAGGGTTTTGTCTATACCATCTCCATCTTCATCATAAACATCAAAAAGAAGATTAGCAAACCATTGACCTTGTGTTAGTAGAGTAGCTTTCATACGCGGGTCTCGGTTTTCATACGGATTTGTTGGGTCGAACAATGGAGACTCAGCAATCGATAAACCATCAATACATAAATACGAGTCGGCCAAAGAAACAGAAGGTTGGAAAACACCCCATCCTTTTAAGTTACGGCTACCACCAATTTGAGGGAAACGGTGCGTTACAAATTCTTCCAGATACTGAACAACAACAAGGTTTTCAGGATGCTGATAGCCTTCATATAAAAACAAATTTTCGTAATTATTGCTTAATGCAATGTTCGATTCCATTGCTTTTTCAGCAGCCGCAGCTGCTATATCATACATTCCATTGTAAAGGGCAATACGTGCTTTTAAACCAGCAGCAGCTACACTACTAATACGTCCGTAGTCTTCTCCTCCCCACGAAACAGGAAGGGTTTCAATACAAAAGTCAAGATCAGTTAACAACTGATTTACAATTGTTGCTTTAGATTCGCGTGTTAACGAATACGCTTCTTCGTAATCCCACATAACAGTTTCGACCCAAGGTACATCACCATAAAGTTCAGTTAAATACATGTAGTGAAATGCTCTGTGCCATAAGGCTTCAGCCATAATCCGATTATAAAACGCTTCCGAAACATTTTCTTTTCCCAAAGGAAGTTTTTCAATGATATAGTTAGCCCGCTCAATACTTTGATATAATTGGGTCCAGGCATCTTTAAAGAAATCAGTTGAAGCATCGTGGGCTCCATAAGTCCAAGGGAAAGGATACGTACCACTTGGTCGACGCACCCCTAAATCAGTTCCATAGTCTAGTGCAGGAACAGTATGAACAGTTTCCCAATTCCAACGCCAAATTAATCCACGATAAACATTATTTATACCTACTTCCATTTCTTCAGCCGTTAGAAGAAAGGTTTGATCTGATGGAGCATCCAGTGGATACTTCTCAAGGTAGTCATCGCCACAAGACATTAGTGCGAAGATGAATAAAATTGATATATAATTTTTAAGTTTCATTTTACTTCAGTTTTAAAATTAGAATGTAACGTCAACGCCAAACGATAAAGTCTTTACAATAGGATAGTTAGAAGAGCCACTTGTTTCAGGATCCCAACCATCAGGCATTTTGTCGAATGTAAGCAAGTTTTGACCAGAGAAGAAGAAACGACATTTTTCGATATCCCATTTCTGCAATATTTTTTTAGGAACATTCACTCCAAGCTGAACGTTTTTTAAACGTAAATATGCACCACTTCGCAACCAATACGCTGAAGATGTAAAATTATAACGATTGGTAAAATAGAAGTTAGGATAATAAGCACCAGTATTTTCAGGAGTCCAATAATCCATTTGCCAATCTTGAACATTGCCAGAACTGTTGTCGAATACAAAAGACTGAAACCCTGTAAATAGTATATCTTTTTTACCTACTCCCTGGAAGAATAACGAAAGATCGAAAATTTTATAGCTCATATTAATATCGAAGCTATAATTATGCCGCGACATGCTGTTTCCTTTAATTACACGGTCGTTATCTGCCAAAATTTGACCATCGCCTGCATCTGGAATACCATCACCATCAGTATCAACAGAAAGCTGGTCGATGTATTTAATATCGCCAGCAACAGGAGTATACCCCTGGTAGCTAACATCATGTGTTTCGCCCTCTTGTAGTAAACCATCAGTCTCAAATAAATAGTATGACCACATTGACTCGCCTACAACAGAGATTGTATTACCACTAATCCATTGTTCTTTATTGTAAAGGTCAGTAACTTCATTTTTTACATCATCGTAATTAATTCCAATTTCGTAGTTAAAACCTCCGAATGCATTTCTATGACGTAAACTAAACTCATAACCTTTGTTTCGAACCGAATACGCGTTGATTTTTGGCCCATTCAAACCAGTAATTTCAGCAACATCTTCACTTGCAATAATGTCTGAAGTATTTCGGATATAGTATTCTGCTGTTAAGGAGAACAGACCTTCCAATACCGAAATGTCGGCACCGATGTTTGAAGTTTCGGTATACTCCCAAGTGAGATATGAGTTTGGAAGAGTAGTAACAGCTCCTCCAGAATTAACAGTAGGTGTTTCTCCGAAAATATAGTATTGATTGTCTAATTCAACCTGAGTCATAAACGGATAATTATCACCGACATTTTGGTTCCCTAGACGTCCCCAAGAGGCACGAAGTTTCAAATTATCCAACCAATCCAGATTCTGGGCAAAACTTTCCTCCGAAACACGCCATGCTCCAGAGAATGAAGGAAATACTTTCCAACGCTCGTTAGTAAATCGTGATGAACCATCACGGCGCGCATTGGCTTCAAACAAGTATTTTCCTTTGTAGTTATAAGTTAACCTACCAAACTGTGAGCTCAGTGCCCACTCCGTAGCTGTTCCGCCATTTGTTTGTCCTTCTTCAGCACCTGCATTCAACACCTGGTAATCAGGGAACAAATAATCAAGGCGGGTTCCACTCATATTTTCGTAATAATAATCAATATTTTCATGTCCAACCATAATTGAAAAGTTATGGTCTTTTACCGATTTATCGTAAGTAACTATGGCATTAAAATTATTTGTCCAACTGTTTGCATGTTTTTGAACCAATTCATTTTGTGAAGGTGTTATATTTGGAAATTCGCTATCTGGAGACTCATACAATTCATATTGCCTGGCAAATGATTTGTAATTATTACTAGTGTAGGTAGGCGAATAAATCACACTTCCGGTAAGTCCTGCCAATGGTTTAATGGTTGCCGAAAGCTTTCCGTTAAATCGGTACCATTTATCGTTGGTATTACCGCTTGCTTCAACCAACGCCAATGGATTACTCACTGAATTCCACCCCGGCCCATATTTTCCGTTCGAGAATTTGGCTGCATAAATAGACGGAATACGGTTAGCCTGGGTAAAAATTTCAGCTAAACCAGCTGTTGGGGTATCATTAGTGGAATATCGACCATTAACATCCATACCAATACTAATCCATTTTTTCACTTTGTAATCGTTATTTACACGAACCGTATAACTTTTGTAAGTATTGTTTTCAATCAAACCTTCTTGATCCAAATACGAGAATGATGCTCGTGAACTTAATTTTTCTGTTCCTGCGGTAACTCCAACATAATGGTTGTGTTTAATACCTGAGCCTGTTAAAGCAACATCTTGCCAATTGGTATTCGGGTAATTATCAGGGTCACTTCCCATATTTGTGGCATATTCCTGAATATATTCTTCAGAATAAGGAGGAATGGCATCTGGATCATCGTTGTAATGTGCCAGATTGTATGCATTTAAATAATCGATGGCTCCTACAAAATTTGGAAGACTCGTAAAATCATCTACACCCACCCAGCCTTTATAATTAATAGAGAATTGGTTCTTTTTAGCACGTTTTGTGGTAATTAAAATAACCCCATTTGCACCACGCGAACCATAAATAGAAGCAGAAGCAGCATCCTTCAATACCGACATAGCTTCAATATCATTAGGATCAATTGAGTTAAGATCACCCTGAATGCCGTCAACAAGAACAAGGGGATCTTTTTGTCCGAATGTTGTTAATCCCCTGATACGAATTGTTGCTCCTGAACCTGGAGCACCCGAACTTTTTGATACGGTAACTCCAGGAGTTAAACCTTGCAAAGCTTCCGAAGCCAAAGTAATTGGCTGTTTTGCCATTTCATCTCCTTCAACCATTCCGATAGAACCAGTGAGGTTAACTTTTTTCTGAACGCCATAACCAACGGCAACAACCTCTTCAATGCCAATGGCATCAGCTTTCATGGTAACATCTATTGAATACTGGGTGCCTACGGGAATATTCTGAGATAGCATACCAACAAATGAAAATACTAGAATGGCATCCTCCGACATATTCGGAATTGTATAATTTCCATCTATGTTGGTGACAGTTCCGTTGGTTGTACCTTTAATAATAACGGTTACTCCAGGAAGTGGTTCTCCGGTTTCGTCTGTAACTTTACCGGAAACGGCGTTTTGCGGTGTCTCAGCTAATAATAATAAAGAATTAACTTCACCATCGCGATGTACCACAATTAATCGATTACTTACAGTGTAAGTAATGTTGGTTCCTTCTAAAATTTCGTCAAGGATTTCATCGACCGTCTGATTTTGAAAATCGACATTTACCCGCTTACTTAAATCAATTTGTTTAAGGTTGTAAATAAACGAGAATTCCGATTGGTCTTCGATTTTTGCAAAAACCTCTTGTAACGATAAATTGTTTCCTACAATGTTCAGCTTCGTACTCTGCGAATAAACAGATGCAGAAACCTGAAACAAGGCAACAAACATAAACAAACAAATAAGTTTCATAGTTCGATAGATTTTGGGAAGCCCGTCAAAAGATCGGGAGCTTCCACGAATTCGTTTTTTTTTCATAAATTTGAAATGTTAATACGATGATTAATAATTATTGATTATCCAAGGTGGTTTGTCCTGGCCGACACTCCACCTTTTCTTTTTTTACATAGGCACAGAGAATATTTTGAATCTATTTATTAATTCTATTCTTCGTCTTTTTCACTTATACTGCGTCAAAATTTCCTTAAATAGCTAAGGCTATTCTCCTCTATTTTGAATTGTCTAAGCAAAAAATCCTTTAAAATATTTCTTAAAAATAAATTCATAACCTTCTCTTGTATATTATTTTAAATTCCCGATGTCCCATTTTTTTATAATCGATTGGAGTTGTAAGTTTTAGTGCATCCAACACTTGCCATATGGTTTCCTGGTTTTTAAAGCGTCCGCTATATTCCATCTTTTCCAGTTCGGAAGCCGAATACAAGAGTTTTACATCGTACCACCGTTCCAATCGTTTTACAAGTTCAGGAAAAGTAATTTCCTTAAAACAAAACTCTCCATCCTTCCATGCCAAATCGGCATCTACGTCTGATACTGATAGATTATATTTACTGTTCTCCCTGTTTAATTTTAATTGCTGACCCGGAATTACATTTACAAGTTCGCTACTACCTGCAAATTGAAGCTCAACCTTTCCTTCGGCAAGGGTTAGCGATGAAAAATTGTTATCGTCATAACTGCAAACATTAAACTGTGTACCGGTTACCCGCACATTAAAATCAGACGTTTTTACGATAAACGGATTCGATTTATCTGATTTAACCTCAAAAAAGGCCTCTCCTTTTAAACTTACTTCTCGTTGTTTTGAATTAAATGTTGCGGGATAGTTTATTTCTGAGCCTGAATTCAGTACGACCTGACTTCCATCGGCAAGTAGTACTTCTGAGCGCGAACCCAATGGTACCTTAAATGTAACCATGCTGCTTGGTTCTGGCTGAGTATTCAATACTAATACTGAAACCAAGCCGACCACAAATACCGCTGCAATACTAGTTGCCCAGCGCCAAAGTTGAATTACCTTTTTTGAATTATTGTTTTGGATTGCCTGTTGTTTGTAGAATTGAAGCAGCGCATTTTCGGAATTGTCCTTAATTTTTAAGGCGGCATCCCAGGTGTCTTTTATATGGAAAAAGAGTTGCTGATTCTCATTGGAAGATTCGATCCAGTGACGAATTTCATTTTGCTCGCTTGCACTGCATTCACCATTTAAATACCGGGCTATTAATTGTTCTCTATTGTTGTTTGTATTCATTCGTTTTCGAAATTATACCAACAATACAACCGAAGATTAAAAATTACGTCACTTCAAATCGTTTTTTCTCGAAAAATTAAAAAGAATAATAATTTGTTTTTCGGTGAGGTTTTTACGAAGTCGTGCCAAAGCTCTAAACAAACGGGTTTCAACAGTTCTAACAGGAATATTTAATTCCAGGGCTATCTCTTTATTTTTTAACCCTTCGAACCGGCTAAGTTCGATAACTTCCTTATAATTATCGGGCAAGGCATTAATTATCGAATAAATTTTATCAAGATCTTCTTTTTCGATTAAGGATTTTTCGCTGCTTTTATAAAATCCCAATTCCATTTCCTTAAAAGCCTTAAAGTCTTCCTTATTTTTCGTCCGAACAACGTTCTGATGTTTTAAATAATTATAGCACGCGTTTCGCACGGCATTAAACAAATAGGCTTTAAGGTGTTGTTCTTCGAGCTGAAACTTTTTGTTTTCCCAAATGGCAGTAAATACTTCCTGAATAATATCACGTGCATCGTCTTCATTTTCCACAAATTTTAAACTGTAGAGAAGTAATTGATGATAATAGTTCTGAAATATCTTATCGAAGTTAGGCATGAAATGCAATGATAAGATTTTTTAGTATAATTTATAACAAAAGAACCATCGTATTTTGCAACACTGTTGATTCCGGCAATCCACAAATACCCTGCTTTATCGCAATAAGCTTTATAAGTAAAACCGATTGCTAAAAGAACCATCCTTACTCGTTATTTACCCGGTAACGAGAATCAACTCTGACAGGGTTTAAAACCCTGTCAGAGTTAAACAAAAAATATGCTTCTTTTCTTATGCGCTTAACGTATAGTTCTTTCAGTTCACCACAAAATCCATAATGCGGGCTGCTGTTCCGGTGCCCGATGTTTCTTTTAACATTCGTAATTTCATTGTGTGTACACCTTTGCTTAGTTCGGTGGCAAACATAACTGTTTGAGGATAATGCAGGCCTTTGCTGTATTTATGATGAAACAAATCGAATTTTACATAATCGCCACCGTCAATGCTTACTTCCACCATTCCAGCATCGGGGCCGGCAACAATATAGACTCCAACTGCTGTCCCTTCAAAATTGAAAGCAAGTTCTGCCCCGCTTTTTGTTGTTGATAACATTTTGCAGTTCAGAAAGCGCTCGCGCTTCGAGCCCTCAATATTCTGCCAATCGGGAATGGCATAGGTCCACTTTTTATCAAAATCACAACTTGCAGGATTTACCAAGCTACCGTTTTCGAAATTGAATACATTGATTGGTTCAGAATTTTTAACGACCTCTTTCCTACTCCAAGCCTCTTCCAACATCGACGAAATCATATTGGCACAAATTCGGTTTCCAAAATCATGTGGATGTGTTCCGCCAAAAGTTTCCCAGTTGAGGGTGCCGATACTAATTTGGTCGGCCACTTCTTTAGCCAGGTTGCAGGTTGAAATGTTATAGTGTGCAGCAACCGCTTTGTGTGCCGCAACAGAAGTTCGCACTTTTCCCTGTTGGTAATCGTTCAGAATATTAGGATTCACAAAAAAGGTCATCACAATGTCCACATTCGGGTTGTGTTTCCGGGCTTTGCGAATAATGGCTTCCATTCCCATTAGCGCCTGTTCGTAAGTATGTTCGCCATCCTGGTCGTCGTTTACCGCAAATTCCACAAACAACAAATCGAGCGGCCCTTTTGCCAGCACATCGCGCTCCATACGAAATGCTCCCGTGGTTGACCCTGTAGATGCTATTCCGGCATTGGTAAAGGTAAATTCTGTAGATGGAAATTTATCTTCTAAAAACTCGCACATCATAGGGCGGTAACCATTCATTTCGGTAATTGAGCCACCCAAAAATGCCACGTGCCCTGTTTTATTCTGTTCGAACTGAATTTTACAATTTCTGAAGTCGCTCCGGCAAGTCACATTATTCATGCTCCACTCCGGTTTGTCATCAATTTTTTTGTCTTTATTTCCGGTGTTCATCAAAATAAAATCCACAATTGGTTTCGGGTCTTTCAACGAATGCGGATGATGCCCAACGCCGGGTTTGTGAATTAGGGTTAAATCCCAGCCAAGTTCATTCAATCGTTTCTTTAACAGTGCGGTATTTTCTTCTACCGGAACAACCTCGTCAGCATCGCCAACCATGTTTAAAATAGGAATTTTCGCATTGGCAATATTTTCCATGTGGTCGATGGGGTTTCCGCCGAAAGCCAGAGCCAGCTCTTCGGTAAATCCATACTCTTCCAAACAGGTTTTCCAGGCAGCAGCACTCCCTTTGCTTGCTCCATTTCCCATGGGCCAGCTTTTAAAATCGCACACCGGTGCATCGCCATAAATACAGGCTACTTTTTCGGTATTTTGGTTGGCCCAGTTAAAAATTATCAGTCCTCCGCGGCTCATTCCTTCCAAAACCACCTTTTTGTTGAGCTGATAATTATCGGTGGCATAGGCATAAAACTCATCCCATATTTTTGTTGCCTTTGGACTTCCGAAGCGTCCGGCCACATCGATGTAGGCCACATGAAATCCTTGTTCGAGCAAAGCCAAATCGGTTTGTGGCTGGTGTCCCCAAAAGCGGGCACGCCAAATCCAGTCGCGATTTGCATTGGCTTTTTTCGGGAATACAATTTTAAAATTCACACCATTTAAGGTTGAATCCAACAAACTGTATCCGTTCCATTGGGGTTGAATACCATAAACTTCAGAAGCTTCAATTTCGCGCTTATCGAAACTCAGTGCTCCCAATCCATTTTCGCCAAAAATCCAAGGACCTTCGTACACATCGTTGGTGTTTAGATAGGTTCTATTTGGCAGGTAAGTAATGCAGTTGTAGATGGCATTATCTTTCATTTCCAAAACAACTTTATCGCCTTCGGCATTGGCTGTTTCCACCAAATTTGCCATTCGTTCCTCTCCAAAAAAGAACTGGTCTTTCAATAAATGAACTTTACCTTTCAATTCCAGTTTTTCCTCCAGGGTTATGGGTTGGTCGAATTGCAAGCTTATTTCCCCCGGCGCAGAATAACACGCACCAATCATTTTAGGAGGAGTAATTATTCCCACTGGCTTTTCGTTGTAGAAATCGCGCGACACAAGTGGAAAAATCCGCTCAGCGAATTCGCAATATCCTTCGTAACTGAAGTGGCAGCCGTCGTGCCCGGCAACACCGTTGGTCGACATAATGTCAATCCGGTTGTAATGCTCGGCAATCTGGCTTTGTATTTCCCGCATTTCCGACTGGTAATCGCCACCACATCCCGGATGAAGCTGGAACAGATAAACCTTTTCAAGGCCGGTATAAACTTTTTTCCAATCGTTATAAAGGATGTCGAAGTTTTCGGAATAAATGCGATAGTTTTCTTCTGGAATACTTTTGTTTTGCTGATGGTTGGAATTGGTTTCTCCCTGATGCCAGAAAATAGCTTTCACTTTATCTTTTAATCCGGCCTGATCGACACGATATGCCAATCGTCCGAAGCTGGTTTCAAGCGATGGTTTTTCAGGAGTAGACAACATGTTTTGTTCGATAGAAGAAGAACCGCTTCCTCCATTAATGAAACAAACAGGAACCTTGTGTTTTTCAACAATCAGGCGCATCAATTCCATTCCCCAGGCACCTACGCCAAATTTATTTTTCATAAACCAGCCGCCACCTTTTTCCAAACCTTCGCAATTTCCGGTAGCCCTTCCCCAACGAACTTTTTTGTCGTCGTCGTTGTAGGCTTCGTAACCGGTTTTTACACCAAAACTCCGGCACCAGGTGCTACTGTAATTCGAATAAATGCTGCTTGCGTGCGAATTCGATTGTCCGGTAATAATATAAGCATCGCCACAAACAACGCTGTCGGCCAAAGCAATCAGGCTGTCTTTTTTACCGTCGTTCACCAAAAGCTCGAAACGAAACTGGTGAAGCCCGGCATCAATTCTAGTATCTCCCAAAAACTGATTATTCTTCAACGAACAATCTTCGGAAGCATATAATTCTCCGTCTTTAAAAACATTAAGTTGTACGGTATTAAATGTCACACCTTTTTTAATCTTTCCATGAATGGAAACTGTAGCACTATCCGATATGTCGCGAGCATAAAGCTGGTAATTTTCGGGAGCTTCGATGTAATTAATTTCTTGTGCAAAGGCACTTTTTATATTTAACAGGAGGATTAAAACAATACATAAATTAAACAAAAGTCTCATAATTCTATTCTTCTCAAATTTTACCTGAATTGCCCAAAGGCTTCTTATTTTTTATATCCTTTCCCCAGAAATTTTTCGGCGGGGATTATTTCGTCAAACTCTTTCACCTTAATATTCCGGTAATAGATTTCAGCAGTTTCCGACTGAAACCCGAAAATACCTTCGCCTGGTTTTAAATTGAAAGCCATATTCACCACGTCTCCGTTCAGTTTATAAATGGCATATTTATCGCCCATTACAATAATTTCGCATTTATTCCATTTGTTGTTGTCGCCGTTATAATTGGTGGTAGGTGCAGCCAAATGCATCCATTGTTTTTTGCCATTCACTAATCCTTCCGGCTTTCCTCCATCCTGTGGATGTAAATAGGTATTCGTTTCTTCATTGCAAAACCATTTATAATCGGCTCCTGCCGGCCGGATTAAATCTCCGGTGTGATTTTTTTTCTTCGTATGGTCGTAACGGATTTGATATTCAATTCCTACAGGCCAAATCTGATCGTCGGTAACATGAAAATAGACTCCGGCATCGTACTGCCATTGATCGAAATTATTGGTAATTTTCGTGCCCCATTTGTACTCAAAACGAAGGATGTATTTACTATATTTTTTATTGGTATAAAATAGGCCATGCGTTGCGTTTTCTCCGGTATTCAGATTTAAACTATCGGGCATATCTTTAAAAACGTGCACCATCCCATTTTCAATGGCATAAACCTGTTTGGCCAAAGCCTCATCGCCATTTCTTATTTTAAGGTGCCACCCATCGAAATCTTTACCATTAAATATTTTAACAAAACCTTTTTTCGAAGATTCACTTTTTTGTGCGTTAGCCACTAAAGATAACGACACTATCATCATCATTATCAGGCTTAAAATTGTTGATTTTTGGTTTTTCATTATTAAAATTTATTGTTCTGATTTTGTTCTATTCTTTTTTCTCCGGCTCCATCGAAATACCCTAACGTTCTACGTTATTGCATAGCGTCATAAAAATCATTGCCCGAGCACACCTATTCACTCAACATAAGAATAATAACCCGGGTTCGATTTAAAATATTCTTCACCGAAATGCTGAATTGTTTAATGCTCTGTATTAAAAATGATGAAAGAATAGCGGGCTATTTTTAAACCATTTCGAGTGCAAAGGTTGTGCGATTTAAGATTTTCCTTCGAATTTCGCTAATTTTTGAATAAATCACTCCAAAATTTCTTGAAACATTATCGATAGTATACCGACTTTTCTTGCAGCTGGCAAAAAAATAGTACTTCAACATTTTGTATCAATTTCGGCTAAAAATTGACTGAAACTAAGTGTATATTTTTGTCGAACCCGGGTTAATAGCTAATTTTCATTGTTTTGCAACAAGATTAAAATACTTTATTACACTAGTTTTCGTTGGCGACCAAAGCGTTTACCGAATACATTCCCTTATTATAATCTTTTAAACTTCCCATTCGTGGATAACTTACCATAAATTGATATTCATCAACAAGATTAAAAATATAATGGGTTGTACCTTCTGGCAAGTTTGCTTTTACAACCTTACCTTGTTCTATCGTTGCATCCTTGCGAAACCATTCTTCGTCCTGCTCTCCACCATTTAAGGTATAAATCAAATATGCCGATGTTACCTTGTTTTCCTTCTCTTTGTATTTTACCCAAACCTCATTGCCATTTTTTCCACTCTCGCTTACCTCGCAAGCACCTTCCTTGTGTTCGATATAAGAGCTGCAATACGGATTTAAAAATGGAAGACTGGCCTTCATTTCATTCAATCTGTCGAATAATATCCGATCCATCTCTTCAGCTTTTTCAGGTAGCTTTAGGCTCAAATTCTCCATCTCTTCAATATCCACCCTCTCTTCTCCATTTTCATAAAGCTTATACAACTCCAGTGTTTTATCCGGATCAAAATTGTGGATTAATTTATAGTCGCCAATCCGAATTGTTGAGTGCATAGCTGCTGCACCATGAGGAAAGTGGTGCATCATTTCGTTACGCACCTTACCATTTTTATCTATCAGCAAATCTTTATTATTGGGTTCAGAACTTACAAGTTTTGATAAATCAATGCCATCCATCTCCTGTTCATTAGGATGTTTACTGCCAGTCCATGCGAGTATCGTAGGAAAAAAATCGACACCATTCACCATTACATTACTTTCTTGTTTTGGTTTTATTCCAGGTCCTGTAATAATTAGAGGCACACGTATTCCTCCTTCTTTGGCATTAATTTTTCCTTTGTCCAGCGGATAGTTATCGGTATAAACCTCTGTTCGTCCTCCCTCCATTCCTCCATTGTCGGAAGTAAAAATAATGTAGGTGTTTTCGATCAATTTATGTCCCTTCCAGCGCGGGTCATCGGTAGTTTCCAAATAGTTAAATACTTGCCCCACATAATAATCAAACATTTCGACCATAGCTGCATAGTAAGGATTATTCTGACCTGTTACTGTCAGGTAGCCAGCGTCGGAGGGAAAAGGAACGTTCAACTTGTTACAATATTTCTCCAGCAGTCGTTTACAGCGCGTATGAATAGGTGCGTGTACCAGCCATGTTGCGTAATATAGAAAAAAGGGTTTATCCTTCGCTTGTTCCAAAAAGGCCAGTGCGTTCTCGTTATTTGCATCCCTGGGAAATCCAGTTTCATCGAGGCGATATGGATCGTTTTCATCATCTGTAGCAAAATTGGAGAGTCTGTCAGGGGTCTGCCTGTTGGTTACTCCTCTGTCGGAAATTGAAAAATCAAATCCATGATCCCGGGGTTGCGGGTAAGCATGATGATTTATAGATATGTGCCATTTCCCGACGTGTCCGGTGGTATACCCATTTTCTTTCAACACTTCCGGAATTATGGTCTCGCTTACTGGCAATCGCCCACTATACCAGGGGCATATGGTTGTGCTCCCTGTTTCACTTATAGGAACTGAAGGAGCACCGCCAACAACATGAGTACGCTGTAAACGGGCAGGGTGTTTACCGGCAAGAATAGCGCCCCGGGAAGGGGCACATGTTGGGGCAGGTGAATAAGCTTGCCAGAATTTAATTCCCTTTTCTGAGAATTTATCAATATTAGGAGTTTCGTACGGGCAGGGCTCATCAATGTCGTAACAGCCAACATCCTGCCAGCCTAAGTCATCTGCCAATAATAATAAGACATTGGGTTTTTCGGGGCGCTGCTGGCCATAACTTGTTAATCCAACGATTAAAAGTGCCAGTATAGCTACTAAATACTTTCTCATTTTTCTAATTTTTATCATTCATTTATAAATCCTTTAACATCAATCAATACAATCTCTTTACGCCGACCAGGCCTGCTTGTAGTCATTTTTACATTTTTGAACTGAACGTTTTTAGCATGGCGAACATAAGCTCCCCAGGCAGGTAAAATGCCAAAGAAAAATTGCTCCGGATAACGTGCAATATCTTCAGCAACTTCACGCTTAGCATCCTCTTCTGGTCCTCCTCCGGGGTATGAAATTTCGATATTTCCCAACAAAACATTTTCAATGGAAAGTCCCGGAATTCCTGAAACCATAATTCCACATCGTTTCCGTATGCCACTAACTAACATGGCTTTAACATTTCGTACCGTTATGTTTTTTACCGATCCGGTTGGTACTCCTTCTTTTTTTTCTTCTTTACCATAAACCTGTTCGGTTGGCTTGTCGTAATTTCGATCGCGGTTTGCCAAACAAATAAAAATATCCTCTAAAGTTCCACCATCAACTTGCTGCAACTTTAATGCTCCCACTTGCGTATCCGACAAATCGCAATCGACTAAATGCAAACTCACGAGGCACTGTTTTTAAAAGTTACATCGGCAAAAAGTGTATTGCTACAGTTTATAAAACGAAGTAACATGAGCCGATCGCCTAATTCACCATTTTTCATTTTTACTGGAAAATTGGATCGGTAACCGCGACCATTAATTACACCTTTCCCTGTAATTTTTACCTGCTTTGCATTTTCGGCATACAACAAAGTTGTGTCGAATGCCGGTGCCTCAATTGCTCCTCTATTCTCTTTTGAGTAACCAGCAATATTCACACTTCCAGGCAACTCCGGTCCTTTTGCCAGATGAAACTCAACATTGCTTTTAAAATTAATTGTGCCAGTACGATATTTCCCGGCCTGAACGATAACTTTCCCTCCTTTTGGGGTACACATATCAATGACTTGTTGAATGGCAACTGTACTTAAAACGGTGGTATCGTTTACGGCTTCAAAATTCAGAATAGAATATTCTGTACTTGATTTATTGCACCCCAAAACCAGGCATAAAACTACAATTACAACACTACTTTTTATATAATAATTACACATACGAGTGGTTCCTTTTTATTGTGATTCGCTTAGAAACAGCTAGTTTTTAAATAGAATATTTAGTTCTATTTCTTGTCCTTTATCGAGTTTTAGCTGACGATACATTTGCCCGTATTTTGAAGGTTTTACGAGCTTGGGCTGGCTGCACACAAATTCAATGGGCTCTGCTGACATTTTCAAGTCGAATTCGGTATCTCTTTCGGCAAGCAAAGTCATTTTAACTTTCTTTTCCTTCCGGTTCCAGTTGGCCGACACTTTTACACCGGTACGTGTAAGCATATTGCTAAACTGACCCGTTTCCCATTCGGCGGGCAATGCCGGTAAAATTCGAATCATGTCGGTTGTTGAACCGCAAAGCATTTCGATTACTGCAGCGCTAATTCCGAAGTTTGCATCCATTTGAAACGGTGCCGACTGCCCCCAAAAGAATGGCATGGTAGCCCCCATGGCCCGCCAATCGTTGTGGTAGGTAAAAAAGTTTTGTCCCAAACAACAACGCGAAAGAATATTCAATGCTTCCTTTGCTTTTTCGCCATCGCCAAGTCGTGCATACACATTTGCCATGTGTGCCAGCGACCAACCGGTTTGCGATTGTAAACCGATTACCAAACGTTTATCGATGGCCACTTTTGTAGCTTCATATATTTTGGGATTCGACTCTTCAGTAATTTCATTTCCCGGAAATAAGGGATAAATATGCGACTGATGGCGGTGTTCGTAATTGTCCTTAAAATCGGGATGTATCCACTCGCATAACGCACCATCTTCGTTAATCTGGTATTCGGGCATGTTTGCCACCAAGCTTTTCCAGCGTTTTACACTTTTTTTCTCGATATTGAGCAACTCGCAGGCCTCAATTAAATTGCTCATAACTTCTTTCGAAATAGCCACGGCGATGGTCGAATTAATCTGTATTTTAATTCTTTTCTCACGACCGGTTTCCGGATCAACAATCACTTTATCCTTGGGCTGATTTTCGGGCGACTGTGCCGGAAAAATCATATTTACACCATTTTCATCCTGAACAATAAAATCTTCGTAAAACAGCGCTACTTCTTTCATAAAAGGTATGGCGCGGTTTTTCAGAAAATCCTCGTTGCCGGTAAATAAATAATAATCGTAATAAAACGAAGCTAGCCAACCTGCGGCATCGGTCCAATTAATTACATGTGGAGCGGTAATGCGCAAAATACCCGATTCGGGCGACATAAATGGAGGAATATAAATACCCCGGCAGCCCCAAAGTTGTTTTGCATTGTAGCGGAAGTCGTCCATTTTTGCATCGAAATAATCGTAAAAGGCCATCATCGATTCCTGCAGGTTTCCGGGAAGTGCTTGCCAGTAATTCATTTCAAGGTTTTCGTTTATGCCGTATAACGAACTCCATGGCGGACGATAATCGCCATTCCAGATCCCCTGAAGATTTGCCGGATAACCACCTGCCCGGCTACTCGAAATTAAAAGGTAACGGCCATAATAAAATAATTTTTCGATTAGCTCGGGCGACGCCGGATTTTGGTAAGCATCTAACAAAAGATATTCGTTTGGCGTATCGGTAGTTCCGTTTACATTCAGTTGAATACCCATTGCATTAAAACGTTTGCTGTGCAATTTTTTATGCCGATTAAACAAGGTTGAATAATCGCTTTCGAGAGCTGCTAATTCTTCTTTTAAACGAGGAACAGCACTTGTACTTTTTTCGTTGGCAAACATCGCCACCATTAAAAGCACCTCATCAGCCGCGCCAATTTTTATGTAATTTCCCTTTTCTTTTCCTGTTTTTGTCAAAGCTTGCATTTGTCCATTTTTAGCAATAACACGCAATACTCCTCCAAATTCGCCACCGTCGGTACCATTGGCTCGAAACACAACAATATTATTCTCTACACTTGTTTCATAAGTAAATCCGGGGTCGAAAAGCGTACCATTCTGTTCGATGGCATCTTTCAAGTCGTGAATATCAAGCGTAAGTTCTCCGTTTATTGCCTTTGTTTTATCAGCCGTAATCGACATTACCGAAATATTGTCGGGTATCGAAACAAATAAACGTCTGGAAAAATGGGTATCACCATCGCGCCATTTTACTTCTACTTCACCACTCTCAAAATCGAGTGTTCGTTTATAATCTTCAAATAAATATTTTGTTTCGCTATTCAACAGCAAATCAAATGCAGGATGGTAACGTGAATTTCGTCCGTTAAAACCTTTTTCGCGGAGTGTTTTTGTATAGTGGTCGTTTGCCTCCAGGTAATTTCCTTCGAGCATTAGTTTGCGCACCACCGGAAGTTCGGCCGACATATCGGGAATTTCATCAATGTTGCCACCGTACCAGAGCTCGTTATGGTTAAACAACACCCTTTCCTGCTGAATATTTCCATAAACCAAAGCGCCAATGGTTCCGTTTCCGGCAGGCAATGCTTCGCGCCATTGTGTTGCCGGAGTTATCATGGTTAGGCCATGTTTGTAATCTGATTTATTCTCTTGAGCTGACATATAAGTTGAGGCCAACATCAAGATTGATGTAACAACTAAAAGTATCTTTCTCATTAAAATTAAGTTTAATTCGTTTTCAGGGTAAAGGTTTTCTATTTCTAATGAAAACATATTCTCTTTTTGACCAAAACCTTGCTCATTTCGTGACAATCTACAATGAAAATGGTTTTATAGCTCTACCGTAACATTTTTTTTTCAAATGCCAATTTTATATTTGAAACAGTAAATTCAAATTAGGAATGCATAAATCATAAAATACTCCTAGCGTTTCGGTTTTAAGAGGCTGAGAAATAAAAGCCATTAAGAGAAAAAGAAACCGAAAGGCAATTTGAATATAATTTTTAAACTTGCTCCAGCATATTAAAGTTGTTCGCTAAAAATTTAATTGGATTTAGAGTCAAATCGAAATTCCACCGTTTGTCTTACATCATTGTGCGTATCCAGATTAATGTTATACGAGATATCCCAAGTGCCGTTTTCAGCATTATATTCCGTCTGCCAGAAATCGTTTCCATGAACCTGCTGGTCGACTTTTTGCCAGTCGCCATCCACTTTACGGTATAATTCCGGATTACGATAAGTTGACACATTGGAAATAGTAAGCGGAACATATCCCAGCCCGCCCCTAACCGAAAATATGGCTTTGTTTTTATCTGCTTTAATCTGTATGGGATATTCTTTAACCAGCTCTCCTGTTGATACGTCTACCTCAGTTGCATTACCAACAGCCTCGCGGTAAACCAAACCCCAGTCATTGGCTTTTTCGGACAATGCTTTCGAAAAATTGTGGTTAGGTCCGTAATAATCCTCAGCTTTCAGAGGAAGGATGAACAAATCAATTTCAGCTTCGATGTAGTCCCCCTGCTTAAAGGTTGTACAACCTTCAGGAGGCAAAATATTGATTAATCCACTTGGATCTCCGAAATTCCCACCTGCCGTATTATACTCGGCAAACCAGGGAGGAGTATTTTCTTCTCCTGCAATCTTCGCTTTCCAATTCCGGATAACAAATCCACGGTTTGCCGATAAAAACTGTTTCTGCTGCCAACTGTAGGTATTTTCTGAATCGGTGAACGAAAACCATGGCGTTTCACCTTCTATCCTGGTTCTGCTTGTTTTGTATCCAGGTTTTTCATCAATGGTGCTTTTCCATTGCTTTTTCAGACCTGCACTATTTCCCCATGCCAGTGTTTTTGAACGGCTTTGATGATACGATGCAGCCGCTGCTTGAAAAAACACAAAATCCTTAAAAGTTGTTTCCTTCAATACCTTCAATTTAATTTTATAAATCCCCCGGGTAATATCATCTGAACGAATAATCTGCGTGGTGTATTCAAAATCCATTGAATTATCATCCATGGTGCCGGCATAAGTAACTTCCGTTATATTTGGAGAGTACCTTTTGTATTGCGTTCGAATCCGGCTATGCCAACTTCTATTCCCATCTGGTTTGGTATAATTAAAAAAGTCGGCTCCTCCAATATTTCCAGTCCAGCCCCATTTCTTCCCTTCAGGATTATGTATAAACAGCGGCCTAAAATCCAGAACCGGAGCATGTGCCTGATGTAAATCGGGCTCATAGGTAATACTCTCACCCCATGCACCGATAGCAGACTGCTCCCATTGTTGATTGTATCCCCAGCCGACCAAACAAAGTTGTGCATGCGAGGCCGCCGGTACACCTCCCCAAAGTGCATTCACGCTGGTGTATTCAAATGAAAGGCTTTTACCTGCGGGGATTGTCAGCACCGAATAGCCATGATACCAGGGACCTTTGAAATACTCACCTCTTGAAGTGCGACCTTCTCCGTGCCAGTTTTTCGAAAGTTGCACGGGAATCCCAACCGGATTGCCATCCATATCCCTCAATACTGCAGATATTCCGGGTGTACCAAAAACACCATCATCACCGGGCATCAACCTTCCTTTTTCAAAATTGAGACGAAGTGTCCGGTCGAACGAAGAAGGATTTGTAACTGTTAAGTTTACCCGTTCCATCCGTTTGTTTATTTCTATTGAATTGGGTCCAGGATTTCCTTCATTCGGATCTGAAACGGGACCTTTACTTTCAACCTTATCGTTTCGTAATTGAATCTGATGCCAGCCTTTATCCTTATCATACGCTACCTGCAAAGGTGTGCTCTTTGGGGCAATTTGTTCGGCACTTACCACAAGTGGACTGGCTTCCTGTTCTGCTATTTCGATAAGCTTTGTGTCAATATCCTTAGCAACCGGATAAATGATTAACCCTATATTTTTTTCCAAACCCGAGGGCCAGTCAAAACCGGGATCAAGAAGAACTTTCACCTTCGTTCCTTCCAGCGATATGCGGTTTGCATCCTTTGTTTTCAGTAAAATAAAACCACTGCCATCGGAAGGGTCTTTGATTGCTTTAATGTCTCCCCTGCTAATATCAACGCTGTAGTTCGAGGGGAATGTGAGGTTCATTTCTGCCCCAACATCAGTAAAATCATACAATGGTATTGCTTTAAGGATAAAAGACAAACGGTCGGTCCACGATGCGATTTCAAGTCCGCTGTTGTATGCGCCACAATCTGCCATTCCGGGCTGTGGCAGCCTGTTAATAAACCTGCGCTGAAAGTATTTTCCTGTTTCTATAAGCTGGCAGTCGTGCACACTTCCCGAACTGGTTTCTACCATAAATTGATGTCCTCTTCTGTGTAAACCAAAATTAAGTTCACATGGAACCTTTTCCGGAAAACTTTCAGCGTTGGTTTCTCGGAGCACCAAGGTTTCCGGCTTATTGAACTTGTTTATGCTGAGGTTCAGAATATCGAGATCCAGATTGTCAAATTCCAAGGAATAGTTGTTTGTTTTTATGGCAAATACCTGGTTTCCTGTCTTTATGGTTTTTTCCCACCACATAAACGAATAGTCGCTTTGATTGGCGTAAACTTCTTTGGGAAGGGTTTGGGCAGTTAATAATTGAACTGCAAGCAAGCCAATAAGAATTATTAATAATTTAAATCTTTGTATTGAATTTTTCATTACTCATTTTTTTTATCAGACTTACAGCCTGAATAATTACTTCGTTCATATTTCCGGGGCGTTATCCCGGGTTGTATTCCTTCAGGCTTTTCGCCTGTCATATTATTCTACTTATTCTTCACGTAGCTGCTTACTGGTCTGAATTTTCCCACATCGCCACCAAGCTCTATCATTGTTGGAAAAACTTCATCCCACCATGAATCATAAGCTGCTCCAAGTTTTAAAGCCAGCTCGTATTCGTCAAAATAAAGGTCTTCGGTGCAACCGGGATCATTTTTGGTATCGTACAATGCCCATCGGTCTTTTGCACTTACGCCCCAGTGAAACTGTGCATTCCCATCGGTATAGGTTTCCGATGTGGCTCCAGCCTCGGTTTTCCGCAAAAAAGTACACTGGCTTAATTGCTTTAGGCAAGCCGGGTTATCTTCGCAGGGACGGCTGCGAACCAATAGATAATGTCCCTGGCGAACTCCGCACATGGCATATTTATGGGCCAAAGCCATTCCGGCAGGCCAACGGGCTACGTGTTGGAACAAGAGCCGGTCGTTGTGCCAGTCGGTTGGTTCTTTCTTTTCGAGCAAAGGCAAAAGGCTAAAACCATCCAGTTTGTGTTGAATGCCCTCAGGAATTTCAGCCCCAGTAATTTCGCAAAGCGTAGGCAAAACATCGAGGTGGGCGGTGAGGTTGTTAACAGTGTGGGGTTGCCATTTTTCGGGCCAACGCCAAAACGACATAGCCCGCGAACCACCATGCCAAATGGTGCATTTGCAGCCGCGCATATCGGCATTGTACACATCCAGGCCCATGGTTACCCCGTTGTCATTCATAAAAATTAAAATGGTATTTTCCTCCATTTCCTTTTCTTCCAGAAAATCCAGAAGCTTCCCAAGGTTTTTATCAATATTGGCAATTTCCCCCAGATAAATAGCCTGGTTTTCGGTTACACCTTCAACCCGATAGGGCTCAATATCTTTTTCGGGGGCCACCAATGGTGTATGTGGAGCAAAAGTTGCCAGGTACAGAAAGAATGGATTGTTTTGGTTTTCTTCGATGTATTGCATGGCCACATCGAAATAGATGTCTTCGCGGAAAGCTTTTCTTTTTTCTCCATTCCTAAAAGTATGCTCTGTAAAATCTTGCTTGTTGCCTGGTACTTTTGGCACCCAATCAAATCCTCTGTCTCCGGGAGCATAACCTTTATCCCCGCCGTTGTGCCATTTCCCGATAAAACCGGTTTTGTAACCTACAGATTTTAACAATTGAGGGATTATGGTTGCATTAACATTCATATGCTCCCTCGGGCTAATGGTATGGGTTACGCCGTTTTTAAACTCGTGCATTCCTGTTAAAAGTGAAGCCCTTGTAGGCGAACACGATGGGCTTACGTAAAAATTATCGAACCGAACACTTTCATCGTACAAACGGTCCATGTTGGGCGTTTTTAGTAATGGGTGACCATGACGGCCACAATCGCCATAACCCTGATCGTCGGTAAGAATTAAAATGATATTTGGTTGTTTTGCTTTTCCTTTTTCGCTTGCAAAAACGGTTGTTCCCAGAAGAAAAGATAAAAAAAGGAAAAGAAAATTCTTTGATTGTTGATTTGGTTTCATAAGATATTTTTATTGAATTAATTCGGCTTACTATATATTCCAGTATAGCATAATTGCCTGCATTAATAAGTATTGACAAAATCGCTTAAAACTTTCAATTGCCTGAAATGTTTTTCCGGAATGATGCCATTATCCAGTAACGGCACATCCCAAGAGATGGTTCCCCCGTGCAGGTTGGTATGCTTTGTCCAACCGTTAACCAGTTCATCGGGGAAACGAGGGTCACCAGTCCCCCAGAACGTTCCCAAAAAAGTTAGGAAATGCAACTGGTCTCCCGAAAAGTTTGGTCCCAGGTAATATTTTTTCTGGTCCCAGGGACGAAATCCACTAACCGGCAAATGCCAGTTGGTCTCACCGGCCAGGTAATCTTCAAGGTCTGTAGCCGGTTGCTTTAAATCTTTTGTCATGCCTATTGGCCCCGTATTATAAGCAATCAATACGTCCTTGTTGCCGGCTTTAAAAGCATCTGTATAATCCTTATACATTTCGGGGGTAGGTAACACTCCTCCATCAACCCACCAGGCAGAAATAGATTTGCCCCAGCGCTCAGACCATTCGCGAATCATTTGGAGGTAGGCTTCCCGTTTTGAAGCAGACTCCATTCCGTGCTTTGCCGATAAATACACACACATTTTTATTCCCCGAGGCACAAGCTCCACTGCCAATTCTGCCACAAGGTCACGTTCTGTTACCCTTCCGTCAGGTGAACCAAAAACAGGTTTGTAACACGAATTCGGAGAACAATAATAACCGCCCCCCTGACCAATTGTAATAAAAAAGTAAGGAGCCCCAATCTCGGACAACTGATCGCCAAAATCTGATACCCGGAATGAATTCACCTTTTTATTCCATAATTTACCGGTCATGTCATCAGGCACCCTATCGCTAGGCATGTGAGGCAGGTAATGTGTAAAAAATCCCCAACGGGCTTCCCTCAACCATTTAGTTTTTGGATTTAGCTTCTTCTCAACATCTTCCTCCACAAAATTCCTTTCCAGAAAATCGGCTTGCAGAACAGATGATTTTGCACTAAGTGTAGCGGCCAAAGCAGCTGACGATAATCCTAAGAAATTTCTACGTTTCATTTTATTCCGGATTATTTGAATTAAAAACATTTTCCCATCGGCCGGGATAATTAAGTTTTTGCGGTGTTTCAGATATTGTTTCTATGCCAGGCAAAGATTTGTGCCACTCCAGCACCTGCTTACTCATTCGTTTTACAATTTCCTTATTTTCGCTGGCAAGGTTGTCCACTTCACACCAGTTGTCTTTCAGGTTATATAACTCCACCCTGCTTCCATCCGGGTTCATCATTAATTTCCAATCCCCGTCACGCATGGCCAATACAGGGCTGTCTTGCAATAACCTTCCCCAAGGGCTAAATCGAAATTCCCACATCAAAGGATTTGTTCTTTTAGTTGGAGTTCCGAACAATGCCGGAGTCATATCTTGACCATCAGGGTTCATTTTTGTGTAGTCAACTCCTGCCAGACTGCAGAAAGTAGGCAGCAAGTCGACACCTGAAATAATGGTTTCATTATCCACCTTTCCTGCCGGAATGCTACCCGGCCACCTAACAATAAATGGCACCCTTATTCCCCCTTCGTACAAACTCGCTTTGCATCCACGAAGAGGGCCGACATCTCCGGTTCCACTATGCGCTGTAGCAGTATCCCAAATTGGTGCGGGCCCGTTATCGCTTGAAAATACAAGTAGCGTATTCCCCGTCAATCCTAACTCTTCCAATTTGTCGAGCAGCCTTCCCACCTGCCTGTCAACATCGGTAATTACTGCATTGTATACCTGTGTGGAACTTGTAAATCCTTTAGCCTTTGATGCCAATTCAGGATATTCTGCCAGTTGCTCAGCAGAGGGAGCTAAAACTGCATGAGGATCGGTAATCCAGCAATTAATAAAAAAGGGTTTATCCTTATGTTTCTCCACAAAATCGATGGTTATATCCATCAATACTCGGGTTTTATCGGCTTGTTTAACACCCGTATAGCAGCGTTCGCTTTCATCGCGAACAGTCCCTGTATGAATTTTTACTTCATCAATACCATACTCGTGTGGCGATGGTGAATCTTTTGTTTTACCCAGATGCCATTTCCCAAAGTGCGCGGTTGTATATCCGGCAGATTGAAGCAGCCTGGTTAGCATTTCCTTTTTGGGGTCGAGGTAATTGGGCATTTGGAATTTACTATTGTGTTTTTCATTGCCACCAAGGGCATAATGAATGAGGCTGCGCGCCGGATATTGACCGGTCATAATGGCTGCTCTAGACGGAGAACACACCGGAGAGGAAACTGTAAAATTGGAAAATAAAATTCCTTCCGCTGCCATTTTATCGAGATTAGGCGTTTTAATTATCTTGTTGCCATAACAGCCCAAATCGCCAAAACCCATATCGTCGGCAAAAACGAAAATGATATTGGGCTGCTTTTCCCTTTTTTTTTCTATTGCCTTTGTATTTTCTGCAAAAGCAAATAGTACAAATAGAATTGAAATTCTTAATAACGTAATTTTCATCTTATTAAAATTGTTTGTTTTCTATGGAATAAGATGGAACTCGCATGATTTTAATAAATCGCCAATGTGTGAATATTTCTCATGCTCGTTTCATCTGTTTATAATTGTTTATTTTTTAGGTAACTCAAGGAACTCGCATAATCATCATCCTGTGTATTAAATGACTTTTTATTATGTTCGTTTCATAGATCCTATGTAATAAGTTTAGTTTTTTATGTTGTTGATAGCATTGCTCAGCGCTTTTACTTGCTGAAAATAATTATCGGTAAATGTACCATCGGCTCCCACCGGCAAATCCCAGGTTACCGTTCCATGAAAATCGTTTACATGTTTAGTCCAACTAATTATAAAATCATTGGAAAACCGGGGTTCACTTTTCACACGGCCACTCCACCACGGTCCCAGGAAACTCAGAAAATGCAGCTGGTCGCCAGAAATATTAGGCCCCAGATAGTATTCTTTCCCATCGAAAACGCGAATACCACATGTGGGAAAAATGAAATCGCACTCACCAGCAAGGTAGTCCTCGTGTTCGGTAACCGGGAGTAATTGATCGCGGCTTATACCAATAGCTCCGGGGTTGTATGCAAGTAAGACTTTGGGATTACCGAATTTAAAGGCGGCTGTATAGGCTTTAAAAACCTCCGGGCTATTATAGGTTGCACCATCTATCCACCAGGCATGAACAGCCTCTCCGTACCGTTGCGACCATTCTTTAATGACCTCGCGCCACATGGCCTGCCTCTCTGCCGAATCATTTCGGCCAACTGCAGTAATATACAAACAGAGTTTTATCCCCCTGGCATTTAACTCCTTAGCTAAATCAGCAACCAAATCCCTATCAGAAAGTTTTCCATTACTGGGTCCCAAAAGGCGTTCGTAGGTTTTATTTGGTGCACAAAAATATTGACGGCCAATGGTTAAAAAAAAGTAGGGAACCTTTAACTCTTCCAACTGATCAGCCAATTTTTTCACATCAAATGAATTCACACGTTTGTTCCATTCGTCGGTTGGTCCCCCTCCTATAAAATGTGTGAATAAACCCCATTTCGCGTCGCGTAACCATTTTGTATTTGGATTTAGCTCCTTATCCGGGTTATAGTGCCAGTTTTCAATTATACCTTTTTGTGCTTTCACAAAATGTGGTAAGGCTAAAAAAACTACGATTAATAATACAGACAACAGTGGTAGATATTTTTTTGTCATGATAATCAATTTAAATTTTTAACTTATTTATTGATGTATTCACTAAGCGCTTTCACCTGTTTGTAATAGCTGTCTGGAATAATTCCCTCATCACTTAGTGGCAAATCCCAGGTAACTGCCCCCGAGTTATCGATAACCTGTTTGGTCCAACTGTTAACAAGGGCATTGGGAAATCTTGGTTCACCAGTTCCCCACCAGGCTCCCAGAAAGTTCAGAAAGTGTAGCTGATCGCCTGAGATATTAGGCCCTTGGTAATAATCGGTAGTTTCAAGCGGGTGAAAAATCCGACGATCGACCAGACCTTTTGGTGATATTCCACTGGTTGGTAAAAAATAATCGCATTCGCCGGCCAGAAAATCCTCGTATTCTGTTGCGGGGACAAGCTGTTGTCGGTTCATTCCAACGGGGCCTGTGTTGTATGCCACAATAGCATTTGAATTACCTGATTTAAAAGCATCAGTAAACAATTTATAATTGGGATTAGTACTGCGGTTACCATCAAGCCACCATGCTGAAACTGAGGTCCCCCAACGCTCTGACCATTCGGTAATTACCTGGAGCCACTCCTTTTGTGTTTCCGGCTTTCTTGCCCTGCCAGTAAGGTAAACACCTAATTTAATCCCCCTTGGCACCAGCTCCTCTGCTAAATCTGCAATAAGGTCACGCTCCGAAAGTTTCCCTCCGCTTGGCCCAAGCAAACGTTCGTAGTTTTCGTTAGGAGAACAGAAATAGCCTCCTCCCTGCCCAATGGTTATGAAAAAATAGGGAACTTCCAACTCGGTAAGTTGATCGGCGAAAGCTTTTACATTAAAAGAATTCACCTTTTTGTTCCATTTCTCCGGGGTCATATCTTCGGGAACCGGGGCACTTGGCATATGCACCAGGTAGTGGGCAAAGAGTCCCCATTTAGCCTCTCGTAACCATTGGGTATTCGGATTTAATTTCTTGTGGGGAATAATGTTTAGTTCCTCTGCTATTGTGCTTTGTGCCATATCAGGTGAAGGATTCAGCACAAGCAGGACAACCAGCATAGCCACCAGGGCTACAAAATGTTTTTGGTTCATGTTTTTGGTTTTATTGGTTATTCTTTATTTCTGATTTAAGTAAGAGTTACAGTCATTTGTTGACCAGACTTAAGAATTGTTTTTTCATCAAATACCACAGTACACTTACTGCACACCTTATGAAGTGTTGCTCTAACAGAATTTCCATCAATAAAAACAGCTACCTTACTGGTAATAAAACCCTTTAGCTGGTCAACGCTAAACTCATTTAGTTCAAGTTTTCCATATAGCAATTCTATTTCGGCTACCTGGTTACCATTAAGCATTTTCTGGGTGAAACTCCCCCAGCTTTCGGCAGTAACAAATGGAGCTTTAAAGTTATCAGGCGATATTTTTGGACTAAAGCCAAGCACACCTTTGGGGCCATGGTATTCAAATCCACAAACGGCAATGAATATTCCATATGCTGCCATTGAACGGGCATAATGGCTAGAGCATTCCACTTCGTCGTAAGGATTTCTCTTGGCTCCGTTGTAGCGCTCGTGCACGGCTTTCATAATCGACAATCCTTCGGTAAGCATATTTTCCCAAACCATATGAGATGCCACCTGGTATTCAAAACCATTCATGCATTCATCAAAATATCCTCCGGGACCAATCCAGTGTTCCTTATCGTTGGGGCGTTCCGCCATTCCCGGAACAGCTTTTTCATCTCCGCCATATGGCCAGGTTGTCATCAGTAAGCCCGATTCTCCGGGCATTGCATAAACTCTTTCACCCTTAATTATGGTATGTTCTTCTGCATATCTTCCGGCATCGGGTGCAAAATTGTATTTCCATAAAGACTCCAAAGCTTTTTTGGTTTCTTTCTGCGGTAAAACTTCTGGCAAATTAACCTGATGGGCAAAACTTTGCCCCAGAACCTGGTCGATATGGCAACCTTCGTTCGTATTAATAGAATTATAATCGGGAGCCAGGTGAATAAAGTATTCGCCATTAAATAGCTTTTCGACAAAGTTTTTAGGGCCCTTGTTTAAAATTGAAGTGCAGGTTAAGGCAAATTCCTTATCGTTCAATTCAATTGCCATTTGCTCACAGGCTTTCAGGGCAGCTAAATACATCCCGCTTATCCATCCCATTGGCCCAAACCAGGCAGCATCCAAAGTGTGTGGCTGTTTTCCTTCCAACAGGCCATCCTTATTTTCATCCTGGTCGATAATATATTGCATCGACTGTTTTACCCGTGGCCATATTTCAGCGAGGAAGTTATTATCTGTGGTCATTTTATGCTCCCTAAAAACACGTATGATGGTTCCCAGCTGTCCATCAACAGCATACGCTTTGCCATTTTCTCCCCGATAATGGATTAAGCCCTTATCGTAGGAAATTCCATAATCTACCCGGCTTCGCAAATCGCGCTCAATAGATGGGAATATCCGTGCCATTCCTTGCGCATATTGCCAAACATGAGTACAAGTACCCGGACAACAATCAACCCCCTCCCAGCCCCAAAATCGGCCATTGTCAAACAAATGGCTGGTTTGCGAAGCCAAACAATCCATGGATATAAATGAGCGGTCTAACAACCAATAGGGCAATGTAGAGTCGTACCACGTACGATTCCACTGCAGGGTAGTGTTTGACAGTCGGTCAAAGTCGTTCGCAAGAAAAGAGGCAACGTCATTGGCATCTGAATAGAAATTCGCATAATACCGCTTCATTTTGTCGAGGCCTTCAATTGCCCCCATCTGGCTTCCATCTGTTGGATGTTCGTTATAATATGGGAAATACCAACTTACAAGAAATGTAAGCGTTTTACTTTCTCCGGGCAAGAGATTTAGTGAAATAGATATACCTCCAATTGCTGCTTGACTTACCTTAAAATCGGCTTTGGCAGCGCCATTTTCAGCGAATACCCCCGATTCGTAATCATCAGAATCTAAGCGAGCTGTGGCCTTGTGATTTGCAGCATCTCCGATTAAAGAGATTGCCATATTTCCAAAACCTTTGCGGGCACTTAAACCAGCACCCGCTGCGGTCATAAATATCGTTGTTTTGTTTTTACTTTTAAATACCTTGTTGGTGCGCCTAAAATCCACATCTGCCACCTGCGGGCACACTTTGTTTTCCAACCATCCTCCTACGTCAAGGTTTATATCTTCTTTGCCTTCATTACTAATCTGGTACGACATAACTGTTGCCGGAATTCCAGATTCTTTAACGTTCAAAGGTATAAATGGAGAATATGCTTTCAGCTTAACAGTAAAGGGCAATTCATCTTGTTTATACGAAATTTTGGCAAGTGGGTATTCCCCTCTGAATGAGATATTGTCGAAGCCCTTTTTATTTAGGGGATAATATTTTTCCTGACCTCCGTTTTTGTAGCGAATGGCAAATCCACTTTCAACCTGAAAGCGGTTATTTTCTTTTGATGAAGTGCGTGGTTTTTGGTACAGGCCTCCCATAGAAAACTGATCTAAGCGCCATTTTTTCTCTTCGGCAGGTCCTTCTCTTTCGTAATTTGACTGAAAGATATCCCACAACCATAGTTTTCCATCGCCACTAATGTATAACTGGCCGGTGCAGATACCCCCCACGGGCATGCCAATGTATTTTAATTCATCGCGTTTCGATGTGTAAATTTCAGCCTGGCCGCGCTCAGTAAGCGACTTCATCCATTCCGCCGATAATTGTTTGTCAACCGGTATTAAATGACCTTTTTTACTTACCCTGACACAGCCCGGTAAAAGCGGTATTATTGGTAAAGACAAGGCTCCTGTACCAAAGGCTAAAGTTTTAATGAAATTACGTCTTGAGCTATTATCCATTTTATCAAATTAAGAAGCTTACATTCAAATTATTTACTTTCGGGCCAGGGGTAGTCGAATGAGCCTGCCGATTCGGGCATCGATTCCACATCGGGAAGAGAATTGTGCCATTTAAGCAACAGTGTACTCATTCGTTTAGCCACATCGGGATATTCGTTGGCCAGGTTGTCCACCTCGCACGGATTTTCTTTCAGGTTGTACAATTCAATACGTCCCCCATCGGGGTTCATCATTAGCTTCCAGTCGCCAGCGCGGATGGCCAGTGCCGGACTATTTTGAATATGCCTCCCCCATGGACTAAAACGATATTCCCACATTAAAGGATTTTCCCTTTCAACCATCTCTCCCATAAAAGCTTTGGTCATGTCCTGGCCATCAATCTTCAGGTTTTTGTTTAATTCGGCACCAGCAAGGCTACAAAAGGTTGGCAGTAAATCAACCCCGGAGATTATAGTTTCATCATCCACTTTCCCTGCAGGAATTTGCCCGGGCCAGCGAACAATAAAGGGAACACGGATACCCCCTTCGTATAAACTGGCTTTACAACCCCGAAGCGGCCCAACACTTCCTGTTCCGCTATGCGAAGTATCAATCCCCCAAATTGGTGCGGGCCCGTTATCGCTTGAAAAAACAACCAGCGTATTTTCAGAAATCCCCAATTCTTCCAGTTTATCAAACAGCCTTTTAATTTGATTATCGATATCGCTAATTACTGCACTATAAACCTGTGTTGCGCTGGTAAATCCTTTCGCTAACGATTTTAGTTCAGGATAGTTATTGAGCTGCTCGTCATTGGGCTCCAGCACCGAATGAGGATCAACTATCCAACAATTTATAAAGAACGGATTGCCGGCGTTTGTTTCAATAAAATCGAGTGTGTGCTGCATTATACGATATGAAGAATTGGCACGGGTTTCGCCTTTCTTTTTGTAGCCTGGACCATTACTCAAAACCGTTGCACTCACATCAATCCCGTATTTTTCAGGAGCCGGGGCATTTTTATCCTGAGGGCCGCCCATGTGCCATTTTCCAAAATGTCCGGTAGCATAGCCTGCCGATTTCAACAGCTTGGTTACGGTTGGAATATCTGCATCGAGGTAATTTGGCATACTTCGCTCCTTGTTAAGTTCAAGACTTGCCAAATGCCCATGAAAACGCGTACGGGCAGGATATTGACCGGTCATCATTGCTACCCTCGACGGCGAACAAACAGGGGAAGCCACCGTGAAATTGGTAAACAGAATTCCTTCGGAAGCCATTTTATCGATGTTGGGTGTTTTTATTACCTGGTTTCCATAACAACCTGGGTCGCCAAAGCCCATATCGTCGACAAAAACAAAAATGATATTGGGCTGTTTTTGTTTCGAATGACAAACAAAAGTTCCCAAGGCTAAAAAAACAAAAAGAGTGACTCTTTTAATTCTAGTAATTAACTGTTTCATTTATTTATTGCTTAATTATTTTCGAATATTTTCTTTTACACCCTTCATTACCTGCAAAGCTTTTTCACCAACAGTACCATCCTGGTAAATGGCGAGGTTTATGGTAACGGCACCTCCGTTTTCCATACATTCTTTTATGTAAGAACTTAGCTGTTCGGAGGTGAATTTTGGGTCAGAGATTACCGGTTCTTGCTGAACCCACAAATGTTTTTCCATGGTCAACAAAGCTTGATAAGGAAGATGTGGTGAAGGTCCGTTGTTCATGTAACCGTTTTCCGGCAGCCCGATGGGATCCTGAACTTCGCCCGACCAGTAATCCTGCCAGGGGGTTACATCCGGATAAATCCAGGGATTCAGACAGATAATCCGGTCTTTGTTTCCAACTTTAGTTACCTTATAAAAATCTTCGAACGGGACTTCCGGAAATCCCTCGAAAATTCGATACCAACTGTCGAACCAATACCCCACTATTTTGTCTTGATATCGCTTTCCCATTTCGGTAAGGATATCGGTATAGTTGGCAATAAATGCCTGATTTTGTTCCGGCGTTGTCTTATTTTTTGGGAATTTAAATGCTAATGGACCGTTTAAATAACAGAGTAATCGAATGTCTTTATTATTTAAAGCGTTGGCAATTTCTTTAATTAAATCGCGCTTTGTTGTGTGCCCCGGATGAATGCGCTCCCAGCTTTTTAATGGTGCCGGGCAATACGACTCGGCATGACCAATGGTAAATAGCACATAACCTGCCCCGGTTTCTTCTACCATGCTGGCGAACTTTTCCACATCAAAATCATTTACAGCATCCTCATAAGGTTTAATCGAACCATCGGATTGAACACTTTGCGAAGTCCAGTGAAACATTAAACCGTAACCTGTTTCCACCAACCAATTGACACTTGCCCTGGCATTTTTTGCCCTTGTTTCTTCATTTGCGATTGCTACCTTTTTTGAAATCGGCAATAATTCTGCAGAACGAAAATCAAAGAGAATCTCATCATTTTCAATACCTGAAGTGGCGATGGCAATTTTTTGTTTTCCTGCATCCAACACTATTAATCCCGAGAGTTTTATCCTTTCGAAATTCTTCGGTTCTTTTACCTGAAAGTTCTCGCCTCCCTGAAAAGGCCCTGAAGTAGTAGATAAAGTATATTCGTATTTTTTATTTGCCGTTTCAACAGTTATTCTCTTTCCATCACCGGTTTTACCGACATTGGCAATCAGGTATAATTCATACTCATCGGCATCGGGGATGTTTACATCCCAGCTCAAACTGGCATTTCCTTTCCATGGAATAAAATCGCCGCGCAGTAACTCTAAGCCACCCATGGTTTCTGATACCTGTTTACCATACAAACACGTACTCAGTGACGAAGTAAAATTTATTTCAATGTTTTGGTTATTATTTTGACATCCTGAAATTGAAAGTAAAATTAAAAGGCATAGCGACAGTTTATGCAGAACTTTTATTCTGAATAGTTTCATAAAATTTAGGCATTGGTTTAATGCTATAAAGTTTCCACTTTTATGGTAAAGTTTGATTCTCTTTTCGGTCAACCTTTTGCTTGAATCTTACATAGCAAAGTTTTCTCCTTCATTTCCTAATTTAGCTATTATCAAATACTACTTGTTTTTAGTAGAATAGTACTGATGTCCGGGAAGTCTTTTCGTCTTTTTACTAAAACCAAAAAGATTACGGTTCTCTTTCTTCACTGAAATTGCGTTGATCCTTAAATCCGTTTGTTCCAATTTCGATGACGTAAAAATTGCTGTCTCTCCTTTTTCAAGATCGATAGTATAATATCCTTTGTCATCTTTTGTTACAAGCTTAGGCTCAGAAATCTCCTTCCCATTAATATAAATATGTGGATTTATTACATCCGGTTGAATGACACATGCAGCCCCTTTCAGACTTTCGATACTTACAAACTGTGTTACTCCCTCTTTCTTTTTGGCGCTAACCAAAAATGCACCCTGTGTTCGCAAATTATAAAATGCAGCATCTCCCCAACCCTTAGGTGTACCAGGAAACACTTTAATAATGCCTCCCATACTTTGCAACAACATGTCGTGTACGCAAGTGGCAAACGACAAGGGACTTTCAATAACCGGATTACCTTCGGCATACATCGTTGTTGGCGATACATTTTTATGCTGAATTAAAAAATCGAGATAATAATATGCCTTTTCAGCATCGCCCAATGCTGCGTACATCGAAGCCGCTCCCGTGGCAGTATATCCTGTAACCGGCATGGCCCCTACTTTAATACCACTGTTTATCGACACATCGAGCCAATGATCCAAAGTAGTTCGCAAAAGCTTTTTATCGCTGTCGTTTTCCGGAGTTATAACATACAAGGGATAAAACCCGAGCAGATGCGAATAATGGCGATGGGGTTTATCAAAAGGAATATCTTTTCCAATTTTCAAACCATTCTCGTCAATTTGAAATTCGACCAGGTTATCCAAAATATTCTGCCATTCAGGTAATAAAGGATCATTTAGTTGATGCTCATTATTGATGTCGACCAGGGTCTGAAAACACCAACGCATTAAGGCAATAGTAAAGTTGATGTCCTGCCCATGTCCTCCCGGATATTCGGGCGACCAACTATTTTTTATGTGAATTTTTCCATCAGTAGCTTCAACCGGATTATCTTTTAAATAATTCAGGTAACTATTAGCTGTCTTTTTCAACAAAGGGAACAGTTTGACGCGCATACGTTCGCGATCGCCCGCGTACTGACAATGCAACCAATAATCATTCAAAACCCAGGCAAGCATATCAGGAACTTTCCCATGATCATAAGCAAGTAAATCCTGTGGCAACAAAGCTGCAATCGCTGCGCTGTTCTCCCAATGCTCGGGTACATTCTGTTCCAAATTTTTGGCATATTTATCGATCCAGTTGGGCAGTGATTCCCCCACTGACAATCGATTAGCAGTGAGGTGCGTCCAATATTGCAGCTCCACATTTAAATCGCCCCAAACCATTGGCCAGAAAGTTTTATGATACCACGGCCCCATTAAATCCATTATAGGTCCGTTACTGCGAGTTGCTGAAGCAAACTTGTACATCTGAATCCAGTAGAATGCTTCTTTTTCAGGATCGTTTATGGTCAGGAAACTTAATGGATAATATTTATGCCACCACTCGTAATGCGTTTTAAAAAAAGAATGATTTTTAAGAAGTGATTTCGCCTGATTTAGATTTTTGCCTACAATTTCCATACTGTTGTGTTCCGGAAAACTATGATGGATACTTATAATTAACTGCTGCTTACCCGCCTCATCTCCGGTAATTTCCCAAGCTGTTGTGGTTTCGCCGCGGTTCTTGTACAAAGGCTGGTAACAAAATTGCATTCCATCAACTTCGCTTAAGGTGTAAGACGGTGGCATTATCATCGAATCGTTTCGCATTTTTTCCCAGCTGCCCCCTTTCGGGCCACCCCCGGCTTGAAGCGTTTCCCAAACTGGTGGAACCGGAGCCTCGGGGTGCCATGTAATGTTTATGGACTCCCCTTCAATACATCGCGTTTCAAAATAAACAACATCGGTTTCGCTGTGTGTAAGACCTTTTATCTGGTACTCACCCTTTGTCGTTTTTACGCTTCCTGAAAGTTCGGCATTCCACAAACTCAATTTCAAATCCACTCCAATAATATCGCCTTTCGACACCAGGTTAAAATGGCCAAGAGGCAGGCGGCTTCTGTATATCCAGAGCATTTGATTTTCTTTGGGAGCTTCACGATGGTCATAGTAATCATGCCGCCCGGTATAAATCGACATGATATTATTCCCTTCACTTTCCGTGCGATAAAAAAGGAAACCTACATTTCCGTTACCCGAGTACGGGGCCACTTCCCAACGATGCGGAATTTCATTCCAATGCATATCGTGCTGCGCCAGAAAAGACTCATAATCAACTCCCAATGAAATTTGACGGGGTTCGGTATTTCGGCATGAGAAAAGGAATAGTGTTACGAAAAAGATTATAAACAGCTTCATATTTTAGGTTTTATTTAAATTTTCATGTATCGGTTTATTCATTTACAAAACCTTCCACATCAACCCAAAATTTGTCGATGTTTGGTGATTCTATAAAAACATACCCAAAAGAACCAAGATCTCCCACCCTAATCAGCGGTCAGAATTTGAAAGAAATTAGCTTGTGCCTGTTTTGACCTTCCTTTTGAAGCTCTATTTTTTGTTTCACTAAAGCATGAAACAAATGAAAGTAAAAAAGCAACCAGAAAAAGGGAATAACTGATTTTGTTTATCTTTTACATGTGATTACAACTTGGCTTAACAGTTAATAATCAGACACATGAAACTCTCCCTCTTCTCCCTCTCTAAATGTCGTATCAGGGAGAGTAGTTTTATGGTGTTACTTTTATACATATCCTTTTGTGTTTGCCCCTTTACACTTTCCCTCAAACATGCGACTTTCATGGGATTAAATTACATATGGGATTAGTTTGTTTCCCCCACCAGTTTAGCCCCTATCGGCCTTTTATATGGAACATAATCGGGCATCGGTTTCATTTGCATTCTCCTGTCGATTTCTTTCATCACCTGCATTTCATCCCTTGTAATAAGTCCATTGGTATTTGTATTTCCCCATGTTATGGCGCAATTTGCATCGGTTAAAGTTCGTACAAAACGGTAAGCTTGTTCAACATCAAACATTAATTTAGCCTTTGGACTCGTCCATTTCATGCGCATTGGCATCCAGGCATGTTTTACAGTATGTTTAATCGGATTATAATTAGCCATTGCTTCAACTATTTCAGGAAAGGAAAACTCTTCATAAGCCCATGAATTGGGTGGTGCCCCCCAAGCTAAAGGAGTAGGATGTCCCGAGGTAAAATCAACACCGGCATCATCCACATTAAATGACCTTATTTTATACGCTTCATCATCGGGGTCATTTATTCCATCAGAGGCCACTAGTAAAAATTCGCCATTTTTATCTTTGAACCAATGCGAATTGTTTCTTCGCTCGTTTTCTACGATGCCATTACAAGCAATCATTGCTGTCGGGTCGGTTTCTCGAATCATGTCCACAAAGTCGGTTAATTCTCCTGCTATTCCACCCACGTGATCTAACCAATACCCATCGGCTAAACCTTTAAACCTTTCGATAAACCCTTTGCATAAAGTACGATAGGCTAAGCCTTCGTCTCCATCAAATTTCGCATTGTAATATTTCTCCCAGGCTGCCTTATATTCAGCATTATCACGTGTACCTGATCGTGCTGACGGACCATCGGTGGCGATGTAAAGAATAACTTTTTTTCCTCCCTTTTTCAATACATCAATTACATCTAAAATGATTTGTTCGTTTTCGAGAGACGGCACAAATTCAGGGTGAATTTCCTTTGCAATGTCAACATAAGGATTATCTCTTAAGGTAAACCAATAACCACTGGCACGGTGTGTGAAGTTTGTAAATACGTGACTGACCGTTGGAAGGCTATCCACAATTTCCTGTGCACCTTTTACCCAGTCACTGCTTTCGCTGGCTCTATCCAATTCTACCCCACCTTCAACAATTAGGCGAACTCCCCATGAGCCCAGGAGTGAGTTTTTTTCAGAAGCGGTTTGGGCATTGGCGTTTATAATTGTCAAAGCACAAATAATTGCAATTAAATATCGTTTCATCAGTTTACTTTTGATTTATTAATTCATCCCTTTCGGCAGAAAAGCAGCTTGCCGGAGGATTAGCAGGAAGCGTTAGTACCCAAGCATCCAATTTTGCTTCCAGTTCTTTTACTCTTTCAGGATTTTGCCCGGCAAGATCGTTCTGTTCTGCCCAATCGGTATTTATATTATAAAGCTCCGTTCTGTTAAATTCCCTATTCTGAAGTAGTTTCCATTCTCCATCGCAAATTCCAAGGCTCGGCCAAAAATCTGTGTTTTCATTTGCAGCAAGCCACTGCCAATAAATAATTGATTCTCGCTTATATGATTCACCTTTTATGGCAGAAACAATGCTTTCTCCATCGGGTTTGTAGTTTTCGGGTAAGGTTGCGCCGGCTAATTCCACGAAAGTTGGCAATATGTCAACAGCTGCTAAAGGCGTTGTTTTATCAATTACTTTGGCGGGTACAACACCAGGCCAACGAACAATAAATGGAACGCGAATACCACCGGCATACAAGGAACGTTTTCGTCCTTTTAAACCCTTTGTTTCTCCAACAGAATAATAAGTTCCAAAGCCCGGACCAGTAGAAGCATCGTCTGACATTTTATGTTCATCTGTTCCGGTTATTTCAGGACCATTATCGGAAGAAAAAACAACCAATGTCTTCTCGTCTAAACCTAACTCCTTTAATTTGGCAAACAATAACCCGATATTATAATCGGCTTCGGCAATAACTGCTGCATACACTTTTTGCTGTTCATCTAAATCAGAAAACTGTGCCAGGAATTTCTCTTTTGGATAGTGCGGAGTATGCGTGGCATGAACCCAAATATTTACAAAGAAAGGTTTCTCTTTGTTTTTCTCAATAAAATTCAAAGTTCGGGTCATGGTTGAGTCTGTACTCATTTGCGGAAATTGATCCGATATATTAAATGCATCAAAATCATCGTATCCATATTCAAGTGGTGATGGACCATCGTGTACAAAATTATTGGATAAATGCCATTTACCATAATGAGCTGTGGTGTAACCTGCATCTTTTAATAAACGTGGCAACATTACCTCACTCGGATCAAGCCAATCGGGCATTCCTCTTTTCATATGCGATGACACCGTAGCAAAATGTCCGTGAACAGAATGACGGGCAGGGAAATTTCCGGTCATGACAGCGGTTCTGCTTGGAGAACAAACCGGATTACATACCGCAAAGTTCTGAAAATCCATTCCCTCTTCAACCATTTTATCCAGATTTGGCGTTGTACAGAATGTACTACCATGACTCCCCAAATCTTCAAAACCCCAATCATCGGCATAGATAAACACAATATTTGGTTTATCTGTTGGCGTACTTTCTTTTTCTTTAACAGTGCCCTTACAGGCTGATAATATTACACTTAAACAAAGTAATATTAATCTCATGTCTTTTTTATTCATCATTCTATATTAAAATTGTTTTTTTCTCTATTCTTTAGCTAAAAGGCAGTGCTTCTATTCGTTAATAAAGCCTTCCACATCATCCAAAACAATCATTTCGCGTTTGTCGGGTGTTCGGGTGTTCATTTTTACATTTTTAAAATGAACGTTTTTAGCATGTCGAACATATGCTCCCCACGCAGGTAATATGCCAAAGAAAAACTGTTCGGGATAACGGGCTTCGTCTTCGGCAACCTCAATTTTAGCCTCTTCAGCCGTTCCGCCACCGGGATATGAGATTTCAATATCTTCCAACAAAACATTCTCAATGTAGTGCCCGGGAATTCCGGCAATCATAATCGGACCCGATTTTGTTTTTCCCATATATTTCCACTCTTCATCAGTTCGGCTTTCCAAATCTTTACGCATGTGTGTCATCTTCATTGCACTGGCTTTATCTTCAGCCGTAACTGTTGCAACAACATCGCTTATACGCACATTTTTAAGTGTTCCAACCGGTACACCTTCCGGCTCAACATCTTTATGAAATTTTTGTCCTTTGGCTTTATCGTAATCACGTCCGCGGTTTCCCAAACGTATAAAAATTGGGTTACCCACATTCTCCATTACAATGCGCGAAATGTCAACGTTCTCCAATTTGCCACCATCAACCAATTGCAGTTTAATTGCTCCCATTGGGCAATCGTAGAAATAACAATTCTCAACTTTTACATCGATAAATCCGCCGCGCGAAGAGGTTCCGAATTTAAGTGGAGCAGTTCCACTTGTTACTTTACAGTTACGAACCA
Organism: Draconibacterium sp.; assembly: GCA_041583785.1. Classification (GTDB taxonomy): domain Bacteria; phylum Bacteroidota; class Bacteroidia; order Bacteroidales; family Prolixibacteraceae; genus Draconibacterium. Next base: position 55,219 of record JBFHFE010000014.1, on the reverse strand, counting down.
CAAAATTGCGACAAGGAAGCAGCGAGCTTTTCAGACAAATCCCATCGTCTCCGGCATCAATATCACAGTTTTCTATTAAAACATTTTCGCAACCATCAATGTCTAAACCATCGTTGTTGTAGCCATTATCTCTGAAGCGCACAATGGTTCCGTTAAAATGCACATTTTTACTCTCGATAATATGTATCCCCCACGAAGCCGGGCGCGTGTATGTTACTCCTGAAAATGTAAGCTGGTCGATATTAACCATTCGCAATAAACGCGGACGGGGCTGACCTCCCTTTCTGGGGAATGCCTCGGGTGTGCCACGTCCATCGATTACGCCAAGTCCTTCAATGCAAATATTTTTTGAATTTTCGGCATAAATAAGGCAATGAGTTCCACCCTCACGCGGTTCAATTAAATCGGTTCTGTAATCGTTAATATCCCGACTACCCAACAAATAAGCGCCGTAATCGAGCGAAAGGGTAACATTACTTTTTAATTCGATTGTTCCGATTTGAAACTTTCCGGCAGGCACCCAAACTGTGCCACCGCCATTTTTCGTACAGACATCAATTGCCGCTTGTATGGCTTTGGTATCCATGGTAAGGCTATCGCCCACTGCTCCGTAGTCTTTTATGTTAAAGACCTTTTGTTCTTTTGCATTTGTAATGGCTACAATAAAAAGTACAATTAAAGTAAAGCTTAGTTTATTCATCATTGTTTAGCTATTAGAATCAAGACATTGAAGATTAGTTATTATTTATTTTGTTTTAATTTTTTCCAACACATCCAAGCCTGGGCCAGAGTGTTTGTAGAAATATGGAAAAGTGCCATCACCGTATTCCATATAATCCTGGGCTGCTCCCCAGAAAGAACCACCCCAGTAGCCTCGTTTTTCGGCGGTAAATGGTTCCCCATTTATATTTGCGATTGTGGCTTTTAACATCAAACGTGTTTTCCAGAAATCCATTAATCTGACGTGCATAAACAGGGTATCCCAACTGCCGTATTCTGCTTTGTGTGCTTCTTTAATTATTTTTTCCATCAACATCAAAGCCTTTTCCATTTCTTTGGCAAAAGCTTCTTTATTATTGCTCTTACTAAAGGCTTCGTAGGCATCACAAACCAGTGCTAACATTTCACTTGAGTATTTGTGAACAGCCACCTGATAGGTGAAATGAAATTGATAATAATCCTTTCTTTCGGCAGGAATTTCATTTGCCAAAGCCATAGTCGACTCCCATAATTCAGGAAAAAACGCTTCGGTTTCGGTAAGTGGCTCCCTGGCCATTTCTAAACTGATGTATCTTCTTTGTGCTTCCAAAAGGTCTTTTGCTTCGTTCAAGCTTTTATCATTTCGTAAAGCAATCGCCACATTTTGCAACAAACTCTGGGTAAGGGTTTGCAGCAAGTGTTCGGCGCGGGCACCTCTCCAATGCCCTTGCACAGGCATCTCGTCGCGCATGTATGGAATGTTGTAATAGTGCAGGCGTAAATCGGTTAGATTTTGTGCCAATTCAGGCGTAAACTCTTTAGCGTACCAATCGTTTAAATACGCTTCCATTGCCACTTCGGGCGATTTACTCAAAGCCGGTTCTGCATTCCACAAAAAATCGCTAATGGCTTCTACCGACATGGCTGCCGGACGAATTCCACTTACGTTAATAATAGCATATTTTGTTGCCCCTCTTTTCACATATCGTTTTAATTCGCTGTAAAAACGTGCCGGCGGAACAGCTTCAGTGGTACGGTTTTGGGTAAGCATTTGCATCATTACATGGTAATAAAGACCATCGCCCGGGTCAAGGTCTGAACCATCACCCTTGTCGCGCATAAAGCCGCGTCCATCATCAGCAAACATTTTGCAAACTCCATCCGGAACTTTCAAAATCCCTTTGTTGTAAAATTCACCCAGCTCATTCCATAGAGCGGCAATAATTGTTGCATCCGGATCCACTTCGCGAATGATTTCCACCTGTTTGTGCATTGCCTCTGAAATAACATCAGCTCGCCCTTGCTCATCTTTTGGAGCTGCCGGGTCGCTGTTCCAGAATGCCCCGTCGGATTCGCCCCGAAAACCGATTGTCCAGGCAACTTTTTTGTCGGCTAAAACCTTTGCTGATTTACGCCAGGCATCTTCCAAAATATCTTTATGAGTGATGTATGAAAAAGGAACTCCTTGGGGCCAGTCCATCATATTCAAACCAACCGGAAGAATGTGGTGAAAGGTAATTACCACATCGCGGCGTTTACAAAGGTCATAAACCGTAGCATCGGAATAAGGAGCCGATTCGGGAGCAATCATATTACACTTGCAGCGCAAAAGGGTTTCAAGGATTTTATCCATCCAATCCATCGAAATTACGTTGCCACCAAGCGGGTCGCGGTGCATACCGTCGTGCAACTCTTCGTCGTTCAAAAACCAGCCACGATACTCGAAAGTTGGTGTTTCCGAAATGATTTCAAAATCTGATTTTAATTCAATTTCAGTTTGTTTTTCAGGAATGTTGTCGGTAAAAATGTACATCGGGTCAATTCCCAACACTTCCTCGCAAAAGGAGTAAATGGCGTAAATAGTGCCACGTGTATCGCCGCCAACTGCGGCAACAGCAGGGTTTCCTTCTTCAACTTTACCAAGAAAAAGATGAAATTGCTCTTTCCCTTCTCGAACTTTGTTTTCAACCAGTTTTCCTGCATTTTCAACCGAACCAAAAACAATTACAGGTCCGTCCCAAGAACCAGCCGGTTTATTTTTATAAATCACTGGCGGATAACCAAAGACCTTATACCAGTCGCGTTCAGCATCGCGAATTGCTTTTTGAATGGGCATGTTTTCATAGTCTGCCTCGCTTATTACCCACGGAGTATCTCCATTTATTTTGATTGATTGACCATAGGAAACTGCACCAAAAATGAGTAGTACCAAGGCAAAAATTAAATGCTTCATTTTATTCGATCGTATTTATTCGTTATTTTTTAATCCATCCCAAGTTTTTAAACTCAGGCTTCTCGCCTTTCCATTCTGCACCCAATTCCATATTCTGGACTTCTCCGGCGGCTTTTTCGCGAAAACTGCCGTTTGCACTGAATTTTAATTCCAGGGCGGCTGACCAATCTGACAACGATTCTCCAAGTGCATTTTTAAGGTCTTTGGCCGACACTTTACATTTTTGCCATTTATCGCTTCCTTTCAGCTGAATTTCAGCCGCATACGAATTAGAGCTCACCACCAATGTGTTTTGCTCTGCACTTAATACACTAAATTCCAGCACAGCATTTTCAGGTGCTTTCCATAATTCGTTGTAAATTTTATGGGTAGCCAACTCCCATTTGTCGGGTTTATAGGCAAACCAGTCTTTTTGCCAATCGCCTTTAAAATCCTCAATTAAAAGAGAAGGTTTTAGCCTTACTTTTACCTCCGCACTTTTCAACTGCTTTGGTGTTGCCATTTTTATTGGAGACGATAAATTGAAATTATCAACGGTATAAATTCGATAGTAATATCCGGCGCCTGTTACCGGCTCCTTTAGTTTATAGCGTATATTCGCATAAGCCCAAAGGGTTTTATCAATGGATGCCAGCGGTAATTCTGCGGTCCAGGTATTTCCATTTTGTTCCGCTTTGGCATATTGCCAGAAACGACTTTTTCGATGCTCCCTCTCCGGAACATCATCAGGAAAATCGGCTTGTTGTGTATAATAAATTTCTACCTCAAGAATTTCTTTTGAAGGATCGGGCGTAACTGTAAGCCCGGGTGTTCCACTTTCCGTTTTCAAAACCAGTTCTGCTTCTGGTGTTTCCGGATAAATAAATTCGCCTTTTAAAAAGTGATCGAACCAAAGCAAACCGCTTACTTCAAAATTGCCGTGGTCTTGATGACTATGATGTGGTGAACTAACTACTCGCCAATCATCTGTTTCTATCAGATTAACAGCATTGGGAATGTCGCGCAAATGCCCGTGAAAATCGTTTGCCGGACTTAAAAAGATTATCGGGCAACGAATCTTTTTCAAATAGGCATTGTCGGCAATAGTTTTTTCATAAAGCTCATTTTCATTGTAGTTATTGCTTATTCCCCCACATGATGGGGCGGCAGCTTTTACGCGTTTATCGGCAGCAGTTAAAACCGTTAGCTTCCCTCCCATCGAATGCCCGTAAACACCCAATTTTTCAGGATCAACCTGTGCTTGTTGCTCCAGAAAAGTTAATCCGCGCCGCGCGCCTAAAGCCGCCAAAAACCAGCTGTTGTTGCGAGGTGATTCTATTGAATCTAGTGTCCAGGCATTGGCTTCCACCAGGCTAAAATCATTTTTCTCATTCCTGCATGGCGCATGATATCCATCTAAAGCGCCCCAATCGGTGGTTAATTTGTAGTTGGCATTTGCGGTGTCGTTGGCCCAAAATAGTTTCACTTCGTTAGGCGTTACTTTGTAATCAGGAGCGTTTATCCGTCCTGCCCACGAAATAGAAAGCGTTGCATAACCTCGTTTGGCATTGGTAAGCACTGCCCGGTAATCGGCGTATTGTCCGCCGCCATGAATTTGCAACAAACCTGGAAGATTTTTTGCCCCTTTGGGATAGCCATAAATTGCAGCTATCATAGCTTTTTGCCCTTTAAAAACTCCGATTCGATATCGAAGAACTTGCATAATCACGCCATCTTCTTCCCATTCTTGTAAAATTTCGGTATCAAGAGGTTCCTTTCGGGGATCGAAATCAGCCCAAAGGTCCTTGTAATTTCCAGGAGCTTTGCCATCAGTTAGTTCGGGCAAGGTTTCCTCTTGCGCATTTCCACAAAAAACTAAAACAAGGCAAAAAATGCTTAAAAGAAATAGTCTTCTCGGTTTTTTCATGGTTTAAGTTATGTTTGTTAGTCGGTACTTTCGGTTTAGTTATCGCAAGGATAATTTAACATACCTACATCGTAAATAATTTTCCAGGAGCCATCGTTTTGTTTTTCCCAAATGTGCATGGCTTTAAAACGGTCGGTTGTAAAAACATCGTAGGCAATATTTCCCTCTACCCTAATTTCCAGATATTCCCGTTCTTTTTTCCAGGCATTTTTCACAAAAGTTTTTGATTGATCCTTTTCTTGCTTGGCTCTTTCAGTAAAGTAGCGTTTAATTTCTTTTCGATCCCATACATAAGGTTCGGTGTGCAGGCGTTTGGCCCTGTCGCAAAAAAACGATTCCACTTTCAAAAAATCTCCACTTGCCCATGCATTCTCGTATTCTTCGATGGTTTGTAAGAGTAGTTGTTTATCTTGTTCCTCGTTGTTGCAAGCAAAAAGAATAAGACTAAAAAACAAAAAGAAGCAGCTTACTTTTACCGGTTTAATTTGGTGTTTCATTGTAAAATAAAAATCTCCAGGTTAAAACTCTAATTTCATAAAATTACAGATTTAACCAGGAGTATTTGTTGTCGTTTCAAGTATAAATTGAGATTAAACATTAGAATAATTCCTGCCTTTAGGCTTCTTATCCATCAATATTTTACCCCAACTATTCGTGGTAATTTTTTAACAATTTAATTTTAGTGAATAGGTTTTATTAGCACTGACTTTAGACTCGAGGTTTCAGGATTTCCTTCTACCAACGAAACCGATATTGTATGTTTACCCGCTGTTTTAAACTCAATAATTCCCATGTGGTAATTTTGATATTTTTCGGTTGCCGCTTGTTGATTTTGAACCCTAATTCCTTCGTCGGTGGTTGTTTTCCACACCAAGCGCCCCTCGCCTTTGTAATTTAAATCGAGGTAGTAATAACCTGGCTCACATACATCCACCATCCATTTGGCGTGACTATTTGTTTCCCACTTTGCAATTTGAGTAACATGTTTCCACTCACCAAATTTCTCCATCCACTTTATTTCGTCCTTTTCGGCTCTGGTCACCTCTGCAAATTCAGCTAACAAAGTAGCCGGTATATTTGGATAAATGCCATGGTTTTGATTTACTTGTGCACCAGCAGCAGGCTCTGCTAATTTAACTTCGATAACAGAAACAGGCGCATCGGCAGGTTCGCAGGGCAGCTTAAAAACTGTCCAATTTTCATTTTGCTCATAGCTTATCTCTGTACCATTTAATACTTTGGCCGAAACAATTTCGCTACTCAATCCGGGTAAATACAGTTGTCCGTTTTGAGGCCATTCAAAAACCGAAAGAAACAGGGAATTATCTTTAGTAGTAATGTCGCCCCATGGTAGCGCGTGTCCCCATGGCGAGCTGCCTGCTCCGTAAACTACTTGTGGATATTTTTTTATCCATTGTCCGGTTTGTTCCAGAAATTCGATGCCAATTACCGGAATGTTTCCTTTTGCATCAGGACCCACATTAAATAAATAAGTACCTCCTCTTCCCACGGTTGAAATCAATCGATTTAGGGTTTCTTTTGGACTTTTAAAATTGTTATCGTACCATGCAAACGACCACGAGTCATTGTTAGTATCGCAGGTTTCCCACAAACCTTCAATATTTCGTGGAGGAACTTCCATGTCGCCTTTACTGGCATAGTCGCCCATTCCATGACCGATTCGGCTACAAAGCATTGCGTTGGGTTGTAGCTCGCGCACCATTTCGGCCAATTCAATCACAAATTGTTTGGGCATATCTCCAGGCGTATCGAACCATACAAAATCGATTTCGCCATAATTTGTGCAGATTTCTTTTACCTGAGGTTTACATTTATCGTAAAAATATTTTTTAAAGCTTGCTTTTGAACCATCTGCATTTTTTAGCGGCCCACCATGAGCTCCCGGGCTTGTCCAGTCTTGGTTATGCGAATAATAAAATCCAAATCCCAAACCAAGTTCGTGGCATGCTTCTGATAATTCTTTCATGGGGTCGCGCGCAAATGGAGTTGCATCAACAATATTAAATTTGCTGGCTTCCGACTCGAACATGGCAAAACCTTCGTGGTGCTTGCTGGTAATAATAATGTATTTCATTCCCGCATCGTAGGCAAGTTTTGCTATTTTTTTTGCGTCAAAATCGCTGGGATTAAAATCTTTGGCAATTTCCATATATTCAGCCGGGGGAATATTGGCTACCCGCGGATTCATAATCCACTCTCCAATACCGTAATAAGTTGTGTCTTTCCAAACACCTCCCAAATGCGAGAATAAGCCCCAGTGAATAAACATTCCAAAATTACTTTCGTCGAACAGTTTAGCCCGACCACTTGTAAGGGCATCGACAGCAACACTCGTTTCGCCCCACATTTCGTCCATGTTTTTACTCTCTTTTTGAGCAAACACAACCAGTACTAAAACGGTTAATATCAATGTTGCTACAATGTTTTTCATAATCTTTTCCAATTAATTTTATATTTTTTTTTATTCTATTTTAAAGGATATTTTGATTCGAAAAGATAATCACTGCTGAGTTACATGGGATTTTTTGCAATTCGATCGGATTCTATTTCAGTAATTTCGACTGCTAAAAAACAGAAGCTTATAGCGATAAAAAGAACATATTAAGCTTAGCAGAATCCTTTTTATTCAGTGTTTAAGTGAAGCGCGCAACAAAGCACGCGCTTCACTATTCTAACTAACTCAAACTATGGAATCCATTTCTATTCATTCAATTAATACCCCGGGTTCTGCTCCAGATTCGGATTTTTCTCAATTTCACTTGCAGGAATTGGAAAATAATAATAGGCTTCGTTAAAATTACGCTCCTGCAAAAACACGTAATTATATTTTGCAACAGGAGTATCCCCGGTATAATCAATTACACATTCCACCTTTTCCTGGTCAACCATTGTTTCATCCATTATTTTCCAACGACGTACATCCCAGAACCGGTTGCCTTCAAAGGCCATTTCAACCCTGCGTTCGTGACGAATGTCATCCATGGTAATGGTTTCCGCTGTTGGCAAGCCCACTCTACTTCTAAGCGGCTCAATATATTTGCGTGCTTCGTCGGCATTACCCAATTCCATCTGGCATTCGGCATAGTTCAAATACATTTCTGACAAACGCAGAAGGACAACTTGCATGTGATCTCTTTCAAAGACTTCGTCGCCATCTGCCCGTAAAAACTTATTGATATAATAGCCTGTACGTGTTGCATTACCAGCTTCTTTTAAAGCACCACCATAACGATCGTAACCCAAGATAGTATCGCCAGGAGTGTAAATGTAACGCCCGGTTTGTACTTTTATGCCAATTTCCTCAACCGATGGTACGCGTGGGATGGTGCTACTAAATTCAGCTCCATCATATAATACGTTTGCATAAAAACGAGGATCCCTGTTTTCGTAAGGATTTTGACCATATGTTTCACGATCATAAGGAGTACCATCTGCCATCTCAAATGCATCGACAATTGCCTGCGTTGGTGTTCCTATTCCCCACGACCCCCAGCTTGGCGGGCCGAACATTGTTGTGGGAAAGTTGTACCAAAAATTCAATCCAATCGATCCTGCCATGTGACGGGAAAGGATGGTTTCTGTATTCCCTTCGCTTTGGAAATCCAAAAATATTCCTTTATAGTCATCGGGATGGTATAAGCTGTAATAACCTGAATTGATAACTGCTAATGCAGCATCGCTGGCATCTTGCCATTTTGTTTGATCACCACTTGGGTTGTGTAATTCGCTGGCAGCATATAACAACTGACGGGCTTTAAGAGCCATAGCAATCCCTTTGGTTGCTTTTCCTGTCTCATCTGTTCCGACTGTTTCCGGTAATAATTCAATTGCCTGATCCAATTCTTCAATAATAAAATCAATACAATCATCATAAGAAGCCCTAACATCATCCACCTCAAGATCCTCTGCTGTATAGGCAGTTTTACTTAAAACAACTCCACCGTAAGAATTTACCAATTGCGAATAAATCCAAGCCCTTACAAAATGCATGTCGCCTCGCCAACGGTTAACGGTAGCTTCGTCTCCAACTAGTAAGCCGGCCTCATCGTTATCGAAAAATGTATTAATATGTTGAACATAGTAGTACATTCTTTTCCATGCACTTAAATCCATACTGGTTGAAGGAGTTACTTCTCCAGTGGCAAAATAAGTTCCTCCTCCTATTGTTAGGTGAGCATAAGCTTCGTCTGTTCCTTCCGAGTAAAATGGGCCCCATGGAATACTTCTATGAAGTTTAGCATGATTCCAAAACATTGTTACTGCAACGTAAGCTGCATCTACATACCCTTGCGTTGTGGCTTCACCTCCCCACATGGCAACATCAGACATACCATCCAATGGTTCTTTGTCAAGCACATCCTGACAAGAAAATAGAATCATTGTCAGTAATACAATTATTGATAATATCTTTTTCATATGATTATTATTTTTTATTTTATTGGTATCATATGTAACTCGCATCTTAATCTTTCTTATTTCTGAAATGTATTTAAATGCTCGTTTCATAATTCTTTAACTTTTCCAATTAAAAATTCAAACTAACACCTGCACTTAATATACGAGACATTGGATATTCTCCCCAGTTATTTAATTCCGGATCGCGACTGATTTTGATTCCGTCAATAACAAACAGGTTTTCACCATTTACAAATACACGCATATCCTTAACTTTTAATTTTTCGCATACACGGGATGGTAGCTGATAACCCAGTTCTAAAGTTTTTAGACGCACAAAGGCTGCACTTTCTAACCAAAATGTAGAGCGGCGATCGTTTACATCGTTTCCATTTGCCGAAGTACCAAGCGTATAATATACGCGTGGATACATATTATCACCTTCTTTTTGCCATCTGTTTTCAAAAAACTCAACATCGGTACGCAATGCGTAAGGTTGGATAAAACGCCAGGCACGGGCTTGTCCCTGAAAACGGGCTGTTAAATCGAAGTTTTTGTATTTACCGGATAAACTCAATCCGAATACGATTTCAGGTGTTGCTGATTTGTCGAAACGTACCCTGTCTGCAGGTGTAATTGCTCCATCTTCGTCATAATCAATATATTTAATATCGCCTGGCCCTGTTCCTGTCAAATGCGGATAAGCATCTATTTCTGCCTGATTTTGGAAAAGTCCGTCAGCAATATAAAGCAACCTGGTTTGGAAGCTTTGATCGAAAGAACCATAATCTTCCTGCCCATCCATTACATCCACTGAGTGTCCTTCTTTTTTCTGCCACTCTTCCACACCTGCGGCTTCATCCATATACTCAACTTCGTTACGTGCGAATGTAAATGTTCCCATCGCAGACAAAAACAAATCGCTGTTTACCTGTTTTTTAACTCCAACACTTCCATCAAATCCCCAGCTATTCACAATCCCCAGGTTTTCTTGTGGAAGTGGAATTCCGTAGTAATCGGGTAACGAAGCCGAACGTGTAATGGCAATTTGTTTCCGTTTGCTGTAAAAATAATCACCGCTAAAATCAATTAAGCCATTGGCAAACTGAAGGTCAAGACCGATATCGGTAGTCGTTTGAACCTCCCACGTTAAGGCAATGTTTGGATAAGTTGAAATATAAAATGAAGATACTGCCTCACCACTTTCGCCCAAATAGGCTTTTCGTGTAATGTATGATTCAGCTGCGTATGATGCCAGATATTGATAAGGCGAGGCTGTATTATTACCCATTTGCCCCCACGAGGCGCGTAGTTTTGCATAATTAACAAAATTTACCTTGTCCTGAAACCATCCTTCTTCAGAGATACGCCATGCTGCCGAAACTCCCGGGAAATAACCAAAACGATAACCGGGAGCGTATTTATACGAACCATCAGCACGATAGGTCAAATCGATCAGGTATTTACCTTTATAGCCATAGTTTAAACGGCCAAAATAATTTACCGAACCACTTTCGGTAGCATAACCGGAATTCGCATCGGTTGCTTCATCACCAGCATTAATTGTTTCCAGAGCATTTGTTGCATAGTCGCCACGGTAACCGTACAATTGTTCCCATCTGCCTTCTCCTGCTTCCATAGCAATAAAGGCATCAATGCTATGATCGCCAAAATCCCGAATATAGCCCAATTTGGCATGCATCGACTTGCTAAAACTTTCAGTAAATGTTTTTTCCAGATAGGGATCAGTATCCGTTGCGCCACCGGCAATAGCTAAATATTCATCTGTGGCAGCATCGTAAGAATATACATTCCATGAATTTTCCCAAAATGATTTTTTTGAATGGTTTGCGCCAAACTTAACCCAGCCATTGGTATATAAACCTTTGGTAATAAAATCCATTTTATAATCGTATCGTGAAATCGCCTGATAGTTATCTTGATAAGTTGCATTGTATCCCACTTCCTTCGACCCCATAATCATTGGGTTTTTACCTTTTTGAAAAGGACCGACCAGTCCATTTTCATATTGTACTACGGTTGTTGGCAACATACCTTTTCCTTCCAGTGTTGTATGGTTGGCGCCAAAACGTTCCTGGCTTTGGTCTTTTATAATCCCAAATAAGTCGAAAGAAAGTTTTAGGTTTTTGGTTGCCTGCACATCCAAATTCGAACGTAACTGATATTGTTTGTAGTAAACTGCATCTCCTCGTTTGTATTGCGAATCCTGATCTAACATATCAGCTGAAACATAATACTTTACTTTATTGGTACCACCACTCATTGTTGCCGAATACCTTTGTTGAGGTGCCCAGTCTTTATAGGTATAGTCGTACCAATCTTGATTTGGGTGCCCTATTGGGTCAGTATTATTTTTCCAGGCATCTAAATCAGCTTCCGAATAAACAGCTGCACTCCCCTTGTTAATATTATATTCATTAACGGCCACAGCTGTTTGATAATTGTCGGTCCAATCCAATTTGAATGTTGGTTGAGATAAAGAATACGTTGCTTTTACCGAAACCGATGGAGCTCCTATTCCTCCGCGTTTTGTTGTAACCAAAATTACACCATTAGAAGCGTTAACTCCATAAATTGCTGCTGATGCATCTTTTAATACAGAGATAGATTCAATATCATCAGGATTAAGCCTGGCAAGATCGCCTCCAACTCCATCGATAAGTACCAGAGGTGAGTTAGACCCACTCATTGTAGCCTTACCACGAATGTACATTTCAGTATTTTCAGCTCCCGGCTGACCAGAACGGGTGTTAATTACGACTCCCGATACCTGACCGGCTAAACTTTGAATAACGTTGGCTGACGGACTTTTTACCATTTCGTCGCCAGATAGCGAACCAACAGCTCCTGTAAGATTTGCCTTTTTACGAGTTCCGTAACCAATGGCCACTACTTCTTCAATACCAATAGCATCTGAGACCATTGTTACCGAAATTGAAGTTTGATTTCCAACCTCTATCTCTTGTGGTACCATACCAACAAAAGAGAAAAGCAGAACATCGTCACTTGCTACTTCGGTAATCGAATAATTACCGTCAATATTAGTTACAACACCTTTAGTTGTGCCTTTTACAACTATAGTTACTCCCGGAAGTGGTTCTCCCTTCGAATCGGTTATTGTACCGGTTATGTTTTGCGTTTGTGCAAAAACAGAAACAGTAATAACCCATAAAAAAACAGTTAGGATTTTTTTCATAAGAATTAATTTAGTTTGATAATAGCTGTCGCATTTTGTTATAAAAGACAAGTGCAGACAAAATTTTATTGGTATAAATAAACTTGTAAGCTGCCAGAAATTCTTTCTCTATTCGACCAAAGTTTTGCGGAAAATGACCTGCGAAACAGAGCAAATGCAAACAACTAAAAAAGAGCACATTAAGAATTGAATTTGCTCTGTTTCACTTTCTTTTTCTAGTAAATTCTGACGGCGATACTCCGTGAAGTTTTTTAAAAGAAGTGGAGAAATAAGAATTAGATTCGATACCGATTTGATACATTACTTCGCATATGCTAAAACCATTATTACTCTTTAGTAAATCGGCGGCTTTTTGCAGTCGGTAATTACGTAAATATACGTTAGGAATTTGGCCGGTACATTGTTTTAAACGGCGGTAAAACTGTGAAGGACTTGCTCCAATTTCGCGTCCCAGTTCTTCTACCCCGAAATTGGAGTTAGAAAGGTTATTCTCAATAGCTGCAATCACTTTTTCAAGAAAGTTTTTATCCTTGACAGAAATGGCAATGTTGGTATCGGGAATACTACTTTTTTTAGAAAAGTGCTGTTTTAAAAGTTGTGTATTCTCAATTAACTTTTCTACTCGTACTTCTAAATGTTGCATCGAGAAGGGCTTGCTTATATAATCGTCGGCTCTGCATCCAATCCCTTTAATTCTGTTTTCATTATCTTCTAATGCAGTGAGCAGAATAACAGGAATATGACAGGTAGCTGCTTCGGCTTTTACTTTTTCACAAAACTCAAATCCATCCATCTCCGGCATCATTACATCACAAATAATTAAATCCGGTTCTTTCTGTTTCAATTTTTCCATTCCTTCGGCACCATTCTCGGCTAAGGTAATGGAGTATTTTTCGCCCAAAGTATTTAGTAAAAACTCGCGTACATCTGCCTCATCGTCAACCACCAATAATTTGCCCTCATAACTTGTTTTTTTATCCGCAGAATTTGTGGCTTTATTGGGCTCAACAACAGGCACCGGCATCCAATCTTTTATAAACGATTTTCCGGTGTTGTGTATATGTTCGTTCGCTTTAGTTTTATCTCCTATTGCGGGCATTAAAACGGTAAAGCAGGTACGTACATTGGGTTCGCTTTCCACCGAAACATTTCCTCCCATTAAATCGACCAATGATTTACAAAATGCCAAGCCAATTCCTGTTCCTCCCACATTTTCCTCGCGGCCTTCGAGCTGATAAAACCTTTCGAAGATAAGTTTCCTCTTTTCAGCCGGAATACCTTTTCCATTATCGATTACTTTTATCGAAATCATTTGTTTTCCCTGCACATTTATAACATCCGCTTCAATGCTAATATTTCCGGAAGCAGGAGTGTATTTAAATGAATTGGATAATAAATTGAAAATGATACGTTCCGTTTTTTCGATATCAATTTCTACCTTTTCGTTGGGCGAATTAATTTTATAAAAAAAGTTGATGTGTTTTTGAATGGCAAAATCTTCAAAAGCTTCCAAAGCCGGATATATAAAATTTCCCAGGGTATTGGTACTCAAATTCAACTTCATGTGTCCTTGTTCGGCTTGCCTGAAAGTAATTAATTGTTCTACAAGGTTTAACATTCGTTTTGTGTTATTTTGAATAATCAGCAAATTTTTCGAATGCTTTGAATCGGTATTTTGATCGATAATACGTTCGAGCGGTCCTGCAATTAAGGCAAGTGGAGTTCGAAATTCGTGGGAGATATTTGTAAAGAAACGCAGTTTCCCTTGATTGATGCTGTCGATGCGTTTTTTATCCAATTGTTCGTATTTCAGACTTTGTTTTAATTTTTCGAGTTGAATAAAATAGATAAATATGCCTAATACTATTCCAGCCAATAAAAAGAATAAAATTAAATAACTCCACCAGGTTCGATACCAAGGCGGAAAGACCGACAAATTTAGATTTGTACTTTCGTTATACCACAAACCATCTCCATTAGCTGCCCGTATTTTAAAAACATATTCTCCCGATGGTAAATCGGTATAGGTTACAGTTGTTTTCCCGGTATTTTGTTCAATCCAATCATCGTTAAAACCTTCGAGCATATAGGCTATACGGTTTTTCGAGGGTGTTGAAGAATGTTGAACAACCAATTTAAAGGCAATGGTTTTTTCTTTATGACCAATTGCTATTTCCTTTGACTCGCTAATGGATTTTTTGAGTAATACGCGCCCATTAATTGTGCTACCAATAGAAACCGGCTTATTATTTACACTTACTTCGGCAATTACCACTTTCGGAGGCACATCGTTAATCGTAATATTTTCGGGTTTAAAAAGGGTTAAGCCATTTAAACCTCCAAAGTAATAATACCCCGAACTACCATATAAAAAGGCATTCTGTCTGAAATTATTGTTGGGTAAACCATCGCGCACATCAAAAATCTGGGTACTGAAATTGCTTGTATTTAAACGGCAAAGTCCCATGTCGGTGCTCAACCACAAATGATTATTGTCTTCTTCAATTATGCCATATACGGCATCATCGGGTAATACTCCATCTTTTCGATACTGATCGATGGTAATTAGCCCACCTTCTGAATTAAAACGCATACAGTTTAAGCCGCCTCCGAAAGTCCCCAACCATAAATTCCCCAATTGGTCTTCGTGAATTGAAAATATATCGTTGTTGCTAAGCGACATTCCACTATCTCCGTGTGTGGTGTAATTTTCCACAATTTGCAAACGATTATTTTGCAGCGTAACCTTAGAAAGGCCTAAGGAAGTTCCCATCCATACCACATCTTTTTTCACCGGATGAAAAGCCTGCACATAAGCACCTTTTGCATCCCAATCGCATCTTACCTCAATCCGCGGATTCTTATCCTCAATAATTGCTTGCCACGGATTGTGCAACAGAAACACTTTATCTCCTCCAAGTAGTATTTTATCATCTGCTAATTGAGAAATGGCGTAACAACGATAAAGAAAAATTTCGGCTTCGTTTTTACTGAATTCGATTTTTTTAATTTCCTGATTATTGGGATTATACACGGCAATGGCGTCTGCAATTCCCATCCACACAAACCCTCTGTTATCTTCGAACAAACAGTGCACAACCTGATTATTGCTGGCCATAAAATCCCAATCTACTTTTTCGAATGACAAGTTATTTATACTTTCATTGCTAATTGGTGCAGTACTTCTACTCACCGAAACATCACATGCAATCCAAAGTCGTCCTGTTCTATCTTCCAGAATATCATTTACCAAATTTCCGGCAATGGTGCTATTGTCGTACGGATTGTGTGCAAAGTTTAGAAAGGGTTTCTGTGTTAAATCCAATTTATTAACACCACCTTGCGCCGTTCCTATCCACAGCACATCAAAGTTATCCTGGTAAATGCAATTAATGTGCGAGCTGCTTAAACCGGTTTTGTTTTTTGGATCGTAAGTATAGTGCTCAAAAATATCTTTTGCTGAAATATAACGTAATAGTTCGTTTGTAGTTCCCACCCAAATATCACCCTGTTTATCTTCAAAAATGGTTTTAACCAGCCCTTTATTTATTTGGGTATATTCTTTTAAAATGTATAATCGATCGCCATCAAAAGTTGCTTTAATTAAACGATTTGATAAACCGAGCCAATAAATATTCTCAATTTTTTTAAGAGTGGTAACTTCCAGATTTTTAAAATTCTCAAAATAGCTTACCGATATTACCCTTGGAATTTCACTACTATTTTCGGGTTCAAAATCCACCTTTAACAAGCCATTGCTGGTTGCCAGTAGTGCCGTTTTTGCATCTATAAAGTGGAACTCGTTAATACTTGAAATATTTTTCTGTCCCTTTAATATATTTTCCGAAACCGAGCACAAAATGTCATCTCCTTCAAGCTGAATATCGCAGTGGTATAATTTATTATTCCTCGAAATCCAAATCCTGTCCTGGCTATCAACCTCCAAATGAATAACATAGCCAGATTCTTCCATAGGAACTTTAATAAATTTTTCGAGCCACGGAACATACAAGTCGATGCCATCGAGTGTGCCAATCCATAAAATACCGCGCGAGTCGCTGTATAAACACTTCACGGCATTGTTCGAAATACTTTCTCCTTTTTGCGCATTACTTGTAAATCGCTTAAATTCATACCCGTCGTATTTGATTAATCCATTGGGCGTACCAAACCACAGAAACCCATACTTATCTTGCTCAATTACATTTATCGAGTTTTGATTAAATCCTTCTTTGTTTGAAAATCGCTCGAATTTAAGCGATTTAGCATACGGTTCTCCACAAACTATTACAACAAAAAACACAACAAAAAATACAAATTTCAAGCGCAAACAGTTCATCATAATTCCTTCAGTAATTCAATTGTTGAAGATACAAATTAATCAACTATTCAATTTCTCTATTCGGTCTGATATCTGCTTATTTCGTTCAAAAATTGAATTAAACCTCCATGTAGGCTTGCGAATACAAGGTCTACCCAAAACTTAAGATACACCACAGTTGCCTCAATAAAAAAAGAGCATTCTTAAATTAAAGAATGCTCTTTTTGCTCGGCACAATATGCTGACGATACGATACAACTTCAAGTAGTAAAAAGTTATATCCTCTTTTTCAACTAAAAAGTTTGAAGTTTGTACATTATTTTTTCAACATTTTCCCTACCTCCAATAGAATTTTTACTGACTCTTTGGGCACCTCACCATTTCCATCAGGACCAACATTGAGCAAAAAGTTTCCACCTTTTCCGTTAATGTCTTTCAGTTTATTGTACACCACTTCAGGGCTTTTCCAATCGGTATCTTTTATTTTGAATCCCCACGAATCGTTCATGGTGTAACAAGCTTCCCAATAATGATCCATTTCGCCATCGGGATGAAATTGTTCGGGTGTTCCAAAATCTTTTTTGAAAATTTTACGTTTCGATACCCGGTTATTGATAATAATTTCAGGTTTTAACTCGCGGATGTACTGGTACAGGTCGTCGCCATCTTCCAGTGTCCAATAGTTGGTCCAATCACCGTCGAACCATAGAATGTCAGTGTCGTATTTCTCAATCAATTCTTTTATCTGATTTTTCATGTACTGCACATATTCGCCTTTTTTTCCTTCGTTAAATTGTGGGTTTTGCCAACGTTTACGATCTACCTCTGCTGCATCGGCATCGGGAATATCGTGCGAGGGATGGTTCCAGTCGATAATACTGTAATAAGTACCAAAACGAATGCCCTGTTTTTTGCAGGCATCGGATAATTCCTGAATAAAATCGCGGCCTTTCATTGGCGAATTGGCAATATCGTATTCGGTATATTCCGAATCCCACAAACAAAAACCTTCGTGGTGTTTGGTGGTAATAACCAGGTATTTCATTCCGGCCTTTTTAGCCAGTTTTGCAATTTTATCGGCATCGAAATTTTTAGGATTCCAGGTGTCAATCAATTTCACGTAATCCGATTTCGGAATATGCTGATTTGCCTGAATCCACTCGGCATAGCGCCCTTCTTCATTCCCTTCGTATATTCCCCCAAGCTGGCTATACAATCCAAAGTGGATGAACATACCATATTTTGCATCGGTAAACCACTTCATACGTTGTGCAAAATCATCTTTCGATTCTTCCAGGTAGTTCACCTGGCAATTGGCTGATAATGCACTTATTATTAGCGCAAAGGCTACGATTAAATTTTTCATAACTAAGATTTCTTTATTTTTAATTTACTACTATTCAGTACCTCTATAAATAGGCATTGGTTACCCGTGAAATATAAGATAAAATAATTTTGAATCAACTATTGACGGTAAAACTATTTAACCGGTTTAAAAACAAATGCACATAAACTTTTGGCAGGCAGTTCTAAGGTGTAGTTTTGTTCCGAAAGAGTTATATTTTGTGTTGCCATATCATCAGTATCGTTTTGCAAAAAAACAACCACTTGTTTGTTGTTACGAACAGCTAAAGCATCTACTTTGTCGGGGCTTACAGTTTTAATGCTTTGATCGCCCGGGCGAATAAATTTGCTAAACAAAGCCATTGGTGCATAGTCGGGATTGTAGGTAACAGTTTTGGCTTGACGATCGATTTTTATCATACTGTTTTGCTTCCATCCCCAACCACTTGTACTTTCTTCATTCAACACCATATTCCAGTAGCAGTAATTTTCGCTTCCTGCATTTAGCCACATGCACACTTCGTTAAAACGCGAAAGAGCTTGCTGCATGGTATTTTTCGAGTTGTAACATTTTCCTTCAGAATGCATAACTGCGTAACCCGCATCGCACACAGCTTTAACCTGATGCCCGCCGGCATATTGCATGGCAATTCCATCAATTTTATTGGCGCCTTCCAAAGCAATAAAGCTTGCAGCATCATCACGTTTTCCGCGGAATGTGCCCGCCCACAATTCAGTGGTTAAACCAGCCTTATTAAAAGCTGGCTTTATGTATTCGAAAGCCAACTTAGCCATCTGTTCCGGTGCCATATCACATGAAGGATAAATGGTATTCATATCGGTTTCATTCTGAATGGCAAGTCGGTCTATGGTCACACCGTTTTGTGCATAAGCCTGAACATATTTCGTAAAATACAAGGCATAGGCTTTGAAAATCCGCTCTTCGTCGCGCAGATAGTTTTTACCATTGTTTACCCACGTTTTTCTCCCCCCCGGCGTCACTTCTTTTCGTACTGCACCATCATCCATTTTACCGGTAAGTTTCATCCAACCCGGAGGGCTCCATGGAGAAGCGAAGATTTTAAGTTCTGAGTTTTGTGCATGTGCCGCATTTATAAAAGGAATTACCGATTTTTCGTCGCGTGCTACTGAGAAATGTTTCATTTCATAATCCTCAGGAGTTTCGCTATAGCTGTAAGCCCCCAATCCAAAATCAGATGAACCAACTGCTGTACGACACATCGAAAAACCGATGCCCTTTTCAGGATTAAAAAGCTCTTCAGCTAATTTCTCTTGCTGAGCCACATCTAAACTCATAAAGGCTTCTCCTCCTTGCTCGTTAAAAGCACCGCCAATACCACTTAATTTTGGATGAATAATACTATCCAGACTAATTTTAACCGATGCCCCGGCTATTTTTGAGGGTTTAATTTTCAAGCTTTTGGTTTGTACCGGCTGAGCCTTTACTGTAGCACCATCCGATAGGGTGACATAGTTTACTGATACCGGTTTATAATGCTTTACCGTTTGCGCCAGCGCGAATCCATGAATCCCGATGGCTAGTGCCATCGTCATGTAAATAATTTTCTTTTTCATCTTATTAAAATTGTTTGTTTCTAAGGTATAAGATGGAACTCGCATGCTTTAATAATTCGCTTATGTGTGAAAAATTTCTCATACTCGTTTCATCTGTTAAAAATTTTTTGATTCCTGAATGTTCATCCCGAAGGCTCGGAGAAGACATTCACTAACTCACATAAATTTAATCATTCTTGTCTGCCTGTGGTAGACCGGATTTAGAATAAAGAAAATTCATGTTCATTTCATACTATTTTAGTTTTATTAATATCCTCAATTTTGTTCCATCAAAAGGTAATATCGATTTCCGCTTTTGGAATTGGAAACATCACTCCCCTTTGCATTTACAAAAGTTTCATCCAAAATTTCTCAACGATGAACATCAAAAAAAACCTTGTCCCTCAATTGTTATCTTTATTCCACGCTCAGCACTATCCTCCGATAATCGTACATCGAAGCAATTTCGCTTTTATCTTTTACTTCAAGTATAATATGGATTTCTTTTCCCGAAGCATCTTTGGGAACTGTGAAATGCAATTTCTTCGAACTTGCATCGTCCAATACAATTTTATCGGGATAAGTTCCTGATTCCTTGTAATTGTACCATAAAAAATCCAATTCGTCTCCATCCGGATCTGAAGAAGCCCCGGCATCAAAAACCAATTTCTCTCCAGGCTTTACTGTTTGTTGAATAAATGCATTTGTTTTATCGCCATTTACGACAGCCACCGGATTGTGGTTGGCATTTTCAAAAGCTTGAATACACCAATCCATTCGGCACTGAAAATCGTTAAAAAATGCTCGTCGCCAACGCCAAACCGGTGTAAACCAATCGTTAAAAACCTCCCCTGTTTCAGGATTTGTCCATTCATCAGAAGCTTCAATAAACATATTAAAATCGCCATATTCCTTTTCATCGACATTTACGCTGGAGTGTTTCGACCAGAAGTTTTTTTGCTTCTCTTTGGTAAACCTTCCGCTCCAACCGCCCCAGTGAGGATTTTCAACAGCGTATAATCCTTTATTTGCCAAACCTAACCATGGGATTGTTCCACCACCTTCAACAGGTATCATTAAGCCATTGGGAAACATTCGCAACGGCCAATGCGTACCAAATGGGCCGTGCCCAATCATAATATGTTTTAAAGCCCACTGATGCTGACCAACACTACTGTATTCGTAGGGTTCCCAGGTGTGTGGCCCCAAATTTTGATGACTTCCTTTATTATCGGCAATTGCATCGTTGGCAGGACCGCCGTAACAATAGGTTTGATAGTTGCTTCGTATCCAATGAATTTCAGGATAGTTGGCGCAAATCCATGCTCCGGCATTGTCTTGCGCCCCATTTTCATAAACCCTTAATTTCGAAATAAAACCATCCAATTCTGATTTGGAATGTGTGCGTTGGAAATCACGAATTGCCTGGGCAAGCGTATTCGAGCCGGCATTTACCACCACATAAACCGGACGTGAATCGTCTTTTGCCATAATCTTCAAAAGCAATTCAGAACCTTCCGACGATTTGCCCTCTCCAGTATCTTCAATTCCATAGCCAGCTTGTCCGCTTGCAACAATGCTTGTTAGAAACTCGGGAGAAGGATAGCCATCGGCATGTTTTCGTAGGTTCTTGTACACCTTCGAATAGCCCTCAATTAAATGATGAAAAAGCTCGGGATGCAACTTTTGCCGGTAGGAATTTTTCGACGCTGGTTGCAGGTATTTTCCTGTTACTGCAATCAAACCTTCTACATCGAACTCGTTGGCATACATCAACATGTGCATCATTTGCTGTTCTTCGTCGGCTTCGTTTCCCATATCGGCCAGGATAACTAAACGAGTTTTTTCGGTTTTTACTTGCGCATTGATTACAACTGAGACTAGAATCAGAAATAGTAGGATAGTTGTTTTCATTTCAAGATTTTTTTAAAAAAATGTTTATTCAATTAAATTATTTTCTTCAAAATTCAAATCCGCTTTCTAAAAAGCTAGTTTTACTATTCTGCCAGTTTTACGCCAAAAGGTTGTGTTCCGGTAACTGATTCTGGTCCGAATATTTCGGCACGAACATAAGTACTTAAGTCAGGCACTTCAGAAAGGTAGATGCTTTTCCCCTTGCCTACTACAATTCCTCCGGAAATCCAGCGAATTGAATCTTGTCCCGTAGCATCAATTTCGATGAACCCTTTTTTACCGTTTACTTGTATTGTTTTAATTTGAGGAACCTTCGGTCCGTTATGACCATTAACTGCATAGGTATAAAAAAAGCGACCTTCCAGCATTGCTTGTCTTATCGACTCCTCGTTTAATTCGGGCAAAATAAAAGTATTCCAGTTTCTTCCTAAAGTTAACAGGTCCCTGTGGTAGTCGTCGTTAGAATATCCCCAAACGGGTCTTTGCGGCATGGTCTTTTGCAGAACATCATCCCACAGTTCCCTATCGTCGTAACGTTCGCCTTTGTTGAATACTTCCATTCCCGTTACATAACTGTATTGGCTGAAAATATCAAGATACCAATCCAGGGTATATTTTTCGGGATTACTGTTTGTGTATCTCCCCGGATGGTTCAACACAATAAGTCCATTCTTATTGCCAATTTCCTTAATGGCAATATGCTCATCCGTTGGTCTTTGTTCGTAATCGTTAAAATAACTTCCCATGTGGTGTGCCGACGAAATTTCGTTTCCCTGAATGTCAAACATTTCTAATTCTTTAGGGTCACGGTTTTCATATCGTATTGCACTCGAATCTATTTGACCACTTTTCAATTTGTCAGAAGCACTACTACTGTAATTTAATTCAGAAAAACCTTCCCATGGATACGTTACCTCGTTATGGTCGGTAATGGACAGAATTTTATAGCCCAGCTCGTGGTATCTGTCAACAATATCATTTGGGCTGTGATTACCATCACTACGGGTTGTGTGCGCATGCAGATTTGCTTTATATTTTTGATGGTTTTTCCAATCCACATTTTCATACGGATTGGTAATTTCCCATTTGGGGCCACAGCTCGAAAAAAGTAAAACTGAGCCAATAAAGCTCAGGGCTAAAAGAAGAATTGATTTTTTCATAATATTAAAATTGTTTGTTTTCAAAGGTATATTATGGAACTCGCACTATTTTAACTATCTTCTTGGCTGTGAACTATTTACATGCTCGTTTCATAATTATTAAATCCAGATTAATTTTTTAGCCGGTTTTTTACTCTTCAACAGGTTTCAATTCTACTCCTTTCAGTTTGAAATTATTAAACCATTCGATGGTTTGTTTTGGATGAGCAGTTATGTAAATGACTCCTTTTTGCTCAATTTTAATAATTCCGCCTGGCTTTTTTGTAAGCTCTCCGATAGTTCCTTTTGTATAAACCACCAACGAATCGCCTGGTGTTTTAATTTGGTAACTAAGCTTGTCGTTTCCATTGTCTTCGCTTATTACCCGATAAGATCCCGGTTTTGTAATGTTTACTGTCCACACCAAACCCTGATTTGTTTTTCCGCCCCAGTTTTTAGAAGTTTTATCGTCGTAATCGTAACTGATTCGTCGTGTAGTAAATTCGCATTTTGCAAAAGGTAATTTAATTGTTCCATCCTGTGCTTGCTGAATGGTTTCGTCAACAACTTTGGCTTCCTCATCATCAATTTCCAATACAACCACAGTTACCCTTGGCTGCTTTTGTTCTTCGGCTATAGTTACGCTAAGTTTATTTTTCTTTTGTGTGAATGCAAGCTCCTGTTTCGAAGCATCGGCCAAACAATAAGCCTTGTTTACTTTCGATACTAATCCATCCAACTCAACTACATCTTCTATATCCTTTAAATGAAGGTAAACCTTGCCGGGTTTACTGGTTATGGCAAAAGGAGGAAATTTAAAGGGACTTGGGTCGGCACCATAAATTGCTTCTCCGTTTACTGCCAGCCAGTCGCCAATGGCGGTTATGCTGTTCACCTGCGATTCAGGAATTGTTCCATCGGGTCGCGGGGCTACATTTAACAAATAAACGCCGCCGTTACCCACAATCCGACACAGGCTATAAATAAAATCGGCGTATTCTTCCGAACGGTCGTTTTCGCCACCATACGAGGTATATCCCCAACCATTTTGAGTAACCGACTCGTGCGTTTGCCAAGGTACTTTTAAATCGGGAAGCCAGGTTGCCTTGCTCACACTTGGTGTTGTGCCATTATCCATCGACACATCGAAATGACCGTAGCCATTTCCAAGGCGAGAATTCACCAACGCGCCCGGCTGATTCTGTTTTACCACGTCCATCATTTGCTGGCAGTTTTCGTCGCTCATTTGTGTAGGAGTATCAAACCAAATCATAAAAATATCGCCATAATTGCTGGTAAGTTCTTTCACCTGCATAACTGCCTTTTCATTAAAATAAGCATCAAACTTTTCCTGAGGTCTTGATAGCCCTTCAAAATCCCAATCGTTTCCGTAGCCTCCCTCTTCGTGCCAGTCCTGACTTTGCGAATAATAAAAACCCAGTTTCATTTTCCGCTCGGCGCATTCTTCCGAAAGCTCTTTTAATACATCGCGCCCATAACCTGCAAAATCAACAATATTATAGGGATTCGCTGATTTATACATGGCAAATCCATCGTGGTGTTTCGAAGTAACCACAATAAACTTCATACCTGCATTTTCAGCAATATCAACCCAATCGGCAGCATTAAATTTTTCGGGTTTGAATTTACCAGCTGCTTCTCTTTCGTAGTCTTTTATATGTATTGGAGCCCGGCGCATAATCCATTCGGCCGACACTTCTTTTCCGTCCCAAACACCTTCAAGTTGCGCATAAGGCCCCCAATGCACAAACATGCCAAATTTATCTTCGTAAAGCTTTTCCATATTCGCCCGTATTTCGGGTGTATATGCAGCAGTATCGGTTTTCCCGAAGTCAACGTTTCCGGGTATTTTTATTACAGAATCAACCGTATTATTTTCGCCTTTTTGATTTTGGCAACTAAACATTACCAGGCATAAAACAATTGCAGTTAGCACTGATATTCTATGGTGTCTTGTATTTTGCATCATTTTAAATTTATAGTCAATAAAAGTTTTTGTAAATCAAGTTGCATGGTCGTTTCATTTTATAGAATTATATCATTGAATTGTTCAAAATCCATTTTCAAATTCGAAAGGCCTTACTCTTCCAAGACTTCAGAATTATACATCTTCAATTTATATTTCCCGTCCTTTTGTTGCTCTACCATCCAGATTCCGGAACTGATGATTCCTCTTTTATTTTCCGGCTCCTCTTTGAGCAAGAGTTTAAGCAGGGAGACACCAGAACTGTTGTGTCCTGCCAGCAGAATGGATTTATCAGTTCCTCCAAAGCGCTTTTCAATCATAGAGATTGCATGGAGCGAAACATGCTTCATGTAAGCAACTTTTAAGTTCTCTTCACCATCTCGGGGGTATTTCTTGTAATCATTGGGCGAGTCCTTGCGCAGCACAAAGAAGTCCTTCTCCTCCTCCGGCAGTTCAATGGGTTCTCCAAGGTTAAGGATGGGAACATCAAGATCAGGAATGTCCTTCGAGAGGATGGTGAGCATTCCTGGCCCTTCCCTTAATTCAGGCCAAACTTCAGCAGTTTGACCGGTAACCTTAAGATAAGGAAGAATGGTGTTACGAGCCCGCCAGGCGTTACTGGTAGCAATGAAATCAAAGCTGTACTCTTGCAGTTTCTCTGTCGCCGCAACCAGCTCCTTCTCTCCCCTGGGGGTGAAGGTATTAGGATTACCTACATAAGATGGCCATTCTGATTGTGGGATTCCCTTCTCCTCCCACGCCTTCTTCACATTATGTCCACCTTCACAATGGCGGATGTAGTATATTTTAAGCTGCGCTTCAGACCTGATCGCGCTAAACATTATAATGGCCAGTACGAATGATATACGAATAAATGAAATTAGTTTCATCGGTATGAATTTAAATTGACTATTATTTCCAGGTAATTTTCGCTTCTCCTTTTTCAGTATCTACCCAAACACTGGCATGCTCAAATTCACGCGTAAATTCCCAACCCTCAGGTGTGGTCCGTTGGTAAGCTCCTTTGGGTGCTCCAAGTGGCTTTTGCAATTCAGGAAATTCATAGAGCGAACCGTCTGCCAAATTCCATCCCCAACCGTATTGAAAGAAAGAATAAGGTTGAGCACCAATAAGAAAGCAAGCCTGATAAAATTCTCTTCGTTCTTTGGCCAATTGATACATTATTTGGTGTTTCGTCAAAGAAGTGTCTTCTGCATTTTTGTACTTTTCGGCAAAAATGTCGTTCTCTACACCAATTCGCCATACACACATTTTTCCATCTTTAGCCAGTTGAAACATATCAGCCCAATCCTGAAGTAACTTTTCTTTACTTAATAATTTAGGGCTGTAGTGTTCGAACATACTGGCATCTACTGCTGGGTAAGCGTAGCGGGCAATATCATCGGAGGTATTGTTCCCTAGTACAATTTTATCAGGACCTAACTTCTTTTTTAATGCTGTAAGCAATTCGCCCTGGGCTTTGTGTACTTCTTCTTTTTTGTCTTCCCGCAGGTTATAAAAACCATGCATCTGGTCGATAAAAGCCCCATCGCATCCCGATTCTTCAACTCCTTTAGCAACCGTTTCGACCCACCACTTTCGAAATTCCGGTTTTAAAACATCGAATGCGTAGGTATGGCGTATGTAATTACCCCGGGAGTGCAATTCTCCTGTCTCCGGTTTGACAAGCAAATGTTTTTTCAACTCTGGAAAATCATTGATCTTATCGGGGGTGAAATTCTTGTTGTAAGAAGTAAATGGCCAGGACCAGGCCGAGTTAAAATAAAAGAGCACTTTTATGTCGGGTTTTACCTTTTTAAAAGCCGCAGCCTCGTGTTTTGCTCCTAATTCAGCAGCTCCAAGAGGCTTTGTACCGTGCGATTTTTCGATACAGATATAATCTGTTCGTGCAGCTATAAATCTTACTTCTTCTTCTGTCAAAAGCCGCTCGGTATCGCCAAACATGTAATACATGGGTGTAGTTTCCCAGCTAAACTTTGGATAACACTTTTGTGGTAAAAACTTACTTCCATCACTAATGGTTAAAGATTGATTTTTATCTGTTTTTGATTTCTTTTTTGCTGACAAATCTGGCGTTATCGATAATAAGAGAACTGCCACAAGTAAAATTGAATTTTGAATTAATCTTGTCATATTTTTCTGCTTTTAAATACTCATTATTCCATTTCATCGGGAAACGCTGGAACTTTAATACTCGCCCCGGCAGCCCAGTCTGTACCCTTAAACTCGTAGGCTCCCAAATCGGGAACACCTACTGCATCATCGTTTATGCCCGGCAATACAACACCAGCATCTATGCACTTCGATTCCGGCTTCAATCGATAATTTCTCTTCCTTGCATCTATAAACTCATTATCCCACCTATCCGATCGGTTATGATCTACCTGAATGCCCTCGAATTCACCATCGGGACTCCAGTTGTTCTGTACAACTATATTATGGGTATTGATACTGCCTTTTTGTCCAGTATTGAGACGAACAGCGTGCTTGCAATTTATTATGGTATTATGGTAGATGTACACATCATGGGTATTGTTATCCTCAGAAATATCATTCAAGTGTATACCCGATACGACATTCCATATTACATTGTGATGAATTGTATATCCACTGCTCATATTATCGAGATAGATTCCTCCATGAGGGCGCGGAAAATCGGCATCGGGATAATCGTGCCAGATATTGTAGGAAATTTCGGTATTGGCCATTGGCTTATTCCCCCCCTGATGATTGACATAGAACAGACCTCCATCGGGACACAACATTCCCAAGTGATGAACATGATTATACTGAACCAGGGCTCGCCGGGCGTATTTACCAACCCAACTATCATTACCCAATTCAATACCTTCGCGTGCCCCATAACGAACCGTGTTGCCTTTAACAATGTTATCATCTCCAGGACAGGATATATTCGCAAGCCGCTCTGCTTGCCAGTTGCATTGTTCTACTATAGAGTTCTCCAGGGTGTTATGATTACCCCATAAGGCAATTCCATTGCCCCAGGTTTGTCCAATGTAGCAGTTCTTTATTACATTATTATTTCCTGAAACATAGATACCTGCATCGCCATTTTTATAATCACCCCAGGCATTTTCTGAAAAACCAGTAAAGGCGGATGCATAGCGGAAAGTGCAAGCATCGATAACACAATTCGTCGACGCCTCCATTTTAACGCCAGCTGCTTTAAAATTGATCCCCTCAATACTTATATTTTTACGACCAGAGAGATCTAATCCAAGGGTTCGGCTTCTGGCCTCGATCAGATCTGAATGCATGTTAGTCCCTTCGGGAGGGTAAAAATAGAGTGTATCATTCTGAAGATGCCATTCGGTTTCAGTGTCTAAAGCATTTAGATGTCCGATTAAGTACCCGTATCCTTCGCCGGTAAAGCGTCCTTTTGTTGCACCATTATTCCAGTTCCACGATATATCATTCACAATAAGCGAATCGCCGTATGAATCTTGAACTACCCCTTTATTGGCAGTAAACCAGGCACCAATATTATAAGAGGCAAGCCCCATAAAGTATGCACCCTTCCACGATTTTTCAGATGGCAAAGATTTGTCTTTAAATACAACCGTGCCCAAATACCGAGGGTTAGCTGGTGTTGTTCTATCAACATCCACATTCACCAAACTCATGTCATCGTTATTCAACATGTTGTTGTCTTCATTAGGGTAGCGAGCCCAATTCATCCGCTTTCCATTCACAAAAACCATTGAGGCTTTAAAACTTCCCGGAGGAGAGGGTCGTTTAAAGCCAGTTTTCCAAATCTTTCCCTGATAGAGTGTCCATCCTTTAACCTCGTCTAGGCCTGTAATAAGAACATAATCATTCTCAAAATTTCTGAAGCTCAGATGATCGGAATTAGGAATCAGCGTTTCGCGATAGACCCCTGCTTTGATATAACAGACATCACCTGAAACCATCTTACTTACAGCATGTTGAATGGTGCGAAATGATTTCTCTAAGGTTCCGGGATTGGAATCCGTTCCATGAACAGCATCGACATAAATAATTTTTGATGAAGCAGGTGTGGCCGCCACAACAAGAATTAACAAACATGCAAAAAACAAGGTGAACAACACGGTTCTGCTTTTATATTCACTATTAAATTTCTTCATCATGTAATCTTTTCATTTTACCGCTATTTTAACAGCCCCATTATCGACACATCCAACTCTTCAATTCCTAACTCTAAAGCCGGACTGCCTTCTTTAAAACCGAAATCTCCATTTTCGGGATCAACAAACATAGGGTCAGCAAACAGGCTGGCTTTCTCATTGCCTACTTCACGCATCTTTGCCAAATGTTCATCCATCCAATTAGGATTGGTAGGATGGAAGTATAGGTTGGAATCCATTTGGGTTTCCACCAGTTTTGGTACTCCATCGTAAGGTTTCCCTTTTCCCCTGGGTCTTTCATTGTGTGCATTTCCACCATCTTTGTATGGAATAATAATGTTTTTATGGATTTTGGAACCTTTTACACTTACCCATTCGTAGCTGATATAGCCCGAATTGGGCTTGGTTAAAGGATAAACGATGAAATTATTAATAATGTCGTTCACTCCTTTTGATGCAATTCCGGCACTAAAACCATAGTTATTATAGAGCACATTGCCATAAATGAGTGTTTCATGCTGGTCATCGTCGCAGCGGATAGCAGCTGGTAGCGAATGCTCCAAATTATCGTGAATGTAGTTGTACCGAACAATATTACCCGATCCAGCTCCCGAAACATAAATGGCATTACCATCAGAAAGTAATTGCACCGAATGAGTTATCTCGTTATATTCCAAAACATTGTGACGCGAATGGTTGTATTTTTCGCGCACCTTCCAGTTTTCATAGGTTTCGGTTGTATTCTCAATAACTTCCTTCGGAATTTCGTGGTGACGTACTGTTCGTCCTCCCTCACCATTTATTGATCTATCGGGTTCTACCCTATTGGTAATAAGCACGGCAGCATAACCACTATGGTGTACAAAATTATGGGCGATACGATTATAACCACTCTGCCATGCCCAAATTCCGGGAGAATGCCAGGTTATTTCACTAAAATGATGAATGTGGTTGTTTGTAATTTCGTTGTGATGGTTTACATCTTTGGTGCCCGCCCCATAACCAGCCAGTAAAATACCTGCTTCGCCAAGATGGGCAAATTCGCAATTTTCTACTTTATTGCGTTGTGCATGCAAGTCGAAACGAAGACCGCTACCTCCTGAATTTATAAAGTTACAATTGTTGACCCGACAGTTTTCGGCTCCCCGAAACCGAAGCATCGCAGTTGGCCGGTCGAACATATCCCAGTCGTGTTGCATTCCCCAGCCCAGGCGCTGCTCATCGCTGGTCCAGGCCCAACGGTCGCAATGGGTAAATGTAATTCCCGAAAAGGTAATTCCACAAACGGGTTTATCTGTTGCGCCATCGTAATCAATGTCTCCTTCAACACGAACAAGTTCGCAGGTACTTGGTGCCAGAATTCCTTGCGGAGAGCCGTCCTCTGCAGGATGTGCAGGCCACAAATAAATTTTGCGGGACTTGGTGTTAACGACCCACTCTCCGGGCTCGTCGAGTGCCTCCAAAATATTTTCAACCCATACGGTTGCTCCCAAAGAATTATGTACCCACGCAGGCAGGTTTCCTATTTCGTAGGTAGCCGACACGCCTGTTTTGGCAATTCCCTTAGCCACATCAACCGATTCGAGCGGGAGCATATTTATTACCCATGGGCGAAATGGCCTCACTTGAATTTCTACATCGGCTAAATTGTCCCAGTTTTTCAATCCTCCTTTAGGAAAGTATACCGTTTTTCTATCCCCTGTTTTTGTTGGTAAGAAACCACTATTTCGGGCACGCTTTAAACGTCCGTTAGTATCGTAAAGCGTATGGAATAATTCAAGTCCTTCAGGTAGTTCGGCCACCCAAACTTTTCCCTTGGCGCTGGCAGGCAAATCGGGCAAACCGGCTGGTGCCAATTTCCAATTGTCAACAGGAACACCACCACTCACCGTTGCTTCCTCTCCAGAATAGGCAGCAAAAGTTAAATAAGAAGGAGCTAATTGTCCGGCACCGGGTTCTTCAGGAGTTGCCGCTTCAATTTCTGAGCTTAATCCATCTTCAATTCCCAATACCAAGGTTTGGTTTAACTGATGGCGACCTTCACGAAGATAAATAATAGCCGGAATCGTATTCCCGTTTTTTCGTAACTCGCGGACCGCCTCAACGGCTTGCGGGATTGTTGCAAAGGGGTCGGATAAACTGCCATTGCCGCTATCATCTCCATCAACGGAGACATAGTACTCGGCAGTTTTGCTTGTAGTACATGCTGACGCAGCAAATAAAAAAAGATGAAATAAAAAAACAATCTGACTGAATTTCAGAAAGCTAGAATAGGTTTTCATAATGGTTAGTAGTTAGGTTA
Organism: Draconibacterium sp.; assembly: GCA_041583785.1. Taxonomy (GTDB): domain Bacteria; phylum Bacteroidota; class Bacteroidia; order Bacteroidales; family Prolixibacteraceae; genus Draconibacterium. The sequence goes on along the minus strand of JBFHFE010000014.1, from coordinate 24,018 downwards.
TTTAAATAAAAATGGCACATAACAAGAGCTAAACTAAGATCCTTGATCTGAGTTTAACTCTTGTTGATTTATTTACAGCTTCTCGATGTAAATGTAATAGGCAGGATACACCCTGTTATCTTTATCTATTAACTGAGCTTCCATGTCGTATTTTCCGGCAGGTATTTTTCCGGTAAAAGTTACTTCCGCTTGTCCTTCTTCAATTTTTAAAGTTTTCTCAAGGTCGGCAACACACAAATATGCCTTCTCGAAATCGGATTTCACACTAGCCGGAAAAACCGTTTCAAGTTCAATTTGTGGTTCTTGCGCAGGAAAAGTAGCATTAATGGCCAAACCACTTTCGCGAGGAAACCTCCGTAGGGTAACAGAATACATACCATCTTCAACAAATTCAATTTTCCAACGCCCCAGTGTTTGAGTTGCAGTAACTGCACCATACTGATGCCACATATGCAAGAATTTACTCGTAAGCATATCGTGCGAAGAAATACGACTTGGATTTTCATGTGGAGATCCCACCTTTATGTAGCTATATTTTTCATTGGCACCTTCGCTCTTAATTGAGCTCCACCAGTTTTCATAGCCTTCGGCCAAACGGGCTGCCACTTCAGGATGTTTTTCTATAACATTTGTAACCTGACCTCTATCCACTTTCATGTCATATAACTCGTTTCCATTCACGAGGCGCCAGTTATCGTCCATAACCGTGTAATTTTTATATTTAATCAGGTTTTGCATACGTTGCGTATCCATATACAAAATTCGGTTTGCCCAATTTACATTGGCATCGTAAAGCAGAGGTTTCAAACTCTTTCCATCTAGCGGTTTTACAGGATTAAAATCAAGACCAAGTAACTCTACAAAAGTTGGTAACAAATCGTAGTGTGCAACCAATTTATCAATGTCTTTTCCTCCTGTTAATTCGCCATTGGGCCAGCGGATAAAGAACGGTACGCGATGTCCTCCTTCGTACTCACTTCCTTTTTTTCCTTTTAATCCGGCATTGTAAGTAGTATTACCAGTTGCAGTTCCGTTATCTGTAGTAAAAACAAGAATGGTATTATCCGTAAGACCCAGTTCATCGAGCTTTTCTTCCAAAGCTTTAAAATTATCATCGATGTTGGTAATCATACCGTAAAAACGTTTCACGTTTTCAGCCAAACCATCCATATCCTTGTAAATATTAAGGTATTCTTCGGGAAGGTTTAAAGGGCCATGAGGTGCATTGGTAGAAATGTAACAGAAGAATGGATTGTCTTTATTTTTTTCAATAAACTTTAGGGCTTCCGAAAAGAAAACATCTGTACAATACCCTGTATATTTTTCAGTTACACCATTGTGCCAATAGGTATCGTCGAAATAATCGTTTCCCCAATAATCGGGTGCTTGCGTAATTCCTCCACCAGCATGACGAACAACTTCATGAAAACCGCGATCTTCGGGACGATAAGGATAATTATCGCCTAAGTGCCATTTCCCAAACATTCCGTTGGTATAACCATTTTGCGCAAATATTTGTGGCAAAATAACTTCATCTTCGAAAAGAAGAGAACGTCCTCCAACCGTATGAAAAACATTTACACGGTTAGTATGCCTTCCGGTCATTAACGAACCACGGGTAGGCGCACACGTTGTTGATACATGATAATTGGTAAAACGAACGGCATCGTTATAAAAGTTATCGATGTTTGGCGTTTTAATGTAAGGATTACCCGTACAAGCCAAGTCGCCAGTCCCTTGATCGTCGGTAATTACAAATACAATGTTGGGTTGTTGTTTTTTTAAATCTTTTGCATTTGCAATAGATGGAGAAACAAATATTAGCATTACTACAATTGCCAATACATTTTTCAAATTTTGAATTTTCATCTTATTAATTTTTTTATTAGAAACCAAACATAATCACATTTCCACCTTTAAATATCTCGCAAAAACAGGCAGGCAAGCTTTACAGTTTAACCATTTACTACCAAGTCATCACAAGTATTTTTTCGGCATTTCTGTTATTATTAGATTGTTTACTGTTCACTCTTCCAATTCTTTTCTTTTTTGAAACAAAACCTGCCAAAAAATATTTAGCACAATTCGTAAGTCTAAAAGCCGCATGCTATCGGTACAAGCAAGTTTGTTTTCAAAAATTATATTTCTTAATCTTAGCGCTGCTTACATCCCTTCTTTTAGCGGAACATCGTTAAACATCATCAGCTTAAACTCTCCGTTTGCTTGCTCTTCAACCATCCATATACCTGTATTTGTGATGCTCGGGAAACCACGAAGTTCATCTTTTAGGAGCATTCGGAGAATGCCTAAACCGCTGAACCCATGCCCGGCCAGTAGAATGCTTGTGTTAGTACCTCCGAAGCGCTCTTGTATCATATCGATCACATGTTGAATAACCAACTGTGATGCTGCTGTTTCTGTCACATTATCGAGACTCGGATCCTTTGGGAAAGGGGGCAATTTAATGTGATTCTGCCCATCCTCACGAAGGCTAAAGTAAGGCATTTCTTCAGCAGGTAGCTCCACGGGCTCCCCTTCGCCAAGAATCTTAACCGTTGGAGGTGGTAAGTCAGAAGAAAGAATAAGCGGACTTTGCCAATATTCGCAGAGCTCAGGCCAAACTTCACCCGTTGCTCCCACCTCTTTCATATATGGAAGAATTGTATTTCGTACCCGCCATATAGGGCTCGATGCAATAAAATCGAATTTGTATTTCTTGAGTTTTGCAGGCACCCGGGCCAACTGACCTTTGCCCATTGGGGTAAATACATTGGGGTCACCAACATATGCGGGCCACTGATCTTTGGGAATTTCGCTATAAGTCTCCCAGTTTTTTTTCACATTGTGCCCGCCTTCAGCATGGCGGATGTAGTAAATCTTTAAACCATCGCCGGCATGGCAATTACTGGAAAAAGCACCAATAAATAAAAGTAAAATACCGAAACGTAAAAGACTGCGAATAGCTATCATTTTTTTACCCGAGTAACGATTCGGTTGAAAACAAATATTTAATGTACCAGAAAGCAATGCCAGGAATCGATTAAAAGGTGACAAATCACTTTTCATTGTATTTCTTATTTTTTTTGTGCTCCAATTCATTGCTAAAACCAGGCCGACAAATCCTTTATCAGCCTGGTTTGCATATATACTGAGTCACAAGTAATTAACTACAACTTTTCGATGTAAACGTAGTAAGCCGGATGAGGCAGCTTATTTTTATCTATTAACTGGGCTTCCATATCGTATTTTCCGGCAGGTATTTTTCCGGTAAAAGTCACCTCAGCCTGACCTTCTTCTATTTTAATTGATTTGGCAATATTTGCTACGTATAAATAGGCCTCCTCGAAGTCTGATTTCTCACTAGCGGGAAAAACTCTGTCTAACTCAATTTGAGGCTCCTGCTCTGGAAAGGTTGCATTAATTGCCAAACCACTTTCGCGGGGAAACCTACGAAGGGTAATTGAATATTCACCGTCTTCCACAAACTCAATTTTCCACCGTCCCGTTGCAGGCGATGCAGTAGCTGCTCCATATTGGTGCCAAACATGTCCGAATTTACCGGTAAACATATCGTGTGCCGAAATACGGCTTGGATTCTCTTTAGGCGACCCTACTTTTATGTATCCATACCTTTCGTTTACGCCTTCGTCCATAAACGACTGCCACCACATTTCGTATCCAGCGGCAAGTTTTTCAGCTACTTCAGGATATTGATCGAATACATTTGTTGTTTGGCTACGATCATCATTCATATTGTACAATTCGTTTCCATTAACCAGGCGCCAATTATCGTCCATTACCGAATATTTACGGTATTTTACAAGGTTCTGTAAACGCTGAGTATCCATATACAAAATTCGGTTTGCCCAATTTACATTGGTATCGTAAAGCAGCGGTTTTAAACTCTTTCCATCAAGTGGTTTTACAGGATTAAAATCGAGGTCAAGCAAATCTACAAAAGTGGGTAACAAATCATAGTGAGCCACCAGTTTGTCGATATCTTTTCCACCGGTAAGCTCGCCATTTGGCCAGCGAATAAAGAATGGCACTCGGTGTCCTCCTTCATATTCACTTCCTTTACCGCCTCTTAGCCCGGCATCGTACACTTGATTACCTCCGGCGGTTCCGTTGTCGGTTGTAAAAATAAGGATAGTATTATCCGTTAACCCAAGTTCATCGAGCTTTTCTTCCAAAACCTTAAAATTATCGTCGATGTTGGTAATCATTCCATAAAACCGTTGAAACCGCTCTGCCAGGTTTTCATTTTTGTTATAAATATCGAAATACTCTTTTGGGACATTATAGGGAGCGTGTGGAGCATTGGTTGAAATGTAGCAAAAAAATGGATTGTCTTTGTTTGCCTCAATAAAATTTAAGGCTTCCGAAAAGAATACATCGGTACAATAACCTTCATATTTTTCCGTCTCACCGTTGTGCCAAAAGGTATCGTCGAAATAATCGTTTCCCCAATAATCGGGGCCTTGCGTAATGCCACCTCCACCATGGCGAACAACTTCATGAAATCCTCTATCTTCGGGACGATAAGGGTAATTATCACCCAAATGCCATTTTCCAAACATACCATTTGTGTAACCGTTTTGTGCAAATATTTGGGGTAAAATCACTTCATCTTCGAAAAGAAGCGAACGCCCTGTTATGGTATGAAAAACATTTACGCGATTGGAATGCCTGCCCGACATTAAAGCACCCCGGGTTGGCGCACAAGTGGTAGAAACATGATAATTGGTAAAACGTACGGCATCGGTATAAAACGCATCAATATTTGGCGTTTTAATGTACGGATTTCCCATACAGGCAAGATCTCCCATGCCTTGATCGTCGGTGATTACAATTACGACATTGGGTTTCTCTTTTTTTGAAACAGCTGCAGCGACAAACAAAGGTGCTGTAAGCATTAACATCAATGCAAATGCTAACACTCGGTTTAAAAGTTGGTTTCTCATTTTTATTGTAATTATTTATTTATTCTGATTAAATAAATTCGCAAAAAATTTATTTTCTGTTCATGCCTGATAAAACCATGAACCTGCGTTAATTCATTTAAAGAGTTATCTATTTATATCTGTATCAATATAATACTTCGTAATAAAACAAAAATAACGAAGCTGTTTTAGCTTACTATCCTGCCGATACTGGTACCACCGAAATTACATTGAAATGCACCTTATATTTTCGTTATTTTGAATTTATACTTCGTTAAAAAATTGCGCCCCAGCTGAGGCTACGCCATAATTCTATTTTATGATTATTGCTTCGTTCAACATAATCAAAGTAAAACTTTGCTTCTACATTCTCTTACCGCAATAATTTCAACTTGTCTCAGCTCAAAATAATTTAAGGCTCATTTCAAAATAAAATTGGAATAAATCGGTTAGCAAGAGCTAGTCTTCATCTTGCCAATCTTCAATATTCAGGAAAAAACCTGCCGACGGATATTCATCGTGGCAAGCCAGGAAAAGACATTCCGGTTTGCCAGCCTTCCATAAAATATGTGGGCGTTCGGTGCGAGCCAACTCATCGCCAAAATAAAAGTTATTGGTTTGATAACCTACCTCGGGCCTTTCCCAGTTTATACCATCTTTTGATTTATAAATTAGTCCAGGGCGGCTTCCTCCGGCTTTTATTTCTTTAGCAGGAATTGGATTTCCTTCCAAAGCATTTTTCACTCCCATACGATCTTCCACAATCAGATAATACATATTGTTGTAGTAAAAAGCATAGGGGTCTTCAATGTCAATTCCCAGTTCAGCATAACTAATCAGCGGATTGTCGGAATAATTTTCATAAGGCCCCTCAATATTATCAGCAACTGCCAATGAAATTTCGCGATAGGTTTTCGGTGAATATTTGTCGGATATCGATTTATAATATATCCTGTATTTCCCATCGGCATCTTCTACAAAAGTAGGATTTGAAGCATGAATGGCATTGGGACTTCCGGGTTCGAACGAGGGTTTAAGAATTGGATTATACGGACTTTCTGTCCAGGCGCTATCCAACGATTTTGTGGTAGCAATCCCAATTGCCTGATTTATTCCCGGTGTTGAAGCCTTTTTCCATAAATAAACCATAACATAAGTATCTCCAACTTTTGATATTTGTGGATTATGGTAGGTAGCTGTATTGCTCGAAAAGGTTGTGTCGACAAAGGTGTACGGGCCCTCTGGTTTATCGGCGGTGTAATGCACAATTTTACTGTTCACATTCCAAACACCATCGTTTGGTATGGCCGACATAAATACGTGCAATTTCTCCTGCTCATCGTAAATAGGAGCCATACACCAGTGCCACCATCCATCGGGAGCGTCTAAAATATATTCTCCTGCTGACATCGATTTACAAAAAGAGGATTCTTTTATTGACAAATCTGGCTTACAGGAAAAAACGACAAAAAGCATAGCCCAAATGCCTAGAAGACTTGTACTAAACTTTATTTTTTTACATATTTTAATCATATAATTTTAGGTTTATAAATTATGAGTGCATATTGAATAGCGTAAAATTGGACTATTTATCCCCTATTTATTTGCTGATAATCGTTTTGTTCATTCTCAATTCAACCAAATACCAAAGAAATTAGGCATTAACCAATCTTTGTATCTTTTAAATAGAACAAAAGACTGATGTTCTGATGATTTTAAGAATTTATAAATCTTGTTTTAAAAAATAAGATGCGGTAATACTGCAATCGATTGTACAGAATTCGGGTTACTTCCAATTACAAGTCCAAAATTTTTGATAAAAAAATTAAATCAGTTATGGTTTGTTCTCGTTTATTAAAAAAAAGCGCGTGAAATTTCCACACGCTTTTTCTACAACTAATCATCAAAAAGGGTGCATTTTTCAATGCCCGAATTCGTTCTTTTAATAACCCGGATTTTGTTCCAAAAGTGGATTTTTATTTATTTCAGACTGAGGGATAGGCATGTAATAATACTTCTCATCGTAAGTGCGTGTTTGCAACAACGAATAAGTATAAGTAGCCGTTGCTGGCTCAACAGTTAAATCGTTTGCCACATCGCATTTATAGGCATCAACAAAAGTTTGGTCGAGAATTTGCCAACGACGTACATCGAAGAAACGCTGTCCTTCAAATGCCAACTCAATTCTACGTTCGTGCATAATATCATCCATAGTAAGGGTTGCAGGAAGCGATTCATCGGGTAATCCTGCACGCTGACGAATAGGTAAAATATAATCACGTGCTTCATCTCCTCTTCCCAGCATAACCAAACATTCGGCATAGGACAGATAAAACTCGCTTAAACGCATTAATACACACTGAGAAATATCGCCAGACTCAAACTTTTCGGTATAATCGTCCTTTACATATTTGTGGCAATAATATCCGGTGCGGGTATAGTTCTTTGTTTCCTGTAAAACACCCCCCTGAGCATCATAACCATCTCTTGTTACTTTTTCGCCATCGTCATTAAAGTAAGTGTAAGTACCGGTTTCAACTTGTATTCCAATTTCATCAGTCGATGGAACGCGATCCTTTATTGAGCTGTATTCGGCACCATCATACAATATGTTTGCATAAAAACGAGATTCACGGTCTTCGTAAGGAGCATCTCCATACAGGTCACGATCGTAATCTGTTCCATCAGCCATTTGAAAATCATCGACCAAAGCCTGAATAGGTGTAGCAATTCCCCATCCGCCCCAACTTGGTGGGCCGAAATAAGTAGAAGCACCATTTACAAAATAAATCGTTTCTTCACCATTCATATATTTAGCAAGCATTATCTCCGTATTGCCTTCACTAGGGAAATCGTACAAAACATCAATATAATCTTCAGGATAATATAAGCTATATTGTGAAAGATCGATTACTGCTTTTGCGGCTTCTGCAGCATCTTCCCATTTTGTTTGATCGTTAGAAGAATTGTGCAAAGGGCTTGCTGCATGAAGCAATACCTGGGCTTTTAATCCCAATGCTACACCATAGGTTACGCAACCACCTTCGGCTTCATCGGGCAATCCTTCCAATGCTGCATCGATATCATCTAATATAAAATCAACACACTCATCGTAGGTTGATCGTTCCTGTGTAATTTCATCAGTTGGAGAAAATTGGGTATCCGAAAGAATTACCCCTCCGTAGACTTTTATCAACTGGTTATAGCAATAGGCCCTAATAAAATGCATTTCGGCCAACCAAACTTTCAAATTGTCTTCGTCAACATCTACCCTTCCGGCCTCGTAATTATCAAAAAATCCATTAATGTGTTGAATACCCTCATAAAAGGGTACCCAGTTTCCACCTACAATGGAGGTTGAAGAAGGGGTTAGTGTTCCTGAAGTAAGGGTCTGTCCTCCTCCCCAAGGTATATGAGCATAGGCTTCGTCAGTGGCTTCGCCCCTAAAATGCCCCCAGGGCATTGGTCTATCAGCAGCAACTCTAGTTGAATAATAATCGCTTAAATAAGTGTAGGCATAATCAACATAACCTTCAATGGTACTTTCATTTTCCCAGAAATCGGCATCGGAAAGAGAGTTGGTTGGCGTTAAATCAAGGCTATCCTGACATGACACCAACGCAAAAATTAACATAAAATATATTGATATTTTTTTCATAATTCTCATCTTATTAATATTGTTCATTCATTAAGGCTCTTTAGAAATTCATGGTTATACCGGTTGTTATCACTCTCGATATTTCATAGCTATTCCAGGCAGCTAATTCCGGGTCTCTGGAAATATCCATTTTATCGAATACGAACAGGTTATCCCCGCTTACATACAATCTTAAAGAACTAATCTTTAGCTTTGTTAAAAGAGATTCAGGCAAAGTATAACCAACTTCCACCGTTTTTACCCTCAAGAAACTATTATTTTTCAACCAAAAAGTAGAGCGTCGGTCGTTGTTATGGTCGCCAATGGTGTTACCTCCCAATTTCGAATAGGTTTTAGGGTACTTATTATCACCTTCTTTTTGCCAGCGGCCTTCAAACCATTCTTTATCGTAACGCAACATTACAGGCTGTACAATTGTCCATGCCCGTGCTTGCCCTTGCAGGCGAACTAAACAATCGAAATTTTTATATTTGGTACTTAAATTCATACCATAAACAATTTCAGGAGTTCTTACTTTATCAAATCGTACCCTGTCATCGTCGTCAATAACACCATCCGCTTCATCGTACACACCGTCACCATCGGTATCAATAGTTAATTGGTCGACATATTTAATATCGCCAGGCTGTGTACCGGAGAGGCTGGGGTAATTATCGATTTCTTCCTGATTTTGGAACAAACCGTCGGCGACTAAGATTAATCTAGAATTTACACCATCGTCTCCATCATCCAATGCATCAACCGAGTGTCCTTCTTTTTTCTGAAAATCTAACACACCAGCCGCTTCATCTAAATAAACCGCTCTGTTCCTTGTGAAGGTAAATGTACCGCCCACGCGGTAAGAAAAATCGTTGCTTACCCTTTTGTTATAGGAAAGGTTACCATCGAAACCCCAGCTATTTACTTTTCCCAAATTCTCATCAGAAAGTGATACACCGTAATATTCTGGCACAGATTCAGTCCTTTCAATCAGAATTTTTGTTCGTTTATTTCTGAAATAATCAGCCGTAAACGAAATAGCTCCTTTTGCAAACTGCATGTCTACTCCAACATCAAACGATTCTTGTTCTTCCCAGGTAATGTCGTAATTCGGATATCCGTCGGAAGTATAGGTTGTTTGCACAGTTCCAGATTCACCTAAATAGGTTTTTTTATATTTGCTGCCTTCCACAGAATAGGTTGCCAGGTATTGAAATGCAGATGTATTATCAAGTCCCATTTTACCCCAGGAACCCCTTAATTTAAAGTAACTTACCCCCGGAAGGTTTTCTTTAAAGAATGGTTCTTCGGAAACTCGCCAAGCTGCTGACACTGCCGGGAAGATCCCCCATTTTTTCCCATCAGGGAATTTATAACTACCATCTGCACGCAAGGTAAAGTCAATGAGATACTTTTCTTTAAAACCATAGTTAAAACGTCCGAAATAATGCAAAGCTGACCATTCACTATCAGAGCCCGAATTTGTATCTGTAGTTTCATCACCGGCATCAATCTGTTCAATAATATTGGTTTGGTAATCGCCCCTGTAGGCAGACAGCTTTTCACTCCAGCCTTGGCGTGCCTCCATTCCTACAAATACATCAAAACTATGATCTCCAAAAGTTCTTGCATAATTAATTTTAGTATTTATCTGGCTGGAACCTCCATCGGAATACGTTTTTTCCAAAGCAGGATTTGTAGTCGTCCATCCACTAGCTATGGCTATATACTCTTCGGTGGCATCATCGTAAGAATAAGTGTCCCAGGTATTTAACCAGTTTGTGTTTTTCGAGTTACTAACGGCATATTTCATATATCCGGAAAAGGACAGGCCTTTGGTAATAAAGTTCATTTTATAATCGTAACGAAAAAGACCTGAAAAACTATTGTTTATTGTGGCATCATAACCTACAGTTTTTGAACCCATTATCACCGGGTTATAACCATATTGCATATTTCCCACCAAACCATTAGGATATACAAAAATAGTTTCAGGATCTGCTTGTTTGGCACGCAGTTTAGTTTGGTTTGTATTTTGCTCCTGGCTCCTGTCTCTTATAGATCCTGTAAAATCGAACGATAACTTCAGATTTTTTGTGGCCTGGAAATCGAGGTTAGAGCGAACCTGGTATTGTTTGTAGTAAACAGCACTACTATTTTTATACTGACCATCCTGATCGAGGTATTCGGCAGAAACAAAATAATTTAATTTGTCACTTCCGCCATTAACCGAGAAGTTATGTCTATGCTGTGGAGCCCAATCTTTAAATGTATCATCGTACCAATCCACATCGGGTCCGGCATAATTAAGAGGGTCGGAACCTGTTCTTAACTTTTCGAGTACTTCATCCGAATAAACGGCAATACCACCTCCATAAATACTCTCTTCGTTTACAGCAACTGCAGTCTGGTACGAGTTTGTCCAGTTGGGTTTAACAGTAGGTTGAGTTAACGAAAAAGAACTTGAAAATGAATAATCTGCTTTCCCTGATTTACCCCGTTTAGTAGTAACCAAAATTACACCATTAGAAGCATTTACTCCATAAATAGCTGCAGATGCATCTTTCAAAACTGAAACCGATTCGATATCATTTGGATTAAGACGGGCCAAATTTCCAACTCCCTGAGGAACTCCATCGATAACCAATAAAGGGCTATTGCCCGAATCATCTAAGGTTGCCTTTCCTCGTACATAAATCTCCAAACTTTCGGCACCAGGTCTGCCACCGCGCTGGTTAATAACAAGCCCCGGCACCTGACCTGCAAGACCAGAAGTAACATTACTACTCCGACTTTTAATCATTTCGTCTCCGGTAACTGATGCCACCGCTCCGGTAACTGTCGATTTTTTTCGAGTGCCATAACCAATAGCAACAACCTCTTCAATACCAATAGCATCGGAAGCCATTGTTACCGATAATGCTGTTTGGTCGCCTACAATAATTTCTTGTGGGATCATACCCACAAACGAAAAAACCAATTCGCTTTCGCGGTCTACTTCAGGCATAGTATAATTACCGTCGATATCGGTAATTGTACCAATGGTGGTGCCTTTCACAATTACGGTTACGCCGGGAAGCGGTTCACCTTCAGCGTCGGTTACAGTACCACTCACTTTTTGCTTTTGGGCAAAAACGGTTACAGATATAACCATCAAAAATACTGCTAAGATTTTTTTCATAAAAAAAGAATTAAGTTTGATTTAATTATCATGAATTCACAATATTGGTTAGTTGTGTTTTCACATTTATATTGATACAAACTTGGGATAATTTAAGGAAACGCTTTTTCTCAAATCAATTTTAAGCTTGCTGCAATCATACGTAAGAAATGAGAAACGATAACAAACTAATTAGCACAGCATTACATGCAATTTTACTCAAATCGCTACTTCTTTTTCTTGATATACTCGGAAGGAGAAACACCGTGTAATTTTTTAAATGCCGTAGAAAAGTAGGACGGAGATTCTATACCAATCTGATACATTACCTCATTCGCATTTAAATCGGGACATTCCTTTAACATTTTGGCGGCTTTTTGTAAACGATAATTTCGCAAATAAACATTAGGAACCTGACCCGTTAATTGTTTTAATCTTCGGTAAAAATAAGATGTACTCATACTTGCTTCTCCTGCCAGTTCTTCTACCCCAAAGCTTGAGTCAGACATATTTTCTTCGATTAATGCAATCACTTTCTTAATAAACTTTCTGTCGCGTTCCGATATGGCCAATTCAGCCTCGGGAACACCGCTGTTTTTTGTAAAATGTTCAATAATCCGTTGCTTGTTTTCGATGAGTTTTTTCACCCTTACCTCAAGCTGTTTTATCGAGAAGGGTTTGATAATGTATGCATCGGCGCCAAGTTCCAGTCCTTCCAGTTTTTTTGCATCTGTATCCAATGCCGTTAATAAAATAACAGGAATGTGGCAGGTATCAGGATTAGATTTAATATTTTCACAAACTTTATAGCCATCGAGTTTTGGCATCATTACATCGCTAATAACCAGCTGAGGTTGGTTTTTCTTCAATTTCTCAAGTCCATCTTGTCCATCAACAGCCAGTGTAATTCTGTATTTATTTTTAAAAGCCTCGTACAAAAAGGCACGGATATCAGCTTCATCGTCAATTATCAGTAAAGAATGTAGTTCTGTGTTTTCAGTCTCATCCTGTATCTCATCTAAGTCCTCGCGAATCCAATCAATGGCAATTTTCCTGTGCTTATTTATTTCCCCCTTCACTTCCACATTTAAACGCTCATCGAAAGGCAGGAGAAGTTCAAAAGTGGTTTTCTCATCCGGAATACTTTCAACCAAAATATTTCCTTTCATAAGATCGGATAACGACTTACAGAGTGCCAAGCCGATTCCTGTACCTCCCCAATTCCCGCGATCGTCAACAGCACGGTAAAAACGATCGAAAATTTTATCAATTTTCTCGGGGGCAATTCCAATGCCGGTATCGCTCATCTTAAAAAAGAGCACTTCCCCGTTTTCACCATCCTTAAAGCCAGCTTCTATACTAATTTCTCCATCCTTTTCAGTAAATTTTATAGCGTTCGAAAACAGGTTAAGAAGAATACGTTCCGTTTTTTCAACATCAATAATAATTTGCCGGTTTGGTGCAATTATTTTATGGTAAAAGTTAATGTTAACGCGTGTGGCATTTTCTTCAAAAGCTTCCAGCAAGGGATAAATAAAATTTCCAAGCGTTGTTTTATTGTATTTTAATTCGAGATGTCCGGTTTCGGCTTTCCGGTACGAAATAAGTTGCTCCACAAGACGTTGCATACGCAAAATATTGTTCTGAATTATGGAAAAATACTTCGTATTCCCTTTATCGTTATTCTTTTCCTCTATTTTTTCGAGTGGCCCCATTATAAGGGAAAGAGGGGTTTTAAATTCGTGTGAAATATTGGTAAAAAAGCGCAGCTTGGCCTGATCCATTTCATGCACTCGTTCTTTATCGAGCTGTTCGAATTTTAACTTTTGTTTTAATTTCTCCAAACGAACCAGGTAGCTAAAAACTCCGTAAACGATAAGCAAAACAAAACATGCAAAAATTGCCAGACTCCACCAACGTAAATACCACGGAGCCAAAACCTGAATGCTAAGTTGGCTCGCATTGGGCGTCCAAATGCCATCGCCATTGGCTCCTTTGTACAAAAACGTATAAGTACCAGGGCTAAGGTTGGTATAAGTTGCAGTGGCTTTCCCTCCTTCTACTTCTACCCAATTGGGATTTACTCCCTGAAGCATGTACGACAATTTGTTTTTATTTGGAGCAGAATTGTGTTGAACAATAATATCTAGCGAAATATTTCTGTTCTGAAAGTCTAATACCAGTTCTTTTGTAGCTGAAATCAAATTGTTCAGTACAACTTTATTGTTCAGCTTTTTACCGGCAACAACAGTTTGGTCGTTTATTTTCAACCTGGATATTAACACTTTGGGTGGAATCGGATTTTTTGTTATTTGATTAGGGTTAAAAACCGTTAAACCATTTAACCCTCCCATTAACATAATTCCAGCACTGGTTTGTAGAAAGGCAGACTGTCGGAAGTTATTATTTGCTATTCCATCGTTTACATCATATACCTCAAACTTTTCGGTTATGGGATCGAACCTACAAATTCCCATATCAGTACTAATCCAAAATTTCCCCTCATTATCTTCTAAAATTCCATAAACAGCTTCATCAGGTAATCCATCTTCTTTATGATAGCTTTTAATGCTTTCAGGTTCTCCTGCAGGATTTAATTGAATTTTCATTAATCCGCCTCCAAAAGTACTCAGCCAAATATCTTTATTTCTATTTTTATGAATAGAAAAAATGTTATTGTGGCTTAATGCAAGGCTGTCGATTGTTACCTTTGTTGTAATGTGATTTTTAAATTTCAGTCTCCCGTTTTCCTCTTTCAACCTAAAGACACCATTACGTGTAGCAAACCAAAAATTACCAAAATTATCATCTAAAAAATCGTTTACAGTATTGTTTTCGCCCACATCAAACAAGCTATGTTCCAATGCAACTGGTTGTTTTTTTAAAATATATTCCCACGGATTATTTAATAAAAATACCTTTCTACCACCAATTAATATATGATTTGCATCGGTTTGGGTAATAACCCGATTAAAGGCAGTAGAAATTATCTCTTCACCAAGTTTTAATTGAATTCTTGTTAAATGGTTATTTTGTTCGTCATAGAGATAAAGTCCTTCGCTGGTGCCTATCCACCAAAATCCCTTCTCATCCTGAAAAATCCGCACAATAATTTTGTTTTTTAATCGGCTAAGAGGTTTTTCAAGTCTCTCAAATTGAATACGATGTCCTTCCGAAAGATTTATTTCGGTATTGATTCGACAAATGGTATTATCGAAAAATGAAAGCCAGATACGTCCGTTTTTATCTTCTGTAATATCGGTAATTAAATTGCTCGATAAGGAGTGGTCGTCATAAGGATTGTGTGCGTAATTCTGAAACGTTTTTTGATTTTTATCGAGCTTATTTAGCCCCCCCTGAGCTGTGCCAATCCACATTATGCCATATTCATCTTCGTAAAAACAGTTAATCCGGTTGCTGGTTAAACCATAATTGTTTTTAGAATCGAACTGATAAGAAACAAAATTATCCTGACGATTATCGTATTTTAAAATCCCGTTATGCGTAGTACCAATCCACAAATTTTGCTCCTTATCGATAAACATCGACAAAACATCAATCCCTTCACCAATCGATTGATTTTCAGCGTTAAAGAAAACAGAAAATGGCGTTAAACGATTCTTCTCAAATAAGGTTTTAAAAATTCCGTCACTCGTACCTATCCAAATTATATTTTCATCTTTAATAATTTTTCGGATTGCGGTTGAGTGTAGCTCGTAATTTAACAAAGAAACCTTGAACGAGAAATTCTGGTTTTCGTCGAAAGTAAGCTTATAAATTGCTGAAGAAGTTGCCACAAGCAGGGCAGAATCAGAAAGAAACTCAATATCTACAATACAGCCTTCAATCTGTTTTTTTAGATTAATTGAGGCTATCTTTTTTACTGGCTCCGGAAAATTATTGTCCGATTTAAAAATTTGAAGCTTAGCACCTGCTGCGATCCAGACTCTTTTGCCAAAACCCTCTTTAATTACTGTCTCATTTCTAACATCACATTCTATTGGAATAAACTGCTCTCGGTTTGCGCAATAAATCACCAATCCCTCTTGTGTACCAATCCATATTTTTCCATCCGATCCTTTCAATAACTGTTTAACAGTATTTGATGGAATTGAATGCGTATTTTTATAATTGTGGTAAAAATATTCGAATGAATAACCATCATAACGAACCAAACCATTAGAGGTTGCTATCCACAGGAATCCTTTGGTATCTGTTGTAATGGCATTTACCGTATTCTGAAAAAAGCCTTGTTCGCTTACAAATTTTTCAATTCGTTGGTTACTAGGTTTAACATTGCTTGCACCGGATATATTTATGCCAATAAACACGAACAAAATGAAAATACAGCTCTTCATAAACAGATTTCTAATTGTTTTTAACAAAAATAGAATCCTTTTTAACAGTCCATCAAAAAGAATATATTTTATTTACGGCAGAATAGTTTTTAGCCACTAACAGAGTGAAAAATCACAATCTATTGGTAAAAGTAACACCGTTTTATTACAAAGCGACGAATTCAATAGTACATCAGAATTAAAAATAAAATAGGTTGAATTATAATTTTCTGTAAAGATATTTCAAATTCTATTTCAGTTTAATACCTAATCGAAAGCCAATCCTGTTTGCCGGCGGATGTAGAAATGGTCGATTGTCCCCTTCCCTTTTCGTGTAACCAAAAATTGTACAAGCTCGGCAATTTCTTCCGTTTGAATTAACTCTTCGGTATTTATATCGGGACGCATTTCCTGTACCATTTCGGTATTCACACCTCCCGGAGAAATAAGGTGCACTTTTATTCCATCATTCTGCACTTCTTTGGCCAATACTTTTGTAAAACCGGTAAGAGCATGTTTCGATGAAGCATAAGCTGCTTGCCCTGCGTAGCCTTTAAATCCAACCACCGAACTAATATTTATGATTATCGGATTTTCGCTTTGTCGTAAAACAGGAACCGCGGCTTTGCATAAAAAGAACGGAGCGCGGGCATTCACCTTGAAAATAGAATTCCAGGTTTCAAAATCGGTATCGGCAATGGAAGCCGAATGTGCAAGCCCCGCATTGTTCACCAGCACATCAATTTGTCCGAAACGGGCGAGAGTTTCCTGAATAATCGTTTCAGACGCATCTTCCTGGCACAAATCAATGGCAAGCGTTAAACAGGGAACACCTGTTTCTTCAACAATCTCCTTTAAAGCTAAGAGATCTTTTTTGTTTCGTCCCACCACTACAATGGCGAAATTCAAAGAAGCGAGCTTCAGGGCAATGGCTTTGCCAATTCCTCTTGAAGCTCCAGTTACTATTGCTGTTTTCATATTTATGGTACTTTCTGAGAAACTCATCGGATGACTTTATTCCGATTGAATTGTTTGTTCTTCTTATTAAAATTGTTTGTTTTCTAAGGTATAAGATGGAACTCGCATGATTTTAATCAATCGCCTATGTGTGAAGACACTCTCATGCTCGTTTCATCCGATGAGATTTTTTTTTTAGTTGATTACTCCAGAATTTCGGTATTCAGGCCATCAAAACCGACCAGTAATTTTGCAAGCTTTCTTTTAATCTCGTCAACACCACCTTCAACATCCGACTCAATATTCAGTGGCATTACCGGATCGTGCAAAGACATCCGAAGTAAAAACCAACCTTTTTCTTCAGAAGACTTGCAGCGCACTCTTATTCCTTCGTAATTTGGAGAAACTAATTCCCAATTCTTTTGTTCTGCTACTTTATTTTCCAATTCAGTCAATACATTTTTTCCGTAGTCGCTAAAATTTTCCTTGCTAATGGAAAAACGAAATTCTTTACTTTCAATTGGTTGTTCTAGCGTTGCGATTAAATCAACAAGCGATTTTCCTGCTGCATTTAGTTTGGCCATTTCAACCAACAACTTTGCCACCAAATATGCTCCATCATCTAAAAAATAATTTTCTTTTAAAGCAGCATGCCCCGAAGTTTCAATGGCTAACCAGCTTTCTTCTCCTTCGGAATTTAAACGAATCGACTCGTTTATTACATTCTTGTATCCACGTTGAAAACGATGATGTTTTCCTTTTAATTCTTCTTCTATAAATTTCGTTAATCCTTCGGAAGTGATAGAATCGGTAACAATGGTACTACCCGGATGCTCGTTAAGAATTACCGCCGAGATAAGGGCAATCAATGCGTTTCTGTTTACCGGATTACCTTGCGCATCCACAATTGCCGAGCGATCAACATCGGTATCAAAAATTACACCCAGGTCGGCCTTTTCGCGAATTACAGCAGCGCAAATCGATTGCATTGCATCCTTGTCTTCAGGATTTGGCACATGATTCGGGAAATTGCCATCGGGGTCGAGAAACTGACTTCCGCTGGTATCGGCTCCCAGTTTCCCGAGTACTTTTGAAGCAAAAAAACCACCGGCACCATTACCTGCATCTACAATTATTTTTAAGCCTTTTAGCGGCTGTTCATAATTGATTTTAATATTGGCCTGACTACGAATATAATTTACAAGAAACGAAGAATACTCTTCAATAAAATTCCATGAACTTACTGGAGAACTTGTGGTTGTAGCCGGATAATCAGCTTCCTCTGCTATTCGTAATATTTCTGAAATATCTTTTTTATCAAGGCCTCCCTGGTTCGTAAAGAACTTTAATCCATTGCGGTTAAATGGCAGGTGACTGGCCGTAATCATTACACCTGCTGTAGTTGACTTTTCATCAGCAACTGTTGTCATAAACATGGCCGGAGTAGAAGCAATACCACAGTCGTAGACTTTTGCCCCAGCTTCGGTCATTCCTTTCAGAAAAGCCATTTTTAATGCCGGTCCGGAAAGACGAGAATCTGTCCCAACTGCAACTGAGACTTCGCTTTGTTTCTTTTCATTTTTCAGCCACTGTACAAATGCTTTTCCTAAAACATTCGCAACATCGGGGGTTAAATTCACAGTTTCCCCAGCAACTCCATCCAGAGCAACGCCCCTAATGTCGGAGCCATTTTGTAATTTTTTCCAATTCATGATGTATATCTTAAAATTGTAAGCTGATGTTTTGCTCTTTCTGATTTCGAACAAACACTACTTGTTTCTGCTTTTTTGTTTTATTCTCTTTTAATTTTTTTTGCAACTGTGCATAATTCGGTATGTTACTCCCCTCGCAGGCAATAATTACATCGCCGGTTTTAAAACCTAGTTTTGCCAGTTTCGAGCCAGAAGGTACATCGATTAATATAACACCAGTCATCGACGAAAGTCCGGCTGCTGATTGCTCGCCAAGCGTTTCCACATTTTTTACACTGGCTCCAAGCCAATGTTGAATATCGCCCGAGCCACCTTGTGTATTAACGATAAGTTCAGGAATTAGAGGTTGTTTTGCAATTTTCCTTAGTCGCTCTGACACGACTCCAAATTTATCTATTGGAAAATTTACAAAACCGATTTTCAAAGCAGGCGAACCTTCCTTTACCCGATAATCACCCGCAACTTCATCAAAAAACAGAGGATCGCCTACCAATGAATTCGCATCGCAACCATTTACTGCAAATTTCAACCGATCGGAGTTATGCGTCGCAAACAGGTTCGAATCTAATTTTGCGCCCCAATGTGCCTCTTTTGCCATTCCGCGGTTCATTACCGCTGGCCTGTAAGCTCCATAAACAATATTATGCTCGAAATTATCGCCACTATTTGGATACCACACATGTGGATGCAAACTGTTATTCAAAATAATATTGTTATATGCAGTACGGTCGTATCCCTCGCGCATTTTCAAACCTCCGTTTAGCAATATATTGTTGTATATGCGATACCAGGACGAACCATCATCCAAATCAATGTCCCAACCATGATCGCAACGCCAGCGGCTGTTCCTGATAATATTTTTATCGAGCATATCTAATTTTGGCAAATTAGCTTGTTTGGCCACTTCTTCTGCGGTTTCATTAATATCGGAAGTCCAGAAACGATCGCGCCCCCAAGAGTTAAAACTTCCGTGGTCACCGGTTTCAAGAACCGTGTTAAATACATCGCAATATTCGATAATATGCCCACCAAAAGTACCCTCACTAATATTGATTCCGGCTCTAGGCACATCGTAAATGGAACAATGTCTTACTGTAATTTTATGCGACATGGAAATCTGAACCGGCGATGTTTGTTTTTCGTCTCTCCCGGTCATGGTTATCAGGCAATCCTCCACCAGGCAATCCTCAGGATAATTATCGCCTTTGGGGCCGGGAGTCCGGTCAATATTTTCAAAATCCTGTTTTCCGTAACGAAACAATGGACTGCGAACCATTTTGGGATCGCCAACAAAAGCCACACCGTTAGCTCCCGAATGATGAATATAGCAGCCTTTAACGGTAATTCTGCGGTTGTAATTATTAACAAAAATGCTGTTTCCGCCTACCTGATCGAATTCGCAATTGGTAAGTGTACAATCTTCGGCCCCATCAATAAATACTGCCCCACCGCGATAGGTTGTCCAGTCGCTGCGCAACAATTGTTCCTTATTCTCCATAAAACTACGGGCCGAATGGCGAAAGACAAATCCACTTAAAGTAATGTTCTTCACAGGATTTTCTTTTGTCCCTTTAAATTCAATTAAATGTTTTAACCTTACTACTTCAATCTTCGCTTCATTCAAATCTGTTTGAGCTTGAGGAAAGTAATAAAGCATTTTTTCATCTTTGTTATAATACCATTCACCAGGAGCATCCAGCTCCTCAAAAACATTTTCGATAATCCGGTAACGAGGGTGCATTGGCGATGGGCGGTTGTTTTGCCAGCCGCCTTCGAGGTTGAGAGTTCCATCTTCATTTTTACCTAATACCAACCAATGCATATCGCCCCATAAAGCCTTGTGCATAGCATGCACGTATGCACCTTCGGGATTTTCCCACGACGCAATTCTTTTTTTGCTTAGGGGATCGTTTTCAGGATCGGGATTACTCGTGTGCGCCAAATCCCAGGTATCGAATACATTTTTACCTTCAACAGCATTTGGGAAACGTGCCATTCGTTGCCTTTCGTCGTTCACATAAAGCTGGTCGATTGATACATCCTCAGAAACTTCGGCTTTGTAAATACCATTTTTATAAGCATGCCATTTCAAGTTGAGTTGCTTTCCTCCGCTAATTATTGCCTTTCCTTCGTGGGCGGCACGATAACTTATCGGATATTTTTTACTTCCCGACTGTTCGGGCTTAAAAACAACAGTGTTCGACAGGTAGTAAATTCCATCTTCGAAAATAACAGTTACCTCCTTTTTCCCCATGGCAGCGGCAGCCAGTTCACTGGCTTTTTCGAACGTTTGTACCGGTTGCATTTTTGTGCCGGATGTGTTGTCGTTGCCGTTTGGCGAAACGTAAATTTCGATTGGCTTTTGCTGACACGATAAAAGAGCGGCCAACACTAATATCGATAAAAATTGATTGATTAAATGCATTGAAAACGAAAATAAATAATATTGGTTATCTGTTTTTATAGGCTAAAATACTCCTGTCTTTCTGCAATATCATTCATAAAGAAAAACGGCCTTCAGGCACAGTTGGAAATATCTTAAAAATTCTATAACTACTTAAAGATTTCATAGAGCCTGATTCGATTGCATGGTTTTTTTACCAAATTGGCCACAAAATGCCGTATATAAATTGATTCTTTTTTGTTTCTACAGCGCTAAAGAATTATATCGTAACCAGAGCTATGCGAAATTTTAAACTACCTGTTTTCCTTCATTCGGCAAGGCGCTAACAAACTTTGCACTCTACTCACTAATGGTAATAATTTTGCCTTGTGTAAACTAAAAACAATCGGCATATCCTATACGGCATTTTATATTCAAAATGGTATTATTTATCCATCCAGCTCAGCTGAGGCCATGTTTTAGGGCCATCATTTTCCTGTTTTTCACCCACGGTACTTCTTCCATTGGTTACAATGGCACTAAGTTCTTTACGAAAGTCTTCCACTATTTCAGGATGTTCAGCTTGCAAATTTTGCTCTTCACCAATGTCGGAATCGAGGTTATACAATTGCACGGGAGGTAAAAGCTCAATTCCTTTTGAATTTGGTTTTGGATCGCTCCAACCTCCGGAACCCGGGCAAAAACAAACTTTCCAATTGCCTTTTCGATAGGCAAACGAACCATTGATAGAATGATTCACAACACTCTCGCGTTTGGCAGCTTTTGAAGGTAAATTTAAGGCCGATAAGAAACTATAACTATCTTCGGCAACATTATCCGGATAGCTAACATTCAGCACATCGGCAACTGTTGCAAATAAATCGGTGGTACACAATAACTGCTCCGACTTCCCCGATTTCACTTTTTCGGGCCAGCGAACGATATAAGGCACCCGGTGTCCGCCTTCAAATATATCGGCTTTATGTCCGCGGAAAACATAACTTGGGTCATGGTCTTTTGTGGCAAGTTGCTCATAGTCGGCCTGATTTGAGCAGCCATTATCGCTTGTAAAAACAAGAAGCGTATTATCAGCAATACCTTGTTCTTCCAGCGTTTTCGTTATCTCACCCACTACCCAATCTACCATCAATACAAAGTCGCCGTAGGGATTGTCTAAACCACTTTTACCTCGAAACTCAGGTGTTGGTAATATGGGAGTATGCGGAGCTGAAAGAGGAAAATAAAGGAAAAACGGATTTTCTTTATTAGCTTTTTGATTGATATAAGCAACCGCTTTTTCGGTAATGTGAGGCAAAACCTGTTCGTGAACAAAATCGTCAGAAGTTGGCCCTTCCCGCCAATGCGATTGTTTTCCCTTATCTACAGTTTCTTTTGCAGGCACCATTGTTGGCATTCCATTTTCAACCCAAACATAAGGCGCCATATCTAACGAGCCACAAAATCCATAGCTGTAATCGAAGCCACGGGTATTGGGACCATTCTCTATAGGTTTTGAAAAATCAACATTGAGTTTGGCATTTAAATTATCAGTATCTCCCGACTCCTTTTCAACGATACTCCAATCCCAGCCCAGATGCCATTTCCCGATATAAGCCGTGTTATACCCGTTCTCTTTTAAGAAGCCGGCAACAGTAGTTCTATCCGGTTTAATAAGCGCTTTAGAGAAGCCGCCTAATACATGTTTTTTTAATGTCGACCGCCAATTGTACCTTCCGGTAAGAATACCATACCGGGTTGGAGTACACACAGCGCTACTTGTATGCGCATCGGTAAACATTACACCATCCGATGCCAGTTTATCGATATTTGGAGTAATAATTTTTGAATTTTCGTTATAGCACGAAACATCTCCGTAACCGAGGTCGTCGGCCAGGATAAAGACGATATTTGGTCTTTGGAAACTGGAAGTTTTATTATTCTCACTTTTAGTCTTACAACCTACAGCAAGCACAGCTACACTTAGTAAGTAGATTACTAAATTTCTTTTAATGTTCATATTTGTTAGTTTTTTTGGTCTCGGAGCCAAATGCTCCTTTTAATTCAGATCGAAAATAGTAAGGTTTTTTCTGCCATCTGTCTTGTAGTATCCTGAGCGCGGTAGAAAACAGAATCATTTTATTACCGACAACGATGTTTTGACAATATTATAGTAATTTCACAACAACGATTATTCGGATAGCAAGAGTTTTAATCCAATAATTGGCCTGGCCGAACCTGTAGATAAAAATTATGAATACTAACAGACTTCTAATCATTGTTTCCGGAGTACTACTTATATTGCTCGTACCATTAGTGGCTATGCAATTCACCAATGAAGTAAATTGGACACTATCCGATTTTATAGCAGGAGGAATTCTATTGCTCGGAAGCGGCTTACTGTGTGAGTTGATACTACGAAAGACAAAAAAGAACAAATACCGAATTGCCTTTTGTTTAGCTCTTCTGGTAGTCCTTCTTCTTATTTGGCTGCAACTAGCCGTCGGAATATTTTAATTCAAATTTGAAATTGATACGCCACTTTTAGACGTACAAAAGCTCGATTTACAAAATTGTGCTTATAAAAAAAACAAAAAAGGGAACGTAATGCTCCCCTTCTATTCCTATTCACAAGGTGACTATTTATTGCAAGAACTAGTCACCCTGTGAATTATATCAATGAAACGAGCATGAGAAATATTCACACATTAGCGAATTATTAAAGCATGCGAGTTCCATCTTATACCTTAGAAACAAACAATTTTAATAAGATCGTTAGTTTGTAACTGATAGCCTTTAAAGAGAGATATGAAATATTTCTCTCTTTAAAGGCACTAAATAAATGAAAATGACAACTGATAATTACTTTCGATAGAAAAAGCTCCATCTGCT
>JBFHFE010000013.1:0-127654 GCA_041583785.1 Draconibacterium sp. | reverse complement strand
TAAAGACGAATACGTTGCATCAGTACTACGAAGTACAGAATAAGGTTTAGCATGAGCCGTGTACGAGGCCCGTACGCACGGTTCTGTGAGAGGGATAAATATAGAATATGGTTTTATTCTATATTTACCCTACTCGATTTGGTTTAAATAAATTGTAAACGATGCACAAACGAAACGAGCATGAGAAATTTTCACACATAGGCCATATTTTAAAATCATGCGAATTCAATCTTGTACAATAGAAGACAACCCATTTTAATAAGATGAAATTATAAGGCTCGTTTTATGGTAATTGTGGTATAATACTGGTTTTGGCGAATCCAATTCTAATTCACGGCCTTTTGGTAACTGTTTTGCCCGTCTGTTTTTGCTCATTTTTACGTTTTTTCCTAGTTGTTAACTAATGTTAATTCAGAATTAATATAAAACATAAAAAAACTAATTGTCTTATTGATTTTTGGAATATATACTGAAATCCAAATGTTTATAATGGATTTGTATTTTGTAAATGTTTGACTTGTGTTAGAATTGGCAACAAAAAGAAAGCAAAAAGCTAATATTTATATCTTATTGTTTTTAGAATTCTAAAAAAATGCAATATTTGCAATCATAAATCATTCAGAAAACAATAGGTCTCTTTTTTATTGAGCCAAAGACTACGAGAAGTATAATTTTTAAGAAATCATTCGTAGCCGAATAAAATAAGGGGTATTGTGATTATGAATGTTGCACTTAAAGCTGTTTCCGCTTAAAAGGTGAGTTAGTAGCTCAGCTCTTTTTTTACTACCAAATTATAAGTTACACGTAATGACATTAATTAGTTGTGTGACTATGAAGTGAGTATTCTATTTGGCAATTTGTAATTTATGTATAGTGAGAATAAGATCATTTTAGCAGTGTATTAATTAAAATTATTTCTATGAAAAAACTAGCTTTATTTTTTGTGTTCCTGTGTACTCTAGGCGTAATGAGTGTTTTTGGGCAAACCAAAACCATTACTGGAGTGGTTACAGCAGGAAGCGACGGTTCTCCAATTCCGGGAGCATCGATTGTTTTGAAGGGAACTACCCTGGGGGCAGTTACTAATATTGATGGTGAGTATGTTGTAAAAGTTCCAAACGATGCAAAAGTGCTGATTGCTTCGTTTATTGGAATGAAAACACAAGAAGTTGCAATCGATGGAAAAAGCACTGTCGATATCATTATGAAGGAAGACGTTTTTGGTATTGATGAAGTTGTGGTTTCAGGGGTTGCCGGTAAAACGGAGAAAAAGAAACTTTCGGTTTCCGTTGCCTCAGTAAGTTCTGAAGAATTGGAAAGAGCACCGGCAAGTTCTGCAGCAAGTGCATTGCAAGGCAAGGTTGCCGGAGTGCAAGTTACCAGTCTGGGTCGTCCGGGTGCTGGTGCTACTATTCTTTTGCGTAATGCTGCCAACTTTTACGGGTCGCAGTCGCCGCTGGTAATTATGGATGGAGTTTTTCTTGAAGGTGGCCTGGCCGACATTAACGTGGATGATATTGCAACTTTTGAGGTGGTAAAAGGAGCTTCGGCTTCATCGCTTTATGGTTCGCGTGCAGCAAACGGTGTTGTTGTTGTTACCTCGAAACGTGGAAGTTTGGGTAAACCCGAAGTTACAGTTCGTTCTGAATTTGGCTTCCAAAAGATAACTAATTTTGTAGAAACCAGCCAGTCGCATCCTTACGAATTGGCCGGTGATTATGAAGACTACCTGGGACAATATACCCGTTACGACGGAGTTACATATGGCGATAGTTATGCTGGTGTTTATGCTGCTTCAGGCGATAATGCCGTAGTTGGTAGTCTTATCGAGTCGGAAGATACCTATGCCGATAATCCTTACGGTGTATATTACGATTTGCAAGATCAACTGTTTAAATCAGGTTTGAACTTAACGGAATATGTGTCGATTGCTGGTGGTAACGAAAAATATAAAACCTTCTTTTCTGCTGAATATAACAAATCAGAAGGGGTTTTTAAAGAAATTGACGGGTATTCAAGAAATACCGTTCGTTTTAACGTAGATTATTACATTAACGACTGGTTGAAATTTTCAGCAAGTAATGCTTACGTAAAGAATATTGATAATTCACCTTTTGGTACGACTAACGCTTATAGAACAATTTCACGCGTAGCTCCCGATGCCAATTTTTTATACGATAATCCCGATGGGCAGCCATACTACTATTTGCCCGATCCCTGGGATAGTGAGGTGACAAACCCTTTGTATGCTCTTTATGCCCGCGATGCCCAAAGTAAAGAACAGCGTTTTATGGGAGGTTATAAGTTGAATGTTAAGTTCACCGATTTCTTAAATCTGGATGCGGAATACTCGCTGGAAAGTAAAACTTACCGCTATACAAATAACGAAAAATACGAAACCTACGAAGTGTCGGGTGACGATATAGGTTTTGGTTACAGCGAAGGAGGTTTGTATAAAAGCAACTATTTGAACGTGGTGCAAAAAGCACAGGCTACTTTAAACTTTGCCAATCAATACGGCGAGCTGGATGTGCAGGGAAAATTGAGTTACCTGGCCGAAGACAGAAGTTATGACTATTACTATGTAGAGGGGATTGATTACCTCTACAGAGATTTGGCTTCGTTAGATAACTTTAGCACAGACGATATTTCATCGGGTTCGGATCAAACTTCAGAAAGAGCTCAAAACTTCTTTGCCATTGGTAACTTTGTTTATAAAGATCGCTATATTTTCGATGCCTTGTATCGTTACGATGGTTCGTCGCTGTTTGGTGAAAACCAAAGGTGGCACAGCTACTATCGTTTCTCAGGTGCTTATCGTATAACGCAAGATTTTACCATCCCGGGAGTTCAGGAATTAAAAATTAGTGCAGCCCATGGTACCGCAGGTAACCGTCCTGGTTTTAGCTGGCAGTACGAAATGACTGAACTGACAAATGGTTCACTTTCAACCGATCGTATTGCAGGTAACGCTGATTTAAAACCATCTAAAACTTCTGAAACAGAGGTTGGTTTAAGTGCGCAATTTCTCGATCGCTTTAGTTTAAATGCTGCCTACTCTATGCAAAACGCAACCGACCAGTTTATGTTGGTAAGCCTTTTCTCTCCTGCTAGCAGCGGAAAAAATTCTCAATGGCAAAACGTAGGTAATTTGGAATCAAATAATTTCGAGTTGTCTTTAAATGCTCAGGTGCTTCAACAGAAAGATTTAAGCTGGAATGTGGGCCTCAATTTTACAAAAGGCAAGAGCACTATTAAGAAGCTTAACGTAGTAGACCAGTATGTTGGTCCATCATCCGGAGATATTTTCTTACTCTCGGAAGGCGTAGAATTTGGAACCATGTATGGATACGCATTTGTTCATGACCTGGAAACTATGGCCAACCAGCTTCCTGATGGAATGAGCATTGATGATTACAGCGTTAACAGCGATGGAGTTGTAGTTGAAACTGCTACCATAGGAACATCAAGCGAATCAGCAATTATAGAAGTTGACGATGATGGTGTAGATAAAAAACAGGCCATTGGTAATCAAAATGCCAATTTCCACTTGGGACTTACTTCTAATTTATCGTGGAAGAATTTTGATTTCTATATGTTGTGGGATCATAAAAACGGTGGCGATGTGTACAACCGTAACACTCAGTGGAATACCATTAATAACCGTAGTGCCATTGTAGACCAGGCCGGAAAAGCGGAAGCCGATAAGAAATCAGTTTATTACTATCAATCGTTGTATAACGTGAATAACGATACCGACTTCTGGGTAGAAGATGGAAGTTATGTGAAACTTAGAGAGGTTTCGCTTACCTACACCCTTACTAAAGATCAATTGACTAATTTCTTCGATGGATTCTTTAAAGAATGTAAATTTAGTATGATTGGGAAAAACCTATTCACCTTTACCGATTATACAGGTTGGGATCCTGAGGTAACCAGCTACGACAGCGATACTGAACAGTATTTTAGTGTAGACTATGGAGTTTACCCAACTTCATCGAGTTACTCATTTTCTGTACAACTTAAATTTTAATTTTAAAAATATCTAAAAATGAAATATTTAAGAGGACTATTAGCAATAACATTCATGCTGTTTATAACAGTATCATGTGAAGATTTTTCGCTGGATTTGAACGTGGAGAACTTAGAAAATCCTGATGACGATATTCTAACTTCCGATCCAGTTGCCGTAGAGGCTACAGCCAGCGGCATATTAAACGGCTGGTATTTGACGGTTCATAGCTACTATGGCCCGGGAGCTGCTTTACAAACTATGGCCGATGCATCAACCTGTTCGTGGGGTAATATGGCTATGAACGATTTATCGGGCGAACCCCGCTCATCTTTTAACAATTACAGCTCGTATACCTATTCCTACATCAGTTACGACTATTTCAATGCCCTTTATTCGGTGCTGTACGATGCCAATACGGTTGTTTCAGCAGTTAATAACGATCTTGAATTTGATGATCCTGATTTGGTAGAAATGATTGGTCGTGCAGGACAGGCCATTTCGGTAGGATATCTGGCAATGCTTTTCGATCGTGTTTGGATTTCTGACGAGAATGGTAGTGTTTACGACGATGATGTGGATTATGAAGTGGCCATGGAATGGGCGCTCGATCGTATGGACGAAGCCATTGCAATTGCCGAAACTGGTGTAACTATTACATCCGACTACTTGCCGGTAGGAAGCGGAACCGCTTCTACTTTTGCTCAGTTTTTGAATAGTATGGCAGCTCGTATGTTGGTATGCAATGTGCGTAATTCAAGCGAAAAAGCGAGCATCGACTGGGATAGGGTATACACTTATGCCAGCAACGGCCTAACCGACGATTATACCATTACCATGGATGACTCGGAATGGTACAACGAAATTCCTGCTACTTATTTGGTTTATCCTAGTTGGGGGCGTGTTGATATGCGTGTTGTAAATCTGATGGACCCCAATACGCCGGCAATTTGGCCCGAAGATTCTACTGTTTTATCGGAGTCTACTTCCGCTGATGCACGTTTGGAAAGCGACTACTCGTACCTTTCAAGCCAAAACTTTAACTCCACCAGGGGAAGCTATCATTACAGTTCTTACCGTTATTCGGCTCTCGACGATTATATTACTTCGTGGGATACCGATTTAACAGAGATTTCGGCTTCGGAAAACGATATGTACAAAGCTGAGGCATTGTTGAATCTGGGAAGTGTTTCGGCAGCTGCTGAAGTGGTCAATTCAAGTACACGTGTAACGCGCGGAGGACTCGACCCGGTTGAGGCAGACGCAGATGAAGTGCAAGATGCTATTTTCTACGAAAGAATGGTTGAATTTGCTTACACCGGAATGGGGATTAGTTTCTTCGAAATGCGAAAAGAAGACTTATTGCAGGAAGGCACCATGTTGCATTTCCCGATTCCCGGAAAAGCATTGGAATCGCTTGAAGAAGATTATTACACTTACGGAGGTACATCGGGTACTGCCGGTGAAGATTACTCTGAAGGAGGTTGGGAATTGGAATATGATGAATAGCCATTGTTCTACCTCAATTTCTTAAAATATAAGGTGAAAGAAACAGTATATCGCTGTTTCTTTCCTTAGGTGTTTTTTACAAAAACCAAAGCTATCCCGGCCGGGAGGACTCACTCTACATACTCACAATTACCCTTCGTAGAATTTCTTATCTCCTCCCGGCTTTTTTCTTTTCCTCACAGATTCTTTCCAGGAGTTTTTCAACCCGCACACCTTTTACAATTTCATTTTAATTTAGGTACTAAATAACGCATTGGATACGTCTTTTGTTTTAAGTTTATACAAAGTAAATTCGGTTATTGACAGAGCCCCGGGTTTTATCAATAGTCTTGCATCAGTTTCAACTCATTTTTAATTCAAATTTTGCACATTTCTGTATTTCTGTGCTTAAAAATAAAAGACACCTCGGGTTAATAATGTATACTAAAAATTATAGTGCTGCACTAGCTATTGCCGAATCTATTAATGCTACAGAAACGAAAGAAAATCAATCGATATGCGGCATCTGTACCGCAAGGGGCCGTTTTGTTAAGTAATGTTAAACGTACGTTAACGCAGTTTGTCAAACTTAACCGTGTTATTGTAGTATTGACAATCTGCTCAAATTGAGGTATTTGGATTGTGCTTGTTTAGTTGCATGATGGACATAAGTTAATATTGCAATCAAAAAGACATTAAAAACATATATTTGTTGTCAAAATATCGCCGTATATGCTAAAAAATGCAATATTTGCAATTGTGAATTAACGAGTAATAATAACTGTTTATCCTATTTGTCGAAGCATAATCGATGGTATTCATTAGTTATCCGAAAATAAATAAACATTTATTATCCATACTGTTTAATTGGCACCTATAACTGTTTTTGGCTTAAGGAGGGTCGGGTAATATCTCATTTCTTAAGTTGTTTCCTGCTTAATTTTAATTTTTACTGTAATGGCATAAAATAATGTATTACAAAGGGAATGGACGCGATAGTTAACAAATTGTAATTTATGTATTTAAGAATGAAAATACCAACTATTTAATTTTAATTAAAAAATGTTTTTATGAAGAAAATTGTACTTTATCTATCGATTCTGCTTGTTGTGGGAACGATGATGGCAAATGCACAAACCAAGATGATTACCGGTACGGTGACATCGGCGGATGACGCTTTGCCAATTCCGGGAGTTTCTGTATCCGTATCTGGAACTACGCTGGGCACAGTGACCGACATTGAAGGACACTTTAGCCTGAAAGCTCCCGATGATGCCAAAGCTTTAATTGTAAGTTTTGTAGGGATGAAAACTCAAACAGTTGAACTGGGCACTGCTTCTGACTTTTCGATTGTATTGCAACCCGATCTTGTTGGTATCGACGAAGTTGTGGTTACTGCACTTGGTATTTCGCGTGAAAAGAAATCGTTGGGATACTCGGCACAACAATTATCAGGCGATGATGTAGCTGCCGTAAAGGATGCAAACATTGTAAATTCGCTTTCGGGTAAAGTAGCGGGAGTTCAGGTAAATGGCTCGCCAGGGTCTGTTGGTGGTTCATCGCGTATTGTAATTCGTGGTGTAAACTCTATTTCGGGTAACAACCAGCCTTTGTTTATTATTGATGGTACTCCAATTGATAACTCAAGTTTTAACACTTCCAATACTCAAAGTGGTGATGGTGGTATCGACTATGGTAATGCTGCTTCGGATATCAACCCTGAAGACATTGAGTCGATGACTGTTTTGAAAGGTGCCAACGCATCTGCTCTTTATGGTTCGCGTGCGGCCAATGGTGTAATTCTTATTACTACTAAAAAAGGTACTAAACGTAAGGGTATTGGTGTATCTGTTACTTCGGGGGTAAGTTTTTCTACTGTGTCTCTTTTGCCTGATTATCAGAATGAATACGGTGGTGGTTACAAACAAGAATTCGATACCTACAATGGACAACCTGTTGTAAACTATGCAGCTGATGAAAGTTGGGGACCAAAAATGGACGGAACTTTAGTACGTCAGTGGTACAGCTGGTACGAGGATGATGAAGACTATGGCTTAATGACTCCATTTCTTCCCCATGAAGATAATATTAAAGATTTTTATGAAACTGGTATTACTTACAACAACAGTGTTGCATTAGAGGGGGGTGATGATAAAACTTTATTCCGATTGTCGTTTACAAATTACGATCAAACCGGTACTATTCCTAACCAGGAGTTAAAGAAAAATACCATTGCCTTTAGCGGTAGCTCAAAATTAGCCGATAAACTTACCGCTTCGGCAAGTATAAACTATGTTAAAACAAATAACGATGGTATTCCCGGGCAAGGTTATGGTAACAATGCCGGTAACGTTGTTACGAGTTTTAACCAGTGGTTTCAGCGTCAGTTAGATATGGATAAATTAAAAAACTATAAAACAGCAGACGGTGTTGACCGTACCTGGAATATTAGTTCTCCTACTAACCTTGATCCTTTATATTGGGAAAATCCCTACTGGACAATTTACGAAAGTCCTGCAACAATGAAACGTGACCGCGTTTTCGGTAACATATCGTTGAAATACGATGTTCTTCCTGGTTTATCTGTACAAGGGTGGGCACGTACCGATTTTTATACCGACAGACGTACCGAACAAATTGCTTCTGGCTCTATTGAAACAGACTGGTACAAGGAAGCAATTCGTCAGTTGGAAGATAATAACTACGAATTTTTAGCTACTTATTCTAAAAACTTCGGCTCCGATTTTACATTGGATGCTAACTTTGGGATAAACAAACGTGTACGTAAATACTATCTTAATTCAGAGGAAACAAGTGGTGGATTAAGTGTACCTAACTTTTTTAGTATCGAAGCATCGGTTGACCGCCCATCGATTACAGATTATGAGTCGGAGAAAGTGGTTAACTCTATTTACGGAAGTGCAAGTTTTGGTTACAAAAGCATGGCATTTGTTGATGTTTCGGTACGTAACGACTGGTCGTCAACCCTTCCTGAAGACAATAATTCATACCTATATCCATCGGTAACAGGTACATTTCTTTTCTCTGAATTAATAGATGACAAATCATTACTTTCTATGGGTAAAGTTCGTGCTAGTTGGGGACAGGTAGGTAACGATACAGATCCTTACCAGTTAGCGGTTACCTATTCAAGTCAGGATGCATATAGCAGTTACCCCGCATACACCGTTCCAAATACATTGAATAACTCTAACCTAAAACCTGAAACAATTACTACCAAAGAATTTGGTGTTGAATTAGGTTTCTTGCAAAATAGAGTTGGTTTAGATGTTACCTATTATAGCATCGAATCGAAAGACCAGATTATTGACATTGATGTATCGAGTACGTCGGGTTATAATTCTACTTATGTAAATGCCGGTTTGCTAACCAACAAAGGTTGGGAAGTTATGCTTAACGCCAGGATTATTGATAGCAGCGTTAAATGGGACATGGCCATTAACTGGGCAAAAAACAAAAACAAAGTTGTTGAATTGGCCGAAGATTTAGACAACTACGAATTAGCAAGCTGGGGTCCCTCAATTAATGCAAAGGTTGGCGAAACTTATGGAACATGGGTTACCGACGGTTTTGTTTACGACGAAGAAACTGGCAAACGTATTGTGGATGAAGATGGTTACTTCGAACGTGCAACCAACCAAACCTACGGTTCTTATCTTCCCGACTGGACAGGTGGTGTAAGCAATTCAATAAGCTACAAAGGACTTTCGTTAGGTGTACTTATCGATTTCCAAAAAGGAGGTTTGCTGTACTCTGTGTCTAACCGTTATGGCGAATATTCAGGTTTGCTGGCTAGTACTGTTGGAAATAACGACAAAGGTAATCCACAAAGGGATGATGTTGCTGACGGTGGTGGATGGCGTGCCGATGGTGTTTTCGAAGACGGTACTGAAAACGATATCTATATCGATGCCAACGATTACTGGGCTCACCTGAGAAGCAGAAGAGAAAATTATTTATACGATGCCAGCTTTATAAAATTACGCGAGGTAAAACTGAGCTACTCGCTGCCAAGTAAATTATTCGCAGATATTCCTATTCGCAGTGCAAGCATCTCATTGGTAGGAAGAAACCTGGCTATCCTTCACAAAAATGTTCCTAATGTTGATCCTGAAAGTGCTTATGGTTCAGGAAACATCCAGGGATTTGAGAATGGCCAGCACCCAAGTACAAGAACTATGGGATTCAGTGTAAATGTTAAATTTTAACAGTTAATAAGAAGAAATTATGAAGACTTATATTAAAAGATCGGTATTTGCCCTGCTTTTTGTTAGCTTGTTTGTGGGCTGTACCACCGACTTCGAAGAAATAAACACAGATCCGAACAACGTTACGGATGTTCCTACGGCTTACCTGATAACACAGGCTGAGCGTACAATTATGTCTAACCGTTTTAATACAACGTCCATGTTGTATTCGCAACACTGGTCGGAAACCCAGTATACCAATACATCGCGTTACGAAACTGCTGAAGCCAGTTTTAATGGATACTACTATAGCCCATTGGCCGACTTGCAGGAGATTATTGATTTGAATACTGATGAAGATACCAAAGATGAAGCTGCATCATCGGGCGATAACGTTAACCAAATTGCCATTGCACGTATTCTGAAGGTTTATGTTTTTCAATTGATTACTGATATGTGGGGAGAGATTCCTTACAGCGAAGCATTGTTAGGTATAGATAATTTTACTCCGGCTTACGATGGACAAGATGATATTTATGCCAGTTTGGTAACAGAGCTTACTGAAGCCATTGCTCAAATTGATGAGAGCGGTGATGGCATGGAGGGCGATGTTATTTATGATGGCGATATGGCTGCCTGGAAAAAGTTTGGCTATTCATTAATGGCTAGGGTGGGAATCCGAATGACTGAGATTGACGAAGCGTCGGCAAAAAGTGCAGTAATTACAGGTTTGTCGGGTGGTTTTGATAGTAACGACGACAATGCCTTGTACCCTTACCTTGATGATGCCAACAACTGGAATCCAATTTACGATCATTTTTTAACACGTACCGACTATGCCATTAGCGAACCCCTGGTAGATTATATGGCTGCCATTAACGACCCCCGATTGCCAATTTATGCCGATACGAACGATGCTGGCGAGATTGTGGGAATGCCTTTCGGATTGTCTTCTGCCGATGCAGGAAGTATAACAAACGCTGAGATATCGTTTCCTGGTATTGCCGTGCGCGAGGCTACCTCTCCAGGTATTATTCAAACATACTCTGAATTCCTGTTTATTAAAGCCGAAGCTGCTGCCCGTGGGTGGATTACAGATGATGCTGCAGGTATTTATGAAGAAGCAATAACCGCAAGCATGGAATATTGGGGTGTTGATGAGGCGGATATAACTACGTATCTTGCCCAGGAGGCAATTGCATTCGAGGCTTCAAATTACCGCCAAATAATTGCCGAACAAAAATGGATTAGCCTTTATATGGACGGTCAGGAATCGTGGTCGGAATGGAGACGTTTGGATTACCCTGAGCTTGATCCTGCACCTGCAGCTGTTGAAGGCCGCGATATCCCTCGTCGTCGGGCTTATACCGAAGACGAATATAACCTGAATGAGGAAAACGTTGAAGCTGCCGTTGCACGTCAGGGTGAAGATGTTATGAGTACTCGTATATGGTGGGATGAAGAATAAGAATTGTCGTTTTATGGAAAAATGATTTTTTCAAAATAGTTTTTATCGAAAGCCGGTGGGGAAACCCTGCCGGCTTTTTATTTATAGGGTATCTTGTGAGGTCGATTAAATCCGTATGCATTAGAAAATCTATTCCGCATGCGAAACTTCTTTTGAACAAAATGTTTTGCGAATTAGCCTAAAATCACCATAATAGTGGCTATGCATTTTTGGGGGCGAGGTCATATTTTCCTGTATTCTCAATGCTTATCACGCAGTTCTCATGCATAAGCCGGGGTGAATTAGACCATGAAAACTGTTGTTAATACTTGTATTGCAAGGGTGTGCATTATGTTATATAATCAAAATTATTTTTAATAATAGTGTAGTAATTTTGAGTCATATTGAGTATTTTGGTTTTTTTTAAAATTATAATGGTGTTTCGGTATAAAAAGATTACATACTTGCTGCTTTTGTTGATTTTGGCAATTACGGAGTGCTTTAGCCAAAGTCAGGTTCTCAAAGGCAGGGTGATGGATTCTGATACGCAGAAACCAATTGCAGGCATAGCCGTTCAAGTCCTTGGAACAAATACTTCCTCTGTTACAGATCGAAAAGGCTATTATTCAGTTCTTATTCCAGAAAACCTGTCCAATGTAGAATTTGGAGAATTTGTAGATAAAAAATTATCCCGACTACAAGAGGTTGGTGAAAATGAAATAAATATTTATTTAACTGATTTGTCGGCCGATGATTTATATGGGCTGAGCCTGGAGGAATTAATGAATATAAGGGTTTCGGTTGTTTCAAAAGAGGCCGAATCGATTAACGAAGCTCCAGGTATTGTATCTGTGGTTACTGCAAAAGAAATTGAAAGCTTTGGAGCCAGCACTTTACGTGATGTGTTAGAAAGGGTAACCAGCGTGGTTGGTTTAACCGGTTTTAATAACCGAAATGTGATAAGCATGCGTGGCGATCAGGTTTCTGTAGCCAATGAACATGTATTGTTTACCATTAACGGGAGACCAAGCCGGGAAATAATAAAAGGTGGTGCCGACAGCGATATTTATGCCATGTTCCCCTTAAACAGCATAAAGCAAATCGAAATAATCAGGGGGCCAGGATCGGTTTTATACGGAACAAATGCTTTTACAGGTGTAATAAATATTGTAACCAACAACAACAAAGAATTCTTGTCTGCATCTTTCGAAGCTGGCGCTCCGTGGGCAAAAATTGCTTCGGTTAGCGGAGGCTCGAAATTAGGCAGTGGAATGTTTTCGGCTGCCGTTCAGTATAAAAAATTGGCCGATTGGCAACAAGCATTTACTACTGAATTAGATGTGGATACCTCTTTCAATACAAACGAAGAGGGTTTTGGGGCATTCCTGGCATACGATTGTGGAAACTTAACGATTAATTCGAGCATAATTGGATGGAATACTTTTTTGGTGTCACCCATAAATGGAGGAAATACTGCCAGCGTTTCGCGGCAATTTATAGATGCGGAATACGACCTTAATTTTTCTGAGAAGATAAGAGCATCGCTTAATGCAACCTATACGCATTGCTATTTTGACGGCACTCCTAATCATACGATTCGAAATTCGAACGATCTTATATTTGAGGCGATTAATTATATACATCCTGCAGCAAATTTCAATATTGTTGTTGGAGCCTTGGTAAACTTACGTTCTGGAATTGCGAAGCATCAGGAAAGCTGGGGCGATATTGTTGAGTCGATGCCTTTGTACAGCGTTACGAGGTATAGTTTTTATAGTCAGGCCGATTATAGCTATAAAACGTTAAAATTACTGGTAGGAATTCAGGCGCACAAGCATTTAAAAGGAAGGGGCGCAAAATATATTCCCCGGGCCGGAATAGTTTGGAATCCTGAAGGAAAGTTTCTTATAAAAGCACTTTATGGCAACGCATATAGAGCGCCTACTGCCAACGAAACAATTTTAAATGATCCAAAGTTAGTTGGAAACCCCAGGTTAGGAGCAGAGTTTGTAGAGACTTTTGACCTGGAGCTTGCCTATAAAAGCAAGAAAATACATTCCGCACTAACGGTCTTTCGTAGTCATCAAAGTAATATTATTGTCAGGGATTTTCGCGATGAGCCGGAAGGTTTTATAAATCGGGGAAACTTCATTGCCAAAGGCATCGAATTTGAAGGGAAATACTTTCCTGTTAACAACTGGTATTTTCTTGGGTCCATGTCGTATCAAACAAATGTTCTTTCGAACAGAGAAGATATAGAGGATTTTACAACAGCGCCCTTTACGGCGAAGTTTGGCTTTTCTTATTCATCAAACTTTGGCTTGTCGCTTGGGGTATTTAATTGTTACAACAGCAAACCCCCCGATGTGATTCTGAGATTCCCCAACCGCAAGGTAGTAAATCCCGTGCCCGAGGCTTTTAATTTATTAAGTGCAAATATCAGGCTCGATTTATCCGAAATATCAAAAATTAAGAATAATATTGTTCTGAATACTAGAGCTGAAAATTTACTTGGCGAAGAAATTTACAACGCAGAATGGGTTCGGGCGCGGATAAATTCAATTCCAGGAAAACCTGGCAGGAGAATTTATTTTGGAATAGCCGCTAGTTTTTGAACATAAATTTGTCGGAAAAATTAAATATGCGGAATTGATAATGTCAACACTCAATAAAGTCGAAAAATATATCCCCGGAGTAGTGGTTCTAACATTTGTAATGTTATTTGCTGCTGTTCAGCATGTTTCGGCGCAAACCATTTATCCGCAGTTAAAATCTGCTTTTGTATTGCAATTTGCAAACAATGTTACCTGGGCAAACGAAAACGAGATTGAGGTATTTAAAATTGGAATTCTGGGCAACGATCCCGAAACTTATTCTGCATTAAAAGAAGTTGCACAAAAAACGCAACGCAGAAACAAGCCTATCGAAATAATCAGGGGCAATGCTGTTCGCGAAATGAATGGTGTTCAGTTACTCTATGTTAGCCATTCGAAGGTCGATGAGATTAAGGATATCTGGTCGGATATTGAGAAGAAAAATATTTTGCTGGTTAGCGAGAACTGCTCCGAGTCGCAATATGTGATGCTAAATATGGTGTACGATCAAAAATCGGAGTCGATATCTTTCGAAATAAATAAGGCGAATCTGATAATCGAGAACTTTACGATAAATCCCGAACTTTTGTTGTTGGGTGGCACTGAAGTCGACATTCGGGACATGTACCGCAAGATGAGGCAAATGCTGGCTTCTGAGAAAAAAATAGCTGACAGCCAGAGGCAGAAAGTAGATGAGCAAACAAAAATAATAAACGAACAAACAAATAAAATTGAGGAACAAAATAAGGTAACCGAAGATTTAAGAAAGCGGACAAAAGAGCTTGAATCGGTTATCGAAAATAAAGAAGCCAAGCTTCAAAATATTATCGAAAAAACCATCAGGCAAAATGATATTTTAGAAGCGAAAACGCAGCAATTGGAACAGCAAAAAAGCGAATTTACAGCCTTAGAAAGAAAGTTTGGCGAGTGGGAAGGTAAAATTGAAGAAAAAACTGCCGAGCTCGATGGTTTAACTGCGGAAATAAAAAAGAGAAATGAAACCATTGAGACACAAAAGGAGACAATAAATGAGCAACGTGATGTGCTGACCAGCAAAGAGCAACTGATAAAAGCCCGAAACCGGCTGTTGTTGTTAATTATTGCCTTTGCAATTGTATTTCTGCTATTGGGTGTAGCCATTTTTGTTGCCTACCGGTTGAAAAAACAATCCAATAAACTTCTCGAGGAGAAAGTGGCTGCCCGTACTGTTCAGTTGCAAAAAAGTGAGATCCGTTTTAGAAGTACTTTCGAACAGGCTGCAGTGGGTATAATTCACTTTACATCTATTAACGAATCGTTTAAACGAATTAATAAACGGTTTTTGGAAATACTAGGGGGATATGTTCCCGACGATTTTCACACTTTAAAATACCAGGATATTGTCCATCCCGATTTTAGAGAAAGGGATCTGGGATTGTTTAGAGATATTGAGGAACGAAAAATTCAAAATTTTTGTGTCGAGACGAAGCTGATTCAGAAAAATGGTCAAGAAATATGGCTGAATTTAACGGTGTCGGCAGTGGTTAATACCAAGGATTTGCTTTCCTACTTTGTTGCGGTTGTTTCTGATATTTCGGAACAGAAAAGGGTAGAAGAGGAGCTGATTATTGCCCGCCAGAAAGCGGAAGAAAGTGATCGCTTAAAATCTGCTTTTTTGGCGAATATGAGCCACGAAATAAGAACTCCGATGAATGGTATTCTGGGGTTTGCAGAGCTCTTGAAAGATCCTGAGATGTCGGAAGATGAGCAACAGCAGTATATTGGTATTATCGAAGAAAGTGGTGCTCGCCTTCTGAATATTATCAATGATCTTATTGATATTTCAAAAGTTGAATCCGGTCAAATGGAGCTTGTTATTTCCGAAACTAATATTTCAAAACAAGTTGAATATATTCAGGATTTTTTCGCACCCGAGATTCGTGCGAAAAATATGCAACTTGTTGTAAATAATGGAAATATAAAAAAGGATTTTGTTCTGCGAACTGATCGTGAGAAACTATTGGCCATTTTAACTAATCTTGTGAAAAATGCCATTAAATACTCCGATGGAGGGACGATTGAAATTGGCTGTGAGCAAGTAAAACAGGGAATGAGTTTTTATGTGAAAGACACAGGTATTGGAATTCCTGATGATAGAAAGGAAGCTGTTTTTGAACGTTTTGTGCAGGCCGATGTTTACGACCGGAAAGCACTTCAGGGGGCAGGATTAGGACTTGCTATTACCAAGTCGTATGTTGAAATGCTGGGAGGTGAAATTTGGCTGGAAAGTGAAGAAAATAAGGGGTCGATATTCTTTTTTACGATTAAAGAGCCTAAAGAATACGTGGCATAAAGATTACAAATGCTGAAAGCTGATAAGCTGCCAAGACTGCCGCATATGCGTTCAAATAATCAAATGCAGTAAGCAAAATAATTGCGTTTAAACCCCTGTTTATGCCAATAGTAAAGCTGGTGAACTATTTCGAAAAGCTTTACCTGGGAAGGTATAAATTGCGCTGCATTTTAGTCAACCTGCACCGCATCGTAGTTGCAAACATCGAAGCATTTATTGCATTTCATACAATTGGTTTGGTCGATGCTCGCTGTGGCTATACTTCTTTCGATGGCCTTTTGTTCGGTGCAAACATCATAGCATTTTCCGCAAACCGTACAATTGTCGGATATAATCTCCGGCGAGTAATCTCCGGTTTGTTCCATGTAAATGGCTTCCTCGGGACAGGTATCAATACATTCGCCACAGTTAGTACACGCTTCTCTCTCAATGTATGATTCTTCGATGGAGGAATCGCCCGATTTTTCAATATGATTATAGGAGCAAGCGTCGTAACAATCACCGCATTTTATACATTTGTCCTGGTTAATTTCAACGTATGCATTTTTTATGGCATTATGAGAACAGGCATCCAAACAGTCGCCGCACTTCACACATTTCGATGTATCAATATAAGCATGTCCGTTTTTTAATGAAATAGCATCGTATTTACAGGCTCCCGAGCAATGCGATATACAAGCTTTGCATTTTCCGCTACTTACTGAATATTCACTTACGACGTAAGAGATGGCATCACCTTCGTGTTCGCAGGCAGTAATACAGTCGCCACAACCAACACAGTCCGATTCAATTTCATAGCTATTCGAGGCTATTTTTAATGCTCCGTAAGCGCACGACGAAATGCATTCGTTACATCCGGTACAATCTGATGTGCTAATGTTGTAGTTTTTTTCGGGCATAATAATCGCGTCGTCTTCGCATACACCCACGCACCAGTTGCAAATGGAACAGTTGCTTTCATTAATCGAATAGTTCGAAATTCCATCCATGATAATGGCGTTGTAGTTACACACATCATCGCAATCGCCGCAACCAATGCAAAGGCTTTTGTCGATGGAAAGCGTGTCGTAAAAACTGTCGGAACAAGAGCTTAAATACGGCCCCAAAAGAACACTTCCACCTAAAGCTTTCAAGCCATTTTTCAGGAAAATACGCCGATCGTTCTGAGTTCTATTCTTTTCCATTGTGTTGTTTTTTAAAAATAATACCTGGCTTCCAGACGGCCTAGAATCGCTTTGTCCTCGAGTACTCCTCCGTTTATTACACCACCTTTCAGGCTAAGGAGAAAACTGTCTCTGAATTTCTTCCCAATTTCCATGTCCCATTCGTTTAAGTCGCCCGAATCAAGTTGTCCGGCATGTTGTAATTTTATATGAAACTTTGCCGATGGGATATTGAAATTTGCATTGAGCAAATAAAAAGGCATGTTTACTGCATCGAGTCGAAGAACCTCTCCGGCCAAAATATTACTGTATGAATTTAACACTGTGGCGTTGTCATCAATCTCGGTAAAACCATAGTAGGCAGCACCTATCCCCAAACGGTTTCCTCCTTTTAGGGTGAACGATTTTTCAAGCTTTGCCAGATAAATAAATCCTTTGTTTGATTCTTCGTACTGAAACAGGGCTTCCGGGTTAAAGTAAATTTCGCCGGGCAGTTTTATCGAAGCAAAAAGTCCGGTGTGGTAAAATGTGTTAGCAATCCAGTTGCCAAATTCAGAATAGCCGGCAATTCCAATTTTTTCAACCTTTACTCCTGTCGGTATTTTATGTTTTGTTTCTGTATTTTGTTCAAATTCAGCGAATTCTTCGTTTTCAAACGATTCAAATTCGTCAGTTGATTCAAACTCGTCATTAGTAACAGAATTAAGTTCATCTGCCTCGAAAATAGCAAACTCGTCTTTTCCTGATTCCGATTGTTTTGTTTTTTTCTCTTTACCAGGGAAGAAAGTGAAGGTAAATCCAGCAAGATTTTTATCTGCTATACTATTGCCTAAAACAATCATATCTTGTTCGGTAGAAAGGTCGTAAATAAATCCGGTGGTACAGAATATTCCATTTCGTGCAAAGTCTTTGGTAACCGAGCCTCCATAGGCATTCAGTCTCCATTTGCCCAAATCGAATTTAATATTGGCACCTGCAACACGTTCATTTAGAAGGTAATGGTCGTCGAAGGTGGAGGTTTGTAATCCGAAAGTAAAGTTGCTGTGTTGCCCCCGGAACTGGTAAAATAATTCGCGCAGACCCAGACGGTACTGGTCGTAAAGCTGTTCGTCGTCGAAATCGTATTTCCACCAGGCCTTGGCGCCTCCTTCAATATAAAACGAGTGGTTTTGAGTGCTAAAGTCGATGCCTGCAAAAGCCATCGCTGTATTGATTGAATTTCCATCAAGGATTCCGGTTGAAAGTTGCGTTTCGGCACCAAGAAGTATTGGGCTGCCAAAGGTCGGGTCGAGATGCGCTGCCAGTTTGCTGGGGCATTCCCACTGGGCGTGCGCAATCATCGCTGCAAATAGGAAGAGTATTAGAAATATTTTTCTCATATAAGTATTCTGTGGTTTTTGATTTTATTTAATTGCTATTCCTTTTATTTTCAGGGAAGAGAATTTGCAACTCTCTATACAATCGCCGCACATAATACAATCTTCGTTGTCGAGTATACTTTTTTTGTTTTCGTAAACCATGGCATTTTGCTTACACGAGTTACTACAGCTTTTGCAATCGACGCATGTTTCGTTTTTGCTGAGTTTGGCGGCTCCCGGAATGTGGGATACCCAACCAAGGATTAATCCTACAGGACATAAAGCCCGGCAAAATGGGCGATAAATTAATAACGACGAAATGAGTAAAAGAACCACTAAGACATATCCAAGGGTATTTGCCGAAAAAAGGTTAAAGGCCACTTTAAAGGGATCGTAATGAATAAAGATATTGCTACGCGTAGAAATAATTTGCACGACCAGTACAACCAGCGTTATTATCCTAATCCACTTTAAAATTTTTTGCCATTTTCTTGTTTGAAGTACTTGTGTAATTCCGGGACGGAAAATAAATTCTTGCAATGCCCCGAGGTGGCATACCCAGCCGCACCAAACTTTCCCGAAGAAATAGGTGAGTGGAATCAGGCCCAAAAACCACAGCATTAATACAGGTTGTACTTTTTCTCCAATAATAAACAGAATTACATTCTGAAAGCTG
This sequence comes from Draconibacterium sp., assembly GCA_041583785.1. Taxonomy (GTDB): domain Bacteria; phylum Bacteroidota; class Bacteroidia; order Bacteroidales; family Prolixibacteraceae; genus Draconibacterium. The sequence continues at coordinate 108,376 of JBFHFE010000013.1, read as the reverse complement.
GAAATCATACACGGGCATGCACCATTGATAAAACCAAGGTAAATTATGGTGCCAAGCAGCATAAATATTTTGAGTTTCCGGGTGGTTTTAAAGCGAACCAAAATGCCGGCGAGTAAGGTTAGCGTCAATACCAAGATAGAAAGGGTAAAATTTCTGTTAGCCCAAAGCGATTGCTGTGTATTATCAACAAGTTCATGGTTGGCAGTAAATTCCTCAAATTCATCGCCGCTACCGAATTCTTCAAACTCATCCGATTCCTCAATGTTGTTGGAGTCAGAAAATTCTTCAAATTCATCCTCGTCTGCTTCCTTCTCCAACGGTTGAAATTCATCTTGTTTTTCTTGAGGAGGAATGTCAGTCTGAGCAAGAAGAACTGTTTCTGTATCGTTATGGGCGATTGTACAGGCTTCTTTTTTGGGAATAAACCCCAATGCTACCAAAGCAAGAAGTAAAGCCGCTATTTTCCAGTTAAATTTCCGGGTAACATAAACGGCGCCACCTGCAGCAGCGAGAAAAATCATTCCATATTTTAACCAGGGCGGAGCAGTAGCCCCTTCACCGGTTTGGCAACTGTGTGCAGCCGAGCAGTTGGTACAATTACTATGTTCATCCGGATTGTAGTCGTCGGTGAACTCCACGAAGACATCTTCTTGCTGCGCTTGAGCAAGCGTATTTGACGCTGTTCCCAAACTGAATATTACAACAAAGAATATCAGAGCAAGACCATGAAAAAAAGTTGACGTAAGTGCTTGCATTTAAACCGTTTTAGCGCGTTTTAAACTTATTTTTCCGTAGCCTCCTTCTTTGTCGCATTTTCGTATGGCTTCCAGTATTACTTCTTTTTCATCGCCTTCTAAAACCTCTACTTTAAGTTTACGCTCGTATTTGCCATTGGCAATTTCTTCCCATTTGGTGGCACCCAAAACCTTTAGTCCGGCATACTTAAATTTAGTAGTTTCAATTCCTTCGGGACAAACGCGGTGGGTAAATGTTACAGCAATTTTTACTATTATTTCATCGCCCACGGCAAAGTTTTCTTGCTTGTCGCCCAAAATTGTGAATTCAATTTCACAGGCCTTAACCTGCTGCCCAATCAGGAGCACGGAAATCACGAAAAAAGTTGCTATTAAATATTTCATATCGTTAAAATTTTATGATTTCGATGAATTGACTCATTATAAAAATGGCCGTCATTATAAATAGAGAAATTTGTAAGGTTAATTTTTTGCCAATATATTTTAAAAGCATCATAAATGAAGAAATGCATATTGCCGTTGAGGTTAACGAAAAGGCGATAGATGTTCCCATCGATAAACCTCCGTAGTTTACCAGTGGCTGTAAAAACAGGATGTCGGCTCCGTTGCAAAAGTACAGGGGCATTCCTATTAAAATAAATGCAGCCGAACTTAAAGGGCCTTCTTTTAGTTGCAATTTTTCCAGAAGTTCTGTGGGCTGAAAGATTTCGAAAGCCAGACTAATGACTCCGGCAATAAAAAGATAAGGAACAAGTTGCCTGAAAATACGGAAGGTTTCGGCGTAAATGCTTTTCCCGGGCACTGTACAGGTTGAATTACTTGTGCAACTAAGTAGTTTCTCGGGATCGGCAATGGAGGCTTTTGGCGCAACCATTTCGGCAAAATATCCCGTGCCTACCGCCAAAAATAACGATGATACAATCCGGAGGATGGCATATTCATTGCCCAATACGGTGAAAGAAAGCGCCAGAATAAATGGATTAAGAAGTGGCGCTGCAACTACAAAAGTTATGATTGTGCGCAAACGAAGCTGCCCTTGCATGGCACCCATCATCGGGATTGCAGAGCACGAACAAACCGGTATTACCGATGCATATAAAAATGCCGAAAGCTGGTTTTTAGGATACAGCCGTTTGTATTTGGTAAAATATTTCTGAAGCAGTGTTCCCACAAAAATTCCAATCAATACGGTCATAAACAGGTCAACAGTAAATTCGTAAGCCAGGAATAACCCACGCGGAAGACTAGCGTATAGTATGCATTTTTCGCGGGTGTGATAGGTGATGCCAAAGTATGTTTTGTAGGCAAAATCGGCCAGCAAAAGAAAGAGCGTAAAGTAAATTAGCCCTTTAAAAATTCCGTCCCTGTTTTTTGTTGTCCTCGTCATTAAAACTACTCCTTCTTCTCTCCGGTTACATTAATTATCTTTTGCTGAAAACAGTTGTAATGCCCTGTTTTCCGGTAGGCTGTTATAACTGCTTTGCTTTGAGGTTTCAATACAGTTATGAGCAGTTTTTGCCCTACCTCATATTTTGATATTTTTTTCCAATCTGAACGTTTAGTTATTTTTAGTCCTTGGCTGAAAACCTTGGTTGCATCGCCTGCTTCATCACAAAAATCGTCTGCTAATTTTACTCTTATAAGAACGGAGATGGTGTCGCCGGTAGTATACTCTTGTTTCTCGTTCTGCACAACAATTCTGATTTGGCAGTCTTTTGCAAGCGCAGGGAAAGTGAGCCAGAGTAAGCAGGCTGTCAATAGAAAAAGTATTTTTCTCTCTAAAATCATATTGCCAAAATTTCGGTTTAACCTAATGTTTCACCAGTTTATCTTCGAATTAGGATACACCTATCCAATCCTGTTTTTATACTAAGTTTAAGCTGAAATTTGGACACGCAAAATATGTAAAACTTGCGAATTATTTTTGAGAGAGGTAAAATTTAGAGTTGGAATAAATAAGAGGCTACTTCGAAATGCTTTTAATAAACCGGATGCTACGCTGGTTAAAAACCTCGGGCTGATCGATGTTGCAAACATGACCGCTGTTGTTGATTACCTCCAATTTCGAGTTGAAATGTTTTTTTACCAGGTTCGAAACCATGGGTAAAAACATATGGTCGCGGTCGCCCATAAGGTATAAAACAGGTGCCGAAGCTTCTTTAATGACAAATTCCTGAAGCTGGTCTTTTATTTCAGTGGACATACGCAGCCACTTTTTAAACTCGCGTTCGCCCAAACGAATGGCTTCTTTGATAAATAATTTCCGCGACTCAATATCCTTTTTGTAAGGAATGAGAATCCATGCGTTTATTTTATACAACCACATGTAAGGGATAATCGACTGTAAAAGTTTAGCGGTGGAAAGCAAAGCCCTGATTCTTGAGTTGAACTGGATAACAGCCCCTCCCAGAATAATGGATTCTGCGCGGCCCGGAGCCAGTTTGTCGATGGCGCGAATGACAATGCACCCCAATGAAATTCCCACCAGATGTGCCTTTTTTACTTCAAGATAATCCATGGTACGGATAACGTCCAGGGCTATTTCGTCGAACTTGTAAATCTCTTCTTTTGTGTATTCTTTTTTCGACTTTCCATGTCCGCGTAAGTCAACTAAAAGTACGTTAAAATGTTTTTTAAACTCGCGCAGTTGTCTGAACCATACGATATTACTTCCTCCTGCGCCGTGAATAAATACTACCCAGGTTTTAGAAGTTTTATGCAGAAATGTTTTATGATACAGCATGGTGCAAAAATAGGTTTATTTTAAGTAACTCCAAATGGTATTTCTACCATAAACAATTAACCAGGTTAAGAGTTCGCTAATTTATATTCTGGTTTGTACAATTCCTTATGCGTTTCGGCGAGTATCTTTTTTAAGGGGATATTAGCCGGGATTCTTGAGGTTATTATCTTTTTTATGTTTTGATCGGTGGCCATTAATCCGGGAAACCAATGACTTTTTTCTTCAAAAACTTTATACCGGTATTTTCCAAAGTCCTTCATGTCGTAGCATTTCCAAAGTTTACGCAAGCGCAATATTTCGGCAATGTTTATTCCCGAAGGATCATCCGCTAATTCGTAACCGTCGTAAAAAGCATATTCGTCATCGTTAATAAAACTATCGAGTTTCTGTTTAATAGCTTCATCTCGCTTTTCCCATGGTGTTTGAACAGGGAAAATATTTCTCATTTCATCAAAATGTTCTGGCTCCGTAATTCCAAAAGATAGGGTATGGATAGCCGGATTCTGCAAGCAAAACTTTGCATTCCACTGAATTGGCGTAAGAGGGGCTGTGGCATTTTTTACCTTTGCGGGAGCTTTAAACAGTTGGCCTCCTTTGTCGTTGGGTGAAATAATAAAAACGCCCAAATTTTTTGTCTGTGCTGTTTTTACTGCTTCAATATTGCGCTGGTTGAAATAGTAATAATGTAGGTTTACAAATTCGAATAAGCCAGTTTCAATGGCTTTTTTGATGATTTCAACCGGTGCATGAGTGCTAAATCCAACGTGTTTAATTATGCCTTCCTCTTTGAGTTTTAACAGCGCTTCAACCGGGCCTTCAGTTTTGCAACTCTGCTCAAGGAGCTCTTCGTTGTTAATGCCATGCCATCCATAAAAATCGAGGTAGTCGGTCTGCAAGGTACGAAGTTGGTTCTCAACCGTTTCGTACATTTTGTCGGCAGTTAGCGGATTGCCCTTAGTCATCAGGTGGTAAGCATTTCGCGGAATAAACAATTCTTCGTTTAATACTTTCCCAAAAACGGTTTCACTTTTTTTATAGCCCCAAGCTGTTTCAATGTGGTTAATTCCGCTTTCGAAAGCCAATTGAACTGTTTGCAAACATTGCTCAATAGTATCTTTAGGAATTACATCCCGAGGCTCGTCCCAGCCGTGTTTAAAACGCATTCCTCCCAGTGTTATTGCGCTTAGGTATTTGTTAGTTTTTCCAAAGCGACGGTATTCCATTTCCTCTTTTTTATTCAGAATTGCAGACATATTGCTTTTAAAATTCTTTGGTGTAAAGCTCAAAAATAAGCTCAAACCAAATTAACGTCAATGTTAAAGTATTGTTTGATTTGATGAACTTTTAATGTTTCTAATGCTAATGTTAGTCCGAATTCGACAAAAAATATACAACCAGGTTTAGCTATTTTTTTAGTTGAAATTGATATAAAATCTAGAAGTGCTATCGGGAAATTGGCTTCGGACGAACGTTGTATCACGAAACTTTGCAGATATTTATGCAAAGATTCGCGAAACCCGAATACAAATCCCGAATCGCACAATCTTTGCACAAAAAATGGTTTTAAAAAGCCTGCATGTAATCCATATTTTTTATAAAATGGCAGTTTTGCCCGACTTTTCGATTTCGGATAAAACAAAGTTTTGTATTTGGTCTTCTGTGATTCTGTACTTCTTCAAGATTCGCCTTACTTTAACGATGTCGTCGTAGAGTTTGTCTTGTGCTTTCCTGTTTTCCTCAGCAAGCTTATTGAACACCAGTTCCTCCTTTGTGTATTTTTGGGGTAACTTTAGAATGTCGACAATATCGTAGTTAACAGGTAAATCAATGCTGCGGAGTATACTATCATTTTTAAAGAACCATGTTACCACTGGAACTGTTGTTTCGTTGATGGTCATGAAATCGTCACCTACAGCAACTTTTGTCATTAATCTGGGCCTATCGTTTACCAAATAGAGCAGATGCAGAAATGATATGGTTACCTTGGCCGGTCCCCATGCTTCACATTCGCATATTTGCTTTACTCCAGTAACAACAAGCTCTATAGTGTTGGTTTTAATGGTCAACTCACAATAGGGGCGTTGCTCCTTCCAGCGCGGAGCAAGTGTTGTTTTTATTCGCTTAAGGATGCTGCGCAGCTCCTTGGTTGTAAGTTTAAATCCTGCTTTTATGGGGCCTTCCGTTGATAATTTAGGCATCGGTTTTTTGTTTGGATATTGGTACTTAAAGTTACAAGTTTGTTGACATCGCAGGGTATGCTGAAAGAAGATTTTATTAACGAAATGCAAATATTTATGTTTTCTACACAAGCACCTTTGCAGCTCCTTCTAAAAAACAAGAGGCATATAACCAGATGATTAAATACCTCGCGTTGTGATCCCAAGCGGAGAGATGTCGAACTTTTTGCAGGAAGATTTTGATGCTTTTTGAATCATCTGCAAAATAGAAACCTAAGGAAAGCCTTGAAATTTTAAGGAGCCTTCAATTCGGCTTTCCAATGTTGTTTAGAGCCAATTGTATGTTTTTTGTTGTTTCTGAACTGATGTCAGATTCTTTCGCCATATTTTTCCATTCGGAAATTGCACTTCTAACTTCATCGATTATTTCTTTGCCATCTTTCAAACCAAAATGATTGGCTAATTTTAAAAGGTGTTCTTCTCCGGGTTTTTGACTCTCGCCAGCTACCATGGTACTGTGAAATCCGTATGATGAATAGGAAAAAGTAAGGTCGTATGCAGGCGCGAATTGCCATAATCCTTTGGCGTTCATCAGAAAAGAAAAGTTCTTGCTGTGATCATCGCGATTATGGCTAAAAACATTGAAAGCTGCCAAACGAAATACTTTTCGATATGCATTTACATGTTTTTCCAGGCGAAAAGCACAATCCATAAGATGTCCATAGTCCATTGTACTCGCCCTAAAGTTATCGTGCATTAATCCGGAAGCTGTATGAACATGAAGCCTTTTGTTATTTGTCCTATCGAATCGCTTTGTTCCAAAGTAAAACTTTCCGGATTTTCCTTTAAAGAGCTTACATTCACTCATCTCAATACCTGCTATTAACGCCATTTTATGATAAGCGTATTCAATTTTAGCAATTTCAGGATTATCTGATGAGGATGCAAACTTGATTATCCAGTCTTCAAAACCGGTTGGAGGCGCTTCATTTCCATGAATTATCTCCTCCGAATTGGGATTGTAAGCAACAAATATTTTTGGTCTGGCACCACCCGAAGAACCACCAAGTATAAATAACTCTTCAAGTATTTCAGAACTGGTTCCTTGTAAAACCTGGGTCGTCTCATTTGCGATGGTATCCAATTCAATTTCAGATGAAAGTTTTGCGCTGGTTTCAAACACAGGTTGGTAAACAAGAGCTCCCATTCCTCCGCTGCCAACAAAGGCTAATCGGTCGAGCGGAGTAATTCCGGATATATTTATTCCTTTTGAACTTAAAGTTCTGTCAAGAAGCAGGCGGCCCCAACCATCGGGTAACGAATCATTGAAAACTCCAAATAATCCATCAAAAGGTTCTTTGGGGCAAGTATTAATCTCTGTATTAAAAGGAAGTTTTATAGGAGACAGATTTAAACCTGTTGATTTGAAATCGGAGTTATAACGGAAGTAAATTTTTTGCTCAGAAATAATTAATTCACCAACTTCGTATTTTTGCCCTTCAATGCTAAGCAAAACAAACAGTTTATTTATGGCCTTCATAATACTTATTTATTGGTAAAAAGCTGTTCAACTTTATCGAGGCCGTCATCGGTATGAAAAATAGAATCAAAGTCTTTAAGTCGTCCCGTTAAATGAGCAAGTTTTAAGAGCGCTTCCAAAGATATCTTTCCCGTATTTTCAAAACGCTTTAAACTGCCCAAAGAAACACCTGAGCGCTCGGCCATTTCTTTTTGAGACAGGTGAAGTTTTTTCCGTAACAACTTATGTCGTTGAGCTAAAGTTTTACTTATTTCAGCTGGAGTTGGTTCTAGTGAGTACATCATAAATGGTTAAAATATTAACCAAATATAATAAATATATATCGAAATAGCTATTATATTAGCTATGTAAAAATTAGAGATCGGTCTTTGAATACAGAATTGGACTAATTATTTAATACCATGTCGAACGTCCGGTATTACTTTAATATACCTGATTTTATATATTTAAACGAAATTAGAGATTGCTGAATAGAGCTTAATAAAATTCCATAAAAAAACAAAAGGGTAATGAAGACAAATCATACCCTTTTGAAGACAAATGAAGCCAAGTGATCCCACCGGGATTCGAACCCAGATCATAAGAACCGGAATCTTACATTCTATCCATTGAACTATGGGACCAGTGGGTGCAAAAATAGTAAAAATCCCCAATCATTTATATTAAAACTGAGTTCGACAAAAATTGCATACCCGATTTCAGTCATTTTTTTAGCAAAAATTGATACCGATTTTCGAAGTACTACTTTTTTTCCTGCTACAAGAAAAGTCGGGATGATACCAATGTTACATTGAAATGCACCTAATTTTTAGATACTTCTTCATTGGGACTTTGTAAAAAAAAATGAATCCGACCTTGGACTATGTCTCAATTTTTTTTTGTCTAAACTCAACATATTTAAAATAATTTAAGGCGCATTTCAGAATTAAACGAGCATGAGAAATACTCACACATAGGCGACATGTTATAATCATGCGAGTTCCATTTTATACCTTAGAAAACAAATAGTTATAATAAGATGAAATTGAAATTGGCTTAGGCCGAATGCTGTTTCAATAAAATATTGGAGTGATTCATGCAAAAATGGCCAAAACCGAAGGAAACTCTGTAATCGTCCAATCGTTACACTAGAAGTGTCTTAAAATAGCCAGCTATTCACTAATCTTTTTTTTACAAATCTTGCACATTTCAGGATTTCTGAGAGTTATATTTAAAATAGAACTCGTGTTACTAGTAATTTGCAGGAGCTATATTAAATGTTGATAAATATTTCGGGTGTTTACTATTTGCCATTTGCCTATATCATTACTTTTGTCGCACTAAATTTTGATTATATGGAAGATTGGGTAAGCTGTTTAAAACAACAGTTTGAGGGATACGTGAATTCTTTTAACGGGCTCTCGACCGAGCAGAAGAATAACTTTACAATCAAAAACGAACACTCCTTGCGCGTAGCTGAGACGATATATGTTTTAGCTGAAAAACAAAAATTGAGTAATTCGGATAAATATCTTGCATTTTTTATTGGCTTATTTCATGATATTGGCAGGTTCAAGCAGTTGATTGATTTTAACACCTTTGACGATGCTAAATCGGTCGATCATGCTGATTGCTCGGTGCAGGTATTAAACAGCGGTCAGTTTTTTGAAACGATGAGTGAAAGGCATATTGAAATTGCACAAACTGCAATTAGCTATCACAATAAACGCGAGATTCCAAAAAATTTGGCGGACGATGAACGTTTGTTTTCCGAGTTAATACGTGATGCTGATAAGCTTGATATATTAAGAGTATTGACGGATTATTATACTAACCCTAAGGCGGCAGCCAACCATACTTTAACCTGGGAAATGCCTGCAGGTGCAGCTGTTTCTCCAGAGGTTGCCAAACAAATATTAAGTGGAAAGTTGGTATCGAAAGAAAATATTAAGAATGAGCTTGATGTTAAAGTATTGCAATTATCTTGGGTGTACGATATGAATTTTAAAGCTTCGTTTGAAATATTGATGAAGAACCGTTTTCTTGAGAAAATTTTTAATTCGATGCCCAAAAACGACACTGTAATTGAAATTTACCGAAAAGTGAAAGTTTACGCGGAAAACAAATTTATTGCTTGATGTGAGAATTATTTCAGATCCCGATACTCTTAGTAAAAAGTTTTAGTTGCGCTTATTGATAAGCCTGTTGCATTAGTTAAGCTTTCATAGATTAAGTATGGAATAGTAATCATAAAAGGGGGCGACAGCAAGATTTATTATGATGGGAAACGAGAAAGCTGCCTTTTGTAATTTTTATTCTGCCTATTAAATAGTCATGGTAAAATAGGAAAAGTATTGTAACGATTATTCATTCAAAATAGTTATGGCAAAAAGGTTGGTGTGTTTATGCAATTTTGTCGATGAGAAAGAAATTGTGTCTTTATTGAAAAAAGGTGTTGAATCGACTGCCGAAATTCAGTCACTCACAGGTGCTGGAACTTCGTGTGGCCGTTGCTTACCTGTTATCGATGAGTTAGTAGAGCGTTATAATAAATTTAAACCCAAGCCCAGGCAAGGAAAGTTGGATCTTGGGTTCTAAGCACAATATGACCCGTTTTTTTTCTTGAAATAACTGGTATTGTCATTTTTTATTTCTTAGGTTTATAAGTAGGATTTCAGGTATTGTTGAACAGTAGGTGACGTAAGAGTAAATCGTATTTTTACAGTTTTATTTTCACTGATAAATGAATGTTTAAATCATAACTCTAAAAAGGATGGTTGCTATTTTTTTTATGCTAACAGAAAGCTTTTCGGGCTACTTTAAGAGGAGTAAGTGATATAAAATTTTTCTTGTTTAGAGTGGCTAAAATCTTTGCCTGAAAATGTAAATCCACCGGATTTTACGGGTGAGCCGATTTTACGGGTGAGCCGTTTAATTCTGTGTGCAAATAAAAAAGGGGTTAAGCCTGTATGTGCTTAAACCCCTTTTTTCAGTAGCGAGAGGCGGGCTTGAACCGCCGACCTCATGATTATGAATCCTAAACGAGTGGTTTTCTTTGTTTTTCTTTGGTTTTTATTGATTGTTTAACTGTCAGTAAAATAGTATTTTACGTAAATATTTGAGAAAAAGTTCTTTTTTTGTTTTGGATAGAATTACTAAGTTTGTGTGCAAATTGTGTGTACAGTTTTTAACGCTTACACTTAAAAAATGAAACTCCATGTACAGTTATGCAACTAATGGTATCACAGTAGCTACAATCCTTGATCAACGCAGAGAAACAAAGAAAGGAACATTTCCTGTAAAGATACGAGTAACATTTAAAAGAAAGCGAATTTATTATTCAACAGGGAAAAGTTTAAGCAAATCTGAGTGGGAAAAGTTGCCAAGATCGAAAAGTACAGCACTAATATCTATCAGAACTGATATCCAATACTCTTTCGATAAGGTTAAATCATTTGTAGTAGAATTGGAGCGTGAAGATAAATTCTCGTTTACAGTTTTAAATAAACATTTAGGAAATGGTGCTGGAGATACATTAAATTCATGCTTTGAAACAAAATTGGAATCACTGCTTCAGAATGATCAAATAAATACACATGAGTACTATACATATACATTGAAAAGCCTAGAAAATTTTGCTGGGCAGAATATTCCTTTGAATTACGTTACACCAGAGTGGTTACAGAAATATGAAAAATCTCTATTAAAGGAAGGGAAATCATATACAACAATAGGAATGAGAGGGAGGGCTATCCGAACCGTGGTGAATAGTGCAAAAGAATTAGGATTAATAAAGGAAAGTCAATATCCATTTGGACGAGGTAAATATGAAATCCCAACAGGGGAAGGACGAAAATTGGCTTTAACATTACAGCAAATTAAGACACTTGTTACTTATACTGATGGTAGCGAAGCAACTGAACATTACCGCGATTTGTGGTTTTTCTCTTATCTCTGCAATGGAATCAATTTTGCTGATCTAATTACTTTGAAGTATGCAAATATCCAAAACGGCGAGATTTATTTTGCTAGAGCAAAAACCTTTAAAACCTCACGAGTAAAAAAGGAAATTTGTGCTGTAATTACATCTGAAATGCAGGCAATTATGGACAGGTGGGGAACGCAAGACAAAAGTCCGGACACTTATATATTTGGTTTTTTAAAAGGTGGCGAAACCCCTTTGGAAATAAAGAAAAGAGTTCGTGATGTAATCAGTAATTGTAACAGGCGTTTGAAAAAGATTGGAAAGGCAATAGAAGTTGAAGGCCTAAGTACTTATACAGCCCGACATTCCTATGCTACAGTTTTAAAACGAAGTGGAGCCAATATTGCCTATATTTCAGAAAGTTTGGGGCATAATGATTTGAAAACAACAGAGAATTATTTAGCGTCTTTTGAGCGGGAAGAACGAGCAAAAAATGCGAGTTTATTGACTAACTTTGGAGAATAAGAAGAGCTAATGAAAGAGCTATTACATAAATTATTGCAGAGTCCGGTTGAAACGGAGGTTCTGGAATTCAAAGAAGCTAAAAACCAGTTTGATAAGGACAAGCTTGGTAAATATTTTTCAGCATTAAGCAACGAAGCAAATCTAAATGGAAAATTCGAAGCATGGTTATTGTTTGGAATAAACAACGATAAAAACATTGTAGGTACACACATATCGGATAAACAATTGAATGAATACAAAAAAGAAATTGCTTCAAATACATCTCCTGCTCTGAGTTTTATTGCCATTCATCGTGTTGTTACAGAACAAGGTAATGTCTTAATGCTTCAGATTCCGGCTGCCCCCAAAGGGATGCCAGTTGCATGGAAGAATATGTTTTATGCCCGTGATGGGGAAAGTTTGACAGGATTAAACATAAACAAAATTGAACGTTTAAGGTCTCAGCAAACTGCTTCGGATTGGAGTGCCGAAATTGTTTCGAATGCAACAATAAAAGATTTATCTACCGAAGCTATAAAAAAAGCAAAAGAACAGTTTACAGAGAAGAATCCTAAACTGAAAGATGATATAAAAGCATGGGATGATATTACATTTTTAAATAAGGCAAGAATTACAATTAATGGGCAAATAACCCGAGCAGCAATTTTACTGCTTGGCAAACCCGAATCTGATACTTTCTTAAATCCGGCCACATCGAAAATAACGTGGATATTACGCGATCGCGACAATATCGAGAAAGATTACGAACATTTCTTTTGCCCATTATTACTTGAGGCTGAGAATATATATGCAAAAATCAGAAACCTTAAATATCGTTATCTAAAAAGCGGAACAATATTTCCCGATGAAGTTGACCAATTTGAGCCTTATATTATTCGAGAAGCGCTAAATAATTGCATTGCTCATCAGGACTATACTTTGGGTGGAAAAATTAACGTAGTTGAGCGGGAAGATGGCTTCCTTACCTTTAGTAATTTAGGGCATTTTATTCCCGAATCAATTGAATCTGTCATTACAGCCGATGCGCCTGAGGAGCAATACCGAAATCCATTTTTAGCAAATGCAATGGTAAATCTAAATCTTATAGATACCATTGGGAGCGGCATCAAAAAAATGTTTGTTATTCAGAAAAATAAATTCTTTCCACTACCTGAATATAACCTTGAAAACAATAAAGTAACTGTTACCATAATTGGAAAAGTTCTTGATGTTAGATATTCGCAGAAACTGGCACTGATGCCTGATTTAAGCCTCGATGAAATTATCCTGCTTGACAAAGTTCAGAAAGGCAAATCTTTAAATGATGAAGAAATAAAAATACTTAGAACCAACTCTTTAATTGAAGGGCGGAAACCCAATTTACATATTTCTTCGAAAGTGGCAGAGGCAACAGGGGAAAAGGCAAAGTACATTAAACAAAGAGGTTTTAAGGATGACCATTATAAATCCTTGATTTTTGAATTTATTAAGAAATACGGGAAAGCGAGCAAAACGGATATTGATAACTTGATTCTTGATATTTTGCCTTCAGTTTTGGAAATAAAGCAAAAAGAAAATAAAGTAAGAAACATTGTTTATGCAATGTCGAAGAAAGATAAAACCATAATTAACAAAGGAACAAATCGCTATCCGGTTTGGATTTTAAGTTTATCTAAAACTGAAACAGCTAAATAAATATAGATAAACTTTTAGATAAACTTAGATATTCGTTCGCTTCTAATACACTGATTGATAACTGTGTAAGATGTCCAATTTTGGTTTTCGAAGAAATAATTTAGATATTCTTAGACAAAAAATAAGTAGCATGCCCCGTCGCAAGCAATATAAAATATCCGCCAGAAAAATGGAAGTTTATGATGCTATTGTAGTAGAACTTCAGAAAAATCCTGAATTGGCTGAATACGATATGGAAACCATTGAAATATCGGTGAAAAAGAAAATAACTCCCCGTATTCAAAATATTGATAAAGCAATAACTAATCTGGAAAGATATATTGTTGTGAACAAAGAGTTTATTCAAATTATCGATGGCGAAGCAATCGTATCGAAAAAAGATATTGCTAAAATGCTAAAAATATCGCGACCAACCCTTGATAAATGGATTAGGGATGGATTTATTACTCCCGTACATTCAAATGTTTTGCCCAATACTGAAATTTTCCCTCCGGTTTTAATTCTGAAACAACTTCAAACTCAAAAGAAGATAATGTAAAAAAAAGTTTTCAGTTTTACATCGTTCCCAGTTGGTATAATTTGACTTTCCTTGTAATATAAATGTGCTCAATAAATATTTTATACGTTAGCGTTTTGTCTTCGATGTTGTCATTTGTCTTAGCCGTGTAAAGCTATTTACCTGTTTGATTCCCAGTTGTATTCATTTTTATTTTACACCAGAGTTTAATTGAATATTAGGTGTAACCATAAAATTGAATACTATGTCAAACATTATTGTAACAACGTCCGAAGAATTGCGGGCCATCGTAAGTGAGGCGGTATCCAGAGTGCTGCCAAAACAAGCTGCTCCCCAACCTCCAATTGACACCATAACTTTAAACGATGTATTGAAATTGTTAGAGGAACATGGTTATCCAACGTCAAAGGCAAAAATCTACAAGTTAACTTCTACCGGGAAAATTCCTTGTAAAACATACGGAAATAAGTTGGTTTTTTCGCGGAAAGAAATATTGCAGTGGGCAGAAAACCAAACCAGAACTAAGCACGATTCATCAAAAGTAAGTTTAATTCTGGCTCGAAGTGCCAGACGCAAAATGTAAGAGCCATGAATAATGAGAAACAAGATAAGGGCTTATATATTCGCGTTGGAACGACCTTGTATAAAATCGTGCAACGCCCGCTTATCAGTGGAGATTTTATTGAGGAGAAATTACCCTGGAGTTATGAAACTCTTCGGCAGGATTACGGTAAAAACAACTTCCCCGAAATTGAGAAGTACGATGGCTTTTGCATAATTCCCGATCATGTTCATTATAAACAAGTACACGGAACTTATTTAAACCAGTATGAACCACTAAAGTATGTTCCGAAGCCTGGAGAGTTTCCGCATATTCAACGTTTTCTTAATCATATTTTTGAAGAACAAATTGAGCTTGGGCTTGATTATTTGCAGATTCTTTACACCCGACCTACACAAATGTTGCCTATTCTGTTATTGGTTTCCAATGACCGGAATACAGGAAAAACAACTTTTCTTCGTTTTTTGAAAATGATTTTCGGGAAAAATGCAACGTTTAATAATAACGAAGATTTTCGGAGTCAGTTTAATGCAGACTGGACTAATCGCCTGCTGGTACTGGTTGATGAATTACTTTTAAATAAAACGGAAGATACTGAGAAAATTAAGAACCTCTCAACTGCAAGTGATTACAAAATGGAAGCTAAAGGTAAGGATCGGAGGGAAATTGAATTTTTTGCAAAATTTGTCCTTTGCTCCAATAATGAACGTAATCCTATAATTATTCACAGGGAAGAAATCCGTTTTTGGGTGCGAAAAATAAATACAGTTGAAAATGACGATGTTTACCTAAAGGTAAAAATGAACAAAGAAATTCCGTACTTTCTTCATTTTCTTCTCCAACGGAAACTTTCAACCGAGGAGCAATCTCGTATGTGGTTTAACCCCACAGCTCTTGAGACTCCTGCTTTGAGAAAAATAAAACGATATAACGTCAATAAAGTTGAGATTGAATTGGCCACCTGTTGTTACGAAGTTATGACCGGTTTTAACCTGGATAAAATATCGTTCTGTCCAAAAGATCTTACAGAGGTGGTTAGGGAAAACGGATTACGTACTGATATCGGTATCGTTCGAAATATACTTAAGGATAACTGGGGACTAAGCTCTTATAAAAATAGTGAATATCGTTTTTACCATATCGGTTCAGACGGAGAAATGGCTCCGGTGAAAAGAAAAGGACGTTATATGGAAATAACACTCGCTCAAATCAATGAAATCCTGTTGTAATGTGGTGTGTTGTTTCTTAAGATGTTGATTTACAGTAAGTAATATCCGTCAGCAATTCTACAACAAAAGCACTACAAAATTAGATTAGTTGCAATTAGATGACAACATTCTGACTGTTTGTTGTGTGCTTGTGTATTCTGTAAAAGACAGAAACACATTCAATTAAACAAATATTGCAACAATGCAAAAAAAAAAAACACTTATGTCACTATCAGAAATAAAACAAATAAGCATCAGGGATTACCTCAATATGAAGGGAATCCTACCGAAGAAAAATTTCACATACTATGGCATTTACTTATGTCCGTTCCGGGAGGAGTGCAATCCAAGTTTAAAAGTGGATTACAAAAAAAATATCTGGTATGATTTCGGCTCAAATGAAGGAGGTTCAATTATCGATTTGGTAATGAAGATGGACAACTGTACTTTTTATGAAGCCGTAACCCGGTTGGAAAATAATATCTTGGAACCTGGATGGAGTTTTTTTTCTTTTCACCGGGGAAATACTTTGGATAAAACAAGAGGTAGTACACATACAATCACCATTCAAGACATTCGGATGATTTCTCATCCCAAACTGGTTGAGTGGGTAAATATGCGGAAAGTTGATTTGTCTTTGGCCAATTTATATTGCCGGGAAATCCATTACCAGATACGTGATAAAAATTACTATTCAATTGGATTTGGGAATGACAATGGTGGCTTTGAACTTAGTAGTCCACCCCGTTTTAAAGGTTGTATTCCTCCCAAGGAAATTACTACGATAAAGAATGATAATCCTGGCTGTTTAGTTTTCGAAGGATTTTGGGATTTTCTTTCCTTTCTAACCTTGCAAAAAAGCGAAAAGACACAATACGATGTGGTTGCTTTAAATTCAGTAGCCAACGTTAATAAGGCACTTGCTTTTCTAAAAATGCACACTAATATTTTTGCCTATTTAGATAATGACGAAAGTGGACGTAGGGCATGTAAGAAGATTAGCTCGCACTGTTCATCTGCTCGCGACATGTCGGAGCGATACTCTGTTTACAAAGATTTGAATGAATTCCTCTGCGCGCGAGTGCAAATGAATAAAGGCAAGGGGGCAAGATTATGAACTGACATTTTTTTAACGGAGCAAGTTTGTGTTTTGGTCTGACCAAAACCTTGCTCTGCGAGGCGAAAACATCCCGTCGGTCTCAATAACTGTAAATATAAAATACAAATGAAAACGATAAAAAACAGAAACAAGAATGGCCGTCCAGTCAAAGGACTTTCTGAAAAGAAGGCATACAAAGTGACAGTAAAAATGGCTACGGAAGATTTCTACACACTGAAAGCCAAAGCAAAATTTGCTGGTATTAACCGTTGTGAATTTATTCGTCGGTGTATTTGTTCCAGCGTAGTCCAACAGCGGCTTACGCCCGAGCTAATGATTCACATTCGTCAGCTTTGCGGTATGGCAAACAATGTTAACCAGATTGCTCGCACAGCGAATGCTGCTGGTTATTTTGATGTACACCTGCGATGCCTTGAGATGAGCGAACGGATAGGTAAGGTAATTAAACAGATTGATAATGATGGCTAAAATTATTCAGGGGAGCGGATTTCGGGGCACCGTAAATTATGTGATGGATAAAAAAGATGCCCGTTTTCTTGCAGGGAATGGAGTGCTTTTAAATGAAAAGGAATCAATCATTAAAAGTTTTATTCGCCAAAGTAAAATGA
Organism: Draconibacterium sp.; assembly: GCA_041583785.1. Taxonomy (GTDB): domain Bacteria; phylum Bacteroidota; class Bacteroidia; order Bacteroidales; family Prolixibacteraceae; genus Draconibacterium. The sequence continues at coordinate 91,043 of JBFHFE010000013.1, read as the reverse complement.
AACCAAACATTTCAAAACCGGTAGCGCATATCTCTCTCAATTTTTCGGCACAAGACAAAAGCCGCTTGACCGATAAGTTTATGGTAGGTATTGCCAATGAGTATTTGGAAAAAATGGGATATGGAGACACACAATATATCGCCGTTCGCCACTTCGATACGGAGCATCCTCACTTGCACCTGATAATAAATCGAATTGATAATAAAGGAGACCGGATTTTAGATAAAAATGAAAAGTTGCGCAGCACCAAAGTTTGTAAGGAGTTGACAAAAAGGTATGATTTGTATCTGGCAAAAGGCAAAGAAAAGGTAAACGAACATCGATTGCGCGAACCGGATAAAACAAAGTACGAGATATATAATATTCTGAAAGATGCTATTCCTAATTCAAAAAACTGGCTAGAGCTAATCGTACAATTACATAGGCAAGGTGTAAAAATCGACTTTAAGTATAAAGGAAAAACCAAGGAGGTTCAGGGAGTGATATTCTCTAAAAACAACTTCATTTTTAATGGTTCCAAGGTGGATAGACAATTCAGCTTTTCAAAAATTAACTACCAACTGAAGAATAACAATTACCACTTTATTATTAAAGCAGAACAAGCATTCTGGCAATCAAACGAAATCCAATCTACCCAGAATATTCTAGGTGGCTGGCTTGCTGATACGCACTCTCAATACAACGAAGACTTTGCAGAACAGGAACGAGAAAAAAATAGACGACGAAAACTCAAAAGGAAAAAAGGATATAGAATGTAGTTAAGCCAAGAAACAGTTTATTATGAGTAACAATTCAATAATCAGTGTGTTGTTCGAAGAGATAAAAAGCAGGATAACATCAATAGAAAATAAAATAGACAAAATCAGTACTTCCAATAATGATGAGAAAACGGAAACAACTTTACCTGCAATTCCATGCGAAGTAGATTATTCTCGTATTGAACAAATAATTCAGCAAAACATCCCGAAAGCTGAATCTTCTGCATTAGAGCCAAAGCCACAACGTCATTACCATCCTTTGGATTTTAAGTCGACAAAATTACTGGTGGTCTTCATTGTTATGTCACTGTTATTGGAAGGGTCTTTGTTTTACAATATTCACCAATATCGTGAAAATAAACGCCTAAATGACAGCGACATTAAATATCGATACATAAAAGCTTCGAATGGCATAAGCCCGGAAGAACTCGATAAAATTGAAAATATTTTTCATCATAACCGGGATAAGAAAAAAATCAATGAAATTCGGCAGCGTGTAGAGAATTTCGAACGTAAGGCAAAACAACGTGCCAAGGATTTAGAACGTGCCCGATTGAAAGAAGCTAAAGCTGAGAGACTTAGAATGGAGGCAGAGGAGTTAAAAAGTAAAGAGTAATGAATTTGTAATGGTCAATTCTCTATTCTCATAAAAATAAAACCTTCAATAATTTACTTCAATATTTGCGTCGGTACTCGGTTCTATAAGGTAATCCCAAATCAAAAACAAAGGTGTTCAATTTAATCCAAACAAGCCTGCGGTTGCAAAAGACTTCGGCATAAACGCAGCAAACAAATGGGCAAGAGTTTTTGTGAGGAGTAATATTATTTGAATGAATACGCCTTTCTCATTCTTCCAAAGGCAAATTCATTGCAAATAAGTGGTAAAAACACTTGCCCAATATTTTGCCTCCATCGCACAATTCCATTTATTCCGATTCCTTTTGCAATTTTAATTAAATGGTTTTTGGAGTGTTTACGATTTGCGAATACGATCGCTGTTTTAATAAGTCGTTGTTTTAGAGGGGAGTGAACAGAGCTGTGAAGTTGAAGTCCTTGATTTTAGTCTAACTTACAATATGGTAGACAATATAAGCACTTTAAACCTCGGTTAAGATGATTTAGTAATAATTAAGTGCAGATCTTTTATTTTTCAAAGCTTTTCAAAAACTCCTTAGGCGATTGCCCATATATTTTCTTAAAACATGTGCTGAAATACGAATGGCTGTTAAACCCGGTTTTAAATGCAACTTCATCAATTGTATAATTTTTTGACTTTAGTAGTGAGGATGCCAAATTAATTTTAACGACTGTAATGTATTCTGAAGTTGAATAATTTGTCATTTGTTTTAATTTGCGATAAAGCTGGCTTCTACTTAATCCAATCTCTTCTGCCATTGAGTCTATAGTAAAGTTTTCATCGTTTATTCTATTTTCAATAATTGAATTCACTTTATTAATGAAATAGTTGTCTAGATTTCCCACATCGATAGATTGTTTGTTAAAGAATTTTTGGGCATAACTCTCCTGAAGCCGTTTTCGCTGTATAATGAGGTTGTTTATTTGAGATATTAGCACCTTGTCATCAAATGGTTTTGAAATATACGCATCTGCTCCTTGTTCTAATCCTGTGGTTGTGTTTTCAATAGAAGATAAGGCCGTAAGTAAAATTACTGGAATGTGACTTGTCTCTATTTGGCTTTTAATTGTTTGACAAAATTTGAAGCCATCCATTTTCGGCATCATCACGTCAGAAATAACCAATTCAATATTTTGTTTATTCAAAACATCGAGACCTTGTATGCCATTTTCTGCGTATTGCACAGAGTAATGTTTACTTACTAATTCAACGATATACTCGCGGAGATCTTTGTTGTCCTCGACAACCAATATTTTAATTTTCTTTTTTGCCAAAATTAATTCTTCATTGGAATTTGTTTTCGCCAGAATGTTTTCAGATTCGATATTACTTCGTATTTCTGTTTTTTCGTATAGAATCTTTTGTGCTTTTTGTTTGGTAGGAAGGAGTAAGGTAAAACGAGAGCCTTTACCTGGAGTACTTTGTACGACAATCATTCCCCGGTGCATTAATGTATAATCTTTACAGAGGTTTAGCCCAATGCCTGAACTGTTGGCTTTATTTCTACTATCGTTTGTCTGTTCAAAACGCTCGAATATATGAGGAAGATCTTCCCTTTTTATTCCTGGGCCGCTATCACTGATTGCAATTTCTATATAATCTTCGTCGTCGAGTTCTCCAAAGCTGAGTTGGTTTAAAAAGGATAGGTTACTTTCTGCATTTTTACCTTGTACACTTACATTTATTTTTCCATTTGAAGGGGTATATTTTAAGGCATTTGACAGAAGATTAAATATGATTTTATCCAGTTTCTCATCATCCGCCTCAATGGCAACCGAACTGGTGCTGTAGTCGAACGTAAGATTTATATTCCGCGCTCTTACTTCTTCCGAAAAATAGGATAAGCGTTGATTTATAAAGTCAATCATTTCAATTTTGGAAATGTTTAAACGTGCAAACCCTTTTTCTGCTTTTCGCATATCCAATATCTCGTTAATGAGCTGAAGCAGACGATTCGTGTTTCGGTTTACCGTGTTGAGTTGTTTATGTTGGTCGCTGGTTAAGTTGTTGGCATTAATTAAATTCTTAACCGGGCCATTAATTAAAGTAAGAGGCGTGCGAAATTCATGAGAGATATTTGTAAAAAACTTAAGTTTTGTTTCATGTAATTTCTCGTCATGTTCGTGTTTTATCCGTTCAAATTGCAACTCCTTTTTGTAAATCGAACGATCAATATAAAACCGAACGATCAGAAATATAACTATAAAGAAAGCGAGAACGTAAAGAATAATAGCCACAGAAGATCTATACCAAAACTCCTTAATTTCTATAACTACAGTTGCAGGTGTTTCATTCCATATTCCATCGTTATTACATGCTTTTACTTCAAAAATATATTCGCCTGCCGGAATATTTACAAATTTTGCTTCTCCATTAGAACCTCCATCAATCCACTCGTCTACGTAATTGGTTAGACGATATTGGAATTCGTTTTTTTCAGACAATAGATAGTTATCGGCTGAAAAAAAGAAGGCTAAGGAGCTTTCTCCGGGATTGAGAATTATCTTTTTGAAAGTATTTTCTCCTGTTTGGATGGGGATAATATTTTTATTGTTCACCTTAATTTGGTTCATCAAAATATTAGGAGCTCTTTTGTTGGTGGCTATGGGCTGTGGTTTACGTATGGTAAAGCCATTGGTACCTCCGAAATACAAATTCCCCGCTTTATCTTTAAAAATTGCATTCGGCTTAAATAGATTTCCTTGAATACCATCGCTTATTCCAAATTTTCTTGATGTTTTTGTTTTGAAATTGTATAAGATTAATCCATTGTTACTTGTAATCCAAACATCGTTTTCAACGCCTTCAACAATGCCATATACCTCTATTCCCTCGAGTAAGCCATTTGCATTAAAATAACGAATGGAGTCACCTTTGTGGTCGTAAATATTTACTCCATTACCTTGGGTACCGATCCATATATCTCCGTTTGATAATTCTTCGGCAAAGTAAAATGTTTTACTTCTTGTTATATTCTCTTTATCTGAACTTAGGCTTAAAAGGACGCGCTTTTTTGATGGGAGATGAATTTTAATTAATCCATTATTTGTTGCAGCCCATAAGTTCTGTTTAGAATCAATTGACAAAGCATTTATAGCGGTATTGACAAGAGGTTTTTTCAATTTATTGCTGGAAACAAACGAGATGGTTTTTGTATTGAAGTTATAAAAGTTAAGACCTCCCAGAGTATTTCCAATCCACATACCCGAATCAGATTCGCAAAGTGCGTAAACTTCGTTATGCGAAACATGAGTTCCATCTTCATCACCCTGTGGAAAATGTATAAAATTTGTGCTGTTTTGGGGACGATAAAAAACACCATTAAGCGCGGTTGCAAGCCATAATCCTCCATTCTTGTCACTTCTCAATGTTTTAATGTTTAATATGGCATTCGACTCTTCCACACGTATCGGTTCAAACGTAGAAGTACTGAGGTTAAATTTGTTTAAACCAAAAAGTTCGGTTCCCACGTAGATGTCACCATTGTCCGTTTGGGCAAATGAGCTTACCATGTTATCGGAAATTGATAGAGGATCTTTTGTGCTTCTGTAGCTAATGAATAGATTGTCTGAAGGATAGGTGTAAGTCATACCTCCCGACCAGGTTCCTATCCAAATACCGCCCTGTCTGTCTTCATATATATCATATATTGAATTATGCGGAAGTCCCTCATGGTCTTTATAGTCGAAACATAGTAACTCATTACCAACGCTACAGAATAAACCAAAACGGGTACCAATCCATACCTTGCCCTGTGTGTCTTTCAATATTTTCCTAATACTGGTCGATTTAATATCGTATTTGGAATTTTCAGCATTGGTATAGTGTACCTTTAAATTTCCATTAAAATCGTACTGGCGAGCACCATGAGCTTCAAAACCAATCCAAATCCGATTATTACTTGTACTAATGGTATTAACCTTTGATCCGGGACCACTGACTATGAGATTGAATGTATTATTATCCTGATCGAATTGGTATACCGATCCATCCGTGGTACCTAACCACATACGAAATACCTCGTCGATATAGATCAGGCACGGAGTAGTTTCTATTCCTGTTTTAATTCTGATTAATTGTTTCTTGTTAAAGTCGAAGTAACCGAAATAACTTCCATCCGTAATCCAAAGAATACCATTTTTGTCTACTTCCGCCGATAAAATATGAGGGATAACCACAGAACCATCTTCATAGGTGTAATGTATTTTATTAAACTTTTGAGTAAGAGGATTGAATTTGCACAAACCATTATACGTGCTTACAATAATATTATTCTCATTATCGATAACAATTGATGTAATATAATCGTTTGGAAGTTCGTCAGGTTTTTCTGGATTATATTTAAAACGCAAGATTTCTTTTGAATCGTACCGGATTATTCCTTCAAAACCACCCATCCATAAATATCCATATTTATCCTGATTAATAGGATATATAGCACGGGCGCTGTATCCCCCGGGAGGTGAAACTCTCCTGAATCGAAAATCATTCGTTTGCCCAAACAATAAAAAATTAAGAAACAGTAGTAGAAAACAAAAAGAAACTCTCTTAGTCATAATTTTTTTTCAAAAATACTTTTAAAAGGATTAAAACTCTTCAAATATTAAAGCATTGATGCAACATGTCTTAAAACACGCTGATATTTTTAAAGATTTTGCTCTTATTCTGAAAGTATTCGAAGTACCCTCTGCCTTATGTTTGCTAGTGCTAGTGCTTAGTGCAATAAAACTATATTGAACGAAAGGATTTTCTACGGATAAATAAGTTTAGTTAGTTAATTAGTTTTTGTTACATCGGGCTCTTTATTAGAGAAAACACCTAAAAAGAGCCCGTTCTTCCAATAATCCTTTCCCCAAAATATAAACCTAAATTATGAATAAACTAATTTCTTTTGGTCTTTTTATTTTTCTTTTTGCTTGTGGTCGGTATCAACCCGAAAGTATCGACTTAGCAATTGAGCAATCACAACAACAATTGGAAGTGGCATTAACTAAAATAGAACTCTTTCTAACCAAAAGTTGTATTTATCCACGTACCGTTGAAAACGATAAAATAAAGATGGTTCAAAGTAAAGATTGGACCAGCGGATTTTTTCCCGGAACCCTGTGGATGATGTACGAACTTACCGGCAAAAAAAAGTGGAAAGAGCAGGCGCTCCGTTATACTTTGCCTCTGGAATCCGAACAGTATAATGGAGACGACCATGATATTGGTTTTAAGATGTATTGTAGTTACGGGCAGGCTATAAAATATGTCGACAATCGGGAGTTTAAAAAGATTCTTATTCAATCGGCAAAAACACTATCAACCCGTTATAATCCGATAGTTGGATGTATTCGTTCGTGGAATAGTAACCCAAAAACAGCACAGTGGAAATATCCGGTAATTATTGATAATATGATGAACCTTGAACTGTTGATGTGGGCAGCCAGGGAAACCGGTAATGAAAGTTTTAGCGAAATTGCTAAGCAGCACGCACTAACCACCATGAAAAATCATTTCCGAGATGATTATTCGTGTTATCACGTAATTGATTACGATCCGGAAACGGGTGAGGTGTTAAATAAAAATACCCATCAGGGAGCAGCCGATGATAGCGACTGGGCACGCGGACAAGCCTGGGCAATTTATGGGTTTACCATGATGTACCGCGAAACCGGAATGGAAAAGTTTCTGGAGCAGGCTGAAAATATTGCCAATTATTTATTAGGAGTTGATGGCTTAAAAGATGGAAAAGTTCCGTATTGGGATTTTAAAGCCCCTGAAATTCCTGACGAACCATACGATGCTTCGGCAGCAGCAATTATTACATCGGCTTTATTCGATTTGGCCCAATACACAGATAATAGTGAATATTACGAAACGGCTAAAAATCTATTAACAACATTATCATCTTCCGAATTCTTTGCTGCAGTAGGCAAAAACGGTGGTTTTTTACTAAAACACTCAACCGGATCGAAACCGTTTAACTCGGAAATTGATATGCCGCTGGTATATGCCGACTATTACTTTCTCGAATCACTAATTAAATACAAATCATATGAAGAAAACGTAAAGTTGGCTCAGAATTTAAGTGATGTAAATCAATAAATTAATTCTTTAATTTTTTAACAAAAACCTTTTTTATGAAAAACAAAAATGGAATTATGAAAGCTTTAAGCTTTTTAATGTTCACACTCTTTTTTGTAGCTGTTAGCGTTGGTGCTCATGCCCAGCAAAAATCAGTAAGCGGAAAGATTGTCGATGATCAGAACCAATCACTGCCTGGCGTAACCGTAGTGGTGGCTGGAACTACTAAGGGAACAGTAACCGACATCGATGGTAAATTTAACATTAACGGTGTAAGTCCTGAAGATGTACTTACTTTTTCGTTTGTGGGTATGCTTAGCCAGCAGATTACTGTTGGTACACAGTCTGAAATTAATGTAACCTTGAAACCTGACGCTATTGGTTTAGAAGAAGTTGTGGTTGTTGGTTATGGTACACAAACAAAAGCTACCTTAACTGGATCTATTGACCAGGTAAGTTCTGAAGCTTTCAACGACAGGGCTACAGTAAGTCCGGCTTTGGCTTTGCAAGGGCAAACCCCAGGCTTGGTTGTAACCCGTTCTTCTTCCCGACCAGGTGAAGAAGAACTTGATTTTACCATTCGTGGTGCTACATCGGTAAATGGTGGTGATCCTCTTATCGTTATTGATGGTGTACCAGCCATTAGTGATCAGGCATTCTTAAACATGAACTCAGATGATATCGAGTCGGTAAGTGTACTAAAAGATGGTGCTGCTTCTATATATGGAGCTCGTGCTGCCAATGGGGTTGTACTGGTAACAACAAAAAAAGGTAGTGGAGCCATGAAGGTTAATTTTACCAGTAATGTTACTGTTCAAACTCTGGGAATTCGACCTACCTCTCCTACAATGGGTGAGTATGGTACTGTTTGGCTTGAAGCTACAGAACAGGATGGTGATTACCCATGGTATTGGGGATGGGTTGGAACTGACAACCTTGAAAGGATGGCAAATGAAGAAGCAGGATATTACTCAACCGCTTATTGGGGCGATATTTATTTAGAAAATGCCCCTCGTTACGACGAGATGTATGGTTCTTCTGTGTCGAACAAGCAAAACCTTAGTATTTCTGGTTCTACAGATAAAACCGCTTATCGCTTTTCTGCAGGTTATGCCGAGAATAGAGGTATGTTGAAAACTGCTTACGATGGAGTAAAACAATACAACGCCCGATTTAATTACGATTACAATGTAACCGACTGGTTTAAAGTTGAGACCGGAATGTCGTACTTGAGTACTGTACAAAACAATCCATCAACTGGTTTTGGTTCTACATCTATTGATAATGATCCTGCGTTTTTCCCTTCTAAAAACCCTGATGGGCAATGGGTGGGGAACTTTGATGGCCTCGGAGGAGATAAAAATACAGTTGCTGCTACCGCCGAAGGTGGAAAAGAAAATGTGGCACGCGATCAGGTTCGCCTTAATATTGCTGCAACATTAAATATTACAAAAGACTTGTCGTTAAGAGGTACTGCTTCGTTCGAGAAAGAATTTCTAGATACTGATATTTATAATTTAACAGTGTTAACCTACAACTGGGCTGGTGATCTGGGAAGTAAACCAATAAATAGTAAATCCAGCATGAGTTCGGAAAATGAAACCAAAACCTATAAAACGTTTGGCGGATTTATGGACTATAAAAAGAAGATTGGCGACCATTCGTTTGCTGCAATGGCAGGTGTAACGGGCGAATTAAGAGAATATAGCAGTCTTTATGGTTACCGTCAGGGTCTTGTAGATTATGGAGTATATGACCTCAATGTTGCCTCGCAGGAATCAAGCGAGCAGAATGAAGGTGGTTCAAATCACTGGGGATTATATTCTTTTTTAGGTAGGATAAACTACAGTTTCCAGGATAAATACCTGTTAGAAGCTACTTTTCGTAGAGATGGTTCTTCAAAAATGAGTGAAGAAAACCAGTGGGCAAACTTCTCTTATGTTTCAGCAGGTTGGGTACTTAGCCAGGAAAGTTTTATGCAGGATTTAGATGCTATTTCATTTCTGAAATTACGTGCTAGTTATGGAGAAACAGGGAACCAACAAGGTATAGGCACTTATTCAGATATTTCTAATATGGGTTTCAATTCTGCAGCTTTTGGAACCACAAATGCTGCAGCACAGGATGCTGCATATGTTAACGGAATGACAACGACCTCAGCAACCTGGGAACGTGTTAAAAATACAACCATTGGTATTGATTATCGATTATTAGATAATAAACTATATGGATCGTTCGACTATTTCTGGAAAAAGAACGATGGTATGCTTATTAACATAAATTATCCGAATGTTCTGGGAGCAACTGCACCTAAAACAAATAGTGGAGAGCTTGAAACAAATGGTTGGGAAATGGTTATTGGATATAAAGGCAATGCCGGAGATTTTACCTATAATGTTTCTTTTAATATGGGCGATTCAAAAAACGAACTGGTTAGTATGGAAGGCGTAAATACTTATTCGGCAGGAAATAATAGTAAAGTACAAGGTTATCCACTAAATTCTTACTTTTTATACCAAACCGATGGTTTCTTTGCCAGTGAAGCTGAAGTAGATGCGTATTATAGCCAATATGATGGTCCTGGTAGTAATATCCCTGACTATGATAACCCTGCGAGTAGACTACGCCCGGGAGATACTAAAAAGCTTGATTTAGACGGTGACGGTGCGATTACTAGTTCCGGTACTATTGCAAACAAAGATGGCGATGTAAAATATATGGGAGACTCGCAGGTACATAACAATTATGGTCTTAACCTTAGTGTTCAATATAAGAAGTGGGATATGTCAGCCTTCTTCCAGGGAGTTTTTGATCAGAATATAGTGAGAACTGGTAAAATGGCGTACCCATTTTATCTTATTTGGACAAACCAAACCAATGCTTACATTGGTAAAACATGGACTGAAGAAAATACCGGTGCTGCTTATCCAAGAATGACCAATAACACCAACAGGGCAAGATGGAACTATGGGAACAATGACTTTATGATGCAAAACAATCGCTATGTTCGTTTGAAGTCGCTTGTAGTGGGTTATTCATTTGAAGATATTGTTATTAAGGAATTGAATATCGACAGGCTTAGGATCTATTTCTCAGGAAGCGATTTATTTGAATTTACCAGCATTAAGGATGGTTACGATCCTGAATATGGTGAGAGTACCGACCAATCATATCCGTTTAATAGAGGATGGTCTTTGGGTTTAAACCTAACATTCTAAAATTAAGAGCAATTAAAAAAAGCATAAAAACATGAGAAAAATATTATATATATCGTTAACATGTGTGATGCTGCTTACAGCATGTCAGGACACATATTTAGATTTGGATCCTACGGATGCCATAACGGAGGCTGCCTATTTTCAAACGGCAGACCATTTTAAAGCTGCTTCAAACAACTTATATTTTGGGTTGGACGGTTGGAATACACTTTGGGATGGAGTAGAATACTTTGATTTTGGTACTGATATATGTGGTTGGTCCCAGGATTATGGGCGTGGTTGGGATCAAATTCCGGAATCGGATAGTTACTGGACAAATCCTTATAAGTACTTAAGAAATGTGAATACGCTTCTTGAAAAAGCTGAAACATATGAAGGAGACGCAAGCGAAATTAAAGAATATGTAGCTACTGCGCATTTCTTCCGGGCTTTTCACCATTTTTCCCTATTGCAGCGTTTCGGAGGGGTACCCATTGTAACAGAGGTACTGGATGTTGACAGTGAAAGTTTAACTGCAGCACGAAATTCTCGATACGAAGTATTTGCACAAGTACTTAAGGATATTGATGTGGCAATTGCCGGTTTACCAACTGAAAGTGAAATAGCCACAGCAGATAAAGGTAAAATTAGCAAATATGCAGCAATGGCATATAAAGCGAAGGCTTTACTTTTTGAAGCTACATGGGAAAAAAATGTTGGAACAACAACAGATGGAGACGGTGTTTCCGAAGGAGCCGGTTCTGCTAAACCTTCGGGGTACATGTCTACATCAGATATGATTGCAAGCGCAAATAGCCTGGCTAAAGAGGTTATGGATAACGGCGGTTACAGCCTTTGGAATCATAATGATGAGTTGGATAATTATAGTAATTTATATCTTTTCAACCTGGAAGATGCAGGATCAAACCCTGCCGGTTTAGAGAAAGCCTCTAATAATGAGTTTATTCTTTACCGAAAATATGACTTTGATATCTATCAACCACGTAAGATTATCTCTCACGTATTTGGAGGTCGTGGTGCACCATCTCGTAAACTTATGGATATGTTCTTATGTCGCGATGGTAAAACGATTTTTGATTCTGAATTGTTTGAAGGTTATGCAACCTGTGCAACAGAGTACCAAAACCGCGATTATCGAATGACTTCTTATTTTGCCGATACTGATACCTGGGAACCCTGGGTAGCCGGAGGTATGCAATTGACGCTTGGAAGCGTTGGTTGGAATTGTAGAAAGTTTTATTCGTATAATTACGGTACCTATAGGTCTTCATCTGAAGAGTCGCACGACTATCCTATTATTCGTTTGGCTGAAGTGTATTTAATTTATGCCGAAACATTGTATGAAATGAATGGTGCCTTAACTGATGCTCAGATGGCAGAATCCATTAATTTGGTAAAAGAACGTGCTGGGCTTCCTGGTATTACCAATGCTTTTTTAGCTGAAAATGGAATGGATATTTTTGAGGAGATTATGAGGGAACGTACCGTTGAGCTTTATTTGGAAAATAGCCGCTATTTCGACCTGAAACGATTGGCAGTAGCAGAGGATGCGCTTAACGATGATATTTGCGGTCCTATTGTAGAAGGAAATGAATTTGACGGTAATCCTGATTTATATAATCCGGGTGCTTACACTTATGGTACGAAAAAAATTACCACACCAATGGGTGATTTGGATGCTGTGATTGTTGATCCAGCTGCTATTCGTAATTTCGAAAGAATGCATTATTTGTTCCCATTACCAATTGATCAGTTGGATTTAAATGAAAATCTGTTGCAGAACCCAGGTTATTAAAAATGTAAAAACAAAGGTTCATAAATTATAATGAAATATAGCCGGCAGAAATCAAATTGGGTTACTGTCGGCTATTCTTTAAAAAAGATGTTCGTTGGAGTTCTGGTTAATGCAGTGTAATTTGATAATAGACACTTGCTTTACCAAGTTCATTTAGGAACAATTATTCCTAAAAAGCATGAGTTTAAAAAGCTAACGAGGCAGACTGCTGGTTCCAGCTCGGAAAATTACTTTTGGCAACGTTCGTATGGAATAAGTGTTTGTGATTTTGGGGCGAAGTGCCAGCGTTATTGCAGGCATGGCAGTTGACAAAGGTGTTGACTTGCACGATATCGCTTACCATGAACTAAAAGAGGAGCTTATTACGGTTGGTCAGATATTAGAATAAGAAAATTACATCGAAAAAAATAATTACAAATAATTGTTTAGTATGCAAAAGTTAATTCAAATAATTTTATTGCAAATGGTATTTGTTTCTCCAGCACTTTCGCAGCTGTGGACACCTGATTTAGGGAATGGTACCTTTAAAAACCCGATTCTTTATGCCGACTATTCAGATCCGGATATGCTTAAGGTTGGTGATGATTTTTACATGGTGGCTTCAAGCTTTAACTGTATGCCCGGTCTTCCAATTTTACATTCAAAAGATCTGGTAAACTGGGAAATAATTAACCATGTGTATCAAAGTTTGCCTTTGGAGAAATACGATAAAGTTGCTCATGGTCAAGGGTGCTGGGCACCATCCATCCGATTTCACAATAATAAGTTCTATGTGTATTTCTGTACCCCTTACGATGGTTTATTTATGGCAACAACTGATGATCCTAAAAATGATTGGGAACTAATACATGTTGTAAAAACCGAACTGTGGGAAGATCCTTGCCCGCTATGGGATGACGATGGAAATGCTTATTTAGTGCGTAGTAAATTGTGTGGTAACGATCTTATTCTCCATAAAATGAGTAAGGATGGTAAAACACTCTTAGACAATGGTAAATTAATTTACCAGGATGTTGCGAATGATCCAACAATAGAGGGGCCTAAGTTTCTGAAAAAGAATGGTTACTATTACATATTGGCTCCAGCAGGCGGTGTGGGGCAGGGTTGGCAAACTGTTCTTCGGTCGAAAAATATTTATGGCCCCTACGAGCGTAAAACCGTTTTGCACCAGGGTAACACCGATATTAACGGCCCTCATCAGGGAGGACTGGTTGATTTGGAATCCGGGGAGTCGTGGTTTGCCCATTTTCAGGAAGTTAAGCCGAACGGACGAATCGTACACCTGAACAAAGTAGAATGGGTTGATGGCTGGCCAATGATGGGCGAAGACTTGAATAACGACGGAATTGGCGAACCTTTGACAGCATATAAAATGCCCGATGTTGGCAAAAAGTATCCGGTGAAAATTCCACAAACTACCGATGAATTTAATAATGAAAAACTAGGACTCCAATGGCAATGGCATGCCAATCCTAAAGAGAATTGGAGTTCGCTTAGCAAAATCAATGGAAGTATTCGCTTAAATGCAATTCAAAATATAACCAAAGAAGCAAACCTGTGGTATGTACCAAACTTGCTTTTACAAAAATTTCCGGCGCCCGAATTTATGGCTACAACAAAAGTAACTTTTGAAGGTGATTTGCTTGGTGATAAATGTGGCTTGGTAGTTATGGGAAGTACTTGGACTGCGTTATCGATTATAAAAAGAGAAGATGGTTTGAAACTGGAAATGATACAGGGAGATAACAATAAATGCGATGGAATTTCGCAGGTAGCCGAAAGTATTGATCTTGAAGACAACACAGTGTACTTAAGAGTAAAAATTGGCGAGGACTATTTGGGTAAATACGAGTACAGCCTAGATAATAAAACCTTTAGCGATATTGGAGCAGGTTTTAGAGCCAAAGAAGGTGTTTGGATTGGAGCTAAAGTTGGGTTGTTTTGTGTAAATCCAAATATGACACAAAGTGAAGGCTTTGCCGACTTTGATTGGTTTAGAGTAGAGTAGAGTAGAGTAGAGTTTGGGTAAAGTTAATTGATAATCAATTTTAAAGGGATGAATAAAACAGTATTGATTCTATCGTTAATTCTGATAGCTTTTTCAGGCCACTCACAACACATTGAAATGCCGTTGTGGGGCGAGATGATTCCAAATTATCAGGAAACAGACGAGCAAGAAACAAGCGTACAGAAAGATATTTTAAAAATCACGAATGTAAAGAAGCCGGGAATAGAAGTTTTCTTGCCTTCAGTAAGAAATAGAAATGGTCAGGCTGTTATTATTTGTCCGGGAGGTGGGTATACCATTTTGTGTTATGATTGGGAAGGTACTGACGTTGCCAAATGGCTAAATTCTCAAGGTATTGTAGCAGTGGTATTAAAATATCGCTTACCCATGGCAAAATCGAATATTGAGTCGCATAAATCGCCTATTTTAGATGCCCAACGCGCGGTGCGGTTGGTACGCCATAATGCTGCAAACTGGGGCGTTGATAGCAACAGAATAGGGGTGATGGGCTTTTCTGCGGGAGGACATCTTGCATCAACTCTTTCAACACACTACAATGACAGTTATGCTGAAGCTACAGATGATATTGATAAGTTAAGTGCCAGACCAGACTTTTCTATTCTGGTTTATCCAGTAGTTACTTTAAAATCTAATTTCACGGATAACGGCTCAAGGAATAAACTGTTGCGCTTTAATTTAGATGAGGAATTAATTAATCACTTCTCTAATGAGCTACATGTAACACCTGAAACTCCACCTGCGTTCATTATGCATTCTTCCGATGATAAAATTGTTCCAGTACAGAATTCTTTACAGTTTTATGAAGCTCTGGTAAAAAATGATGTTGAAGTAGCAATGCACATCTATCCAATTGGTGGACATGGATATGCTTTGGCTCTCGATAATAATTACTTGTCGAGATGGACAGATGAGTTAGTAGCTTGGTTAAAGGAGTTCTAATAATTGTTATTAATATTTCACATATCATACTAGCTTGTATAGAACAATACTAATTCTAGTGCATTTGTTGTTGGTTTCAATCCTGGCATTAGATTGGTTTGCGGAATAAATATATTAGCGTGAATCAATGGTATTATCTCTACGAAATTGATTAAATGAAATTGGTGTTCCACTCTTAAAAGTAAAACATGATAAATAAAAGAACATTAAAAATAGTTTTAAGCATTTTAGTTTTTGTGGCAAGTATTGCTGATAGCAATGCTCAAGTACAAAGTAAAATTGACTGGCCCAATTTCATGGCTCAGCACGACTTGGTTTGGGAAGAAATCCCATTGCAATGGAACGAATGTGCTTTTGTAGGAAACGGCCAGATTGGAATGACCTTCTACGCAAAAATGGATGAAAACCGGTTTAATTTTCATGTAGGTCGACAAGATGTAACGGATCATCGCTTAGCTCCAGACCGAAAAACATCTATGGGAGTTGAGGGAGCAAATCTGCTTGATTTTTCCCGTTTGGATATTGGTAAACTGGCATTGTATCCAGCAGGTAAAATTTTATCTGCAACGATGCGTCAGGATTTATGGAATGCCGAGGTGCGAGGAACCATTATTACTGATTTGGGTGAGATTTCCTTTAGAGGTTTTACTCCTTATCAATTAATGTTGAATGTAATTGAAATTAGTTCAAACGAAATGAAGGACGGTGCATATGCTCCTTATACAATGAAATGGATGCCCGGGAATGCCTCCTGCTGCAGAGTTGTTGCCGACCCCGATAAAGGAAAACATAAGGATTATGTACACAACACTTTTGAACCAGAAATTTCAGTTGTGGAAGGCAAGAATATCTGTGTTCAGCAATTAATGGCAGGTGGAGATTATGCAACCGCGTGGAGCGAACATAATAAAGGTCAAAAATCTGTAATATACATATCAACTGCTAATGAAATTCCGGCATCAGGTATATCGGCTGGTGTAGCACTTAAAACAGTTCTTGAAGCTGAATCTGCAGGTGTTGCTAAACTAGAGAAAAAGCACCGCGAATGGTGGCACGCTTATTTCAAAAAGTCATTTTTAAGTATTCCTGATACACGTATGGAATCGTTTTACTGGATACAATTGTATAAAATGGCAGCTAGTTCACGTGCCGATGGTCCAGCTCTGGATTTAATGGGCCCATTCTTTAAAAATACATCATGGCCCGGATTATGGTGGAACCTGAATGTACAACTTACCTACTGGCCCTTCAATACCAGTAACCACTTGGATATTGCTGAGAATTATATTCGCCTGATTGACGACCACTTTGAATATATGATCAAATACAAGTCTGGGGGAAATTTGGGTGATTTTGCTTGGGCAACGCATAATTATTGGCTTTACTATAGTTACTTGGGCGATGAACAATCAATACTCGAAAAGTGGGTACCCAAGGCCATTAGAATTGCTGAAGTTTACGAGAAAAAACTGGAACGCAATGCGGAAGGACAATTGGAACTAAGTAATATGGGTTCACCAGAATATCATGGATTTAAATCGTTTAAGAACACCAACTATAATTTAGCCATTATTCGTTGGTTGTTAAATGCTTTAATTGAATCCAATGAAAAAGCAAATCAGTATCCAGAGAAAATTGCCCACTGGAAACAACTATTAGAAGATTTAATTCCTTTCCCGGTTGATGAAAACGGGTTAATGATTGGCAGCGATCAGCCAGTGGATATGTCGCACCGTCATTATTCACATTTATTGGCTTTGTATCCTTTATTTCAGTTAGATCCCGATTCACCTGAAGATCGTGAGTTAGTTGTGAAATCGGTATTACATTGGCATAACATCGAGAATGGCAAAGCTCTGGCTGGTTACTCGTTTACAGGTGCTTCATCGTTGTATGCCGCCATGGGAATGGGAGACGAAGCTGTAGATATTATGCAGGACTTTCTTGATGCAAACATTGGTGGCGCTCACTTTTTAAGTAACACATTTTATATGGAAGGCAATAATCCAGTAATTGAAACGCCTTTAAGCGGTGCTGCTGCTATTATGGAATATAACCTACAAAGCTGGGGTAAAAAAATCAGGGTGTTTCCGGCCGTACCATCCAATTGGAAGGAAGCTTCGTTTGCCGACTTACGTGCTCAAGGTGGTTTTTTGGTGAGTGCATCAATGAGTGATGGAAAAACAGATTGGGTATCTATTGAGAGTGAGGCCGGACAGCCATGCATTTTAAAAGTACCGGAGTGGACAAAAGCTATTCAAATAGGCGGAAACGATAAAATGTCTATTACCAAGATTGCTGATGGTGAATTCAGTATCGATCTTAAAAAAGGACAAAAAATTGTATTGCTTCCCAATTCAAAAAAAGAAAAAACAATTATTGAAGCCATTAAGCACCCAGCTGATGAAACAAATTACTTTGGTGTCAAGAAGGGGGCAAAACGCAAACCACTTTTGGAACACAAAATGCTGGAGTATGAAAATCAATAACATTTGATATCTTTTACTTAAAATAGAGTGACTTTAAAAATGAGCTTAACAAAATCGATTTTCATTGTTGGGATATTATTCTGCATCGCTTCCTGCAAAACGAACAGTAGCCAATCGGAAGAGTTGATATTAAGATATAATACATCAGCAGAAGTCTGGACAGAAGCACTTCCAATAGGTAACGGACGACAAGGTGCAATGATATATGGGGATGCACTAAATGAGCATTTTCAGTTAAATGAAAATACCTTGTATTCCGGAGAACCAACAACATACAAAGGCACCGATATTAGACCAACTTACGACAAGGTGATTCAATTGCTAAAGGAGGACAAGTATGCCGAGGCAGAGAAAATTATGGCCAAAAATTGGCTAGGTCGGCTTCATCAATATTACCAGCCTTTTGGCGATTTGAAAATGAAATTTGATGGCGATGTGGTAACAAATTATCAGCGAACACTGGATATTTCAAAGGCCGTTTCAACTGTAAGTTATACCACTGGAGGCATTAGCTTCAAGCGAGAAACTTTTGCTAGTTTCCCCGATCAGGTAATTGCTGTGAAAATAACTGCCGATAAGAAATCCTCTATCTCATTCGAGACTTTTATGGAGTCGGTTCATCCAAATGGTAAAACTACCGTCAATGGAAATACCATTACTTTTGCTGGTCAGGTTCCTGGCTTTATTTACCGGAGGACTTTAGAGAATGCAGAAGAAAATGGTGATCAGCATAAATATCCTGAATTGTTTAACGTAGATGGATCTCGCAAACCATTTGCTAAGCAAGTCCTTTATGGCGATGAAGTTGATGGAAAAGGAATGTTTTTCGAAGGCAGACTTGAAATACGTAATTCGGGAGGAAAAATAAGCAAAACTGAAAATGGATTTTCAATTTCTAATGCCGATGAGGTTGTACTTCTTTTATCAATGGCAACCAGCTATAACGGTTTCGATAAAAGCCCAAGCACCGAGGGTTTAGATCCAGAAGCACTCAATAAGCAGATTTTATCGAAGCTTTCGAGTGTATCGTATGATGAACTAAAAGAAAACCATACAGCTGATTACGCCAAGCTATTTAATCGGGTTGATTTTAACTTGGAAAGTGCTGTCAATAATAACAACAAACCCACTAATGTGCGCCTAAAGGAATACGCATTGAATCCTGATCCGGCTTTGAATGCGCTGTTATTTCAATATGGCCGTTATCTTCTAATCTCAGGTTCTAGAGAAGGTGGTCAACCCTTAAATTTACAAGGCATATGGAACAATAGAGTTATGCCTCCATGGAACTCAGCCTATACCATGAATATTAATGCTGAAATGAATTATTGGCCAACCGAGGTTACAAATTTGTCGGAGTGTCATCAGCCATTTTTCGAAATGGTTAAAGAGCTAGCCATGACTGGTAAAGAAACAGCAAAAAATATGTATGGTAATCCAGGATGGGTTGCACACCACAATACCGATATTTGGCGTCAAACCTACCCGGCAGATAACGCTGTCTCGTATTCCTATTGGCCTGTTGGAGCAGGATGGCTTACCAGTCACTTATGGGAACATTATTTATTTACTGGCGACACTAAGTTTTTAAAAGATGAGGCTTATCCATTACTTAAAGGATGTGCCGAGTTTTTTGCAAGTTGGTTAATTGAGAACAAGGATGGTTATTTAGTAACTCCAGTTGGAACCTCTCCTGAAAATTTATTTTCGTATGGAGAGGACAAAAGTTCTTCGGTAAGTTCTGGTTGTACAATGGATATGGCTATTGTTCGAGAAAACTTTGAAAGGGTGATTAAAGCCTCAGAGCTGTTGGATGTAGACATCGAATTCCGAAAGGAATTACAAACGATGCATAGCAAACTAATGCCCCATCAAATTGGGGAAAGAGGCCAACTTCAAGAATGGCAGCAGGATTTTATTGAAACCGACGTGCACCATCGTCATTTGTCGCATTTGTATGGTTTTCATCCAGGCGACCAAATCACTAAAGAAAAAACTCCTGAATTGTTCGAGGCTGTACGTAAAACACTTGAATTACGCGGCGATGAAGCCACAGGTTGGAGCATGGGATGGAAAATTAACTTTTGGGCCAGAATGCACGATGGCAACCATGCTTTTAAGATAATTAACAACCTATTCACCTTTGTTGATGAAAAAAGGGATGATAAACATGGGGGCTTATACGCCAACCTATTCGATGCCCACCCACCTTTTCAAATAGATGGCAATTTTGGTTATACAGCTGGTGTAGCTGAAATGTTGTTGCAAAGTCATGCAGGAGAAATACACCTTTTGCCCGCCTTGCCTGATGCTTGGGCAACAGGTAGTATTAAAGGTTTAAAGGCCCGTGGTAATATTGAAGTTAGTATGAGCTGGGAAGATGGTGAACTCTTAGAATTCTCGCTAAAATCAAAAAATGATAAAACTGTAAAAGTAAGGTTGAATGATCAAACCAAAGCAATTGAATTGAAAGCTGGTCAGGAGATGATGTTTGGAGGTACTTTACTATAAAATGAATCGTCCATGATTTTAGAATTATTAAACCCACACGATAATGATTTAAAACAAACTCTAACTCAATTCTTCTATAATTGCCTTAATCGTAAATAATTGTACATGAATTCATGTTTATTATGGAAAATTTAAAATCAACATCCAAAACCACAAGAAAAATTCGTATCAACGTGCTTTTAAAAGTAATTTTGATATGCATTTGTAACCTGATGTTTTCGAACGCTTGGTCGGCCGAGGTTACGATTATCAGTAATACCGAAAGTGGGAAGTCAGACTTTGCAATTAGCGAAATAAAGAAAGCACTTGCAACAAAAGGACATACTATAACAACAACTTCACTGTCAAACCTTGGTGAAATTTCCGAAGAAATCCAGATTGTCCTTGCCACTATTGAAAACAGTGACGTTAAGAATGCTCTAAAGAAAGCAGGAGAAAATCTTCCTACCGGAATAAAACCTGAAGGTTTTAGTATACGAGTTACTAAAAAAGGTAAAGCAACCACATACTGGGTTTTAGGTGCCGATGATGCAGGTCTTATGTATGGAGGTCTTGAAATAGCGGAGCTAATTAAGGTAAATGACTTAAAATCAATTCGGAATGATGACCAAAATCCATACATGCCCAAAAGGGGTACAAAATTCAATATCCCACTTGATTTGAGAACCCCTAGCTATACAGACATGTGCGATGCAGCTCAAGAAAATATATATGAAATGTGGTCATGGGATTTTTGGACTAAATACATCGATCAACTTGCACGCTTCAGATACAATCATATTTCTCTTTGGAGCACACACCCTTTTCCATCCTTGGTAAAAGTTCCGGGATATGAAGACATTGCTTTAGATGATGTTATGCGGAGTACCATAAATTTCGAGGAAAACTATAGCCTTAGAGGAACAGGCGTATACGATGAAAAGATGATGGCAAGTACTGAAATATTACACAAGTTAACCATCGAAGAAAAAATTGATTTTTGGCGCAGGGTAATGGCTTATGCAAAGGATCGAAATATTGAATTCTGGCTTATTACCTGGAATATTTATACTTATGGAATTGATGGAAAGTATGGAATTACCGATGATTTTAAAAATGAGACCACAAAGGACTATTTCCGAAAAAGTGTAAAAGAGCTTATCCTTACATATCCTGATTTGGGCGGTATTGGACTAACAACCGGAGAAAATATGCCCGGAGCAAGTAAGACCGAAAAAGAAGATTGGGCTTTTGAAACTTTCGGACAGGGAGCGCTGGATGCAATTGCTGAAGATCCAGACCATAAGATTATGTTCATTCATCGTCAACATGAGGCTGGAACTTCGGCAATAATAGAACGGTTTAAACCCGTGGTTGAAAATCCGAATATCGAATTTATTTTTAGTTTTAAATATGCCAAGGCTCATGTGTACAGTGCTTTAACTATGCCTTATCACAAAGATTTTGTTGATGACATTGACGAGGTAAAAACCACATGGACACTTCGGAATGACGATGTATATTATTTCCGCTGGGGAGCACCTGACTTTGTACGTCCTTTCATTAAAAACATTCCCTACGATGTTTCAAAAGGTTTTTACCTGGGATCTGACCAATACATTTGGGGAAGGGAATTTTTAAGTGCCGAACCTGAATCACCTCGTCAGATAGAGCTTGAAAAGCACTGGTATCACTGGATGATATGGGGTCGGTTGGGGTACAACCCGAACCTGTCCAATGAACGCTTTACGCAGATAATCCAAAGCAAGTTTCCCTCAATTGAGGCTGAAAAACTGTTTATAGCATGGCAAGAAGCTTCAATGATTTATTCTAAAACGACTGGTTTGCACTGGGGAGCTTTAGATTTCTTATGGTATATTGAGTTCTGTAGAAGTCGGAAAGGATTTCATGATGTAAATAAATTTATTGAGTTTAAACCTTTAAGTACCACTGGATATCAATCTATAAAAGATTATGGTGAAAACCCCAATGGAGAAGGAATCTCTCCTGTAGAAGTTGCCGATCAAATTCATGCGCATGCAGACAAAGCCTTAGCAATAATAAAGGGTATGAATCACAATGGGAACAAGGAACTCAGGCTTACGCTTGGCGACATTCAAACCATAGCCTATCTGGGGAAATATTATGGACATAAAATCAAAGGCTCGGCGGAACTTGCTGTATATCGAAATAATAATAACACGGCTAATCAGCAAAAAGCAATTCAGGAATTGCAAGAAGCTGCAAAATATTGGCGTTTGTATGTTTCAACAGCCACAAGTAGGTACTCAAACCCCTTGTGGACGAACAGGGTTGGACATTGCAATTGGAGAAAACTGATGGAAAATGTCCTGCACGATATAGAGATTGCAGGAGGAATACCTTCTATGTCTTCTTTTGAACCGACTAAAGACGGAATAATCCTGGAGGCTGAAAACGCAGTAATAGAAGGAGGCAGAACTTCAAACGCTAATAATGGTTACACTGGTAATGGATTTGTAAGCTTTGAGGAAGCTACCATCAGCTCCATAAGCTGGAACTTCGATGCGCCGAAGGCCGGAGCCTATACCTTGGAGTTTCGATATGCCCTGCCTAAAGGAGAACTCCCAATACCGATTTCAATTAATAACAAAAATCAGGGAGAAATAACATTCTGGACTACTACCGGTAATGGTATTTGGATGTGGGATCGAAAAACTGTGACTTTAAACAAAGGGAGAAACACAATTAAGCTTTCAGCAAAACAAGCTATCCCCAATTTAGATCACATTAACATTTTCGATGTCGGAAGTCCAAGCATTTCAGAAGTAAAGCCAACATCAAAATAAATGGAGAAATAACATGAAGATTGTTTACAAACATTATAAAGAGAAGGATTTGTCAAAATTAATTTTAACAATAGTTTTTTGCTGGCTGTACACAAACGGTTTTGCACAGGTAAGCGGAGAATTAAAGCTATGGCATAAAATCACTGTAACGTATACTTCACAAGAACATTACACGGAAAATAGCGATCACAATCCTTTTACTGATTGTAGGCTTGATGTTGTATTTACAAATGGCGAAAAAAGCTATACTGTACCCGGTTATTTTGCGGCCGATGGCAATGCAGCCAACACAGGTGCTACAAGTGGAAAAACATGGAAAGTCCATTTTACACCCGATGAGAAAGGAACATGGAATTACTCTGGTAAATTCTATTCGGGTAAAAATGTAGCAGTTTCCATTAATCCTGATAACCCAAAAGAAACGTTCAGAGGCAGTTTTAATATTAAAAAATCAGACAAGAAAGGAAAAGACTTCCGAGCTAAGGGTATACTCCGTTACGTTGGTGAAAGGTATCCTCGTTTCGATGATGGTAGCTATTTTGTAAAAGGTGGGCCGGGGGATCCTGAGAACCTTTTAAGTATTGCTGATTTCGATAATACACCCGATCCAAAACACAACTATAACGAACACGGAAAAGACTGGAAAAGCGGCGATCCAAACTGGAACGAAGGTAGAGGAAAAAATATTGTTGGCTTGATAAACTACCTCTCAAAACAAGGATGTAATACACAGTATTTTTTGCTTTGGACTGGTGGTGATGATAAGAAAGTATGGCCTTGGATTGGCCCTTCAGATTATCTCAATTATGATGTAAGTAAACTCGAGCAATGGGAAATTCTGTTTTCGCATATGACTTCTAAAGGCATACATCTGCATTTGTTTTTACACGAGGAGGAAATAGATATGATTATGAACGGTGGTGATCTTGGGCTTGAAAGAAAGGTCTATTTCAGAGAAATGATTGCTAGGTTTGGCCACCATAACGCACTTACCTGGAACCTGGGTGAAGAGATAAACAGAGGACTTGAGTTTGAAGGAGGTAAAGATCCTTCCACAAACCAAATTAAATCTTGGGCAGACTATATTAGCAAATTAAATATTTATAAGCACCCTGTTGGTATTCATACTTATCCACCCGAAACCCAAAACCTTTACACTCCTCTTTTAGGACACAAAACTTTTAATGCTGCAACGCTCCAAACAAGTGAAGACTTAGATAGAGTCTATGTTGAAGTAAAAGAATGGATAGGCAAATCAAAAAAAGCAGGTCATCCGTGGCTAGTCTCAAATGACGAACAGGGAGGTGCTGCAACTGGCATTGATCCAGAAGCTGACAGAATGGACGAATACAGGAAAAAGGTGCTTTGGGGTTCCTTGATGGCCGGTGGCTGGGGCGTTGAATATTATTTCGGTAAAGAAGGATTTTATGTAAATGATTTCCGGAAATATGAACAAGCCTGGAAAGAAGTTGGGTATGCTATTGATTTTTTTACCAATAATATTCCATTCTGGGAAATGGATGCGGCCAACAATTTGGTATCAAATGGCTGGTGTTTTGCTAAGCCGGGAGAAATATATGTGATTTATCTTGAGGAAGGTGGAAGTGCAGTTTTAGATGTAGGCGATAATAAAGTTAAACTTCAAGTTAAATGGTTTAATCCAAGGAAAGGTGACGAATTACACAACGGTACAGTTAAAAAGCTAATAGGTTCTGGCAAAATTGACATTGGGAGTCCTCCCTTTGAACAGAATCAGGACTGGGTAGTAATGGTAAAGGCATTTAAAATAGAAAGTAATTGAAATAAAACTAATTTAAACATAATAGAATATGCATAATATTATCAAGGCTCACATTCGTTCTGTGTATATAAAAGTGTCCACTCTACTAATTATCATAGGTGTATTCTTTTTTTTATGTGCATGTTCGCAAAACATTAAAATTTATCCAGCTCCTGAGGGCATTGAGCTTTCAACGAATTTTCAGGTGGCGGTTGAAGGGAAAGATGTACCTGTATATAAAACCAAGGTACCCCCAAAAGAGCCTATTCCGCGCTTAAATCACGATCGTTCGGAGTTCGGTTTCGCTTCACTGGCATCATTTGATATGAATGCAGAAGCCAGCATTACGGTTACCTATCCAGATGAGATTAAATCGGTAAAAATATTACCTACATCCTATGGAATTTCTCCAAAGATTGAAGGAAATAAAATCTCATTCTCCATCGACAAACCTAAGCATGTTACCATAGAGGTTAATGGCGATTGGCAAGAGTCATTGCATATCCTTGCCAACCCATTCGAAGAGAATATTCCGGATCCAAACGATCCAAATGTTATTTATTACGGACCTGGAGTTCATGATGTCCTTCACCAAAAAGTGGGGGATGGAAAGACCATTTACATAGCAGGTGGAGCATATATTCGTTGTTCAAAAGATGCAAACGAAAAACAAGTAGTAGGAACCAACGAGCAAAAATATTTACCTACCTTTATTTTAGCGGGTAAAAATATATCTTTTAGAGGTAGAGGTATTGTAGATCAACAAGCCATTCCAAGACAAGTAAGAAGATATTCACTTTTGGCGGAAGATTGCGAAACCCTTAGCATTGAAGGAGTAACCTTCCTTGATCCTAGTCGATGGACCATTCCCATTAAAAGATCAAAAAATGTTCATGTTGATAATGTCAAAATTATTGGTTGGAGAGGAAATGCCGATTGTGTTGATATTTCAAGCAGCCAGGATGTATTGGTGGAAAACTGTTTTTTACGTTCACTTGACGATTTGATTGTTGTTAAATCGAGAACCGGGCAAGGAGAATCAAAAAACATTCACGCCCGAAATTGCGTATTATGGAACGAACTGGCGCATGCTCTTAGCATAGGTGCCGAAATACGTGAAAACATCAGCAATGTACTTTTCGAAGATTGCGACATCATTCATGATGTTGGTCGTGAAACTGCATTACGCATTTACCATTGCGACTCGGCCACGGTTAGCAATGTTACCTTTCAAAATATTAGAGTAGAGGAAGGTCGTCGGTTGATTTCTTGCTGGATAGGTTCAACACGATGGACTAAAACTCCAGATCGAGGCCATATCAAAAACGTATTATTTAAAGATATTACTGCTACTTCTGCACCCATCGATACAACTATTACTGGTTTTCAGGATGGTACCGATTGGAAACCATACATTATTCGGGATCATGCAAGCATGGAGCTAATTGGTTTCGACGAAGACCATATTGTTGATGGTGTGGTGTTCGATAATGTTGTTCTAGACGGTAAAAAAGTAACCAAAGAACAAGTTACAATTAATGAATTTGTGAAGAATGTAAGTTTTGAATAAAAATAGTTTGTGCTTTATGAATATGAGAAATTGAGCAGTTCATATTTGTTTGAAGACATACATTGTTGGCAGTGAGATGCTTAAGTGAAAAGAATATGAAACATCAATGATAATTAGCGTAACACTCACAGGCTTGATTATTACTGAAATAATTTATTGAGTTACGTTGGTTATTGGTTTGGATGTTCCATTTAACCATTTAAAAAAATATAAACAGATGAATTTCAGAAGAACAATTACCACCGTATTTTTGGCTGCCTTTTTAGGTTTAACCTTAATGTCGTTAAAAGTAAAAAAAGATGAGGAGGGCACCTGGGAACTGCTATTGGACAAAACATTGAGCAATTGGGATGTTTTTATAGGTGTACCCCATCATACGCTTGATCTTGAGGGATATGAAAAAGGTGATGGCATGAAGGGGACTCCTATTGGATTGAATAAGGATCCGCTTAATGTTTTCTCCATGATAGAGATGGATGGGGAAGAGGTATTACAAGTTACAGGCGTTATTTATGGGGGAATTAGTACCAAAAAGGTATATGAAAATTATCATTTAAGCTTGAAGTTTAAGTGGGGTGAGAAAAAATATGAACCTCGATTAAATGATAAGAGAGATAGTGGTATTCTGTATCATTGTCAGGAGCCACACGGAAAGTTTTGGAATGTATGGATGAAATCACCTGAAATGCAGATTCAGGAAGGTGATTGTGGCGATTTTCATCCTTTGGCTGGTATTGGAATGGATATAAAAGTTTCTACTAAAACAGAAAATGATGAGGAGTTTTTAGGCTATGATCCGAAGGGTGAAGTGAAACATTTTAAAAGCGGTCCCAACGGACGTTGTCGGCGAATGGCTAATTTTGAAAAACCAAATGACCAGTGGAATCATTTAGAACTAATTTGCATTGCTGATAAAGCCTATCATATTGTAAATGGTAAGGTAGTAATGGTGCTGGAAAACTGCGTTTCATATGATGAAGAAGGCAATGCCACCACACTAAATAAAGGCAAAATTCAGCTACAATGCGAAGGTGCTGAATTGTACTACAAAGACATTAAGATTAAGCAGGTAACCACACTGCCAAAAGCTATTGCAAAGCAGGTGAAATAATATATTGAAAAGGTGGAAGACAACAGGGAATTCGAAATAATTCTAAATGCCGAACCGACTGGAAACCATACATTATCCGTGAGCATGCAAGTATGTTATTGACAGTCTTTGATGAAGAACATACAATTGAAGGAGTAGTTTTCGACAATGTTATTCTTGATGGTAAAAAAGTCGATGCGAAAAACGTATCAATGAATAATTTTGTAAAAGGTGTTCAATTTAAGTAGATTGTTTATTCTCAGCCTTTATAAAAAATGAATAATGCATTTTACCAAAAGCAACAATTCGAAATCCTTTTATTTTGGAGAAAGCAAAATTGAAAGGCTTGAATTTACATTCCTCAAATTTATTTGCTATGCTTATAATTAGAGCCAACAGAAGTGTAATTTGATTAAAAAAGATATGAAACACACTAAAACAAGGCAAATCAACAAATCAATTCAATTAGTATTACTTTTCTTTCTAATGTTTTGGATTGTTTCTTGTGATCAGGAATTGTCAATACATGTTTCCCCTTTGGGTAATGACAAAAATAAGGGAACAGAAAACAAACCTGTTGCAAGCATTGAACAAGCCAATCTCTTGGTCAAAGATCTTTTGACGAAACAAGTCTATCCGGATACTATTCGGGTCATCTTTCACGAAGGAACTTACCGCTTAAATAAAGGTATAGAATTGGGAGCTGATGCATCTGGAACAAAAAAATCACCTGTCATCTACCAAAGCAATAAAGGAGAAAAAGTTACCATTTCAGGTGCTATTCCTATTAAAGATTACAGCATGCTTTCCGAGAATCACTTTTTGTACAAAAAAGCCCCTGAGGTAGGAAGTAAAATTATTGAGATAGATTTAACAAAAACCTCATTGTCAACATTTGATAAGATTCAATTATCCGGATTTGATGGTAAACAATCTGAAGGGGCTAAAACTTTAAGAGAGCTTTACTTTAACGGAAAACCCATGCCTCTTTCCAGATGGCCTAATGAGGGTTTTATTAAATATATAAGTGCGGTAATTGACTCCACAGAAACGTTAGCAAAAACAGGCATTGTTTATGGCGATAAACATATCTCGGCTTGGGTTAACGAGCCCAATATATTACTTCATGGCTATTGGACCAAATTATGGGCTGATGCATACGAGCACATTGCTAAAATTGATACAACAAATCAGATTATTTGGCTAACACCGCCTTATAACCGTTATTATTTTTCAAAGAACAAACCTTTTGCCGCCTACAATGTAATAGCAGAGATTGATGAACCTGGAGAGTGGGCATACGATGACCAAAAGAAAATGATATATTTTTATCCTCCTGAAAAAATCAAAGAGACTTCGCTGGAACTATCAGTTTGCGAAAATTCCTTACTTCAATTTAACGATGCATCATGGATTACATTTAAAGGGATTCATTTTCAGATGGGTGCACAAAATGGAATTAGCATAAATAATAGCAATCATATAAATATTCTGGATTGTGAAATAAATGGATGCGTTGGAGAAGGCATTAGTATAAATAATGGTCGTAACAATACGATTTCTTCCTGCCATATTTATGACATGGGGCGTGGTGCCATTCGAGTGGATGGAGGTAACAGGGAAACGCTTGAAAGGGCAGATTATATAATTGATAATTGCCATATCCATGATTTATCGAGAATTGACCGTACCTATACACCCGGCATTTGGGTTGATGGAGTCGGTACCACTGTCAGACATTCCAAATTTCATGATATCCCAAGTAGTGCCATGCGCATAAACGGAAACGATCATCTTATTGAATACAACGAAATGTTTCATGTTGTTACCGAGTCTGACGATCAGGGTGCCATTGATATGTATGGAGATCCATCATATAGAGGAAATGTATTTCGTTACAATTACATTCATGACGTTGGACCAAAATATAACGATAAGATTGATGCCCATGTTGGCAGGGCAGGTATCCGATTTGATGATGCAATATCGGGATGTTTGGTTTACTCCAATATATTCAAAAACTGTTCGGGTGAGATTTTGGGTGCCATGCAAATTCATGGGGGTAGTGATAACCTAATTTGGAACAATCTATTTTATCAATGTAACGCCGGAGTCTCCTTTACAGTAATGAATCTGGAACGCTGGAACAGAGTTACTACGAAACGCATTGAATTTTTTGAGAAAAACAGATTTTTGTACATAAGCCGATATCCTGAATTGGTAAATTTATCCCTGGAGATGAAAAAGAATGCTATCATTCAGAATATCTTCATTGAATGCCCTAATATTACTTTGCGAATGCCAACTTCTGTAGTTATAAAACAAAATCTGATAATCGACGAAAACAAGGAATTCCCTAATTTGGAAGACAATGGGTACTCCATAAATCTTATCAATGAAGGGATAAATAAAATTAAGTTTGAACCCATTCCTTTTGAAAAAATTGGATGTAGAAATAGGTAATGCAAAGGTGCACAGCAATAGGTATAAACCATATGGTGTATTAACAAACAGCTAAGAACATATTGGTAATAAAATAAAAATAATAAGATGAAAGTCACACCACTGAGGTAAAAAAATTAAATGGAGCAGCGACAAAAGGACATGAATAAATAAAGAAGCCAACTAGCTTTGGATTTCCAAATCAACAAAAGCTAGAAGGCTATGAAAAAAGATTTTATTCAGTTCGATCAGGTGGTTGAACGCGGAGCCGGGATGGATGTCCACAAAGAAATAATCGTGGTAACCATCAGAGGCAAAGGTATAAAAACACAAACTAAAAGTTTTAAAACTTTTACGAGTTCTTTGAAAAAATTGCAAGAGTGGTTAAAAAAGTACGGCATAACCCATTTAGCTATGGAGAGTACCGGAGTTTACTGGAAACCTGTTTTCAACGTGTTAGGCGATGATTTTACAATTATCCTGGTAAATGCACGGCACGTGAGGAATGTTCCCGGTCATAAGACAGACAAGAAGGACAGCAAGTGGCTGGCAAAATTGCTTCTGAGCGGCTTATTGAAAGGGAGCTTTATTCCAGAAAAAAAAATCCGCGATTTGCGTGATTTGGTACGTACCAAAACCCAGTTAACCGGCGAGATTTCTTCTGCAAAGAACAGGTTCATCAAATTCATGGAAAGTGCCAACATAAAACTATCGACAGTACTTACGAATGTTTTTTGTGTAAGCGGGCAGAAAATAATAGCCGAGATTCTTGAAGGCGATTACAAACCTGAGCGTTTGCTTCACCACGTTCATGGCCGGGTTAAAGCTCCACGGCAAGATATCATCGAAGCATTAAGGGGCAACCTTGATGACCATTACCGGTTTATGATGAAAACCATGTTGGAGCACATTGCCAATATTGAAGGTGTAATAGCCAAGATAGATGAGCAGATACAACAGAAGACAGAAAAGCATAAAGAGCTTCTTGATTTGCTGGAAACCATACCCGGTGTTGGTCGCGACGGAGCTGTTTGCATTATTGCCGAACTTGGGACAGACATGGAGGCTTTTGCTTCGCACAAACATTTGGCATCGTGGGCAGGTATGTGCCCCGGGAATAACGAAAGTGCAGGTAAAACCAAAAGTGGAAGGATAACTTATGGGAATGCCTTTCTTCGTGCATTTTTGGTTCAGATGGCTTGGGGCGCAGCACGTACTAAAAACACCTATTTAAGTTCAAAATATAAAAGTCTTGTTGGTAGAAGAGGTAAGAAAAGGGCAGTTATAGCAGTAGGACACAAGATCCTGATAGCCGCTTACTTCATCATAAAAAACAAGGTTGGATACAACGAACTTGGAGAAGACTACTTAAGCAATTTCAGAAAAGATAAACTTGTGGAGTGGCATAAAAAACAATTAGAAAAGCTTGAGCCAAATGTCGGTTTCGACATTGAGGCAGCTTAAAAAATAAAAGGTCGGTTTTTTACTGTATGCGCTATATGCGACTACGAAGATGAAAGTGACCTAATCAGTTAAGGACAAAAGAGTATTGCCTTGAGCATGAAAGTGAAAATTTCAGAAACCTAACTGATTTTTGTAAAACATTAAAAATGAACGTTTAATTTAAAATATATTCAAGTGAAATATTACTTAACAACAGCATTAATTATTTTAATAGCACTTTCAGTCTGGGCTCAGACTGAATCGAATGAAACGTCCAAGTATCAGGATATTACCCTCGATTTCGAAACAAGGGCAAAAGATTTGGTCAGTCAAATGACCCTCGATGAGAAGATTGCTCAATTGGGAGACCATGCCCCGGCAATCCCCCGATTAGGTGTGCCGGAATATAATTGGTGGAATGAATGTTTACATGGTGTTGCCCGATCTGGAATAGCCACCATGTTTCCTCAGGCCATAGGAATGGCTGCTACTTTTGACACAGATATGATGAAGCAGGTAGCAGATGTGATTAGCGATGAAGCTCGTGCAAAACACCACGATGCCCTTCGTAAGGAGAACTTTAATAGATATTATGGCTTAACTTTTTGGTCGCCCAACATTAATATATTTAGAGACCCCCGCTGGGGACGAGGTCACGAAACTTATGGCGAAGATCCCTACCTAACAGGACAATTGGGTATTCAATTTGTGAAAGGTTTACAGGGCGATGATCCCAAATACATGAAACTCGTTGCTACGCCTAAGCACTTTGCCGTACATAATGGGCCGGAACCGGAAAGACATACCTTTAATGTTACACCTAATTCGCGTGATTTATGGGAAACCTATTTGCCGGCATTTGAAGATCTGATTGTTGATGCCAAGGCATATTCCGTTATGGGAGCCTATAATCGTGTCGATGGCGAATCGTCTTGTGCGAGCTGGTTATTGCTCGAAGATATTTTACGTAACAAATGGGACTTTGAAGGTTATGTGGTTTCAGATTGTGGAGCAATTAGAGACATTCATGCTTTTCATAAAATTGTGAATACTCCGGAAGAAGCTGCCGCAATTGGAGTAAGAAAAGGCTGCGATTTAAACTGTGGAGGTGTTTACCAGGAATATTTGAAAAAAGCCGTTGAATTATGCTTAATCGACGAAGGCGAAATTGATTTGTCCGTGTATCGTTTGGTACTGGCAAAAATGAAATTGGGAATGTTTGATCCGGCTGAAGATGTTCCTTATGCAAATATTCCAATCGAGATTAATGATAGTAAACCTCATGATGAAATGGCTTTAGCCATGGCTCAAAAATCAATGACTTTATTGAAGAATGATGGAGTTCTTCCTATAGATAAGAGTAAGCTAAAAAGAATTGCAGTAGTTGGACCAAATGCGGATAATCTTGGATCCTTAACAGGAAATTATGCTGGAAAAGCTTCTAACCCTATAACCGTGATTGAAGGAATTAGGAGAGCGCTTGGTGATGATATCGAAGTGAGTTATTCCGAAGGAGTGCCCATGGTGTTTTTTGATATCTCTAACAAAGAATTTCCTGTAATTGATGGAAAGTATTTATCTACAGTTGATGAAAACGGTAAAAAAGCAGAGGGTTTAACCGGGCACTATTTTAACAACATAAACTTAGAAGGAGAAGCCAATTTTGTAAGAATAGATCCTGAAATAAGATTCAGTTGGCCGGGTAAAGTATCGCCTACAACTACTGAAGTAGCTCAGGGGATAGTAAGTCCGGATAAAGCAATACAGGACGATGCCTTTTCTGTTCGTTGGACGGGTAAATTGCTGGCACCAATGACAGGTACCTACAAACTGGGGGTAGCTTCAGATGATGGCGGTCGTCTTTGGATTGATGAAGAAAAAATTGCTGATGGATGGTCAAATCATGCGATGGAATCGAATGTTGGAGAGATTCATTTGGAAAAAGGACAAAGTTATGATATTAAGGTAGAGTATTATGAAAATTCAGGTGGTGGTGCGGTAAACCTTATTTGGGAGACACCAGAACATATTGCGAATATTAAAGAAGAAGACCCTAACCTACTATCAAAAGAAACTTTAGCTGATGTTAAAAATGCAGATGTAGCCATTTTTGTTGGCGGTTTAGATGCTTCCTGGGAAGGTGAACAGATGGGAGGCCGTAATTCTTTTGATGGTTTTAATGGTGGTGATCGTACCAAAATTGAACTTCCTCAAACGCAAATGAATGCTTTAAAAGCCATGAAGGAAACCGGAACACCGGTAGTCTTTGTTTTAATGTCTGGTAGCGCCATGGCTTTTTATGGCTTAGAAGAAGAATTGGATGCAATATTAATGGCCTGGTACCCTGGACAACGAGGAGGAGATGCCGTAGCTGAAGTGTTATTTGGTGACTATAACCCTGCAGGCCGTTTACCGGTTACTTTTTATTCTTCAACCGAAGAATTACCCGATTTTAGAGATTATAATATGCGTGCCGGTAAAGGATTTACTTATAGGTATTATACCGGTAAGGCTATGTATCCATTCGGACATGGATTGAGTTATACTAATTTTGAATACACCAATTTAAGCATTGATAAAACGACTCTAAGTAGTTCAGATAAATTATCAGTTTCGGTAGATGTTAAAAATACCGGAAAATTAGATGGTGAAGAAGTGGTACAGCTCTACATTAAAGATATAAAATCGGACACATGGATGCCGGTAAAACAAATGCGAAAATTTGAACGATTATCACTTAAAAAAGGAGAATCAAAAACAATTGAATTTGAATTAAATGTGGGCAAAGATTTCCGATATTACAATTCAATGTATCGCGAGTATCAAGTCGAGCCCGGAGATTTTGAGATTCAGATAGGTGCTTCAAGTTCAGATATTCGACTGAAAGAAACTGTTACTGTAAAGGAGTAAAAGATGGAAACTAAAATTAGAAACCTTTTTTTTGGCTTGATTGTCGCTTGTTTTTTGGTAAGCTGCTCAACTCCAAAGCCCACAGATTTTGCAGGCCTAAACAAATCAAAAGCCTGGGAACTCCAATTTGAAGACGAATGCACCAACAATTGGCAAAACAACTGGTTTAAAGATGGCCTGATTTCGGTGGTTGAACAAGACGAAAAGAGTATGGATTTAATTGCCGAACCTGTTAATCGCGACGATGCCCACCACACTGTACTTTGGACAAAACAATCGTTTAAAGGCGACATTAAAATGGAGTACGATTACACCCGCACCGATAGCCAAATTGTTAACGTAAATATTCTTTATATTCAGGCACAAGGAATTGGTAAGGAAGGTCGTGATGCCGATATTAGCGAATGGAATACCTATCGCGACACAGCAAATATGTGGAAATACTATTTCTACATGGACCCGCTACATGTAAGTTATGCCGCCTTTTCAATGGCTAACGAAGACCCTAGAAACGATTACATTAGGATAAGAAAATATCCTGCAGAAACACAAGAGAAACTTAAAGAAACAGAAGTGCTTCCGGCCTATTTTAAAACCGGACAGTTTTTACCTGGTGTTACCTATAAAATAACCGTTCTGAAAACTGAAACAAAGCTTTACTTTAATGTAAAAGGCAACGGAGACGAAAAATTGTATTCATGGGATTTAGCGGAGGGGCAATCGCCAGTCGAGGGACGAATAGGTTTGCGGCATATGTACACCCGCTCGGCGTGATACAAGGATTTTAAGGTATAGACGAAAAAAACATTTAAACGAAAGTGATTGGTAATACTTACTAAAAAACAATAAAATGAAACGAAGACATCTTCTCTTTATTCTGATATGGATTTTACCGCAGGTAATTTCAGCGAACGTAAAATTAAACGCTTTGTTCGCCAATCGAATGGTGGTGCAACAAGATACCGAAATACCAATGTGGGGCTGGGCCGACCCGATGGAGAAAATTACCATTAAAGCCAGTTGGGGAGCTAAGGTGGAAACAATTACAAATGCCGATAGCACCTGGCGAGTGAATTTAAAAACACCAAAAGCCGGTGGACCTTTTGAAATTATTGTTCAAGGTAAAAATAAGATTGTTTTAGAAGAGGTATTGTCGGGTGAAGTGTGGTTGTGTACAGGACAATCGAACATGGATTTTGCCATGGAAAAATTTGTAAACGATGCCCGCGAAGAAAAATACCAACCTTTGGTAGAATACATGCGAAATGAAGTTGCCACTGCCAATGACCCTTGGATAAGACACATCGAGGTTCCACAAACAACTTCAGTTTTTGAGAAGAAACGTAATTTTGATGACAATTGGAGAAGTGTAAATCCCACAGAAATAGGAAAAATTACTGCTATCGGATATTTCTTTGCCAAAGAATTGAGAAAACAGCTCAACGTTCCAATTGGCATTGTTGAATGTTCGTGGGGAGGAACCCGCATTCAACCCTGGCTTTCTGAAGAAGCTTATAATTCGGATGAAAAATTAAAGGAATATTTTGAAAATAGTAGAACAAAAATTAATGAACAAATTGCCACTCTAGGCGATGCTGAAAGTTATGTGGATACTTCTTTTCAACGAAAATTTCAGGCATGGAATGATGGCGGAAAAAAAACAAATCGTCCTTACCCAAAAGAGCATCCCTTATTTGACAAACAAATTCCCGCAACCTTACACAATGCAATGATTTCAGCAATTGTCCCTTTTGCAATTAAAGGTGTTGTTTGGTATCAGGGCGAAGGTAATTCACACTTTAAAGAGACCGAATACGAAAAATACTTTAAGCTGTTAATTACCAGCTGGCGCGAAGAGTGGGGGCAAGGCGATTTCCCATTCTATTGGGCTCAACTTGCTGCTTACGAAGTTCCCGATGAACGTTCGGATTTGGGATGGGCTACGGTAAACGACCACCTGCGCCGTGGACTTGAGTTGCCCAACACGGGCATGGCTATTTTATACGACATTGGCGAAGCAAAAGACGTACATCCCCACAATAAAATGGATGCAGGAAATCGTCTCTCGATGTTGGCTTTAAAGAATGATTATGGAATAACTGACCTTGTGGCAAATGGACCACTTTATAAAAGTTCGAATGTTGTAGGTAATAAAATGATTATTGAATTTAAGGACGCAGGCAAAGGTTTAATGGTGGGTAGTAAACAGCTCAATAATCCAACAAAAGAGGTGGACGAGGAATTAACTTGGTTTCATGTTAAAGGTGACGATGGAGTCTGGAAATCGGCAGAAGCAAAGATTATAAGCAAAGATAAAATTGAAGTTTCGAGTTTGGAGGTGAAAAATCCAATGGCTGTGCGTTATGCCTGGTCGTCAAATCCGGAAGGTGCAAATCTATACAACCGCGAAGGTTTACCTGCCGCGGTATTTACAACAGAAAATTAATAATATGAATTATAATAATATGAGTTTAAGAAAGATGTTTTATCTATTGGTAGTCGTGGTGCTATTTTTTTCCTGTAACAAGCAAAACGAGATTGTAGTACAATCTCCCGATGGACAAAAACAATTATCCGTCTTTCCAGCATCGGAAATAACAGAAAACGGACAACTTTCATTTTCTGTAAAATATGGCGATAAGGTAATTATTTTACCATCATCAATCGAAATTAAATCTTCGGATGTTGATTTTAGTACACCTTTTTCGGTAAAAAGTGTGGAAGAGACATCGGTTGAAAATGAGTGGACAACAAATTTAGGCGAACGCAGTACCATTCCCGATAATTATAACGAAGCAAAAATTTATTTGGAAAGTGCAACAGCCAAACTAAATCTAATTTGCCGTGCCTACAACGAAGGCGTAGCTTTTGCTTACGAAATACCGGCTCAAAATAACCTCTCAGAAATAAAACTAGACGATGAACTGATTACCTATCAGTTTGCCGAAAACCATGATGTTTGGTCGACACCAGAGCGTAAACCCAGAACATTGACTGCCCAAGGCGAAATCAATAAAATACCTTTATCGGAATTAAAAGTTGGCTGCGAACGACCTCTGCTTGTTGAGGTGGCCGACGATATTAAAATTGCTTTGGCCGAAGCCCGTTTGGTGGATTATGCTCGTTTAAGCTTCGATTCAAGCAAAGAAGTGAAGAATGGGATTGTTTCAAGTCTCGATGGAAAAATTATAGATACCAAACAAGACTTGGTTAGTGGTGCGGTGGAAAATGAAAGAAGCGAAGAAGCCAAAATTGATATGAAACTTCCATTTGTATCGCCATGGCGCGTGGTAATGATGGGCAAAAGTTATGGCGAATTGTTGGAGAATAACTACATCATCCAAAACCTAAACGACCCAAGTGCCATTGAAGATGAATCGTGGATTACACCTGGAAAAGTATTGCGCGAAGGAACATTAACCACTCAGGGTGGCTTTGCGGCTATCGATTTTGTGGCCAGCCATAACATGCAATACGTACATTTCGATGCCGGTTGGTATGGCAACGAAATGGATAATGCATCGGATGCAACTACGGTAACCCTCGACCCAAAACGTTCGAAAGGGCCTTTCGATATTGAAGCCATTACTGCTTATGCCAAAGAAAAAGGCGTAAAAGTTATGTTGTACGTAAACCGTCGTGCGCTGGAAAAACAACTGGATGATATTTTGCCTTTGTTTCAGGAGTGGGGCATTTCAGGTATAAAGTATGGTTTTGTACGTGTGGGCGACCAAAATGCAACCGCCTGGAAGCACGAAGCAGTTAAAAAGGCTGCCGATTATCAAATGGTGCTAGATATTCACGACGAATACCGTCCAACTGGTTTTTCTCGTACCTATCCGAATTTACTTACGCAAGAAGGAATTAGAGGTGATGAAGAAACCGTTCCAAATGCACACACGCTAATTACCATGTTTACACGCACCCTTGCCGGAGCATCGGATAATACGGTTTGTTACTACAATAAACGTGTTGAAACGATGGGCTCGCATGCATCGCAACTGGCAAAAACAGTTTGTATTTTCAGCCCGCTGCAATTTTTAT
This sequence comes from Draconibacterium sp., assembly GCA_041583785.1. Taxonomy (GTDB): domain Bacteria; phylum Bacteroidota; class Bacteroidia; order Bacteroidales; family Prolixibacteraceae; genus Draconibacterium. Next base: position 52,512 of record JBFHFE010000013.1, on the reverse strand, counting down.
ATTGGTACGACAAAGCGCCTGCAGCTCCTGTAAAAGAAGATGGATTATGGGGCGATACCCAAACAATTGGCAACGAACTCGAGTTGGAGTTCTTCAATAACGTACCAACCGTTTGGGACGAAACAAAAGTACTTACCGCCGAAATTGGTGAAATTGGGGTAATAGCACGTCGCAAAGGAAACAATTGGTGGATTGGCGGAATCAATGGAGAAACAGACCGCACTGTTGATGTTGATTTTTCTTTCCTAAAAGAAGGACTAAACTACAAAGCTAAAATCTACACCGATGATGAAACGGTAAAAACACGAACTCGTGTAAAAATAGAAGAGAAAGAACTGAATGCGGGTAGCGCATTAACTTTCGATTTAAAAGCCAATAATGGTTTTACCATGCACATTCAACAAATTAAAGAGTAAAAGCGATGGCATCCCTCTGGATTAGAACAACATGGATGCTGTCTTTTTATAAAAAAAAAAAAGAAATTCCTTCCTGGATGGAGGAAAAGGTCCTCTAAAGGAAAGGTTTAAAAAGGAGGTTTGGGAACATCACCCAAATATTCGCTTCCATGAAATCTTTATTGTTGATGCAAACTGATACTTCTGTCATAAGTATAACCAAATGGAAGTGTTTATAATAAGAAAAAACTATTATTAATTCTGTGTGTAAATTGTGTGCAAATAAAAAAGGTTACAACTAATTTTAGTTGTAACCTTTTGATTTTCAGTAGCGAGAGGCGGGCTTGAACCGCCGACCTCATGATTATGAATCATGCGCTCTAACCAGCTGAGCTACCTCGCCAAAATGTTGTAAAATTCTACTCCTTTTTGAGCCTGCAAAACGGTAACCGTTTTTGAATTTCGCGGTGCAAATATAGTATTTATTTTTATTTCCAATTATTTTTTTTTGTAAAAATTCAGAAGAAATTTAGTCTTTGCATTTCTTCATGTTGTAACTTCCATTCAGATTAGTTATATTGCCAAAAATCAAACATATGACTAACAAAATTAAAATACAACTGGAATATACTATTAATTGTTCTCCAAAAGTTCTATATAATCGATTAAGTACTGCTTCAGGATTATCGGAATGGTTTGCTGATGATGTGCGTGTAAGAGGGAAGCTATTTACTTTTGTTTGGGAGGGCTCAGAACAAACTGCAGAGATGACTCTGCGTAAAGAAAACAAGTTGGTGCGTTTTAATTGGCTTGACGAAGACGAAGATACTTATTTTGAGTTTAAAATTACGGTGGATGAACTTACTAGTGATGTTTCGATTTTAATTACTGATTTTGCTGACGAGGATGAACAGGATGAGACTCGCAATCTTTGGAATTCTCAAGTTTCCGATTTAAAACATATCCTTGGCTCTTAATGTGCTAATTATTTTAACCTAATTACCTTTTCTTTGCCCAATACACGTTTCTTAACTTTTTTTACTTTACAAGTTCCTAAAATAACTTAGTTTTGTACTCGTTTCGAAAACAGAGAACAATAATTAAATGAAGCGTTTACATTTATACGTTATAAAGTCTTTCTTGGGGCCATTTGTAATGACCTTTTTTATAGTGCTTTTTGTCCTACTCATGCAGTTTCTGTGGAAATATGTTGATGAACTGGTAGGTAAAGGGCTCGATTTTAGTGTATTGGGCGAAATGATGTTTTATGCATCGTTTGCCTTATTGCCTCTGGCATTTCCCCTGGCAATGCTTTTAGCATCGATTATGACTTTTGGCGCATTAGGCGAAAATTACGAATTGGTTGCAATGAAAGCTTCCGGCATTTCCCTGGCGAGAATAATGCGGCCTTTAATTGTAATAGCTCTTTTTATTACCTTTAGTGCTTTCTATCTTTCAAATAATGTACTGCCTAAAACAAACCTTAAGTTTTCAACTTTACTTTATAGTGTAAAAAAGCAGAAGCCAGAGTTGGTGTTGCAAGCTGGCGTTTTTACCAACGAAATGGATGGATATAGTATTAAAGTTGGGAGAAAAAACAATAAAACAAATATCCTCTACGATTTGCTGATTTATGACCATACCGGAAATCAGGCAAACGAAAGTGTAACAATCGCCGACTCCGGCTATCTAAGAATCACCGACGATAAAAGATACATGGTGCTGAATCTATATCATGGAGTGAATTATAAGGAGGAAAAACCACAAAGCAGGCGGGATAAAGACAACCGGGCTTTTCGACGCGATCAATTTGCAGAACAAACGATTCGGGTAAAAGTCCGCAATTTTGATTTTAACAGGCAAGACGAGGATATCTTTAAAAATCAATACCGTATGTTAAACATTACCGAGCTGAATTACATGGAAGATTCTCTCGGGGATAAATATTATAAACGGCTCAGGGAGTATATGTTGCAGCTTAATGTAACACCAACTGTTTCAAAAAAAATGTATAACCTTACTGCCAGGCACGATTCATTAAAAAGAGACGTGCCAATGCCGGTTGCCGATTCAATATTTAATTTCGATGAATATTTTGCTGGCATGGACAAGTGGGTGAAAGCAGAAATTGCCGGGAGTGCTCTTGAAAGTGCCCGGGGAGTGGTTAAAAATGTAAACATGTTTGAAAGACAGTTGTACGAAAAAAAGAAAACCTTGAATAAGTACAAAATGGAAAGGCATAGGAAATTTACACTTTCATTTGCAATTCTTATTTTCTTTTTCATTGGTGCTCCTTTAGGTGCCATTATTCGTAAAGGAGGACTTGGTATGCCTGTGGTTGTATCTATTTTGCTTTTTATTTTGTATTACATAGTATCCATGAGCGGTGAAAAAACGGCGCGGGAGGATGTATGGAATATGTTTAATGGCATGTGGTTTTCATCCTATCTTTTTCTACCTGTAGGGATTTGGTTAAGTTATAAAGCGGCTACCGATTCTTCTATCATGTCGGCCGAAACATATAGCAAGTTTTTTAGTTTTCTCGGTTTAGGAAAACTTTTTGCAAAAAAGAAAAAAGAATAATGTATCTAGTAAAGTCATGAAGATACTTCAGGTAACAAATAAAGTGCCCTATCCAACCAAAGATGGAGGAGCTATAGCTTGTCTGAACCTAACAAAGGGATTTGCCCTTTTGGGGCATGACGTTACCATACTTTCCATGAATACGGAAAAGCATCATGTTGATATTGATGAAATTCCTGAGTCGGTAAAAGATTATGCCCGTTTCCGATTGATAGACGTTCCTGCAAGGATTACTGCCTTTGATGCCCTACTTAATTTTTTGTTTTCGCGCAAACCCTACAATGCGATTCGCTTTATTCATTCTGATTTCGAAAAGGCTTTGATACAACTTTTAAACCAAAGTAGTTTTGATGTTATACAACTTGAAGGCTTGTATGTGTGTCCGTATATTTCATTAATCAGGAAACACTCCAAGGCTGTAATCGTATATCGCGCTCATAATATTGAATTTGAAATATGGCAAAGGACCTTAAAAATGTCGAAAGGTCTGAAGAAAATATATCTTAAAAATTTGTCGAAACGGATTAAGAAATTTGAGGTGTCATTGTTAAATAGCTACGATTTATTGGTGCCTATTACTGAACGCGATGGAGCAATCCTTAATGAACTAGGCAACAATAAGCCACAACACGTTTCGCAAACCGGAATTGACACCTCGGTATTGATACCAAATGCAAAACATTTGGAGCACTCATCGGTGTTTCATATTGGGTCGTTGGAATGGGCTCCTAACCAGGAAGGTATGGTTTGGTTTATTGAAAATTGCTGGCCACTGCTTCATAAAAAGTTTCCATCTTTAAAATTTTATGTTGCCGGAAGAAATGCACCATCGTGGCTTATAAGCAAACTTTATGCCCCGAATGTGATATTTGTGGGAGAAGTTGACGATGCATATCGATTTATGAATTCGAAATCAATAATGGTAGTGCCCTTGTTTTCGGGTAGCGGCATGCGAATTAAAATTATTGAAGGAATGGCTCTGGGTAAAAGCATAGTTTCTACTCCTATTGGAGCCGAAGGAATAGATATTACCCCTAATAAAAATATCTTAATCGCTTCTGATGCAGATGGGTTTACAAACGCCATTTCTCAATTGGTGGAAAACACTGATTTTTGCGAGGAAATTGGGAAGAATGCGATTGAATTTATACACAAGAAATTTGATAATTTAGCCGCAGCCGAAAAACTTATCGAGTTCTATAAACAGTTTGTTAAATGATATTGAGCATCTTATTTTGGGTACTATTTTTTATATTGTTTTATACCTATGTGGGTTATGGAATGGTGCTTTGGTGCTTGGTTAAGATAAAGAGATTGCTCTTTCCGCACAGAGATCTAATTTATGAGCTCGATTTTGAACCCGATGTTTGTTTATTTGTAACAGCTTTTAACGAGAGAGATTGTATTGCCCGTAAAGTTGAAAACTCATTCGCTTTAAATTACCCCAAAAATAAAATTCAGTACCTGTGGATTACTGATGGCTCCAACGATGGAACTCCTGAGCTGCTTCGAAAGCACGATAACCTCGAAGTGCATCATCAACCTGAACGACGTGGAAAAATGCATGCAATGAATCGTGGGATGAAATTTGTGAAAGCACCAATCGTCATTTTTTCCGACTCAAATACAATTTTGGGAAAGGATTCAATTCGTGAAATAGTGAAGCAGTTTAGTCTGTCTGAAGTTGGGTGTGTTGCCGGCGAAAAAAGGATTGTTGAACAGGCTGCCGAAGCTGCCGCGGGGGCCGGAGAGGGCTTATACTGGAAAATGGAATCGTGGATAAAACAAAAAGACTGGGAGTTAAACTCTGCAGTCGGGGCAGTTGGGGAGTTGTTTGCCATTAGGACTGAGTTGTTCGACGATGTAGAACCCGATACCTTGCTCGATGATTTTATTATATCGCTTCGAATTGCACAAAAAGGCTACAAAATTGCTTACGCGCCTAATGCATGGGCCGAGGAAACGGCTTCTCTTAATGTTAAAGAGGAATTGAAAAGAAAAATTCGAATTTCTGCAGGCGGCATTCAAACTATTTTCAGGTTAAAAAGTTTACTGAATCCGTTTAAAATGAAAATTTTATCGTGGCAGTATTTCTCGCATAAAGTGTTACGTTGGGCCTTGGCTCCCGCGTCCTTGTTTATTCTGGTTTTTGTGAACTTTCTGCTGGTGTACAAACAGCAACGTTGGGAATTGTCCAATTTCTATTTAATCGTATTTTATTTACAGCTGTTTTGTTATATTGTGGCAGTTGTTGGCTGGTATTTCGAAAACCGGAAGATAAGATTGAAACTTTTTTTTGTTCCCTATTATTTTGTAATGATAAACTATGCATCCATCCGGGGGATTTTTAGATACTTTAAAGGGAAACAATCTGTAAACTGGGAAAAGGCAAAACGGGCTTAAGAAAATTTAAAATACAACATAATTATGTATGCAAAATTGAATTACTGCTAGATTGAGCCGGAAGCAATCACAGTTTGTTCTTCTTTTCAAAGAAATGTTTCTCCAGTAAATCACTTCTTTTAATGGTTTTTCTTATCCATTCTAATTTTAATTCGTCCTGCTCCTCTTGCGAAAGTCTCCAGTTCAGACCTTCAGTTTGGCGCATTTTAAGGGTTAAATGATGCAAAATAATTGCTGCAGACACTGATATATTAAAACTTTCAGTAAATCCATACATGGGTATTTTTAGGAACTCGTCGGCTTCCTTCATTATTGATTCTGTAATTCCCGGTAACTCTGAGCCAAAAACCAAGGCGGTTTTTCCTTTGGAGATATCAAAATCAGGAAGTTCCTGTTCATTGGAATGCGGAGTTGTAGCAACAATACGGTATCCTTTCGATTTTAAGGTTTTTATTACTTCGAGATTGTTATTGTTTTCTTCGTTGTATTTATGCAAGGAAAGCCATTTTGACGAGCCCATAGCAATTTCACGGTTTACTCTAAATTCGTTACGGTTTTCTATAATATGTACATCTTGAATTCCAAAACAGTCGCAGGTACGCAATACTGCACTTGCATTTTGCGATTGATATATATCTTCAAGAACAATAGTTATGTGACGGGTACGCATATTTATTGTTTTATTGAATAGTTCCTGGCGTTTAGGAGTAAGGAAACCAGATAGGTGTTCTAATAATGTAGTGTTCATATTATAGTGTATTGTTCTATTCAATCCGGTAAAAATAGAAAAGGGAAGCAATTGGCTTCCCCTTTTCTATTTTTACCTGTACGTATGATTACGATACTGCTTCTGCTAATTCGGCACCAGCTTTAAATTTAACAACTTTTTTAGCTGGAATTGTAATTTCTTTTCCTGTTTGTGGGTTTCTTCCGGTTCTCGCACCGCGTTCAGAAACTGAGAAAGAACCAAATCCGATAAGAGCTACTCTGTCGCCGCCTTTAAGTGAGTCGGTTGTTGCAGCTACAAATGCGTCAAGAGCTTTTTTAGCGTCAGCTTTACTAAGGCCTGCTTTTTCGGCCATCGCATCAATTAGTTGTGCTTTATTCATAAGGCAAAATTTTAAATAATTAATTAAGTATTTGAAAATGAGTAAATTAGTTCTTGTTTCTTTTAGGTGAATTATTCGAAAAAATCTTCTGTATTGTATGTGAAAAATCTTCAAACATTCAGTAAAATCAATACTTCTAGAGAACCTTCTTACAGTTTAGCTAAATTCTGAAATAAGTTTTAAAAAACCAAACACTAAATCTCTTTTTTTTTAAGTATTATTTTAAAAAATAGTGCAAAAGTGTTTTGTGGTTAAAAAAAAAAATCTACTTTTGCAGCGCATCAGGAGAGATGGCAGAGTGGTCGAATGCGGCGGTCTTGAAAACCGTTGTACCGCGAGGTACCGGGGGTTCGAATCCCTCTCTCTCCGCAAGTAAATCCATCAGATTTTTCTGATGGATTTTTTGGTTTTATAGACTGTTGATAACTTTTTTCAAAAGGTCTTAAAAAAATTATGAAAACAGTTGTTATTAACTGTTTATAGGCAGATTATGGATCTGTACAGACATAATTGTCCATGCTTTTGTAAAGTAAAATGGGCTTTCCTGTTGTATTCCAAATTTTCTTTCGGACTGAATTATGAAATTTGAGCAGCCGCTTCTTCGTCAATAAACCAGATAAGTCTACCGTTTATAGGTGAAATATAATAAGCAGGTAATAACTTGGCTGCTTCGTTGTCGTTCATTATCTCCGAAATGCGCATGGCTTTGCTCGTCCCGATTACAAGAAAATAAATTTGATTGGCATTGTTTATAGCCTTTCCTGTAAGAGTAATTCGTTTTTGACTTGAAAGAGGGTGTTTTGTAACTGCGCAGTTTTTATTGCTGTCAATTAATTCAAGCTGATCGGGGAAAATAGATGCTGTATGACCATCTTCTCCCAGGCCTAAGATAACTATGTCAAAAACCGGATTTTGCCCTCTGAATTTTATATTTTTTTCTATTTCTTGTGAATAACGAATTGCTTCTTCCTCCGGATTAGCTTCACCGTGAATTCGATGGATGTTTTTCTCGGGAATAGCAATATTTGAAAATAAGGAAATTTTAGTCATCTTATAATTGCTCTCTTCGTCATCGGGAGAAACACATCGTTCGTCGCCCCACCAGAAATGAATACGTTCCCAGGCAATTTTATCGCTATATTTATCACTAAGCCTATTGAAAAGGCCTTTGGGAGAATTTCCCCCCGAAAGTGCAATGTTAATGATTTCCTGATTGGAGTTTCTGGTTAACTTCAGAATTTCTTTTGCAATGGCATCATAAACTCTTTTCGGTTTTTTAAAAATTCGAACTTCAGTGTAATTTTGCATAATTAAATGTTTGTCAGATTATTAAGTGGAGACGGGTTATAGCTCACAATATAAATCATCGTTGGTTAAATTCTTGCAAGGATATCTCCATTGACCATCTTTAATAAGTTTATCCGAGTCTTCTGGCCCCCATGTTCCTGCCGGATAACCATAAATGGGTATTTCAGGATTGGTTTCCCAGGCATTAATAATAGGCTGTACAAATTCCCAGGCTGCTTCAACAGCATCGCCGCGTGCATACAATGTTGCATCGCCTTGCATGCAGTCTAGCAATAAACGTTCGTATGCCGCAGGAACTTTTTTGTCGGCCAAATCAGAATAATGAAAATCCATATTCACTGTTTGTGCATTAAACCCGGCTCCCGGAGTTTTCATGCCAAATTTTAACAAAATTCCTTCGTCGGGTTGAATTCGAATAATCAATTGGTTATTGTGGTGACACATTGATGGTGTTCCAAAAAGGTTGTGAGGTACTTTCTTAAAGTGAATAACAATCTCGGTGACTCGGGTAGGGAGTTTTTTTCCGGTTCTGATATAAAATGGAACACCTGCCCAACGCCAGTTGTCAATAAAGAATTTCAGAGCCACAAATGTTTCTGTCCTCGAAAATTTCTCAACACCGGGTTCATCGCGGTAGCCCAATATTGGTTTGCCGCTTATGAGTGATTTGGTGTATTGTCCTCGAATAACGTAACGTTCAACCTCTGTTTCTTTAATTGGACGAAGCGATTGGAATACTTTTAATATTTCATTCCTGATGGCATTTGCTTCTATAACTACCGGAGCTTCCATGGCAACAAAACCAACCACCTGTAGCAAATGATTTTGTAGCATGTCTCGCATTGCGCCCGAGTGATCGTAGTAGCCGCCACGGCCTTCTACTCCAATGCTTTCTGCAGAGGTAATTTCCACACGTTCTATGTAGCGGCGGTTCCAGAGAGGCTCAAAGATTCCATTCGAAAAACGGGTTACCAGCATGTTTTGGACGGTTTCTTTGCCCAAATAATGATCAATACGGTATATCTGGTTTTCGGAGAAGTAATTGAGTAGCTGAATGTTTAGCTTTTTGGCCGATTCGAGCGTGGTTCCAAATGGTTTCTCTACAATTAACCTTCGGAAGTATTTTTTTGATGTACTTAAGCCATTTTGGGCAAGAAAGTTAGGAATTACACTGTATAGCGAAGGGGGAGTTGAAAGATAGAAGATGTAATTTTTTTCTATCGTTAAGGTTGTTGCCAGGCTGTTTAGCCTTGTTTTTAGCGGTCTAAAATCTTCTGCAGAATTGTTCTGAACCGGCTGGTAAAATAATAATTTTTTAAATTCGGCTACTAGCTGGTCGTCGGGAAGGAACTCATCGGCCCGATTTCTGAAATCTTCGTCGGAAAGAGGTGAACGGGAAGCTCCCAAAACTGCAAATTTATCGGGGAGCAGGTTTTGTTTGTATAAATCGAAAAGTGCAGGGATAAGCTTCCTTTTTGTTAAGTCTCCTGAGGCTCCAAAGATGATTAGTATTTGATTTTCAGCTTTTTTCATGTTGTGTTTTTTGTAAAATACAAAATCTAAACTGCTTTTTTGAAGCAGTTGGTATAACAGTAATTATTAATCTCTATAAATATCTCGATTTTTATTGTTCAACGCAAAAAACCAGCACGTTGTTTACAAGAAAAGAATAATAAAGGCGATAATTAATTTTTTTTTCGATTTGTTTAAAATAGCCCGAGAAACTGCCTTCGTCGCTAAGTTCAAAAGGAGTAATAATTATTTGCTCGTTAAATTCGATGCCCTGCACATCGGTGCATTTAAAAATGGCTTCTTTTGCTGCCCAGAATAAAGTTTTTGCCTTTTGTTGATCGTGTAGTGCTGAAATAAATTTTTGCTCGTCTGGATGAAGAAATCGTGTGGCTACCCTGTCTATATTTCGGGTGGTTTGCTCAATGTCGATGCCGATTCTTTTTTCTGAGAGCATTACTGTAACAAAATCGGCCGAGTGAGATATGCTAATGTTTATGAGGCTGTTTTTTAAGGACGGTTTTCCCGATTCCTCATCGTAAATTATCTGGTGTTTTTTCTTGTCGAGTTTATCAAGAAGGATGCGGGTTGCAAGGAATTCTTTTTTCCTTCGCTCCGAAGTAAAGCGAGTAAAGCTTTGCCGGTCGGAAACGGATAGAGAACTTAGCTCCAGTAGCTTTTCAGAAGGCTCGCTAAGCTTCCAGATTCCGATGGGGCCTAAAGAAGTACTTATTTGTTTTTCGAAGGGCATTCGTTCCAGCTTGTGGTTTCAATTATTCTAATAATATCTGGTTCAATAAAGTTTATCACTGGCTGTAAGGAGTCAATGTCAGGAACTTCGCGAATGTAAAAAGCACCGCGCAAAAAATGCTGCGTGCTGTCGGTAAGAAAAAACTGCAGGGGTGAAGCTGCATTGCCCTTTATATTATAAATGGTTCCATAAACTCTTTTTGCAGGATTCATAAAAATTTGTTCGTCAATGGCATCCGCTTTTATTGAGTGTTTGTATGCCAGGCTTCTGGATTCTTCCATGAGTTCGAGGAGTGCTTCGCGCGACGTATTCGTTTTTTTTGTTAAATCGTAATATGAAATGTGTATTTCTACTTTGTTTTCAGGAACGACAATGTTTATCCAGTTCGGTTCGTTTTTATTTAGGCGATCCTTTTCAACTTTCGAGTAGGTGGGAATTTCAAAACTATAAGGAAATTGTTTGGTAACCCTTACGTAATTTTTGTCCGGGAAATCAATTCTGAAATAACCACGGGGCTTGGGTGTATAGGTTTCGGAACAGGCTGTAATAAGCAGAAAAATAAAAGCTAGCTTGTAAAATTTCATGCGTTTATAATTGTTTTTTCTTTGTTGTTATTCATGAGCTTCGCCTGAGTTAATCCCTTGTTTTCGAGAAGTTAGATAAACTCATTTCATCTTATTAAAATTGTTTGTTTTCTAAGGAATAAGATGGAACTCGCATGATTTTAATAAATCGCCAATGTGTGAATATTTCTCATGCTCATTTCATTTATTAAAAGTTTTTCGGGTGTAAGAGTAATTTTCAATGAATTTTAATTTTCTATTTACGTATGTGCTTTTCTGGTATATGTTTACGTTAGTTACTGGGATTAATGTGCTAAAATTCATGGTTATTTCTTCTTATTATTTTTTGTTTTAAGGTATAAGATGGAACTCGCACTATCTTAAAGAATCCCCTATGTGTGAATATTTCTCATGCTCTTTTTATTTTTGTAGTTCTTTTTACAAAACGCAAAAATGTATTATCTGGCAATAATCACTTTAATCTGTTTTATTCTTCGGTTGTCAACTTCCTCAATTATAAACTTGAAGAATTTGCATTTTATTCGCTCGTGCAGAACCGGGATTTCGCCTTTTATTTCAAGAATAAGCCCTGCCAGTGTATCGGCATCGCCTTTTACTTCGTCGAAAATGGTGTCGTCGCAGTTTACTATTTTGTAAAAATCGCCAAGCAATACTTTGGCATCAAAAAGGAATTCGTTGTCGCTTATTTTTGAAAAAAAGTTTTCCTCTTCATCAAATTCATCGGTAATATCGCCAACAATTTCTTCAAGAATATCTTCCAGTGTTACAATGCCTGAGGTGCCGCCATATTCGTCGACCACAACTGCCAAATGGATTTTTGTTTTTTGAAAATCTTCGAGCAGCGAACTGATTTTCTTTGTGTCGGGCACATAAAATGGTGGCCTTATTAAGGTTTGCCATTTAAATGAATTGATTTTGTGGCTGTGCGGGAGTATATCTTTAATGTACAAAATCCCACGTATATTATCGAACGACTCGAAGTATACAGGTATCCTGGAGTAGCCCGATTTGGTAATGATTTGTATAACTGAGCTAAAATCTGTTTTTAAGTCGATGGAAACTACGTCGACACGCGGTTTCATGATTTCGCTTACATCTTTATTTCCGAATTTTACAATGCCTTCCAGAATATCCTTTTCTTCAGACAGTTCCTGATCGGAGGTGAGTTCCAGTGCTTGTGAAATATCATCCATCGAAATGTTTTTGGTGTATTTTTGCAAACGCCGGTTTACAAATCCGGTTGAATAAATTAGTATCGAGTTTATTGGCCTGAATATTTTTTTTAAGGTTAGCAGGGGCAATGCCATAAAACGGGCAAAGGATAAAGCAAAATGGGTGGCATAAACTTTTGGAATTATTTCGCCAAACAATAACAGGAAAAAGGTGATAAGTACAACCTGAAAAACAAATTCAAGAATGGGGGTGTCTACAAAGGTTATCAAGTTATTGGAAATATAGGCCGTTAATATAATGATGCCCACATTTACAAAATTATTGGTAACTAGTATTGTCGCCAGTAGTTTTTCAGGAGATTTCAGGTTGTGTAGCACCCGTTCGTTATTTTTGCCTTTCTTTTTAAGTCTTTGTTTGTCGGCTGCCGAAAGCGAAAAGTAGGCTACCTCGGAACCACTGATTAATGCTGAACTGAATAAAAGCAGCAGCACAATAATTATTGAAATTACAATTCCCAAACTTAGGGGGTGAAATTGAATGTTAAAGTCGGTAGTGCCGGCTATGTCAAGTATCGATGCTGTTTCCAATCTGTATTTTTTTTAGAAAGGAAGATCCTCGTCACCTTCCGATTCTTCAATCTGAGGCTCTTTAGTTAAAGGTGTTGATTGTTGCTCGTTTTGAGGAGTTGCTTGTGCCGGAGATGCCGGGGCGTCCCCTTTTGCGCCAAGCATTTGCATGGTGTCGCCATAAATTTCGGTTATATAGCGTTTGTTTCCATCTTTGTCGTCGTACGAGCGGGTTCTTATTCTTCCCTCAATATAAAGCTGGCGTCCTTTTGTAACATATTTTTCAGCGACGTCGGCTAATCCACGCCATAATACAATATTGTGCCACTCCGTAGTGGTTACACGTTCGCCGTTTTTTGCAGTATATGATTCCGAAGTTGCCAACGGAAAATTTGCAACTGCCACTCCCGAGTCAAGGTGTCTGACTTCCGGATCTTTACCTACATTTCCTACTAAAATAACTTTGTTTACTGACATAATTTTAAATTATAAGGTTAACAAAAAAAGTTGAAATATTTTATAATTGTCCACAAGTTAATCTTTTATTGGTTAACCAGATTAAAGTCTTCAAAAAACTGTTCTATTAATCTGGGTACAGCAAATTTAAAAATATCTTTCTTATTTACCCGAATTAGAGACTTAGTAATATTAACATTGGCATTAACTTCGGCATGAATTAGCCTTGCATGTATAACCTGGTGACTTAAAATGTGTTTTTTTGATGCTGTTATTGTTTTTATATTGTAAGTTTTGTTTTTGATAAACGAAATGGTTTTAGCCAATAACTCTTTGTCCGATAACTCATCATCCGATTCATAAAGAGGGAGCTGGTATAGGTTTTTCCAGATGTCATCGGTAATTCGCTTTTCAATAAATATAGAATCGCCTGATTCTATTAAATAATAATAGAAAAAACGTTTTCGTTGATTTGTTTTTTTTGATTTTACCGGGAGTTGTTCAATGCTATTATTTTGAAAGGCAGAACAGGTTTCGCAAAGAGGGCAGTTATGGCAGTCAGGAGATTTTGGAGTGCATTGCAAGGCCCCAAATTCCATAAATGCCTGATTGTGCATGCCAGGATCTTCTTTGTTGAGTAGGTTTTTGGCTAATTCGTAAAACTGTTTTTTCCCATTTGTTGTGTCAATTGGAGACGTAATGCCAAAGTAACGCGATAATAACCGGTAGATATTTCCATCTACAGTAGGGTAGGCCAGGTTAAAAGCTATTGAAGCAATGGCTGCCGCCGTGTAAGGGCCAATTCCTTTTAACCCGATAATGTCTGTGTAGGTGCCGGGAAAGACGGAATTGTACGATTCAACAATAATTTTTGCGGTGGCATGTATATTTCTTGCGCGCGAATAGTAACCCAGTCCCTGCCACATTTTTAATACGTCATCTTCGTTAGCTTTAGCCAAAGCAACAAGCGTCGGGAAAGCTTCAATAAAGCGGATGTAGTAATTGGTTCCCTGTGCTACCCGGGTTTGTTGCAGGATTATTTCTGAAATCCAAATTTTGTATGGATTCCTAGTATTACGCCAGGGGAGATCTCTCCTGTTTCTATTGTACCATCTGTATATATATCCTTGGAAATTGTCCATTTTTTGCTAAGTCATTAAATATCTTGCTAAAAAACAAAAATAATTTATTTGAAATGCTTTCGGGTTTACTAATTATTTTTATTTTTGCAGACTCGAATAAAAACGATTAATACATTGAAAATTAAATATATTAAGAGATGACTAAGGCAGATATTGTAAATGAAATTTCTAAAGAAACAGGAATTGAGAAAGTAACTGTTCAAAAAACAGTTGAAGCTTTTATGGAAACCGTAAAAGATTCATTGGTTGACGGTAAAAATGTTTACCTCAGAGGTTTTGGCAGCTTTGTTGTTAAACAAAGAGCCGAAAAAACAGCCAGAAATATTTCAAAAAATACAACAATCATTATTCCTGCACACAATATTCCTTCGTTTAAACCAGCGAAAACATTTGTATCAGAAGTTAAAAATCAAGTAAAATCATAGAGTTATGCCAAGCGGAAAGAAAAGAAAAAGACACAAAATGGCCACTCATAAACGCAAAAAAAGATTGCGTAAGAATAGGCACAAGAAGAAGAAATAAGATTTTGTTAAGTAAATAAAATCTTGAGAAAATGATTAAACCTAAGGCAGTAATTGCTTTAGGTTTAGTTATGTTATAAACATGAGTATTAACCAAAATTAAAGTTTAAAATTAAGGTTGTGAGTAGCGATTTATTAATTGATGTAACTCCATCCGAAATTGTTATTGCCTTACAGGAGAACAAAAAGCTTGTTGAACTAAGTAGAGAAAGAAGCGGGGCAAAATTCGCTGTCGGAGATATTTATCTTGGCAAAGTGAAGAAAATTATGCCCAGTTTAAACGCTGCTTTTATCGATGTAGGTTACAGTAAAGATGCTTTTTTACATTACCTCGACATGGGGCCACAATTTGCAACGCTTAACAAATTTTTGCGAATTGCTTCGTCCCGGAAAAATAAAATTTCTTCCATTTCACGGATTCATTCAGAACCCGACATTAACAAAGAAGGTAAAGTAAACGAACAGTTAAAGGTTGGTCAGAAAATTCTGGTTCAGGTAGCAAAAGAGCCAATTTCAACAAAAGGACCGCGTTTAACATCCGAAATCTCAATTGCAGGCCGGAATCTGGTTTTAATGCCCTTTAGCGACAAAATATCAGTGTCGCAAAAGATTAAAACCAACGAAGAAAAAAACCGGTTAAAGAAATTAGTTCAAAGCATTAAGCCCCGAAAATATGGGGTGATTATCAGAACAGTAGCCGAAGGTAAAAAAGTAGCTGAACTTGACCAGGAATTGAGAAGACTGGTTGAAAAATGGGAAACTACATTCCTCAAGCTGGGTAGAGCTCAGGCTCCTTCGCTAATTATTGGCGAAATAGACCGGACTACAGCCCTGTTGCGTGACATTTATCATCCTAATTTTAACAGCATTATTGTAAACGATTTAGAGGCTAGCAACGAAATTGCCGATTACATAGGTAGCATTCAAGCCGACAAAAAGAAAATTGTAAAGTACTACAAAGGACGTCAACCCATATTCGATCATTTTGGTGTGGATAAGCAAATTAAGGCGTCGTTTGGGAAAACAGTTTCTTTTAAAGATGGTGCCTATTTAATTGTAGAGCATACAGAAGCGTTTCATGTAATTGATGTTAATAGTGGGAATCGCGCACGTGCCGGAAACGACCAGGAAAAAAATGCACTGGAAGTTAATCTGGCTGCTTGCGATGAAATAGCAAGACAATTACGGTTGAGAGACATGGGTGGAATCATTGTTATCGATTTCATCGACATGCACGTCGCCGCCAACCGCCAGAAAGTGAATGATCACATGAAGGAGGTAATGGCCGGAGACCGGACCAAGCACAACATTTTACCTTTAAGCAAGTTTTGCCTGATGCAAATTACCAGGCAAAGGGTACGCCCCGAAGAAAGCGTAGAAACAGCCGAAAGCTGTCCCACTTGCAAAGGAACCGGTAAAATTGTGCCCACTGTATTATTTGCCGACGATATTGAAGGCAAAGTAAAATATGCACTAAAGGAATTGAACAAAAAGAAACTATGTTTAAAGGTTCATCCTTATGTGGCAGCCTACTTAACCAAAGGATTCAGAAGTGTAAGGAACAGTTGGTTCCGAAAATATCTGAAATGGGTGAAAGTTGAAGCTGTTAATTCATATTCCTATTTGGAATATCATTTTTTTGATGAGGATTTGGAAGAAATTATAATCTGAAAAAGAAAGCCGTTCAATTTTGAGCGGCTTTTTTTATTTTCGTACTTTACAATTATCTATTATGAATTTAATGAAGAGTATTTGCATAATCCTAACAGGTCTTTTTTCATTGGTATCAGAAGCAATGGAAATTAAAGGGCGTATTGAGATTGGTGATGAATGGCAACCCGTTGTTTATCTGGCTTCTTTAAATTCTCCCGAGGCTTTGTTTGTTGCTTCGCCCGATTTTATTATTGCAGAAACCTTTATTCAGCCAGATGGAACATTTATTCTGAAAACAGAGAATGTAAAAGAGGATTATATGTTTTACCGACTTTACCTTGTGAGAGGCGATAACTCTGTTGTTGAGTTTAATACTACCAGAAACAAAAATTATATTCATTTACTCTTGAACCGTAATTCGTTTATTGAGATTGAAGCAGAGATTAAAAGTGGGGCATTTGAAGTTCTTGAATTAAATGGTAGCGACGAATGCAAGGCAATGCTCGATTTTGATAAAAATTACGCGCAGCAAAAAGGTTTGCTTGCTGGCGAGCTTACTAAAGCAAAGAGTACTTTCCTTTCGCATGAACTGGAAGTTTTTATCAGAAATTTTGTTAATGAAAGCTCAAGTGCTATGGTAGCGCTATATGCATTATACCATATAGATGCAAAGGATACCGATTTCTTACGGAATAGTGAGTTTTATTTCAATTTTCAAGAACGACTCGAAAAAGATTTCCCAAATACTGCGTATACGCAGGCATACTCAGAGTTAATTGTAAGTTTGGTTGGCTTTCGAGACTTTGTTTGTGAAATGCCCGGTGTGCAAGAGAAGTGGAAAGACCGTGCTTTAATTATTGAAACGATACTAATTCTTATTCTGCTGATTATTATTGTTTGGTTACTTGTAATTCAGAGAAAAACAATGCGTAGCCAAATTAAAAATGAAAGTTTACAGAGTGCGTTTTATAACCTAACCTCGAAACAACAAGAAATATTAGAGTTATTGGCCGCCGGCAAGACAAATAAAGAGATTGCACTGGACTTATTTGTTGAATTAAGCACTGTTAAAACCCATATTAATAACATTTACAGACAATTGGGCGTAACTACCCGTAAAGAGGCCATCGATTATTACCGGTCGCTTCAAAAGTAATCCTAGGGGGTCTAGTCCCAATTTCAATCCCAATCTACATAGATTTTGTTAAACAGAAATAGGTCATTAAAGTTTTAACAGATTAGATTTGTGAAAAATTGATTGCAACGATTATTTATGAAAACTAAAAGTTGTTGTCATCCGATTTGGGAAAATAGTTGTCGTACCTTTAACTGTGCAAAAAAAAATATAAAAAAAATTAGAATGAGAAGAATATTTTTAACTATCGCTTTGTTTACGTTAGCCTTGTTTGCAAGTGCTCAAATAGTTGAGCCTGTTAAATGGAGTTACTCTCAAAACAAAATTTCAGCCAACGAGTTTGAACTGGTTTTTACCGCTAAAATAGATAAGGGTTGGCATTTATATTCAACTGATTTACCCGAAGGTGGGCCAATAAAAACATCCCTATATTTTGAGGAACTTCAAAATGCAGAGTTAATAGGAGAACCAACTCCTAATAAAGAAGCCACCGAAGAGTTCGATAAGTCGTTTCAAATGGATTTAAGGTGGTTTTCTAACGAAGTTTCTTTTATTCAGAGAGTGAAGGTTTCTGGTGTCGGAAAGGTTTCTGGCTATGTTGAATTTATGAGTTGCAACGACGAAACATGCACCCCTCCGATGGAACAGGAGTTTTCGTTTGAATTAGAAGCAGGAGAAGAAAAGGTTGCCGAGGCAACTACTGAAGGAGAAGAAGAGAGCCGTAATTACTGGAGTATCTTTTTTATTGCTTTCCTTGGTGGTTTTGCGGCATTGTTAACACCTTGCGTTTTTCCAATGATTCCGATGACCGTAAGCTTTTTTACCAAACAAAGTAAAACAAAAGCAAAAGGTATTCGAAATGGAATTTGGTATGGTATTTCAATTATAATTATATATGTATTACTGGGAACAGTTGTTACTGCTGTTTTTGGTGCCGAGAGTTTAAACAGCCTTTCAACCAATCCGTGGTTTAATGTATTTTTTGCTTTGCTACTTTTTTTGTTTGCCTTTTCATTTATGGGGGCTTTCGAAATTGTATTGCCAAGCAGTTGGGTAAATGCTGTTGATAAGAAAGCCGACAAAGGAGGTTTGCTCGGAATCTTTTTTATGGCATTCGCGCTGGCAATGGTTTCGTTTTCGTGCACCGGTCCAATTGTTGGAGCCTTAATTGTTGAGGCTGCCCGTAGTGGAGGAATGGCTCCTGTTATTGGTATGTTAGGTTTTTCGCTTGCATTAGCAATTCCGTTTGCATTGTTCGCCGCTTTCCCGGGATGGTTGAATACACTTCCAAAATCGGGTGGCTGGTTAAATTCTGTAAAAGTTGTTCTTGGTTTCCTTGAGTTTGCTTTCGCTTTTAAATTTTTATCGATTGCTGATATGGTACTCGATCTTCATATTTTAGAGCGCGAAGTTTATATTGCCATTTGGATTGCGATTTTTCTTGGACTTGCTCTTTATTTATGGGGGAAAATTACTCTGCCACACGATTCGCCAATGTCGCATTTGCCGGTTTCGAGGTTTGTACTCGGAACAATGGTTTTTGCCTTCGTAATCTATATGATTCCCGGACTCTGGGGAGCCCCTGTAAAATTAATTAGCGGATTTCCGCCACCGGTTGATTATGCCGAATCGCCATTAGGAGTGGGCAAGACGCAACCTGCCGGAGTTGTTTCTGCAGGACACACAGCAGGAACACAGGTTCTTGGCGTTCATACTGGTCCCCACGGAATTCCATTGTTCGACGATTACGATACAGCATTGGCTTACGCCAAAGAATTGGGAAAACCTTTATTAATTGATTTTACCGGGAAAGGTTGTACCAATTGCCGGAAAATGGAGGATAATGTTTGGGTTGACCAGGAAGTAAAAAATCTGTTTTTGCAGGAATTTGTTATTGTTTCGCTTTATGTAGATTTAAAAACTAAGTTGCCGCAAGAAGAACAATATGTGTCTGAAACTACAGGCCGTAAGGTGCGTACCGTTGGTAATAAATGGACCGATTTTCAGATTTCGAGATACCACCGAAATACACAGCCTTATTATGTAATGCTCGATCATAACGAGAATGAATTGGTAAATGGCTATGGTTACGATTCGGATGCGCGGAAGTTTGCTGACTGGTTAAAGAGTGGAATAGAAAGATTTAAGAAGTAATTCGTTATTGTGATTTCGAACGTAACCAAGCGAAGTGAGAAATCTAATACAAATGAAACGAGCATGAGAGAGTTTTTATACAAAAGTGATTTATTAAAATCATGCGAGTTATATCTTATACCTTAGAAAACGAAATAATTATTAAAATGAAACGAGCATGAGAAATATTCACACATTGGCGAGTTATTAAAATCATGCGAGTTCCATCTTATTCCATAGAAAACAAACAATTTTAATAAGATGAAAAATAATATAAAATCATGAAAAAAATATTTTTTCTGCTAGCATTTGTAGCAGCGACAGCTTTTGCGCAGGCACAAATGATTGTACCCGTAAAATGGGACGTTGAGATTAAACCATTAAAAGGAAATCAGTACGAGATTGTTGCCACCGCTAAAATAGATATGGGGTTTAAACTATACGGTGTAAATATGGCTGATGGCGGCCCGGTAAAAACTTCATTCAATTTCGAAACCATGGAAAACTGCAAGAAGTTTGGAAAGCCGGTTGAAGTAACTCCATCGAAAAAAATGCAGGACAAAATGTTTGGTATGGAAGTTACTTATTTTAAAGATAAAGCAACCATCTCCCATAAAATTTGGGTAACCGAAAAACCTGCAAAAGTGTCGGGTTACATTCAATGGATGAGCTGTAACGACGAAATGTGCACACCTCCTACCGATGAGGAGTTTGAATTTGTGATTAAATAAAAAATCAATTCGATATTAAGGAAAGGCAACTGTTTAAGATAGTTGCCTTTTTTTTTTGCTCGTATAGTAAGGTTTTCTTAAAACACTGATTTGAATTTGAACTTGGGAGCTCGTCTGGTGGTTCGGACGGGTGCCTATTCCTTTTTTATAAAGCGCCAATCCTTGTCATCCATTTATGCGCTTTTAATGTCTTATGGTGTAAAACAAGTAAGTTCAAGGAAATTGATATGACAAATATTTGGATTAAGAAGACACAAGAAGAAATTAGAAATAAAGTTTTTAATGCTTTGCAAGAGAACGTAAATTTTGTTGAGCATGAAGTTTTGGGAGTACCAGCATCTTATTTAGATGATAAAGTTTTTAATCAAGATGAATCGTTTCTTTCGATGGCGCCATTTATGTCAGCTTTGTCGAAAAATCCCAATCATATTGGTTGCCACACTTTAGGAAAGTCGGAGCCATTTTTTAAAGGCACACAGGCAATTGAACGCGAACTGCTTGAGATATGTGCGGTTGATATTCTAAAAGGAAAACAGGGAGAATATGATGGATATGTTGCTTCGGGGGGTACAGAAGCGAATATCCAGGCAATTTGGATTTACCGGAATTTCTTTAAGGTTGAACACAAAGCTAACAACAGCGAAATTGCTATTGTTTGTAGCGAAGATAGTCATTATTCCATGGATAAAGCTGGAAATCTATTATCCTTGGATGTTTACAAATTACCTGTTGATAAAAATACTCGAGAGTTAAGCAGTAAGGGTAATGAATTGGTTTTGCAAGAGGCAAAGGCAAATGGTAAAAAGCATTTTATAGTTATCTGTAATATGATGACTACCATGTTTGGTTCGGTTGATGATATTGAAATCCTTACCAGTTCGTTAAGTAAGCTGAAATGTAATTTTAAGTTACATGTTGATGGTGCATACGGTGGATTTTACTATCCATTTTCAAACGAAGGAAGTAACCTGACTTTTAATACCTCTGCCATATCATCATTTACGCTTGATGCGCATAAAATGGCTCAGGCACCTTATGGCACCGGAATCTTCCTAATCCGAAAGAATTTAATTCAGTACGTAAATACCTTGGAAGCAAGTTATGTGGAAGGGGAGGATTTTACTTTGATTGGTAGCCGATCGGGGGCAAATGCAATTGCTGCCTGGATGATTTTATCAAAGTATGGTCCGCATGGTTGGTTCGAGAAAATATTAGTCTTGCAAAATCGTACTAACTGGTTGTGTCAGAAACTTAAAGAATTAGGTGTTCTGTATTTCAGTAGCCCTTATTCAAACATTGTTACAATAAATGCAAGTCAGGTTGATAAAGCAACTGTTAAAAGATTTGGCCTTGTTCCTGATGACCATCACAACCCAACCTGGTACAAAATTGTTGTAATGGAACATGTTGAAATTGAAAAAATCGAATTACTTGTTAATGACTTGAAGCATCGACAAAATAATAGGGCGCAGTAAGGCAAAATAAAAGCCGGGAAAGTACTAACATCCCCGGCTTTTATAGTAACTGCTTAAATTCGTTACTCAGTTTTTTTCGGTAAATAAACAATGTCAATCACATCCGGATTGTCAAAGAATTCGTTGGTGAATTTTTGAATTTGTGCAGTTGTTAAACCGTCCAGAATGTCATCAAAATTTTCTTTCGCATCGCTGTTGTAACCATGGTAGTATTTGTTGTAAAGTGCATTCATCCAGTAGCTGTTGTGCTCTTTGGATTGTTCGCGGTTCTTTTTCATATTCAAAACCACTTTGTTAAGATCGACCTCTGTCGGACCGTTGTCAATAATCTTATCAATTTCACTAAAAATGATTGATTTCAGGTATTCTGCCTTTTCCGGATCGGCGTCGAAAGCCATTTGTAAGGTTTTAAGTGCGGTAGGGTATTGTTGCGATGATGCTCTAACACTTACCCCATACGTACCACCTTCTTTTTCGCGGATTTCTTCGGTGTAACGTAAATCAAGAATTGCTTTTAACACATTTAATTCAAGGTTTCTGGCCGGGCTGTATTCCATCTCTTTTCGAACAAAAACATTTACATTGGCTTTTTCGGTTTCCAGTGGGAGTTCAATCTTCTTTACTGTTTTACCCTGAGGCATGTTTATTTTATGGTCTACCCATGTTTCTTCACGTGGCAAATCTTTTAGCGAACCAATATATTTAGCAGCCATCTCTTTAACAACTTCCTCTTCAATGTTCCCAACAATAAAGAAAGTGAAATCGCCAATATCGGAAAAACGGTCGTTGTATAATTCTTCCATTTTATCGAACGAAATTTCGTTAAACATTGTCGCCGACATTAGTTTTGTACGTTTATGATGGTTGGTTACAATCATAGTTGTAGAGTCGCTCATAATCTTTTTCGGATTATTAGCCATGTTTGATAAAAAGGAGACGTAACGGCTTTGCAGAGCTCCATAGGCTTCCTGGTCGAATCGTGGATTTGAAAATTGCAGATACAGTAATTGCATCATGGTTTCAAAATCTTTTGGAGTAGAGCTGCCGTTAAATCCTTCGTTTAAATCATTTAGACTTAATGACAATCCTACTTTTTTACCGGTTAGCATTTTTTTAAGAGCAATGGCATCAAAATTGCCAACTCCAAAAGCATCCATAAAGGTTTCAATCATGCTTGCAGTTTGTAGGTCGCTCTCATCGAATAACGAAGTTCCTCCAGGACTGTATGCTTTTAGTTTTACCTGATCTTTTTCATAGTCAGCATGTTTGTATATTACTTTTGAGTTGTTTGATAAAGTCCATTCAACTGCACCAAATTCTTTCAGTTGTTTTGTTGAAACTATTTTTGCTCCAACCAATTCACCTTCAATTAATGATGCCGCCTCAGCCGTATCTTCGTAGGGAGCTATATCAGCTTTTTCAACTTTAGCCAATATTTCCATAGTTTCTTCTTCAGTCAAATGTTTAGTTTCAATCTCCGGACCGGTAATTACAACCACTCGATTTTTGTCAACAATCATCTCTTTTGTCAATGCATTAACATCAGCTAATGTAATTGTTTCTAGAATTGCTTGTCCAAATTGCCAATCAAATTCGGCATCGGTTAAAGGTTCTCCTTCCAGATAATATTGCTGAATTTCACGAGCATATCTGTCGTTTGAAATTTTATCGCGCTGCTTGTAAGAACTTTCCATTGAAGTGAGCAAGTTTATTTTTGCGCGATTAAGTTCTCCATCGGTAAAACCATGTCGGACAACTCTTTGCGCCTCTGTGTAAATTGCTTCTAGTCCTTCTTTTTCTTTGTTAGGATTGGCTGTTATAGTAATGTAACCCAAATCGTACCCTCTAACAAATCCTCCAATTTGAATACTTCCGTTAATAAAAGGAGGGTTTCCTTTTTGAAGCAGTTCCTGAATGCGGTCGCGGGTCATCTGGTTGAAAAGATTGCTTACGTACTCCTCGCGCAGATAACCTGTGTTTTTGTCGACACGAGGAGTTGCTTTATGTTTTATATAAATCGTAACAGAAGAACTTGTTGCTTCCGGATCAGTGGCTAAAACGTATCTGGTCTCATCATGTTCCGGAATTTCAAATTCAGGACGAGGCTTGGGATTTGCCACCTCGGGAATTTTCGAGAGCATTTCCTTTACCTTCTCTTCTGTAGCATCTACATCAATGTCGCCTACAATTGTAATAGCTTGTAAGTCGGTGCGGTACCAATCATGATAAAATTTGCGTAATGTTTCCGGCTCAAAGGTTTTAATAATGTCTAAATCTCCAATTACATCCCGCGTTGCCCATTTCGACCCTTCCATAAGAACGGGCATATATTTTTCTCTCAAACGAAAACCTGCATTTCTTCGGGTTCTCCATTCTTCCGAAATCACACCGCGTTCAGCATCAATTTCTTCTTCGGTTAAGAGTAAATAGTTCGACCAATCATGAAGAACCAATAAACAGGAATCAATTAATCCTTCTCTGGTTGAAGGTACATCACTAAGGTTATAAACGGTTTCGTTTGTTGATGTGTAGGCGTTAATATTACGACCAAATGCTACACCATTTTTTTCCAGATAATCCAGAAATCCTTTTTCAGGATAATGTTCGGTTCCATTAAAAGCCATGTGCTCGAGAAAGTGAGCTAAACCATTTTGATTGTCCTCTTCTAACAAAGCACCTACATTTTGGATCATGTAAAAACTAACCCGCTCTTTGGGCTCTTCGTTATGCCGAATAAAATAGGTCATTCCATTTTCTAACTTACCTATTCTAACCGCAGCATCAACGGGAATAGGTTGATCTAACATTTCTTGTGCGATGGAAATAAAAGGTGCAATACAAAATATTGCGAGTAAAGTAAAGACGTATCTCCTCATATTTTAATTTTTAAACCTATTTTTTTTACAAAAAGGTTGATTTTATTACTGTAAGTAGAGTAAAGACAATAGAAATTACATTTGGGGTGACTGTTGTTTGTTAATTTAGGTGAAATGATGTAAAAAAACTGTAATATAAATATTTTATATATTTTTATAACAGTAAACTTGAAATTATGTTCAATAATGATCTTATTTTTTGGAATGTAGATACACAGATTGATTTTGTGGAACCTGAAGGAAAACTTTATGTGCCGGGGGCAGAACTGCTAAAGCCGGGTTGGAAAGAAATTACAGCGTTTGCAAAACAAAACAACATCAAGGTGGTAAATACGGCCGATTATCATTATTCGAATTCGACAGAGTTATCAAACCAACCTGATTATATTTCTACATTTCCGGAGCATTGTATGGCCAATACTGTAGGTGCTGATTTTATTGCTGAAACTTTACCCGATAGTCCACTGGTTTTTGATTGGAATAAGGAATATTTGTCGTTTGAAGAGGTGCTTTCGGTCCGAAATATTATTATTCATAAAGATGCTTTCGATGTATTTTCAGGGAATAAGTATACCGAAGACATTCTAAAAATACTTTTGCCAAAAGTTGTTGTGGTTTACGGCGTTACTACCAATGTTTGCGTGGCAGCAGCTGTGGCCGGGCTTGCAAAAAGGGTAGAGCGGGTTATTGTAATTGAAGATGCCATTAAAGAACTGGCAAATATTCCACTTCCTTTTGAAAGTTGGAACCAATGGGGCGTGGAAAGAAGAACATTTAAGAATTTATTGGCAGTATTAAGCGCGTAGTTAAAGTTGTTTTCTAAAGAAGAAAAATAGTAATCCGTTTATTCTTAGAAGTTTTGGAATTGGAGTCCAACACTAAAGCTAAAGCCAACAGAAAAGGAATATCCAACACGAATAACGCTATTCTTATAGGGGATTATACCAATTCCAATTTCTTTTCGCGAGCTTTTAAAATCTTGGTTAAAATATCCATGTTTTGTAAAGAGATCCATTCCCCCAAATAAGTAAATCCTTTTACTAACGGAGGTCGTTCCACCAATAATATTTCTAAAAGCTGAACTATTCATAAAGTATTCGGCACTGTAATAGATGCCAAATCGTTCAAGAACAAGATTGTTGATGGTTAAATTACATTTTGGCCCTTGATAAGAGGTTTTAGGAATGAACCCAATTGTAAATTCAATATTGGTTGGATATTCTGAATCCTGCTTTGACCAGAAAGAGAAAGGTAGATCCTTTTGAGCATACCCATTATAGCTCAATACTATACCAAGTAGTATCAAGATTGTCTTTAGATTTATTTTCAGGTCATGTATTTTTATATTCATGATTTAATGGAAGCGGTTGACCTTTTGTATGTAAACTAAGGTTTAAGGGGTAAATAAGTTAACGTCTTGCAATTTAAATAATAAAGCCGTTTTAATGAATCAAAACGGCTTTAAAAAGAAAATATTGTGATTTTAAATTACTTCATGCAATCTTGACAAGCATTGTAAATTCCTTCGAATATTTCTTTAACGTCGCTTGCTGCTACTGCAGAATAGGCTATCCGCAACACATTACCAAGACTAATGGTTCCAATACCGTATTTTTTTATGAGTAATTGACGAACTTCTTCTGCATCTAATCCTTCGGCCAACTGAACACACATGAAATAGCCTGAGTTATATGGAATAGCTTCAAAATATTTTTTGTATTTGTCCTCAGTAAGTGCTTCTTTTACCGCATTGTAGCGTTTTTGCATAATGTGGTATTTGGCCTCTTTCTGTGCAGCGTATTCTTCGCTTTCGAAAGCTGCCAGTAACAACGACTGTGAAATATTGGCTGCATTTGATATGTTGCCACGAATTGCACCTGCTGTTTTCGACTCAAGAGCCGCATATAAATCTGCATCGCCTCCTTTAATTCCGTAAGTCATAAATCCTACGCGAAACCCCCACACATAATCTTCTTTGGTGGCACCATCTACTTTTACTGCCAAAACATTTTCGTGCAACTGGCAAAGCGGAGCAAAAATACTTTCCTGGGCTATACCTTTTTCGTACACCAAGCCAAAATAAGCATCGTCGGTAATGGCTACAATTTTATTACCGGCTTCGGCCGCTTTTTTTACAACAGCAACAATGGCATCTTGTTCCTCAAGGGTTGGTGTATATCCCGATGGATTATTCGGAAAGTTAAGAATGACGATTTTTTTCCCAACACCACCTTCGTTTAATTTAGCTTCAAAAGCAGCCAGGTTGAAGGCACCATTTTTAAAAAGCTTGAATTTGCCAATTTTGCAGCCATAAGCGTTGGTTAGCGTTAGATTATAATTGCCCCAAAATAAGTCGGGTACAATTATTTCGTCTTCGGCATTGGCAAACATATAACCTGCCATGCTAATGCCATGGGTAAGTGCATTGGTAACGACCGGAAGGCTGAGTTCTGTTCCGCTTAACGACGGATTTTTCTCATAAATCATGCTCTTCCACTTTGCCCTGATATCGGGACGTCCAAAACTTGGTGCATAGGGGAAAACCAACGCCGGATCCAAATCGATTTTCGATGCAATAGCTTCTAAACGCATGGGAGTTCCATCGTCTTCAACGGCAGCACCAATGGTTGCATTTATTTTGGTACCCTTTGCCTCGGCAGTTTGCCCTAAAATACCTTTTTTCGGAAAGAAAATGTTTTTCCCCCGCTCCGAAAGCAATTCAAAAACTGTTGAGTTTTTCTCTTGGATGATACTGTTTAATTCAGCAGCCTGTGGATTCATAATTTAAATTTTTGTCTGTTCTAATTCTATAGTAATTTTGGCGCAAGATAAAGAATTGGATAATGAAACGCATTATTTTTTTGAAAGTTGATTCTATTTTTGATAAAATACTAATATATTGAAAGAGTGTCAGGTAAGCGATTAACCTTAGGTCGACACAAAATATTCTTACCAGAAATCCTGTACAATTCAGGATTTTCCCTCGGATTTCGCCAATTTTTGCGGGAGGCACTTCGAAATTTTGTGAAATAAGCTTCGGCCTAAGCTTATTATTCCATAAGTATTTCAGAATTTTGTATCAATTTTTACTAAAAATTATCTGAAATTGAGGATTGTTTTTCAAAACCATAGAGCCAAAGAATAAATATACTCAGGTAAAATTGCCAACAACCAATTAAAAACTAAATTCCCCGCACTGCGCCAACAACAATAAAAAAGCCGAGAAGTGCTATTGTGCTGGTAATCACAATTAAAAGCTTCGCCTGTTTTTTATCAAACCAATTAAGAAGAAGAGTGGGGATTGCAAGTATGGCAGCTCCCATAAAACTAAGGTATGCCGAAAACAGTTTGGCCTGTAACGGAGGTGCGTTTAAAATTACATCGTCTATTTCTTCGCTTGCCACCTCTTCGGGTGTGAGGTAATCACCTGCAGCCAGATAGCCACTTAATACCACATACAAGGCGAAAAATCCAAGCAATATAAATATCCCAAGGCCAATCAGTCGAAAAGCTTTTTTGTCTTCAATCCAGCCATAGATAATCATAAAAAGAGCTGCAAAAACAAACCATTGGGGAAGGGTGTATAAGAATACGTCGTTCATTGAATATTAATTTTTGACGAACAAAGTTTAAAATTTTTCTTAAATGTATAAACCTTTTTCGATGCCCGTGAATAAAAATGTAGTTTTGGCTCAATTAATTTTGAAGCATGACAAACAAATTAGATATCAACCCCAAAACAAAAGGCTTAATTTTCGATCTCGATGGGACGCTGGCCGATACTATGCCCGTACATTTTACTGCCTATCAGAATATTCTTAGTAAATATGGCATTGACTATACTTACGAGGTATTTATGTCATTGGCAGGAGTTCCGGCAGTGGGTACGGTTGAAAAAATAAATCAGCTATATGGGGCATCGCTGAATGCCGAAGAAGTGGGGCATGAGAAAGAAGCGGAATACGAAAAAATAATGCATCTTATGAAACCCATTGATCCAGTGGTTGAGCTGGTTGAAAAATACCACGGTAAATTGCCCATGTCGATTGGAACAGGAGGCTACCATCGGTTGGCCTGGAAAACCGTTAAAATGATTGGTCTCGATAAATACTTCGATATTTTGGTAGCTGCTGAAGATGTTAAGAATCATAAACCTTATCCCGATACTTTTTTACGTTGTGCCGAACTTATGGGGGTTTCTCCCGAATATTGTCAGGTTTTCGAAGATGGCGAGCCAGGTATGCAGGCTGCTAAAACTGCTGGAATGATGGCTACTCTTGTTACTCCTTTTTGCGAGGTAAATGTTGGGTAGGCCATAGATGCGCGTAAGCTCTCAGTTTTATAGGCTAACGAGCGAAGTTGGAAGCTTCAAAAATAGGAAGGGAAAAGAACCCTTTAAGTGTATTCGGAACCTTGAAGTTGGTTCGTCAGAGTGAAATACTTGTAACCCGGTTTCTGCTATTTGTTTTTAACCTACAAATTATTTATCAACCTCGGGTTATTTTAAGCTGCCGACTATAAATTTCAGCATCAAATATTAAATGCCGTAAAAACGATTTGAATTCGTTTTTACGGCATTTTTTATGAGTTTAGGTAAATTTTGAGTTTACCAGCCCAGGTCGTTACATATATCTTGTTCGAAAGTATACTCAATTTTTAATTGTGTACGACCATCGTCCAAGGCTTCGGTTTCAATATCAATATCTAAACTGCCGGTGTAATTCCCGTTGGCATCGAATGAGGTTGAAAAATCGATGGTTTCCCATTCCTCGTCCCACAACAGGCGCAATTGGTAGTCTTCGTCTTCTTTCATCAGCATATTTACAATACCTCCATCCATGTCAACACCCTGCCAGTCGTCGCCACTGTCTTTTATTCGGTATTCCCCGCTGTAGGTTGGAGCAATTGCTACCGTTGGATTGTCTGAACAATAGGCCTTTAATACAACCTGATATTCCGTGTAGCCTTCAGCTTTTAGAACTTCTACTTCGTAATCTCCTTCACATAAGTCAGCTATTTCAACGTCTGTTATTTTCTGAAACGCTGGATTATTGTCGCGGAATTGCATTGTGGCACTTCCTGCCGGAATGTTCTCAAGGGTAAAAGTTTCGGGAAAATCTCCAGTAAAACATTCGGAATAAATCACATCACCTTCGTCGTTATAAAAATCGGCATAAATTGAGAAACTTGAAACCATGCTTGAGGTGAAGGTGATGCTGCTGCCAGATGAGCAAAGTGATTCGAGCGTCGAACTGGCCAGTGTGTACTCAAAATTTAGTGCCGTATAAACTTCGGTGGTGCCGTAAAATACCCAGCTGTCTGTTTCGAAGGTTACCAGTCCGAATGCAGCAGGAATAGGAGAGTCGGAATAAGTACACGTTTGCTCGATGCTTCCCCCGTTTAAATCATATACTTTTCGGTCGTCGATAACTATATTATTAAGCATTCCTGTTTCCAGTCTTTGAAAAGCCACAAGTTTTGCTTCTCCATCAACCATAACACGATCTACTGTTTGAGGGTATTCTGTACTTTTTCCTATTGTCAATTGTATAAAGTCGTTTGGATTGGCATCATACGCCGAGTCGAGTTCTTCAACCGATGCGAAAAAGGTGCGTCCATAGTAGTCTTTAAAGTTAATGATATCGGATTTCTGAATGGTATATTTTATTTTATAGGAGTCTTCCGCTTCTGCAGAAGCCGATTTGATGCTACTGGTATTGGCTATTGAGAAAATAAAAGCGCCCTCGTCGTCCGGATCTTCAGCACCGGTAAGTACATCATCGTCGGTTGATTCCTTTGTTAATTGCAGTTCGAAAGTTTTTTTACCCTCGCTGTTTATTTGTAAACCCTGCGAAAACGATTGATAGCCATCAATTTCAATGTTCACAGCAAATTCTAATGGCGATGAGGCTGAAACCTCAACATTTGGGTCGAAGGTTAGTTCCAATTGCCCTTCTGTGGTTGAATAGCTATCGTTTTTTTCTCCGGCAAAATTGACAATGTCATTGGCATTTTCTCCGGTAAACCATATGTTAGCCTGTTCTTCAATTGTAGTATTATCTTCTACATCAACAAGTTTAAAAGTGGCACGTGTGGTAAAAAAGTTGAAATCAACAATTAGTATGTTAATGTCTTCACCCGTTTCTTTGTCGACCGTTGGATCGTTTAGCATTTCCCCACAACCGAAACTAATGGCAATAATTGTTATTAGAAGCAGGAGGTTACGAAATATAGTTACTCTGTTTTGCATAATAGTAATGTAAAATAGGTTTAAAAGATTTTAACAACAAACCCAATTTTTACGACCGGGTAAAATTTGTAGGCATCTAATTGGGATTCCAGATATTCGTCTTGAGCAAAAGCTTGTTCTGCAGTTGGTTCCAATAAACCATCTGCTTCAATCGTAATATCAGGAGGCCCCATGTAATAGATTCCTGTTTCAAAATTAAAGAGCATTCGTTCACGTTTGCCCAGGTAAGCCTGGTAACCGATAGCTCCGTATGGCGAGATTTTCAAGTCAGATTCAATTTTCATTTTAAAGCTGCCTATATCTTCTGCTTTAATAACAATGTCGCCATATTCGTAATCGCTGAGCGCATATCCGGAAAGTGTAGGCTCGAAGGAATTAACGATAATCCCTGCCGAAATATACAAGTTCTTGGTATAGTTTAAATCGGCTAGTAAAAATACTCCGCCCGTTTTGAAATCAAAATTCGCATTGAATTCAATATCAGATTCTTCAAAAGTAAAGTCGTAAGGAAATTCCAGTTTTTCGTACCCTGTTCGTAGCCCAAACCAATCGTTAACGCGGTATGAAGCGCTAAGGCCCCAGCCGTTTGTGGAAGCCTGTGGCCCAAGGTAAAGTCCTTTATATAAACTGGTTTTGTGTTTTGTTGTCGACAAATCCTGCGATTGGGCTGTGAAGAATGTGCATAGTAATAATAAGAGTAATCCGTTTAGATTCTTCAAAGTCATGTTTTGGTATTTATGGTATTTGCGTGCTGCAAATATTAAATTAATGATAAATACAAAAATAAACAAAATGCTATACTTTCAAATTTGAGTATGGATTAATTTTGAGTTCAAATTTGCCTATATTCGTCTAATGGATTTTAACGTAGTATCAGATTATAAACCTACCGGTGATCAGCCCGAAGCAATTCGGCAACTAACTGAGGGAATTAATAATGGGGAGCCTTATCAGACCTTGCTGGGGGTAACCGGTTCGGGAAAAACATTCACTGTTGCCAATGTTATTAAAGAAGTTAAGCGGCCAACCTTAGTGTTAAGCCATAATAAAACTCTGGCGGCACAACTTTACAGCGAAATGAAACAGTTCTTCCCCAACAATGCTGTGGAATATTTCGTTTCGTATTACGATTACTACCAGCCTGAAGCTTATATACCGGCTACCGGAACCTATATCGAAAAAGATCTTTCTATAAATAAGGATATTGAAAAATTGCGCCTTAGTGCAACGTCTGCGTTGTTGTCTGGAAGACGCGATGTTATAGTCGTTTCTTCGGTTTCGTGTTTGTACGGAATTGGTAATCCAAAAGATTTTCATGAGAATATTACTGAAATACAAGTAGGGCAGAATGTTTCGCGAAATGGCATGCTGCGTCAATTGGTTGATGCGCTTTATTCGCGTACTGAAATGGATTTTCAGCGCGGTAATTTTAGGGTGAAGGGCGACACGGTGGATATTTATCCGGCTTATGCCGATATTGCTTACCGATTAATTTTCTGGGGCGACGAAATTGAAGAGATTTCAAGTTTTGATCCCGAGAACGGATTGACCATTGAAACAATGGATGAGCTTATTATTTATCCGGCCAATATTTTTGTAACAACAAAAGACCGGATGAAGTCTGCCATTCATCAGATTCAGGACGATTTGGTTAAACAAGTTGACTTTTTCAAAGAAATTGGTAAGCCTTTGGAAGCTAAGCGTATTTTAGAACGCACCGAATACGATATGGAAATGATGCGCGAGTTGGGGTATTGTCCGGGGATTGAAAACTATTCGCGGTATTTTGATGGGCGAGAGCCAGGTTCGCGTCCGTTCTGTTTGTTGGATTATTTCCCTGACGACTTTTTAACGGTTATCGATGAAAGCCATGTTACCATCTCTCAAATAAGGGCGATGTACGGGGGCGATAATTCGCGTAAAATGAATTTGGTAGAATTTGGCTTCCGCTTGCCGGCTGCAATAGATAATCGCCCTTTAAAATTCGAAGAATTTGAAAGTGTAGTAAATCAGTTAATCTATGTGAGCGCTACACCATCTGATTACGAACTTGAAAAGTGTGAAGGGGTAGTGGTAGAGCAAATTATTCGCCCAACTGGTTTGCTCGACCCTGTAATTGATGTGCGCCCAAGCGTTAACCAGATTGATGACCTATTGCACGAGATAAACTTGAGAATTGAGCGAAATGAACGGGTTTTGGTAACAACGCTAACCAAGCGGATGGCGGAAGAATTAACAAAATACCTGGTTAAAATGGGTGTTAAAACCCGTTACATTCATTCCGATGTTGATACCATGGAGCGTGTTGAAATTTTGGAGCAACTTCGAAAAGGTGAATTTAATGTTTTGGTTGGAATTAATCTTTTGAGGGAGGGGCTTGATTTGCCGGAAGTCTCTTTGGTGGCAATTCTGGATGCCGATAAAGAAGGTTTTTTACGATCGGAGCGAGCCCTGACACAAACAGCAGGGCGTGCAGCGCGTAATGTTAATGGAACGGTAATCATGTATGCCGATAAAATTACCAAGTCGATGCAAAAAACAATCGACTCGACCAATTACCGCCGCGAAAAACAGCTTAGGTATAACGACGAGAATAACATAACTCCGACACAAATTATTAAGCCAACACGCGAAATAATTGGTTACGAATACCGTGGCGATAAACAAAAACCATATGAAGGCGGAATGGGCCAACCCGATATTGCAGCCGACCCGGTTGTGCAGTACATGAGTGTTGAAGGACTGGAAAAAGCCATTGAAAAAACAAAAAAACAAATGAAGGCTGCGGCTAAAGAACTCGATTTTATTGAGGCTGCCCGTTTACGCGACGAAATGTTTGCTTTGCAGAATCTGGTTCAGGAAAAAAAGAGGGAAAAATAGCTCGGCTGGATAATGAGAAAATCAACTTATCTTTACCTAATTTTCAATTTAAAATAGAGCTTAATCAAAAAAATGTACTTTTGCGTAAAATTTTAGAGCGGATGCGGATTTCTTTTTCAAAAATATTTACACAAGTAAAGGAGCTTACAATAAATCCCAAAGGATTTTGGGAAGAAAAAAAGGAGATTGAAGAGGGGCGTGCTTCTTTGTTACTGAACTATTTGCTGCCGGTTTTATTGCTGGTAGCAATGGCCGTATTTTTAGGCGAATTTTTTCGACGAAGCAATTTTTTTATCGAATATCCGCTATTGAAAGCCCTGAGAGAAATCATGCTATTTCAATTGCAATATTTAATAGGTGTATTTTTTACTAAAGAATTAATGAAAACCTTTGGTAGCGAAAAAAATATAGATGCAGCCCGGAAATTGGTTATTTATTCGATGACCCCACTTATGTTGGTTTCTATTGTAACTGGTTTGTTTCCGTTTTTATATGTTTTAGACATTTTGGGCGCATATAGTTTTTATATTTTCTGGGTAGGAGCAAAAGAGTTGCTTAAATTTCCGGAAAATAGAGCTCATAGTTATATTTTGATTACAATAGTTGTTAACTTTTTTGTTTTTAGCTTTTTAAGTGTTTTGTTATCGAAACTTTTAAACGCGTATTATTAAAAATGGAGATGTGAGAATGAGGCATTGAGGGGGTATTTTAACTTACTGCTTACTACTAAAATCTCATTATTAAAATGGCACATAGACTACAGCAAAATATCAGTATTAAAAACCGCAAAGCTACCTTCGAGTACGAGTTGATTGAACGTTTTGTTGCCGGCATTAAACTGGTGGGCACCGAAATAAAATCAATAAGAGGCGGCAAAGTAAACCTGACCGAATCGTATTGTCAATTTATTAGAAACGAATTATACGTTATTAATCTCCATATTTCGGAGTACGAATTGGGAACATGCAATAATCACATCGCCCGTCGCGATAGAAAACTTTTACTGCATAAAAAGGAACTTCTGAAACTGGATAAAAAAGTAAAAGAGTCGGGACTTACAATTATCTGTACCAAACTTTTCGTAAACGATCGGGGGCTGGCAAAACTCGAAATAGCCCTTGCCCGTGGTAAAAAGACCTACGATAAGCGCGAGTCGATTAAAACAAAAGATGCCAAACGGGATATGGATCGCATGATGAAATTTTAATGCGAATGATAATCCAATGTTAGCTTTCGGGATTAATACCAAGCTTGCACAATTCTGCATTTTCTTTTGGATAGTATTAATTTTTGCATAAATCATTGCGTATTTTCTTGTATTAAGTCAATAGTACTTCAAAAATCTGCGTTAATTTTATCGTATTAGAATTGTTTATTTTTTATGGCATAAGATAGAACTCGCTTGATGTAATAGTTGGCCTCAATGTAAAAAATTCCCCATGCTCGTTTCTGCTAAAAATTAGTTGAAACTAAGGCAAGATTTAAGGTCGAACCCTGGTTGTTAGGCCGGACAATAGGATGAGGGCATATTAAAAATGAGCCTATTTATGTTTAAACACTTTCCAAATTATCAAACGGGATAACTTTATCACCTTTGTATTTCAGCAATAAATTGGCTACTGCGAGCGTGTCTTTTTCGCAATACTTAACTATGCGATCGATGTCGTTGTCTTCCCAGTATACTTTAGCCACTTCGCTGCCGTCTATGTCATCTTTTGGAGTAGGGATATTAAATAATTCGCAGAGTAAAGAAAGCGACGTGTAGTGTTTGTAATCACCAAATTTCCATAATTGTAGTGTATCTACTAAAATGTCTTTTACTTCCCAGGGTTTTGCTCCTGCTATATCGAGTATTTTTGGCAGATCTAGATTGTTAACCAGCGCCCTTCGTGCAATATACGGGAAATCAAATTCCTGACCATTATGGGCACAAAGCCTTCGTTTTCCTGCGCGAGCAAAACCATCCAGAGCATTGAAAAAATTCTGGATGAGTTTTTTTTCATCGTCGTGGTGAAACGATTTTACCCTAAAAAAAGGTTCGCCTTGCTTTTGGATTACATATCCGGCCGATATACAAACAATCTTTCCAAATTCAGCATAAATTCCGGCGCGTTCGTACAGCTCGTCGGCAGGTACGCCATTGTTTATCTGAAACTGCATTTTGTGTTCCCACAGTCTTTGCCATTTATCGGTTAGTTCTTCATATTCTGGCGCCAAAGGAACAGTTTCGATGTCGAGAAATAAAATCTCTTCAATGTTTAAATTATGAAGCATTAGAGGTGGTTTAAAGTTTGTAAAATGTGGTTGGTTAGAATTTGAATCGCAATTTTGTTTTTACCTCCCTGTGGAACAATTATATCGGCATATCGTTTTGTAGGTTCAATAAATTGCAAGTGGCTTGGGCGCACGGTTTGTTTGTAACGCTTAAGCACTTGTTCTACATCGCGGCCGCGTTCCTGAATGTCGCGCTGAATTACCCTTGTTAGCCTGATGTCGGAATCGCAGTCAACAAAAACTTTAATATCCATCAAGTCGCGCAGTTTTTTATTACACAAACATAAAATGCCTTCAATTATAAGCACTTGTTTGGGTAAAATTGTTTTGGTTTCTTTTTCCCGGGTGCAGGTAATAAATGAATAAACAGGTTCTTCAATCGGGTGCCCTTTTTGAAGTTCTTTTACATGTTCTATCATCAAATCAAATTCAATCGAATCGGGATGATCAAAGTTCTTTTTACGTCGTTCTTCGAGGGAGAGTTCACTGTTGTCGCAGTAATACGAGTCGTGCGATAGAATTGCAACTTCTTCGCGCGTAAATTTTTCACTGATTTTATTTACAACCGTTGTTTTTCCCGAGCCTGTGCCTCCTGCAATGCCAATTACCAGCATATTCCTGTAATTAATTGTTATATTTCAAAAATTGAAAAAGAATAATAAAAACCAATCGCTAAGAAAACATTAATTTCGCAGCCATAAAAGTACAAGTTACAAAAAATAGACAGCAATGATAAATCACGTAGTTCTTTTTAAATTAAAAGAATATTCAGCGACCGAAAAGGCTGATGTTTTAGCCAAACTAAAAGGTATGTTATTGGACCTTAAGGGTAAAATTGCCGAATTAAAATACATTGAAGTTGGCGAAAATTACGAACTGGATTCGAAAAGCTACGATATGGCTTTACTGTCTCATTTCGAAACCATTGACGCATTGGATGTCTACCGTATTCATCCCGAACACCAAAAAGTACTTGCATACATTAGCGAAATAACTGTGGCGCGTGCTGCGGTTGACTATAAGTTTTAGTCAGCACATATTATTATAGCTTAGCCCGGATTGAGTGAAATACTTAAGGGTTTCGTTGTTGTGCAATTTTTGCAATTTCATTTGAATTATAAATTAATCATTCATTAAGAACGAATAGAAATGAGCGGTCTTTATCCAATAAAATTTAAACCTATCTTCCACGAAAAAATTTGGGGTGGAAACAGAATGAAGAGCATTCTGAACAAAGATTTCGGAAACCTTGCCAACTGCGGTGAAAGCTGGGAGCTTTCTGGTGTTGAAGGAAATATATCGGTAGTAAGTAACGGTTTTCTTGCGGGAAACGATTTAAACGAGATTGTTGAAATTTACATGGGCGACCTTGTTGGCGATAAAATTTACGACAAGTTTGGTATCGAATTTCCCTTGCTCATAAAGTTTATCGATGCGCAGGATAACTTATCTATCCAGGTTCATCCCAACGACAAACTCTCGAAAGAGCGCCACAATGCTTTCGGCAAAACCGAAATGTGGTATGTTGCCGGTACTGACGAAGATGCTTTAATTAATTCGGGTTTTAACCAGGAAGTAACAAAGGAAAAGTACCTGGAATACCTTAATGCCGGAAAATTAACCGACTTGTTGCATTACGATAAAGCAGAGGTGGGCGATGTTTATTTTATTCCAGCTGGCCGTGTTCACGCTATTGGTAAAGGATGTTTGGTTGCCGAAATTCAGCAAACATCGGATGTAACCTATCGTATTTTCGATTACAACCGCAAAGACGACCAGGGTAATGAACGCGAATTGCACACCGAAATGGCCCTGGATGCCATCGATTTTTCGTATGCCAGTGAGTATAAAGCGAAATATGGTGTCGAAAAAAATAAATCATCAGAGATTGTAAGTTGCCCGTATTTTACCACTAATATTATTGAATTCGATACAGAAATAAGTAAGGATTATATAGCTCTGGACTCGTTTGTTATTTATATGACAATGGAAGGAAGCTTCGATATTGTATGGGAAGAAGGTTCTGAAACCGTTGAGATGGGCGAAACAGTTCTAATTCCTGCAAGCCTTGAATCGGTTCAGCTTATCCCAAAATCGGAGAGCGTAAAAATTCTGGAAGTTTATATCAAATAGAAGAATATTTCTTAACTTCAGAATTCATTCAAAATCTGTCTTTTATGGAGATAAAGGAAGCTCAGTTTGTTGTAAGCAACACTGATGTAGCTAAATGCCCGGCACCCGACCGTCCCGAGTATGCTTTTATTGGTCGGTCGAATGTTGGTAAGTCGTCGTTAATAAATATGCTGACCAATAAAAAGACGCTTGCCAAAATTTCGGGAAAACCAGGGAAAACCCGGTTGATTAATCATTTTCTGATAAACAAAGAATGGTTTCTGGTTGACTTGCCCGGTTATGGTTACGCCAAGGTGCCGAAAGCCGAGCGTGTAAAGTGGGAAAAGTTTTTACGGAAATACATCTTAAAACGCGAAAACCTCTATTGTTTATTTGTTTTGATTGATTCGAGGCACGAAGCACAGAAAGTGGATCTTGAGTTTATGGAATGGCTCGGGATTAGCCAAATTCCCTTTTCAATAATTTTTACGAAAACAGACAAATTAAGACCTGAGGAACTGGAGCGTAACCTAAAAGCTTTTGAGGCAAAAATGTTTGAAACCTGGGAAACTATGCCGGGATATTTTATTTCTTCGTCGGAAACAGGGGCAGGGAAAGAAGATATTCTTGAATTTATTGAGAATATAAATCAAAACTCGTAACTGTTTGTTTATCTGTATGAATTCAAAACTATTAATATTTACTTAAGATACAGGTAAAGTTTCTTAACTTTGCCGGAAATTTCATAATCAATATAGTAGGAATGAAACAAGCCTTGCATAGGAAGTATGAAGAAAACACCGTCAGGCGAATTTCATCAGTAACCTTAAAAGAAATACAAAAATAGATATGATGAAAAGTCACCCACTTAAAATTTTCACAGGTAGAGCAACAAGGCATTTAACCGAAAAAATTTGCGATAATTTAGATGTTGACCTAGGTCTTTCATCGTGCCCGGTTTTTGCCGATGGTGAGTTTGAACCCTGTTACGAAGAAACAATACGTGGTTCACATGTTTTTATCGTGCAGTCGACACCTCCATCGGCCGATAACCTGCTCGAACTTTTGTTAATGATTGACGCAGCCAAACGCGCAAGTGCTTACAAAGTAATCGCGGTTGTTCCTTATTTTGGTTATGCCCGTCAAGACAGGAAAGACAAACCACGTGTGTCAATTGGTGCCAAACTAGTAGCCGATTTATTGTCCGTTTCGGGAATGGATCGTCTGATAACAATGGACTTACATGCCGATCAGATTCAAGGCTTTTTTGATGTGCCGGTTGATCATTTGTTTGCATCTGCATTGTTTGTTCCATTTATCGAAAAAATGGGATTGGATAATGTGATTATTGCATCGCCTGATGTGGGTGGAACCAAACGCGCCAACACTTACGCAAAAATGTTAGATACCGGTATCGTTATCTGTCATAAAACAAGGGCACGCCCCAACGAAGTGGGTAATATGACTGTTATTGGGGATGTGGAAGGTAAAGATGTAATTATTGTTGACGATATAATTGATACCGCAGGTACCATATCCAAGGCTGCCAATCTGATGAAGCAGAAAGGAGCCAGAAGTGTGCGGGCTTTTGCCGCTCATGGTGTATTGTCGGGGCCTGCTGTTGGACGCATCGAAAAATCGGAACTCGAAGAAGTGTATTTTACCGATTCGATTAAACCCAGAGAGACCAGCGATAAGATTAAATATATTTCTACAGCAGAAGCATTTGGCGAAGCCATTCGTAGGGTTTATAAAAATCAGTCAATTAGTTCGTTATATTATAAATAATTTCTATTTTTGCACCGCTTTTTCCGTAAGCAAACGCATTGTTAGTTATGCATGCTGTTTGTCCCGTGCATTCGGGAAGGACTGAGTACCATAATTATTAACGTAAATTATTAAAAATGAAATCAGTAGTAATTAAAGGAGAAGTTAGAGAATCTTTAGGTAAAAAAGATGCGAAAAAACTTCGCGCAGAAGAAAAAGCTCCTGCGGTTTTGTATGGTGGCGATACTCCAATTCACTTTGCAGTGGATTTCGCCGAGTTGAGACAGTTGGTTTATACTCCAAATGTATATTTAATCGACCTTGAAATCGCTGGAGAAACACATAAAGCAATTATGCAGGATATTCAATGGCATCCTGTTGATGAGCAAATCCTTCATATCGATTTTTTGAAAATTAAGGATGACAAACCTGTAAAAATTGAAGTACCGGTTAAAATTATTGGTTTGGCAAAAGGTATTCGCCTTGGTGGTAAATTAAATACCAACCTTCGTCGTATGAAAGTAAAAGCCTTAGCAGCCAACTTGCCAGATGCTATTGAAGTTGACGTAACTGAATTAGGCTTGGCACAAAGTATTAAAGTGGCCGATTTAAACGTTGAAAACGTTGAGCTTCTGGATGCTAAATCAAACGTTGTTGTTAGTGTAGGTATTACAAGGGCTGCAAAATCGGCAATGGTTGCAGCAAAAGCTGATGGAGCACAAGCTGAAGAGGAATAAACTTAATAAATAAATTCTGTGAAATACTTAATTGCCGGTCTCGGTAATATAGGACCAGAATACGAAAATACTCGCCATAATATTGGCTTTCAAATATTGGACGCACTCGCTGAGGCGTCCAATATTAGTTTTAACGATAAACGATATGGGTTTGTTGCTGAATACAAATACAAAGCCCGCACGTTTGTGTTGTTAAAACCTACCACTTATATGAACCTGAGTGGCAGGGCCGTAAATTACTGGTTGCAAAAAGAAAACATCGATATAAAAAACCTGTTGGTTTTGGTCGACGATTTGGCTCTTCCTTTTGGAACACTGCGGGTACGTGGTAAAGGTGGGGCAGGAGGCCATAACGGGTTGGAAAATATTAACCAGACATTGGGGCGTAACGACTACGCACGATTGCGTTTTGGTATTGGCGATGATTTTCATAAAGGTTTTCAGGTGGATTATGTTCTGGGAGAATGGAATCGTGATGAGAAAAAGGAACTTCCTTTTAAAATTGATGATGCCAT
This sequence comes from Draconibacterium sp., assembly GCA_041583785.1. Lineage (GTDB taxonomy): Bacteria > Bacteroidota > Bacteroidia > Bacteroidales > Prolixibacteraceae > Draconibacterium. The sequence continues at coordinate 11,474 of JBFHFE010000013.1, read as the reverse complement.
TGAGATTATTAAAAGTTTTGGTACCATTGGCCTTAGCCGTACCATGAATATTCATAACAAGAAATAAATGGCCGAAGGTGTTCGCATAGATAAATGGTTATGGGCAGTGCGGATTTTTAAAACCCGGAGTCAGGCAACCGAAGCGTGTAAAAAGGGGCATGTTACTATTGGCGAATTGTCGGTTAGAGCTTCGCGTCTGGTTCAGGTGGGCGATATCGTTAAGGTGCGCAAAGCTCCGATAACAAAAAGTTTTAAAGTACTGGCATTGTCGGGGAAACGAATGGGGCCTAAATTAATTGCCGATTTTATGGAAGACGTAACGCCTGCGGAAGAATTGGAACTTCTTGAGATGCAAAAAAATATGCGCTGGATGGCACGCGACAGGGGAACCGGAAGGCCAACCAAAAAGGATCGCCGCGATTTGGATGATTTTTTCGAGGTGTGATCTGAGTGGCAGGCACTAAAGCCAAATTCAAAAACTATTAAATATGTTAGTAGCAAAACAAAAACGGAAAGAAAATATTGCCGAGTACATCTTATATCTCTATCAGGTAGAAGATTTAATACGTGCCTTTAAACTTGACATTGATTTGATTAATGAGAAATTAGTAAGCTCGTACAAGGCCGATGAAACTACAAGAGAAGCAATTTCCAGCTGGTATGAAAATCTGATTCTAATGATGGAAAAGGAGCAGATACAGGAAAAAGGGCACCTTCAATTCCTTACCAACCTGATTGCAGATGTTAACGATTTCCATTTGAAACTGATAGAGACCCGCAAAGATGGTTTGTATGTGCAAGCTTTTCAGGCGGTAGTGGGTTTAGTGGAAGAACTTAAACAAAAAAATCAGGCTGCGAAAAACGATGTGGATTTGGGGATTACAGCCATTTATGGTTTCCTTTTGCTGAAAATGCAGCAAAAAAACATTTCGATTGATACAACAGAGGCCATCAAGCGAATTAGCAACTGGTTAAGTTCGCTTTCGAAATTATACAAAGATTTTGAAAGCGGCGATTTCGAGATTTAAGGTTCTACCATCTCTTACGAAGAGAGGAATTTGTCTTATTTGATAAGTCAAGCTATTGATTTATAATTGGTTATTCCTTAATGTGACAAACCGTTTGTTGCTTCCCAAACCAACGGTAGCGATGTTTGGCAATCTGGCGATAAACACTGTCGCGCCAGTTTTTCGGAATTATTCTGAATGCGACTCCCCAATTCCAGGGAAAAGGCAGAAGCCTGCTAATTTCAATTACAGCATCCGATTCAATAAAATAGGTGTTTTTGTGAATTAGGATAACGGAATCAGTATTCTCCGTAATTGCATAATTCTCAATTAATTCTTTGGCTTCATCCGACTGCAGTGCTACCAAACGAAATTGTTTTTGTTTATCTCTTTTTAGAATAAAATTACAGGAACTGTTGCATAAATTACAAACACCATCGTAGACAATAATTGGTCTGTTATCTTTCATAAAAGCATAACAATCCTACTCTTAATCAGTTGTATAAAAAAAAAGGCAATTCGTTATTCGAATTGCCTTTTTTTTATTTTGTTTATTATTTTAGAATAATTCAGGGAAGAATTCATGCAGATCCAGAGGATCATCCATTAATTCTTGCTGGCTTTTTAATTTTGCTGCCAGCTCCGTTTTTACTTCCGCATAGTTGGCATCATCAGCCAGGTCGGTCATTTCAAGCGGATCGTTAACCATATCGTAAATCAGCACCTTTTTTGCTTTTGGATATACAATCATTTTGAATTTTTCGGTGCGTACCATGCGTTGAAGATTCATGTATGCGCCATAAATTTCAGGATAAGAACTGTGGTCAACCTCCTGATTAATCATTGGAATTAAGCTGTTGAATTCAACATATTCAGGTTTTTCTACTCCAGCTAAATCCAGGGTAGTCGCCATAAGATCCTGAAGGTAAACCTGCATGTCGCGTTTTTCGTTTTCTGGCACATCGGGACCAACAACAATAAGCGGAACGCGCATACTGTGGTCGTACATATTTTGTTTTCCAACAAGGCCGTGGTGGCCAATTGCTAAGCCATGGTCGGCACTAAAAACAATGTAGGTGTTTTTATCCTGGCCTGTTTCCTTTAGATGGGTGATAATCCGGCCAATCTGTTCATCCATGTGCGTAATAAGCGCGTAATATTCCTGACGATGTACTTTTATTGAATATTCGGTGCGCGGAAAGGGAGCTAAAGCTTCGTCGCGTAATTTTTCTCCGCACCCCATTTCGTCTTTGTAGGGATATAATTCCTGGAAGTTTTCGGGAACTGCAACGTTCTCAAGCGGGTACATATCCACATATTTTTTAGGCGACTGGCGCGGATCGTGTGGTGCATTAAAGGCAATGTACATAAAGAACGGGTTTTCGCTCACTTTTGCCTCGTCGAGGAAGCCAATGGCATTATCGCCAACTACTTCGCTCCAGTGCTTGCCTCCTTCCCAGTAGCCTCCGTATTTTTTGTGCCAGGGCAACCAGGTGGTGTCTTCCGGCGATTGTGGGCGGTTATAGGCTTCTTTTACACTCTTTGGCATTCCGGGACGGATATCTTTGGCTTCTTCGAAAATCGTATCAGCGCTCATTTTTACGTGCCATTTTCCGGTCATATAAGTGTCGTAACCTGCACTTTTCATCATCTGGCTCCAGAACTGGCCTTTTTCTTTCATTTCGGGGTAATGGTTATCTTCGGCATCTTTTGCATGCCAAACAAAACGTCCGGTGTTGAGCATCGCGCGGCTGGCCACACAAACGGCTCCATGCCAGGCGCCCATATTGTAGGTATGTGTAAAAGTTACACCCGATTGTGCCAGGTTGTCGAGGTTGGGAGTAATTACTTCATCATTTCCCAGGGCATGAATCCCTTCGAAAGTTTGGTCGTCGGCAAAAATAAACAGGATGTTTGGCTTTTTTGTTTCGGTAACTTTCGGCGTACATGCTCCCAAAAACAGCAACCCAAGCAGGATGGGTATAAAAATTTTTCTCATGGTTGGTTGATTTATTTTTCTTTAAAAATAGAAAGAATTACAGAAGATGAAAAAAGGGAACGGGAATTATTTTGATTGATAGTAATTTGTTGAAGTTGGGGCTGGATGCTGGATACTCATTGTTGGATTCTTGATTCAGAATACTGGTTGCCAGATACTGGATACGCGATATTCGATGACAGCGCCTGCGACTTTTTCGCATCTCACGCAACCGTTTTTTAACTTTAAGCATCTGAATAACATAAAACCAAAACCAAAATTTTAATGAAATAACAATACCTCGTAAGCTCCCGAAAAGGAACAACAATTTAGGCCGTTTGGCCTAAGCACCGACCCCTTATACCCATTCTGAAAAATTTGTATAACCCGCTGGTTTTACGCACTTGTTTATGCCTGCCTGGCATAACGTCTCTCTCTTAAGCGGTAAAATTTTACCGTTTCTAGCAATTTAAATTTTTCAACTACCATACTGAGCTGCACGCTTGGCTTATGGTTTAAAATTGATTTTTTGAAACGAGCATGTAAAATACTTTCCACACAGGAGGATGATTATAAGCGAGTTCCATCTTATACCTTAAAAATAAACAATTTTAATAACATGAAATCAAAAGTTTTGATGTTCATCCAATTACCAAGTCATTCTCTCTCAATCCTCCTCTCTCATAAGTTCGAGATGAAAACTGCGACTGCGACTGCATACTTCACTTATTCGTCTTAAAATCCTTTTCCAAACCCAGTGCAAGCCAGTTGGCCACAGCCTGTCGGTTATCAGGTAGAATTAAACGTTTTACATCGCGCGCATGATTCATATTGCCCAGTTCTATAAAAATGGCAGTTGGCCAGGTGTTTTTTACTACATATAAAGGCCGGGTAGATACTGTGCCGGTGTATCCACGGCTGGGCTGGTGTTCGCGGTATTTGGTTTCAATGGTGTTGCGCAGAATTTCTGACGCCTTTTTGCCGGTTTTGCTGCGTTTGTCGTGATAAAAAAAGATGTCGATATTTTCGCTGCGGTTTCTTGAATCCACATGAATGGCAATCATTCGTTGAAAGGAGCCTTTGTGTTTTTTATAGAGTTTATTAACTGCATCGGTTCGTTGGCGCAGCCTGCGGGTTTGATTCAGAGGAATAGTCAGGTTGGGATAGCACACTTCATCTTTGTCGGCCTTTAGGTTAATGTCATCGCGTATGCCGTCGTTTTTGTCGCGGGTAATTAAATAAACAGTTGCCCCTTTGGAAATAAGGTTACGTGCCAGGCGAAGTGTTACATCGTAGGCATATTCGTCTTCACAAACCTGAAACCCGTTGTATTTTCCTACTGCCCCCGGATCGGGGCCCCCATGTCCTCCCATTAAATAATAAACCGCACCTTTTAATTCGCTTCCTGTAATTTCAACATCGGCATAATTTTTTCCGAAAATTTCGTAATGAACGGTTTTTCCTGAAGCTTTTGCCTGAGAAGCTGATACAGATGTTGTGTTAGCAGAACCATCAAATTCGGGAAGTTTATATTTCACCCCAGCCAGTAAAGTGTTGTTTTTCCCCAGATTATCTTTGTTTAAAGCAATGAATTCATCCATGTATTTTGCCGACGAAATCCCATGCCGGGTTAACAAGCGGTAAATGCCATCACCTTTTTGGGCAATAACTTCTTTGTTTTGAGCCTGTGTTTTTATCGAAAATATGCTCATTGCCAAACAAAATATAATAATAACTTTGGCAACGGATTTTATAATTATTCTTGAACTTAACATGTTTCGTTCTGTTTCTTTAGTTTACAAACAAACTTCATGCTAAAATAGACGTAACTTTTAAAACATTATTTTATTTATGCGACAAACTTTCAGCTATACACTGTTAATAACTTGGCTGCTGCTGACTTTTTCCTGTAAAACAGAATTTTTTCAGATAAATTCTGAGGCTCAGAATATCACTGTTTCAAACGAGGCAAGTAGGCTCGACAGTAGTATTGTGAATTTGTATTTACCCTATAAAAAGGTACTTGAGAAGGATATGAACCGAGTTATTTCTTTTTCCAATCTGGAAATGAGAAAAGGTAAACCCGAAAGTTATTTAACCAATTTTTTGGGCGATTTGTTGCTGGATGAAGGAAGCAGGGTTGCCGATGAAAAAAAATTGAACATGGTTCCCGATATTTCTTATTTTAATTATGGGGGTATTCGCTCCGGACTTCCAAAGGGCGAAATAACAGTAGGGAATGTTTTTGAGCTGATGCCTTTTGAAAATGAAATGGTTTACCTGGAACTTGACGGAAAACAAATACTCGAATTTTTGAATTATATTGCCAGACATGGTGGCGATGTGGTTGGAGGTGTGCGATTTAAAATAGTGGATGAAAAAGCTGTTGCTGTTACCGTTAATGGGAAGCCGTTAAATGAATCTCAAAATTATTGGGTGGTAACCAACGATTATGTTGCCGGAGGTGGCGACGGACTTGAGGTTTTTAAAGAACGGAAACAATATATTAAAAGTGGTCAAAAAATAAGAGATTTGATTATTGCCAGCATGGAGGTAAAACAGAAAAGGGATGAAAAGTTAAATCCAAAACTTGATGGGAGGATTACAAATGAATAGACGGATTTTTATACGAAACCTGGCAACCGGAGCTGCCGGGATAAGCCTGGGGGCTCTGCCATTCGATTTGTTGGCCAACGACGATTTGGTAACCATAACAATTATGCATACCAACGATATGCATTGCCATATTGAACCATTTACTGGAACCAATGAACGTTATGCCAATAAAGGAGGACTGGCACGAATTGCGGAATTGGTAAAAACGCAACGAGCTAAAAATCCGAATACCCTCTTGCTCGATGCCGGCGATATGTTTCAGGGAACGCCCTATTTTAATTACTTTAAAGGCGAGTTAATGTTGAAGGTAATGAGTGCTGCCGGTTACGATGCCGGAACTATTGGCAACCACGAGTTCGACAATGGATTGCAGGGAATTATCGATCCGCTTCCGAATGCCCAGTTTCCGATTATAAATTCAAATTATGATTTTTCGGATACTATTTTGGATGGAAAATTTTCGGGTTATCAGATTTTTAAACGCGCGGGAATTAAAATAGGCGTATACGGACTGGGCATTGAATTAGATGGTTTAGTTGGGAAAAAGAATTACGAAAATACAATTTACAACGACCCTTTACCGGTAGCTCTGAAAATGGAGAAATTCCTGAAAAATGAGAAAGACTGCGATCTTGTAATATGCCTTTCGCATTTGGGGTTGCGCTACAGCGATAAAACTGTTAGCGACATGATAATTGCTGCCGAAACATCGATGACCGATTTAATAATTGGTGGACATACGCATACTTATTTAAAGGAATCAATTGTTGAAAAAAACAAAGCTGGCAATCCTGTGTTTATTAACCAAGCCTGGTGGGGCGGATTGGTCGTTGGTAAAATTGATTTTGTTTTCGAACGTTCGAAAAGAAAAAGAAAGGGAACTTACTCCGAGGTTATAGATACCTAAGATGAAACGGATTCACCGGATTTTATTAGCACTGCTTTCGGGTGTTTTACTTAGTTTACCCTGGTTGGGCTTACCGGCATGGATTTTATTCGTGGCTTTTGTTCCCTTGCTGGTTCTCGATGATTTCTTTACAAAGTATAAAGCCGGTTTTTCAGGGCTTGCATTTTGGGGTTACGTATTTCTCGTTGCCCTTTTCTGGAATGTTGCTGCCTCGTGGTGGATGGCGCAGGCTTCGCTTGTTGGGGTTATTTCTGCCATGCTTTTTAATGCTTTTTTAATAGCCCTGGTCTGGTGGGCCGCACATTCAATACATCGTGAATTCTCATCTGGTTTAGGAAAGATTGCCTTGATTGTATTTTGGCTGGGATACGAATATGTGCAATTTAACTGGGATTTGGAATGGCCCTGCCTGCAATTGGGAAGTATTTTAGCTGGTAACGTAAAAATAATTCAATGGTACGAATATACAGGAACCTTTGGCGGAACGTTATGGATTCTCCTTGTTAATATTTTATTGTTTGAGTTGGGACGAAATATTTTGATGAAAACGCCGTTTAAGAAAGCAATACCTGTTTTATGCTCATTACTGGTGGTTGTCATCTTTCCGCTCTTACTTTCTTCCTCCCTTTATTCTTCTTACTCAGAAAAACACAATCCTAAGCACATTGCCATTGTTCAACCCAACGTAGATCCTTATCTCGAAAGTTTTGATATGGAAGCTGAAGAGAAAAAATTGAATGCTTTTCTTCGCTTAGCTGATGATGTGTGCAACAATGAAACCGATTTCCTACTGGGCCCTGAAACCATTTTCGAAAATCCCTGGTATTGGAATGAGGACAAGTTAGATTCGAATGAATTTTTAAACCGCATACTTTCATTTCTGCATGGATACAAAAAAGCAGAATTGGTTTTTGGCGTGTCAACATTTAAGGTTTATCCCAACGAAAAAGAGGCTTCGTTTACTGCACGGAATAAAGATGGAGTGTTTTACGACCGCTATAGTACGGCTTTATATGCAAACAGAGAAGGCGAAACACAGCTCTATCATAAATCTAAATTGGTGATGGGGGTTGAGAAAACGCCATTTTTAAGATACTTTCCTGTTCTAAAAAATATGTTTATCGACCTTGGTGGTGCATCAGGAACTTTGGGGCAACAAAAGGAAGCAACTAATTTTATTGCGAAAGATGGAACTCAAATAGCACCGGTAATTTGTTTCGAGTCGGTATTTGGCGAATATATTACGGATTATGTGAAAAAGGGTGCCGAATTGATTTTTGTAATAACTAATGATGGCTGGTGGAAGAATTCACGTGGTTACAAACAGCATTTGCTGTTTTCGCAGTTACGCGCCATCGAAAACCGACGAAGTATTGCCCGCGCCGCCAACAACGGAACTTCTTGTTTTATAAATCAGCGAGGAGATGTAATTCAGCCAACAGCCTGGTGGGAGGAAGCAGCCATAAAAGGCACAATAAATGCAAACCGCGAGATAACTTTTTATGTGAAACATGGCGATTTTATTGCACGAGGGGCTTTGTTTTCAAGTGTTTTGCTTATACTGCTAATGTTTGTGAAACGATTTAAATAGCTGAAGTAAAGACAAAAAAATTCCGCACCAATTCAGTTAAGTAAAACCCCTGTATAACAGGATTTGAGTGCCCGGTTGATCAAACTTCCATCGGTCCAAAGACTCATCCCGATAAATCGGAACTACAAGGCCTGTTTTAGCAACCATAAAGAGCTTTCTCGGTTTAATTTTTTCTGTTGAGTTTACCAACTTCGAATCAATGCGGAAAATATCTTTTTTCTATTTAAATGAACTCGTTTTCTATAATCCAAATGTAGCTGTAACCTTTGATATACGCAAATTTTAGACGATATTTCTTTTCTACTTAACAGGTAAGATCTTGCTGTATAGTTCTTTAATTGAGGCAAAAAATGAAAGCAATTTACAGTTTAAGGTCGTTTATTTTACTGGAACTAATTTTATGATATTAAATGGCTGATATGGCAGTGAAGAAGTATTAAAATGAAAGTATTGCCGTAGTATTCTTTCCCGGCTCAGAAACAATTTTAAGCGCCCCGCCATGCATTTGCATAATTTGTCGAGATACGCTTAACCCAATTCCTGAACCGTCGTCCTTTGTAGTAAAAAACGGAACAAATATTTTATCCATCAATTCTTCAGGAATTCCTGAACCGTTATCGCTTACTTTTATTTCAAGACGGCCGTTTTTTGAAAGTAGGGCACTGATTTGTATTTGTGCATTTTTATTGGTTTTATTCGCCTGAAACGCATTCTTAACCAAGTTAATGAGTACTTGTGAAATCTGTTTTTCATCCGCCAAAATTTCCATTTCTTCCGGTATAACTGCACATTTTAATTGCACATTCTTAGCATTATCAAACGACGAAGAAAGAATACGAATATTATCAATCAGGTTTTTTACGGGAAATATTTTCTTCTCAGGAGCTGGCAGTCTTGTAATTTTTCGGTACGATTCTACAAATTTTATCAGTCCCTTTCCTTGTTCGCGAATAACCTCCAATCCGCGAATGGTGGTCTCAATTGTATTATTATCAATTTGTTCGGGTGTTTTGGTGTTTCCTTCGGAATAGAAATACCCGGCTAAACTTTCCGAAAGCGAAGTGATTGGTGTAATGGAGTTCATAATTTCGTGCATCATAACACGTATCAATTTACGCCACGAATCCAGTTCTTTTTCGTCGAGTTGATTTTTTATGTCGTGCACCGAAAGCAGCATCAATTCTTCTTTATCTGACTTAAACGAATTTGATTTTATTAGAAGTTGAATAGTGCCATTCTTATTGTGTAAGGTAATTAATCGTTGCTCAGAAGGTTGAATGTCGCTTACTGTCTGAAAAAGTTTTGCGTCAATTCGATTCAACTGATTGATGTGGGTAAGTACATCAACATTAAACAGTTGTTTGGCAAGGTTGTTAGAGTGAAGTATAAAACCTCTATTATTGAAGGTAAACATGCCGGTTGCAGCGTGTTCCAGAAGTGCCTGGAAATATTGTTCTTGTTGCTGGTTTTCAACGTAGATTTGCTGAATTTGTTTGTTTACCTTAATCAAACTTTGGTTGAGTTCTTTTTCTATTTTGTTGTTCGAATTATTGGGGAACGATAGGGTAGAGTCCTCATTTTTAATGGCATCGAAAAAATAGAAAATCCGGCGATTAATCCGATTTAAGAAATAGATGATATTGTAAGTTGAAAGTAGTAAAATTACAGTGGGAATTGAGGCAATAATATATGATTTTTGCGCAAAGATTGTCCAACCCAGGAAAAGCGCAGTTGCAACTAAAAACAAAACACGAATTAAAATTTGCAGGTACAGGTTTTTGCTAATCATATTCCGTATTTTTTTATTTTATTATATAAGGTCTGGCGCGTAACTCCCAACTGCTCTGCAGCAAGGCTCATATTTCCAGCATTTTTCTCAATTGCAGAAAGAATCATTCGCTTCTCCATTTCTTCGATGGTCAGGTGTTCTTCGTCGAATTTAGCCGAAAGTATTTGTTTAAAGAAAAAATCTTCTGGTTTTAAAACTGTCGAATCGCTTAAAATTACTGCTTTTTCTATGGTGTGCTGTAATTCGCGGATATTACCGGGCCAGGGATATTTTAGTAACTTGTATTGTGCCGCCTGGTTAATTTTCAAACCGTGTTTTTCGTATTTGCTGGTAAATTTCTTCAGAAAAAAATCGGCTAAAACAATAATGTCATCGCCTCGTTCTCGTAGTGGCGGAACCTCAATTTGAATGGTGTTTATACGGTACAGCAAATCTTCTCTGAAAAGCCCGTCGGCAACCATCTGTTCCAGTTTTTTATTGGTGGCGCAAACCAAACGGATGTCAACAGGAATGGGTTTGTCGGAGCCTAAACGCATAAATTGTCGGTTTTGAATAGCTGCCAGCAATTTGGCTTGTAAATGAAACGAAAGATTTCCAATTTCATCTAAAAATAGCGTGCCTTTATGTGCTGTTTCAAATTTCCCTGCACGATTTTCACGGGCATCGGTAAACGCCCCTTTTACATGTCCAAACAGTTCACTTTCAAACAGTGTTTCGCTAATGGCACCCATATCAACACTTACCATCACTTCTCGGTTGCGTTGCGACAAACGATGAATTTCGCGGGCAATCAATTCTTTTCCGGTTCCGTTTTCCCCGGTAATAAGAATATTAGCGTTGGTTTTGGCTACCTTACGAACCAGGTTTATCACCTTCATTAACTGTGGCGATGAGCCAATTATATATTTCTGGTCGCGGTTCAGTTCTTGCTTTAGCCCTGCCTGTTTTCGTTTTAGCTGCCCAACCTCGGTTTTAGAAAAATTTAGTTGAATAGCTGATTTTACTGTTGCCAGTAATTTGCTGTTATCCCAGGGTTTGGGCACAAAATCGGTGGCTCCTTGCTTCAGCCCTTTTACCGCCAACTCCACTTCGCTATAGGCAGTTATCAGCACAACTGATATATCCGGGTGGCTTTTTTTTATTTGTTCGAGCCAGTACAAACCTTCATTTCCGTTGTTTATACCGGCCTGAAAGTTCATGTCAAGAATTACCAGGTTATAATTGCCGGTTCGCAATTCTTCAGGAATCCGGTTTGGGTTGGTGATTCCTTTTAGCTCATCAAATTCAGGCCCCAGCAGTATCTCCAGGGTGCTGATGATGCTTTTGTTGTCGTCTACTATTAATATGTTTCCTTTTGTTGGCATAGTATTTTAAGTTGCCCTTTCAGGGCGTTGTTTTATTCTCGTTACATACTTTCCAAGGCGTTGCCTTGGGCTGAATTAAGTTGCCACTTCGTGGCGTTTATTTAGGTGAAAAATTATTATTCTTCAATCTGTTGCCATTTTTACCAATTCGCCATTCATCCTTTTACAAACTCAATGACTTTCTTGGGCTGAATCAAGTTTCTACTTCATGGTACATGCTTG
>JBFHFE010000012.1:0-130667 GCA_041583785.1 Draconibacterium sp. | reverse complement strand
TTTGGTGATTTCCGTAATCTCTCAGCTTATACCCGATTGCTTTCGTTCAGTTTTAGTGTTTCTTCTTATTTAAGCCAGCTGAAATTTTGATGGGCAGTAATTTGTTGGGCAGTTCTTCCAGTATCAAAGCTGTGGTCCCCGCCGGTTAAAAGTAAAAAATGTAATCAGCTGCCAGACGCAAGGCTCATGCAGGCAGTGTTTTACCACAGCAGATTGCAGAAAAACATAAAAACGATTTATTTATAGAAAAGATGGCACCCCGGGAATAAGCTATTGAAATTATGTTTATATTTATTGCCCTGAAAACCAAGATACTTTGACTACACGCCCACAAATAGTACCCGCAAACGGTTTGCACTGGCTGCACATGCACCGAAACAGCGAGCCTCATTCTTAGATAAGCACCGGAATTTATACGCATATAAGTAGCGATAATGTTATGCAAAATATAAACCCATTTAATGCTTGTTACAAAAAATATAAGATAGCTAAAAGCTTTACAATACTTCCTGGGGAAGGATGTATGGGGTATGTTTTTAGGGAATGTAGAGTTCTATAACAGAGTTATGGGCAAGTTTAAACCAAGCAGGCCTTAATTGAAAGAATATGAATTTATTTAATAGACTATTTGGAAATAATTCAACGAAACCAGAAAATTCACGAGCGAAAAAAGAAGTTATGGTTAATGTATCTTCTGTTGCTAAAAATAAAATACCATCAAATGCAAGTATTGTTGCAGAGTCTCAAATTCCAGCATATTGCTCAATTGGAAACTTAGTTTTCGAGAAAAAATATCACGAAGCCATTGAATTAGGGAAAAAACTTTTAGCTACAACACCTGAATCTGCTGGAGTTCATGTCAATCTTATGGATGCATATTTCAAAGTAAGAGATGAAAATCCAATTTTTTATGAGAAACACATAGAACATGCAAGGTTAGCAATGCTCTATGGACACAATACTGGATATGTTCAAAAGAAGCTAGCAATAGGACTTGAAAAACAAAAAAAGATTTATCAAGCCTTACAAATTTGCGATATCGTATTGGATGAGAAATTTCATTTTTCGAGACATGGTTGTGGAGATAAAAATGAATTTGTAAAACGGAAAGACAAATTATTGAAAAAAGTTAATAATTCCTTGGACAGTAATGAATCTGTGGTGTTTACGAGTGATGAAATTTCTTTTATAATCGAGCAAATTCGTCAGGACGAAGAACGGGAAAAACAAGAGAGAATTGAGCATGATAAGAAAATGGAAAAATTAAGGAAAAGTCTTGGAATTTAAAAGATGAATAAGGAAGTAAAAGTTTATCATTACACATCACTTGAAGTTTTAAAAAAAATACTTCTTTCACAACGACTTCGATTTACACGAATGAATTCACTTAATGACAGGTCTGAATATAAATATGGAATTCAATTATTAAAAATAAAAATACTGAATAAACAAATTGGCGCTATGCCATCAACCGTAACACACAATATGAATAAACGATGAAACATTTATACATAATAATTTTAATTGCATTAGTTCCAAAACTTTCTTTTTGCCAAAGTGAATACTTTGCCACAGACAGTACATCTTCGTATGGAATTGAACTATTGGATGGCCGGGACTATATAAACTCGCAATTATGCCAGGTAAAACTAGGAGACAAAATAATACAATACACGCCTTACGAAATTAATGAATATGGATTTAAAGACGGACGAGTTTATATATCGAAAGAAATTTATATCGCCGATTCATTAAAAACAGTCTTTCTGGAACGGGTACATAACGGGGAAACAATTCTATATTACTACGCCGAAAAAGGTATAAAGACATTTTTCATACAGAAAGACAGTACCTTTTTTGTTGAAATGCCAGAACGAAATAACAAGCAGGAAGATTATTCTACACAACTATTAAATTTGACAAAGGATTGCCCAAATGTTTTGGATGCATGTAAACTTGTTCGCTATAATAAAAGGTCATTATCCAAACTTTTTTCAAGGTATAATCAGTGTGCATTAAAACCGTTTCCTCATTTTAAATATGGATTTTTATTTGCTTATGAGTTTTTGAAACTAATTCCTGCGGATGAAGCATATAACGATTTAAAAGATTTCGACTATAACTACGACGGTGGATTTTCGGTAGGCTTGTTCATCGATAATCCAATTTTTGTAACCGATTTTTCGTTGCATGCTGAAATATTATTCTCTAAACATGGTTATTCATACAATAAATTAGTTGATAATAAAGACCTGGATTTTGTTGCTAATTTTACGTCTGTAAATGTTCCCCTTTTATTAAGATATGCATATCCATCAAATAAAATACGTCCTTTTATTAATGTTGGTATTAATGGAGCATATTTTATTAAGAATGAAACTCTTCTGTATAAAACAACCATTAATGAAACTACAATAGAAATAAGTGATACTGAAATTACATCGATGATTAGTGATATTCAATTAGCTTATGTTGTAGGTGGAGGATTGGAATATAAGCTGAATTATAAAAAATCGCTATTTTTTGAATTAAGATATAATGCTCCATTTTACCAAGGCGATTATGAGCTACTTGGCAGTTCTGCAATTAGTGTTTTAACAGGAATAAATTTCTAATTATGAGATATCTTAAATTTATTATAATAGTTGCCGCGTTATTGTCGCTAACAAATTGTGAAGAGGATGCAGAAGTTCAGCCCAAAGATTATCCGTATGTTATTACAAATTTACCAGGCGTAAATAATACAGGTGCTGAATTTTCAGCTGACATAACCAACTTAGGTAATAATGCGATATTAAAGTATGGTTTCGTTTGGAGCACAGAATCTAATGCAACAACTCTGGACTATAACATAATGTTTGAAGATAAGGCAAGTGAAGGAATTTATTCGTGCAATGTTAATAGTGGATTTGCCAAAGGACAAACCTATTATGTGCGTGCTTATATTCTTACTGACCAATACGAGGTTTACGGAAATGAGGAATCATTTATTAGTGAAGGAAGTTTGCCTCCTGTAGTAACAGATTTTGAGCCTAAATTTGGTGCTGCTGGAACACAAGTAATTATATACGGAACAAATTTCGGGCAATCGAAATCGGGAAATACAGTAAGGTTTGGAGAACATATTGCCTTGGTTGACTCAGTTACCGAAACCAAATTATTTGTAGAAGTACCACAGGTAACAGAACCCGACACAGTTGTAATCGCTGTAGAAACAGCTGGTATGACAGGAAACTCTGTTGAGCAATTCGATTTATATTTTCCGTGGAAAAGATTAAGTGCGACTCATGATGTTAATTATGCCTCAACATCTTTTACAATAGCTGATAATGCATATATAATCAACTCAAATACATCATTAGGGTTAAAGTTTAATTCATTGGAAAATACATGGCAGGAATTTGATCTTCCCGAGCGTGCAGGTCAGTATCCAAAAGCATTTTCAACGAAAGAAAAAGGTTATGTTCTACTCGGGAATGGTTTTTATGAATATGATCCTATTGGAAATAGTTGGACTAAAAAAGAAGATTTCCCAGATGAGGTTGTCCGGAATGATTATTCTTTTACCATGAGCTTTGACCAATTTGGATGCATTGGTTCTTGTTATAAAAATCAAAAGTTATGGCTGTATGACCCAAATAGCAATACCTGGACCAGGAAAGCTGACTTTCCTGAAGATTTTACCCAGACAACTTATCCTGTGTGGGGAAGTTTTTCATTTTCAATAGAAAATTCCGGATACCTGGGAGTTAGTCAAACGGCTTTTGCAATTAATACACTATGGGAGTACAACGTTGATTCCGATGTATGGGAAAGTAAAATGCCTTTACCTTCTTGCGCATATAATTTGTATGCATGTATGGTAATAGATGGTAGTGCTTATGTTGGCCTGGGTAAAAACTTTGTGTGGGGAGATGGTTATGTTTCTAATGAAATTTGGAAATATGATAATTTGAATAATAGCTGGAATAAATACCAAAATTGTCCCATCAATATGAGTGCTTTTGCAAGTTTTGGAATTAATAGTAAAGGCTATGTGTTATCTGGCTCTCCCGAATTAGATGGTGATATAGGTAGTATCTGGGAGTTTGATCCTTCAAAGAACTAAAATACACGGGTGTACATTTTGTAGAAGTAATGGCAGGGAAAGTGTTTAATATCATGGGGTGTAGCTCGCTAAAACTACGTAACGGTTTTCCGGGAAATTGCCACGCAACATGCCACGACTCCTAGTGTGCTGCGAAGCATTGATTTGGGAAGATAAGTTTATTGCATGCTGTAATAAAGATGGCGACAATCAAGTTTGGCAGATAGTGCACCGGTGTCGTTTCGCAGGAAAGGGCATCACGCGATAGTAAAAATATTAGAATGTAAGTGATACAACGGCTTACTAACGGAGCTTTTTCAATTGTACGTATTTTCACTTATTTCTATAAATGGTTTAAAATAGCCCCCTGTTTCTTCATCATTATCAATACAAATTTTGCCTGATTCTGAATTTATGAAAGGAATATTTTAAATCGACCCCGGGTTGTAAATCAAGCTTTTCAAGCAAACAGATGTTAGTGTTTTTCTCAAAAACAGTTACTGGTGCTGTGTAAAATTATCTGATAGTTAGATGCTTACATGCTCAATATTTTGTAAATTGTAAGTAAAACTTTTTAATCATGGATAATAAATCGGAAAATATTAGCAAGTGTCCTGTTACAGGAGCAATAGGGAAACGAAGTGCTGCAGGAGGCGGAACAAAGAATCGCGACTGGTGGCCTAATCAATTAAAGTTAAACATTCTTCGTCAGCACTCAGCTTTATCAAACCCAATGGGAGAGGAATTTAACTATGTAGAGGAGTTTAAGAGTATTGATTATAAATCCCTTAAAAAAGACCTTTATGCTTTAATGACGGATTCGCAAGATTGGTGGCCAGCCGATTTTGGACATTATGGGCCATTTTTTATTCGTATGGCATGGCATAGTGCTGGAACTTACCGAACAGGTGATGGTCGGGGTGGAGCCGGCACAGGTCAGCAACGTTTTGCTCCTTTAAATAGCTGGCCCGACAATGCAAATTTGGATAAAGCACGCCGATTGCTTTGGTCTATCAAACAAAAATATGGTAAAAAAATATCATGGGCCGATCTGATGATACTTGCCGGAAATGTAGCCCTTGAATCGATGGGGTTTCGAACCTTTGGTTTTGCCGGAGGTCGTGCAGATGTTTGGGAACCGGAGGAAGATGTTTATTGGGGTTCTGAATCGGAATGGTTGGAAAATGACGAGCGGGATTTGGACTTGGAAAAAATGGACAATCCACTTGCTGCCATACAAATGGGGCTGATTTATGTCAACCCTGAAGGTCCGGGAGGAATTCCTGACCCTGTTGCCGCCGCAAAAGATATTCGGGAAACCTTTGCACGAATGGCCATGAACGATGAAGAAACCGTTGCTTTAATTGCCGGAGGACATACCTTTGGTAAATGCCATGGCGCTGGCGACGCGATGCATGTTGGACCAGAACCTGAAGCTGCTGATATTGAGGAACAAGGTTTAGGTTGGAAAAATTCTTTTGGAACCGGCAAAGCAGGTGATACTATAACCAGCGGACTTGAAGTTATATGGACACAAACACCGGTTAAATGGAGTTATTATTTCTTTAAAAATCTATTTGAATACGAATGGGAACTCACAAAAAGTCCGGCAGGGGCACATCAGTGGGAGGCTAAAAATGGAGGCGAAGAAATGCCGGATGCGCATGATTCATCAAAAAAGCATAAACCTACGATGCTTACTACTGATTTATCCTTACGTTTTGACCCTGCCTACGAAAAAATATCGCGACGCTTTTATGAACATCCTCTTGAATTTGCCGACGCTTTTGCCAGGGCATGGTTTAAACTCACCCATAGGGATATGGGGCCAAAAACGCGATATGTTGGACCAGAAGTGCCAGCGGAAGATTTGCTTTGGCAAGATCCAATTCCCGCACTTGACCATCCTCTAATTGATGCTAAAGACATTGCTGACTTAAAATCTAAAATTCTGGCTTCCGGGTTAAAAATCTCACAACTGGTTTCAACGGCCTGGGCTTCTGCTTCAACCTTCCGGGGTTCTGATAAACGAGGCGGAGCAAATGGTGCGCGTATACGTTTAGCTCCACAAAAAGATTGGGACGTAAACAACCCGAAACAATTAAACAAGGTGTTGAAGGCTCTTGAAGGTATTCAGGAAAAATTTAATACTTCACAGGCGGGAGGTAAAAAAGTATCTATTGCCGACCTTATTGTTTT
This sequence comes from Draconibacterium sp., assembly GCA_041583785.1. GTDB lineage: Bacteria > Bacteroidota > Bacteroidia > Bacteroidales > Prolixibacteraceae > Draconibacterium. Next base: position 124,381 of record JBFHFE010000012.1, on the reverse strand, counting down.
AGCAGGTTGTGCAGCTATAGAGAAGTCAGCAAAGGATGCAGGTATTCATTGTATTGTTCCGTTTACTCCGGGACGCATGGATGCATCACAGGAACAAACAGATGCCAAATCATTTGAAGTTTTGGAACCCGTAGCTGATGGTTTCCGCAATTATCTTAAAAAGAAATACTCAATGTCTACCGAAGACTTATTGGTGGATAAAGCGCAGTTGTTAACCTTAACAGCTCCAGAAATGACCGTTCTGATAGGAGGGATGCGTGTATTAAATGCTAATTATGATAATTCAGAACATGGTGTGTTTACTTCCCGACCAGAAGTGCTGAGCAATGATTTTTTTGTAAATCTGCTGGATATGAGTGTAGCATGGATGCCAAATTCTGAAACAAAAGAATGTTTTGATGGTCGCGACCGAAAAACAGGAAAAGTGAAATGGCGAGCAACAAGAGCAGACCTTATTTTTGGTTCAAATTCAGAATTAAGAGCGCTTGCTGAAGTTTATGGCTCAAAAGACTCAAAAGAGAAATTTGTAAAGGATTTTATTGCTGCGTGGGATAAAGTTATGAATCTTGACCGCTTTGATTTGAAATAATATTGTCAACTGAGCGTAATTATCTATTCCATAAGCAGCATTTATGGTGTCAGTGTACGTCTATTAACCCGAGTTCGATTAATAATCTGCGTGAACATACGAATTGATAGTCGAACCTGAATTATAAATAAAAAGGAACCGGGCGTTCCTTTTTATTTATAGATGGTTGCGTTTTTTTTGAGCTGTGAATGAACTTGTTACTGCCAACTGTGCTTAGGCAATCTTTCGTTCCTTTTTAATATTCTCGTAGGCCAGGTTTACTTTTTGGAATTTCTCTTTGGCGGCATTTTGTACCTCTTCGCCCAGTGTGCTCACCTTATCGGGGTGGTATTTCATAGCCATTCGGCGGTAAGCTTTTTTAATTTCTTCGTCGGTGGCACTACGTTCAATCTCCAGTATTTTATAATCCGATTCGGTGCTAGGCACAAACATAGCTTGTATCGATTCGAAATCGCTGTTGCTAATTCCCATTTGGTTGCAAATATGAGTAATTAGTTGCTGTTCCGAGGGATCGATATGTCCGTCGGCCTGCGCAATGCCAAACATGAAATGTACAAGTTGCAGGCGTGCCGAATAGTTCATGTTACTTTTTATTTGGTTACAAACCTCGTTTACCGGAATGGTTTGGTTGAGTATATCGCGTAACATTTTTACAGCTTCCTGTGCGGAGTCTTCGCCAAAGTTGTGTACCATAAATTTTTTTACGTAGTCGAGTTCCGATTTTAGCACTTTGCCATCGGCTTTCATTACCGCAGCTACCAGTACAAGCAAACTCATTACGTACCCACCGGTGGTTGTGCGGGTTCTATATCCACCTCTTGTTCCGGTTTTAACCGCTTGTTGCCCGCCATCAATCATCGAGCCAATAGTAAATCCTATAATTGCTCCAATAGGTCCGCCGGCAAAAGCTCCCAGCCCTGCACCTATCCATTTACCAAATTTTGCCATATTCTTTTAATTGCTTATCAATCGTTATTATTTGAGGAATAATTAATTCCTTGTTGTCATTTATTATTTCAATGCTTGCCAGCTTTCGTTTTTGTTCGTCGCTCCATTGTTTGCTCATTCGTTCGCGTACCTGCTCTGCAGAGGCTTTGTCTCTTTTACTAACCCGTTCTACCCGCATTTCTTCGGGTGCCGAAACCAGGATGGTAAAATCCATCATTTTATAAAAACCACTTTCGAATAAAATGGCGGCTTCTTGAATCAGGTAGGGTGCGTTTTGCTGTGCTGCCCAACGGTGAAATTCAGAACGCACAACAGGGTGCACCAAGCTGTTTACTTTTTGCAGCTGTGTATCGTCATTAAAAATTATGCCAGCCAGTTTTTTTCGGTTAATTGTGCCATTCTGCATGTATATGTCAGGGCCAAAGAGGTCAATAAGTCCGTTTTTTATTTCGGGATTCGAATTGGTAAGTTCTTTCGCAACGGCATCGGCTTCAAAAACCGGAGCATTCAGAAGCCTAAAAATGTTGCAGACAGTTGATTTTCCACTGCCAATACCTCCTGTTATTCCTATAATAATTGCCATTCATTGAAAAATTAATTGGTTTCTACCAGGTATTCTACCGATTTAGGTACAGAGTGGATAAGCTCGATAAATTTTGGTTGCGATTCGATGTTAATGGCCAAATTGGTGCTTTCTCCGGTTATGGAGTTATAGTCGACAACCGCTTTAAAATCGTTGGAAGTAATATTTTCGAAATTGCTTAATCCCACCAAACAACTTATCTTTACTTCCGATGGAAACAGCTTAATTTTAGCATTATCTGGTTTATTTTTTATTTGAATAGGAACTTTAATCTCTTTTTCGGTGAATTTCTCAACGTCAATTTTCAGGAGAACGTTTTTGGGAACGATGCTTGTGTTTTTTGGATGTAGAATATTCAGGTTTCTTTCCACGCTAATGTCCAGGTCGTCAAATGTTTTGGATTCGGTATAAAGAAAACGTAGGGTGTCGATGGTGTGCGCCGGCCCTGTTATATTAACTTCGGCTGGGCTTAAACTTACCGGAGTTTTTAGGTTAAACTGCGGCTTAAAGCTAAAGTCAACAGCAGCTTTTACCGTAATAACTTTCGATTTCAGGCTGTCGAGATCAATCAGCAAAATTTCGGGATTAACTTCGCGAACAGTAATTTCGTTGCTTACCTGGCTTCTGATTATTCGCAACAGACTTTGGGTAGGAATAGAGTACGAACCATTGTTCGACGGAGTATCTTTTGTAATGCTGCTCAGGTTCAGAAGAATTGGTGAAAACGTTAAGCTCATTTTATACCGCAAAAGGGTAAAACCATGGGCATCAACTTTTAACTCGAGTTTAGATGGCGGCTCGTTCGACAGGAATTGCTGGTTAGGCGGATCAATATATCTTACCGGGTACCAAATACTTGTAGAATAATCCTTTTCCAAAGCATTTAAAAACCACAACACTGTAGCAATTAACAGGCACACTAAATAAATAACAACCTGTTTGTTGTTTTTAAGCTTGTTAAATTTTAAATGAGACGATATTTTTTTGATTTTATCTTTCAAGTTTATATTGTTTCTGGCCATTCACATCTGCCTGCAGTGCTTTCTTTATTTATTTTGATGGCAGGCCGGTATTTTATGCGCTTCGCCAAATTTAACCAAAAGTATTGATTTCTGTCGATTTCGTATACCCGTCTAATATTTTTCTACGCTTAGATTTACGAAAATTTATTGCTGCAGGTATGATTCTGCACGCGACGATTCCGAATTAAGAGAGGTGTGTTTTAACCCGGGTAATTAAATTAATTTGGGCTTACAGTACATCTTTTATATATTCTTTTGGCGACTGTCCGTGTATTTTTTTAAAACATTTAGTGAAATAGGAGTGACTGTTAAATCCGGTTTTAAAAGCAATTTCGTCAATACTGTAACTCTTTGAAGCAAGCAATACGGTGGCTTTTTTAATTTTAACCATGGTAATGTACTCCGATGTAGAATGATTAGATATCTGTTTTAACTTACGATGAAGCTGACTTCTGCTCAGGCCCAATTTGGTGGCCAACAAATCAACCGTGAAATTTTCATTCGAAATATTCTCTTCAATAATTGTATTTATTTTCGTTAGAAAATAATTGTCGAGGCTGCCAATATCGATAGGTTGTTGGGTTATAAATTTTTTCGCGTAATTTTCCTGAAGACGTTTGCGCTGCAGCAGTAGATTTTTTACTTGCGATAGCAATACGTTTTCGTCGAATGGTTTCGAAATATAAGCATCAGCACCTTTCTCCAGACCTGTGGAGGTGTTCTCTGACGAGGATAGAGCGGTAAGAAGAATTACCGGAATGTGGCTGGTTTCAATTTGGGATTTTATGGTCTGACAAAATTCAAAACCATCCATTTGGGGCATCATTACATCCGAAACAATAAGTTCAACGTTATTCTTTTTTAAAACTTCCAGACCTTGCTTTCCATTGGCTGCCGATAACACTGAATAGTTATTTCTTAGCAGCTGAATAATGTATTCACGAAGATCCTCATTGTCTTCAACCACTAATATTCTAATGCCTTTAGTTACTTCCTCCAGCTGGGTGTCTATGGGTGTCGATATCTCCCACGAGTCGATATTTCTAACTTTTTCGTGGCTTTGGTACATTATTTTTTGTGCCTTTTGTCGTGTTGGTAATTGTACCGAAAAACGTGTTCCTTCGCCGGGCGTACTTTGTACAATAATTACTCCGCGGTGCATTAATACAAAATCTTTACAAAGGTTTAGGCCAATTCCTGTACTGTTTCTGTCTTTTTTTGTTTTTCCCCGCTCAAAACGGTCGAATACATTGGGTAAATCCTGGCTGTCAATTCCATGTCCGTTATCGAGCACCACAATTTCTATATAGTCTTCCTTGTCGAGTTTCCCGAAGCTTAATTGGTTGGAAAAGTAGTTTACATTTTCTGTTTTGTTGCCATGCAGGGCTATGGAAATATTTCCGTTTGCCGGTGTAAATTTAAATGCATTCGACAGTAGGTTGAAAATAATTTTATCGAGCTTTTCTTCGTCGGCTTCAATAATGCACGAGCTTTTGTTATAATTAAACGATAAATTAATATTTTTCGAGCGAGCTTCTTCTGAAAACGAAAGTATTCTTTCGTTGGTAAAATCAACCAGTTCGACCTTGGTAATATTGAGCTTGGCCATTCCTTTTTCCAGCTTTCGTAAATCCATAATTTGGTTAATAAGCTGAAGTAAACGGTTGCTGTTTCGTTTTACTGTGTCTAATTGTTTGTGTTGCTCTTCTGTTAAATTATCGGCATTTAAAAGCTGTCTTACCGGTCCGTTAATCAGGGTTAGAGGGGTTCTGAATTCGTGCGAAATATTGGTGAAGAACTTGAGTTTCATTTCGTTCATTTGTTCTTCCTGTTCGTGCTCTATTTTTTCGATTAGCAGTGCCTTTTTTAGTTTCGAGCGTTCGCGGAAAAAACGGATAATGAGCCAGGCAACCAGTAAAGCTGCAAACGAATAAAACAATATTGCAAAATTAGATTTGTACCAGTATTGTTGAATTGTAACAGGTATTATTGCACTGTTGTCGTTCCAAATACCATCGTTATTGCAGGCCTTTACTTCAAAAACATATTCACCTGCCGGAATATTCATGAATGTTGCCGTTCCGTTGTTGCCAGCTTGCACCCATTCGTCAATATAATTGGATAAGCGGTAGGAATATTCGTTTTTTTCGGGCAGCAAAAAATTGTCGGCCGAAAAATGGAAATTCAAGTTTGTTTCGTCTGGACGAAGAACAATTCGTTCAAATTTATTCACCCCGGTTTGAATAGGGACAATTGCCCGGTTGTTGGCTTTTATGCTGTTAACAAGAATGTTGGGAGCCCGTTTGTTCATATTAATGTTCTTGGGTTCTAACAGACTAAATCCGTTTGTTCCTCCAAAATACAGATTGTCATCTCTATCTTTATAAATGGCATTGGGATTGAACAAATTTCCCTGAATACCATCGGTTATAACAAATCGTCGCGAGGTGTTATCTTTTGAATTATGAAGGATTAATCCATCGTTTGTGGTAATCCAAACATTATTGTTGCGACCTTCAATTATTCCATACACATCTTTGTCAGCAAGCAAGCCATTGGCATCGAAAAAACTAAGTACATCGGTAGAGTTATCGTAAATATTTATGCCATTGCCCCCGGTTCCAATCCATACCTTTCCGTCAGACAACTGTTTGGCAAAATAGAACGATTGGCTACTGGTTTTGTGTTTTTCTTCGGCAGTAGTATTATAATGGGTTGATATGCCCGATGGCAAATTAAATTTATACACGCCGTTCAGAGTTGTAATCCAGAGGTTGTTTTTGTTGTCGATAGACATTGTTCTGAGAATCTGTTTCGTAAGCGCTGAAAATGGGGTCTTGTTCGATTTAAAAGTTATTCTTTTTGTGTTGAAGTTGTAAAAGTTTAAACCACCCAGGTTGGTGCCAATCCACATTCCCGAATCCGATTTGCATAAGGAATACACTTCGCGTGCCGAAACATGGTTGCCGTCTTCCTGGCCTGCAGCAAAATGAATGAATTTGTTGTTGCCTTTGGGACGATAATACACTCCGTTAAATGCTGAGGCTATCCATAATCCGCCCTTATCGTCAACCTCCAGAGCTTTAATGTCGAGCACTCCTTTTGTTTCACGAACCTCAATGGGAGTAAAACTTCCCGTGCGGGGGTGAAATTTATTTAGCCCAAACAATTCGGTGCCTACATACAATTCGCCATCAGGGGTTTGGGCAAAAGAACTAATCATGTTATCGGATATTGCACCGGGTTCTTTTGAATGGCGATAATTGGTAAATTTATTATCCGAATGGTGAAGGTAGGCCACTCCTCCCGACCAGGTTCCTATCCATAAACCTCCTTGCCGATCTTCGTAAATATCAAAGATTGAATTATGCGGTAAGCCTTCGTATTTATCGTGGACAAAGTGTGTTAATTGGTTTCCCACAAACTTAAATAATCCATGGTACGAGCCAATCCAAACCTGTCCGCGAGTATCTCTCCATATTTTTCGTATGCTGGTAGACTTAATATCAAACTCTGGATTTTCGGTGTAAGAATAATGTGTTTTTAAGTTGCCTTCCAAATCGTAAAGGCGGGCACCGTGCTCCTGGTAGCCTACCCAAATTTTATTGAAACTGGTGCAAATTGTTCGTACCAGCGAGCCTAGCCCTTCAATTTTCTGTTCTACATTTCCTTTGTCGGGGTGTACCAGAAAAACAGCACCGTTAAGTGTACCGAGCCACAAACGGTTGGTTTCGTCGTTAAACAAAAGGCGGGGAGCGCTGGTAAGTCCATTAGTAATCCGTACCATTTTGTTATTTTCCCGATCCAGATACCCCAGAAATTCTTCATCAGCAATCCAGAGTTTTCCATTACCATCAAGTTGAATAGAGAAAAGTTTGTTATTGGCAATGGAGCCATTTTCGTAGGTGTATTTTACTCGGTTAAATTGTTGTGTGCTATGGTTAAAAAAACAGAGGCCTTTGTCGGTACTCACCCAAATGTTGTTGTTATTGTCGATAGCAATTGAAGTTATGGTGTTGCTAGGTAGTCCGTCAGCATCTTCCGCATTATGGGTAAAGCGGGTAATTTCTTTCGAATTGTACCGGATAACTCCGTCGAAACCTCCCATCCACATGTATCCATACTTATCCTGGTTAAACGAATGTATAGCCTGAAAACTATAGCCTCCCGGAGGCGATATTTGCCGGAACCGGATATCGTCGGGTTGAGCTATTAATTGGAGGGTATAAAATAGAAGTACAACGCAGAAGATAAATTTTAACCTCATAAGTTCGATTTAGAATTCAAAAATAAAAAATATAGAATCTTAACACGAAAAAAATTGATGATTCTGTGCAATACATTGACTTAACTACAAAGTTTCTCAGAACAAAGGTCAAATCGTGTTTATTTCTGTATGTACCTTCAGATTTCGCTAATATTTGTAGCTGTCACTTTATTTTCTCTCGCATAATCCCGACTATTCTTGCAGCAGGCAAAAAAGTAGTCCTTCAACAAAATGTATCGATTTCTATTAAAAATTAATTGAAACTGGGGCAAAATTACTAATCAAACCCGAATTAATATATATTTAGAGTAAAGGTTAAATTTATTTAAAAGTAAAACATTAATGCTTTCCATTCTATTATAAGGCATTTTCATGAAATAACACATTTTCATACGTTTTGCAGCATCTTAAACTTTTACACTGGTAAAAAGGCCATCAAAATATTTCGTTTTTTTAACAACTCCCCAACAAAAATAAAAGCCGCTTGTTTTCAGGCCTTTGTATTCATGTTGCATCGGTGCAACATGTGTTTTAACGTGCAACAAATTTGCCAGATATTGCAACAGCTGTGTTAATTTTTTATATCCCCCAAAAGTATTTTAGCAATCGTAAAATTATCAACCACGCCGAGTATTAAACGAGGTAAGTTTTGATAAAATCAATAAAACTAAAATGAATAATAACTACGAAAGCATAGTTTTGGTTAGATAGATAGTTAGTTAGTTTCGGATCTTTCTTCCGCTCCGGAAGGAAGATCCTTGTTTTAACTACATATCAAAAATCAAGTAACAAAACCTAAATATGAAAAAATATATTTCCCTTTTTTATTTAATTCTTTTTATTAGTTGTAATTGTAGTACCACCGATAATTTAAATTGTGTAGTAAAGCATTCGGAAAAACAACTTGAATACGCTTTAAAAAGTGCACAACATCTGCGTACTGAGATACTTACTTCGCCTCGTACTTTCGAAAATGATGAGTTAAAAGTTGTTTCGGCACAAGACTGGACCAGTGGCTTTTTTCCTGGAAACCTTTGGATGATGTACGAACTTACAGGCGACAATAAATGGAAAAAACATGCCATTGAATATACCGAGGCTTTGGAAGCCGAACAGTGGAATGGAGACGACCACGACATTGGTTTTAAAATGTATTGCAGTTATGGGCATGCTATTAAATATACCGATGATGCCAAGTATCGCGAAATATTGATTCAATCGGCAAAAACCCTTTCAACCCGTTATAATCCTGTGGTTGGCTGTATCCGTTCGTGGAACAGCAATCCTAAAACCGCACACTGGAAATATCCGGTTATTATTGATAATATGATGAACCTGGAATTGTTAATGTGGGCGGCTAAAGAAACCGGCAACAACAGTTTTAAGGAAATTGCCATTAAACATGCGCAAACTACCATGAATAATCATTTTCGCGATGACTATTCTTGTTACCACGTTATTGATTACGATCCAGCAACAGGTGAGGTGTTAAACAAAAATACACACCAAGGGTATGCCGACGAAAGCGATTGGTCGCGCGGACAAGGCTGGGCCATTTATGGTTTTACAATGATGTACCGCGAAACCGGAATGAAAGAATTTCTGGAGCAGGCTAAAAACGTTGCTAATTACCTTTTAGCAATCGACGGTATAAAAGAAGGCCAAATTCCTTATTGGGATTTTGAAGACCCTAAAATACCGAATGCACCCAAAGATGCATCGGCGGCTGCGGTTATTGCATCAGCTTTATTTGAGTTGGCATCGTATACCAAAAACGACACCTACAGAGAAGTTGCCAAAAATATACTAACAAGTTTATCTTCGCCTGAGTACCTGGCAGAAGTTGGTGAAAACGGTGGATTCTTGCTGAAACACTCTACCGGTTCCTTGCCTTACGAATCGGAGGTGGATGTGCCTTTGGTTTATGCCGACTATTATTTTCTCGAATCAATAATAAACTATAAAAAGTATGAATAGAAACTGATTTTAAGTTTCCCTCAGACTCTATGATATTGAAAATCAATAAAGTATTTCTCTAAATTTTTAACAAAAACTAATTTTTTATGAAAAACAAAAATGGAATTATTAAAGCGTTATGCTTTGTAATGTTCACGCTCTTTTTCGTAGCTGCCAGTGTTGGTGCTTATGCCCAGCAAAAAGCAGTTAGTGGAAAGATTGTCGATAATGAAAACCAGCCACTACCGGGTGTAACCGTGGTGGTAAGAGGAACTACACAGGGAACTGTAACCAACCTCGATGGTGAATTTGTTCTTACCGGTGTTACTCCTGAAACGGTACTTTCTGTATCGTTTGTAGGTATGCTTACTCAGCAAATTACTGTAGGCGGGCAAAGCAGCATTAATTTAACCATGAAACCTGATGCCGTTGGCTTAGAAGAAGTGGTGGTTGTAGGTTATGGTACACAATCGAAAGCTACCTTAACCGGTGCTGTTACCCAGGTAAAAGGTGAAGAAGTAATGCGTGGTAAAAGTACTTCAGACGCTATTTTGGCCATGCAGGGTGAAGTTAGCGGTGTATTAGTTACCAGAGGAAATGCCCGTCCGGGTAATGAAGATACCGACATAAAAATCCGTGGTGATATGTCGGTTAACAATATTTCACCAACAATTATTGTTGATGGATTGGAAATTCCTGAATGGCAACTTTCTACCATCAACTCGAACGACATTGAAACCTACTCGGTGTTGAAAGATGGTGCTGCTGCAATTTACGGTACTAAAGCTGCCGGTGGTGTAATCCTTATTACTACTAAAAATGGTCAAAAAGGGAAACTAAAGGTTGATTACCAAAGCGATTACCAGTTGAACTTTTCCTACGATTTACCCATTGCAAATTTCTCTGAATGGGCGCAGATTTGGTACAATGCAGGTACCAACGATATGATTGACTATGATGACGGAAACGGTAATATAACTACTGCTGGTTTTACCGGTCGACTTTTTTCTCAAGACGAGTTTTACCAAATTGCAAATGGTACTTTCCCATTATCTCCCGAGTCTTATTATATCTTCGGAAAAGACCACCGTTTTGAGGATGTAGACATGTATGATTATAGCTACGGAACAACAGCTTCTCATCGTCATAATGTATCTATTTCTGGTGGTAGCGACCGCGCTACATACCGCACATCTATTGGTTATGCCAACGAGCGTTCAACTTGCGAGCAAGTGTACGATGGCGCTAAAAAATACAACTTTAGCACTAAGGTTACTTACGATATCAGCGATATGATAAAAACTGATTTTAATGTAGGTTACGATGTTAGGGTTATTGACGAGCCAACTCAAGGTGTTGGAGAAGGACTTCAGAATCCACCAATGTATCCTATTTATAACCCATACGGACAATTTTATAGTTTGTGGGGAAATAACATTCCTGCAAAATTGGAAGAAGGTGGTCGTACGGTAACCGAACAAGAATCGATTCGTTTGGGTGGTAGAATAACCCTTGATTTAGACAAATATGTAAAAGGTTTGTCGTTTAACTATCAGGCGAATATTACCAAACGCCGAAGCGATAAAACAAAACGTTTTGCAAAGGTAACCCTTTATAACTGGGATGGTGATGTAGAAATTGAAACTTCAGATGCTTCAACTTATGTTAGAGTAGATTTAGACAAAGTATTCTTCCAAAACCACACAGTGCAAGCCAATTACAGACGTTCGTTTGGTAAACACAATTTGGGTGTAATGCTTGGTGCCGTTTCTGAATTAAAACAGAACTACAATTACCAGATGTACCGAAGTGGAATGTCATCGGATGATTTAGATGCTATTAGTACAGGTGACGTTACCACATCAACAAATAGTGGTGAACAAGATGCAGTTGGTCAGGTATCGTATATTTCTCGTTTAAATTACGATTACGATGGTATTTATTTGTTAGAGGCATCGGCTCGTAGAGACGGTTCTTCTCAATTAGACCCTGATTACCGCTGGAAAAACTTCTACGGAGCTTCTGCCGGTGTTCGTTTATCGGAAATGGGCTTCTTAAAAGACGGTATCTTCGATAATTTAAAACTTCGTTTATCTTACGGTGAAATGGGATCGACCACAGGTATTGGTAATTATGACTACGTTTCAACCATCAGTACTGGAACAGAATACTTCGGGGTAACTCCAGCGGCTCAAAACACAGCCTGGGTTTCGTCGATGACTTCTACCGACCGTACCTGGGAGCGCGTTGCAAAAACCAACTTTGCAGTTGACTTCGCTTTAATGGATAGCCGTTTAAGCGGTACTATGGAGTACTTCTATAATAAAAACAACGATATGTTGATTAGTGTTACCTATCCTGAGATTTTGGGTGCTTCGGCTCCGAAAACCAACAGTGGTGACTTTGTTAACAAAGGTTGGGAAGTTGAATTGAAATGGAGAGACAAAATTGGTGAAGTAGATTACAATGTTGGTCTTTCAATGTGGGATAGTAAAGGCGAAGTAACTCGTAAAGAAGGTGCTCAGTCTTATTCATATGGTATTAACGATAATGCCATTGAAGGAAAACCTTTAAATGCAATTTATACTTACGAAACAGATGGTTTGTTGCAAAACGAAGATGAAGTATTGGCCTATTACGAGGAAGTTGGTTTTGCAGATCCTTCTGACATATCAACCCTGGCAACAGGAACAATAATTCCTTCATACACCAGTTCAAACCGTTTGATTCCTGGTAGTGTAAGAAGAGTTGACGTGAATGAAGACGGTATTATTAATACCGACGACTTGACTTACTACGGCGATGCTAATCCTCACTATAGTTTTGGAATTAACCTGGGAGCGCGTTATAGAAATTTCGATTTCAGTGCATTCTTTCAAGGTGTTGGACGCCAGTATATTGTACGTTCAGGAGCCTTGGCTTATCCCTTTGCAAAATGGTGGATGGGACAAAACGAAACATGGTTAGAAAAAACATGGACACCTGAAAACACTGGTTCTGAGCTTCCAATTATTGGATATAACACAAGTCGTAGGACTTGGAACTATGCACAAACCAATGATATTAACGTTATGAAAGCAGCGTATTTGCGTGCTAAAGTTATTACAGTAGGGTATACATTACCAAAATCGATATTGGATCAGGTAGGAATCGACCGTCTTCGTTTATCTGTAACAGGTAACGATTTATTCACAATTTCGAATGTGAACGATGGTTTAGATCCTGAGCACGGAGAAGATGCAACCAATGGAGATGCTTTAGCATTCCAGTCTGCGTTAATATTTAGTATACAAGCTACATTTTAATCGTTAACTCAAAAAAAAATATATAATGAATATAAATAAATATATTAAAGGATTTGGCTTTGTGCTATTCCTTTCAGGATTTTTCCTGACAGGTTGTGAAAATTATTTGGACCAGGACCCACAGGATGAGGTAACTGAGTCGGTTTATTTTCAAACTGCCGCACAATTTGAATATGCCTCAAATTATTTCTACAAACGTATTGCTTTCGAGGATGGTGACGAAACTTCTGATCTTTCCGGGAACCTTACTTACGACAGTCCTAATTATGGTCAGGGAACTACTTCTGCAGCAAACCAGGATGACGATTGGGATAATAACTACACCTATTTACGTTACAATAATCAGTTGATTGAAAAGGCTGCCGAATATACCGGCGACTTTTCTGACATTGAAGAATCGGTTGGAGCTGCTTACTTTTTCAGAGCCTGGCACCACTGGAAACTGCTGAAAAAATTTGGTGGTGTACCTATTGTAACCAGTGTTTTAGATGTAAGTTCGGAAGAAGTTTACGGCGCACGTAACAGCCGCTACGAAGTGGTTTACCAAATATTGGAAGATTTGGATATGGCCATCGATTATTTGCCTGCATTTGGTGATATCTCCGATGATGATTACGGAAAAGTTTCAGTGGAAGCTGCCCGTGCTTTTAAAGCCCGTATCTGCCTGTTTGAAGCTACTTACGAAAAATATGCCGATTTAGATTACTTAGATGGTGATGGTGTGACTTCTGGCGCAGGTTCAGCAAAACCATCGGATTACCCAAGTATAACCGAAATGTTGACTGAGGCTAAAACGCAGTCAGAAGCTGTGATGAATAGTGGTTCTTTTGAATTGTGGGATCACCAGGATGATATGGGAGCCGGTTATAGCGAAGAGTTTAGCGAAGAATATAACGACAGAACTTTATTCTACCTTTTCAATTTGGAAGATGCTCAGTCGAACCCTGGCGGTTTTACAAAAGCTAGCAATAAGGAATATATTTTCCAAACCATTTACGATTATACCTACGCTCAAATCAACGAGAACCTGACTCACACAAAACCTCACTGTCCTACACGTAAGTTAATGGACATGTATTTGTGTACCGATGGTCTGCCAGTACAGCATTCTCCATTGTTCGAAGGATATAGCGGCATGGTTGATGAGTTTGCAAACCGCGATCTTCGTTTGGTTGGTCTGGTTCAGGAACCTCTTAAAGAATACTGGGGCTGGGGCGGCAGTACCAATGGGGCTGGTGCGCAGTATGGCGTTGCCTTCGAAGATGCTGGTACAGGTTACGATTATACCTATGTGCCTAACCTTACTTCGCCTTCTAATGCTCGTGACCTTGGTTACACTGGTCGTAAATTTACAACTGAGCACATTAACCGCGAAACAGGTGACGAATCGTATAACTATCCTTTAATTCGTTATGCAGAGGTATTGTTAATCTATGCTGAGGCTACCTGCGAGTTAGGAAGTGGTTCTATTTCTGATGCCGATTTGGATAAATCGATTAACCTTGTCAGAGCACGTGCAGGTGTTGCCGATTTAACCAACGATTTAATTGCTCCTTACAGCGACCTTACTATGTTGGGTGAAATTCGCCGCGAACGCGCTATTGAGTTATTTGGCGAAAATTTCCGTTTCGATGACATTAAACGTTGGGGTATTGCCGAAGAAGAATTGGGTTACAACGTTTGTGTTGTATATATTCAGTATGATGGCGAAAGCTGTGAATTTGAAACAGCTGTCGACCCAAAATCAACTGATGGTGACCTTATTTATGACGAAAGTGTTTGGACTTATGGTTTAACTACCGAAGAAGAAACTCCTTCAACCTATGCAGGTATTGCCAGTACGAAGCCAGGTGCATTAATTATTAATCCATCTGCTGACCGTAATTTTACAACCAGACACTATCTGGACGCAATTCCTACAGATGAAATTAACTTGAATGAAAGTTTAGTGCAGAACCCAGGATGGTAGAAGCATAAGATATCTTCATAGAATTTGTAATTAAGTAAAAAGCCGGCAGTCAACTTAAAGGTTGCTGCCGGCCATTTTTTTTTAAAACAGGTTAGAGCAGCATACTCAATTCTTATTGGAACAATATATTTACTGTTATAAAAAATCATATCAATGAAATTTAAATTCAATAAATTAAAGACATTCCTATTAAGCTTATTTATTCTGCTTGTAATCTCGGGTTTTGCTCAAAATCCCATCTACAATAACTTAAAAGAAGCCCCAATTAACGGTGGCTTCGAAATGAAAGATTACTGGGTTTGGGGAAGCTCGGTAATAAAAGGCGACGACGGGCAGTATCATATGTACGCCTCGCGTTGGCCCAAATACCTTCCTTTTCATCCCGGATGGATGATTGCTTCCGAAATTGTTCATGCCGTTTCTCCTACTCCCGAAGGACCCTACACATTTAAAGACATTGCCCTGGGAGCCCGCGGGGCGCAATATTGGGATGGCCGTTCGTGTCACAACCCTAAAATTGTAAAATACAAGGATACCTACATTCTTTACTACATGGGCTCAACTCATCCTTTCGAAGATATTAACGAGCAAAATGCTGACAAGCTTACCCTCGACAGCAAGTGGTGCATTGCCGGACGCTGGGGCAAACGCGTTGGAATTGCTACTGCCCACAACCCCAATGGGCCCTGGACCCGCATGGATAAACCAATTCTGGACGTTAATCCCAATACATTTTATAGCTTTCTTACTTCCAATCCATCGCCGCTTATTAAAAAAGACGGTTCGGTGGTTTTGCTGTTTAAAGGACGCAGCTACCAGGAAGATGGCCTAAAACATTCGGATATGAGCATTGGCGTGGCTACAGCTCCGCGCTTCGATGGAGAATATACAGTAATTGGTGACGAGCCTTTGTTCTCGATTGATAATTTTGGAGAGATAGAAGACCCTCATTTGTGGAGCGACGAAAATGGTTACCACATGCTGGCAAAAGACCAGCGCGGACAGATTTCGGGGCACAAACACGACGGAATTTTAGCCCACTCTAAAGACGGAATAAACTGGGAAATAGATGAAAATCCTCAGGCATACACCAAAAAGGTAAAGTGGAATAATGGCGAAACCATACAACAAGGTCAGCTCGAACGCGTTTTCGTACTGGTAGAAGACGGAAAGCCAACCCACTTGTTTTTTGCCACAATGGACGGCCCCGGAGGCTTCGGAAATTCTACTAAATCGTGGAACATGGTAATCCCATTAAAGTAAATCTAACTATCATGAGTAAAACAACCTTAATCCTACTAATCCTAATTATTACAGCCCTCCAAAGCTGCAAAAACCAAGCTATTGAAATTTTTGTAAACGAAACCGGAGAAAGCGAGCACGAACTTACTTTCAAATCGGTAAACGAAGCCATCGAAAAGGCTTACCAAATAAAAGCCGACGACAGCAACGCTGATATCGTAATTAACATTTCTGCTGGTGACTATTATTTATCTTCTCCCATTCGTATCAACTCGCAACTTAGTGGTTTGAAAATAATTGGGGCCAATAAAGCTGAAGTAACGCTTAAAGGTTCGGTGCCAATGAATCTAAATTGGGAATCGTTTAGTGAGAATATTTTTGTTGCTGATATTTCTGCTGACATTGATTTCGATCAACTTATTATTAACGGCAAACCCCAGATTTTAGCCCGTTATCCTAATTACAACGAAGAGGGTGGTTTTTGGCAAGGTTATGCCGCCGATGCCATTTCGAAAGAAAGAATAGCAAGCTGGAGTAAACCCACAACAGCTATTTTTCATGCTATGCACCGTGGCAAATGGGGAGGAATGCATTTCAAGATTAGCGGAGTAGATGAGAAGGGGGAAGCTATCCTCGAAGGAGGTTTACAAAATAACCGGCCATCCGAGCCGCACAACGAATACCGCATGGTTGAAAATGTGTTCGAAGAATTGGATAGCCCTGGAGAATGGTACTTCGATGCCGGCGAAAGGAAACTTTATTTCTGGCCACAAACTGGCACCGACCTCGAAAAGGCCAGCTGCGAAGCGGTAGTCTTAAAAAGCTTAATCGAAATAAAAGGCGACAAGGTGCCTGTTAAAGCTATTTCTATCGAAGGAATAACCCTGGAACATACCCAACGCACCTTGTTCGAAACCTACGAACCTTTGTTGCGCAGCGACTGGACAATGTATCGCGGAGGAGCCGTTTTTATTGAAGGGGCGGAAAATTGCACGGTTAAAAATTGTGAGTTTACCAACCTTGGAGGGAACGTAATTTTTGTTAGCAGTTACAGCCGAAACATAGAAATTTCTGGTAATCATATTCACGATTGTGGAGCAAGTGCCATTAGTTTTGTGGGCGAAGCTTCTGCCGTTCGTTCTCCTTCGTTTCAGTACGGTGAGTTTGTGCCTTTAGCTGAAATGGATACTGTTCGTGGTCCTAAAAATGAATTATATCCGAAAGACTGTATTGCAAAAGATAACCTGATTCATAGAATTGGCCGTGTTGAAAAACAAGTTGCAGGTGTGCAAATTGCCATGGCTATGGATATAACCGTTAGCCACAACAGTATTTACGATGTACCGCGCGCCGGTATTAACATTGGCGATGGAACCTGGGGTGGACATATCCTCGAATACAACGATGTATTCAACACCGTGCTCGAAACCGGCGACCATGGCTCCTTTAACTCGTGGGGACGCGATCGTTTCTGGTCGCCTAAACGCGATAAAATGGAAGAAATGACAACGGCCAATCCGGAAATGCCACTTTGGGATGCCATTCACACTACAATTATTAGAAATAACCGCTTCCGTTGCGACCATGGCTGGGATATCGACCTCGACGATGGCTCTACAAACTACCATATTTACAATAACCTGTGTTTGAACGGTGGATTGAAATTGCGCGAAGGTTTCTATCGCGTGGTGGAAAATAATATCATGGTAAATAACAGCTTCCACCCGCATGTTTGGTTTGCCAATTGCGACGATGTATTTCGCCGAAATATTATTACCGATGGTTATAAAGATGTTCGCCTGTTAAGCTGGGGGAAAGAAATGGATTATAACCTTTTTCCCGATGAAGAATCGATGATGAAGGCCCAACTTTACAATATTGATGAAAACAGTGGCTTTGGCGATCCTATGTTTGTAAATCCGAAAAATCTTGATTTTAGTGTGGCCGAAAGTTCTCCGGCATTAAAACTAGGGTTTAAAAATTTCGCAATGGATGAGTTTGGTGTGCTAAGTCCCGACCTGAAAGAACTGGCAAAAACACCTCCTGTTCCCGTTTTAAAAACTGCCAAAGAATTGGCCGGAAATACCAGCGTAACGGTTTCTTGGTTGCGCAACGAAATAAAAGGTGTCGATTCTATGGAAGAGCAGTCGGCCTACGGATTAAATACTGCCGAAGGGGTAATTATTCTGAAAATGTGGAAAGGCAGTCTTGCTTTTGAAGGCGATGGTCTTAAAAACAAAGACGTAATTCTTGCAGTTGAAGGCGAGAAGGTAAAGAATGTAAAAGAGTTCTTTGGAGCACTAAAAAAATACAATTACACCGAAACCGTAACAATGCTTGTAATGCGAAATCAGGCAGAGCAGGAACTTACTGTTCGGGTGAAATAGGGAGATGGACTTTCCCAAGTTCTGCATTAAGCTTCGACTTAGGAAAGTCAAAGTCCCAAGAAAGAGTAACATCGTTCCTACGGGACTTAGCTTTCGGAAATAAACAAGGTTCTACCATAACATCGAGCCGCTGGCTCTTTGAAATGGATGAAAGGTAAAGCTATAGATGTTAATAAATGGTCAGAAGTCCAGGAAGTCGCATAGAGACGGTGTTATCAGGACTGAGCTTAGGGCTGAAGGCCCGACACGTTCGAAACTATTTATCGTCCTTTCAGGACTTTGAGTTATGAAATAGGAAATAGCCCAACGGGCTAACAGCAATAACATAGGGCAACGCCCTATGAAAAAGAATGAAATGGAATAATCAGGCTGAAGTCCTGAAAGCAAAAAAATAAATCAGCGGAATGCCGCGAAATCCGCGTGAAAAAATAAATATGAGCCAACTACTAAAAATAATAACATTCGTAATCTGCGGAATATTTCTGCACACAGCATTAAATGCCCAGGTAAATGCTGATGGTACCATCGATACCGGCGATAAATTTGAAAATGCCAAACTTGAATCCCTCGAATCGCCCGAAGTGGTAGCTGAACGACTTGCCTGGTGGAGCGATGCCCGTTTTGGTATGTTTATTCATTGGGGACTTTATGCGCAGGATGGCTGTTTCTGGAAAGGACAAGACGGGCGTTCGGAGCACATGATGCGCAACCTGCAAATTCCCATTGCTGAATACGAAAAAATTGCCGATGAATTTAATCCTGAAAAATTTAATGCCGACGAATGGGCAAAAATTGCCAAAGATGCCGGCATGAAATACATGGTGATTACCTCGAAACACCACGATGGTTTTGCCATGTTCAATAGCCCGTCAAACGACTATAATAGTGTAAAGCAAACGCCCTGGAAACGCGATCCTGTGCAGGAATTGAAGCAGGCTTGCGAAAAGCAGGGAATTAGATTTGGCGTTTATTATTCGCTGGGAAGAGACTGGCACCACCCGCAGTGTAACTCAAATGGTGGAAGGCGAAGTAACGTTTGGGATTTCCCCGACGAAGAGAAAAAAGATTATTCCATTTATTTCAACGAAAAAGTAAAACCTCAGATTGCCGAACTAATAGAGCAATATAAACCTGCCATTATTTGGTTCGATACTCCCGAACGAATAACAAAAGAGCAAAGTATTGAATTGTTGGCTTTAATTCATAAACTCGACCCAAATTGCATCGTCAATCAGCGCGTTGGAAACAAACTGGGCGACTACGCCGTTCGCGAGCAGAAAATTCCGGAGGGAGGCGAACCGCAACCATGGGAAACCTGCATGACCCTGAACGGCGCCTGGGGATACCATAAAACCGACGATAATTGGAAGTCAGCAGATTCTTTAATTCATAGCCTGGTTGACATTGCCAGCAAAGGCGGAAACTTTTTATTGAATGTTGGCCCAACCGGCGAAGGTGTAATTCCTGTAGAGTCGGTTTCCCGTTTAAAAGAAGTGGGAGCGTGGCTGAAAATAAACGGCGAGGCGATTTACGGAACCACCTCGAGCCCGGTGGGAAAATTCGAATGGGGGCGCTGCACCAAAAAAGTGGAGAATGGGAATACAACACTTTATTTTTCAGTTTTCAACTGGCCAGAAAGTGGAGAATTAGTCGTTCCTCAGATAAATAATAAAGTTAAAAATGCTTCGATTTTGAACACAGGGAAATCGGTAAAAGCAGAAACAACTGATAAGGGATTAAAAATAATGTTACCCGAAATTGCGCCGGATAAAATGGCAAGTGTACTAAAAGTTCAGGTAAAAGGATTAATTAAATAAAAAGACGACTGCCGCCTAATTGCAGTGTGAGCAGATAGCAATAGAAAACAGGCTGAAAGCCTAAAATAATAAACCCAGAGCCATAAGGCTTGGTATAAAATGAACGAAGTGAAACTCAGACTGAAAGTCTGAAACAATTTTATTAAATATGAACCAACTACTTAAAACAACAACTATTTTTATTTGTGCCATCTTCCTGTTTTCAGGAATTATTACCGCACAAGAAAAAACAAATATCGATGTAAATTCTGATGGCGAACAATTCGACCATTTTTGGAGTAAATGTGTAGGAGCCGGACGTGCCAACGAAGGCCTGCGTGCCGGATGGCTCGAACAACTAGAAAAAGTGCAGGAAAATTGTGGCTTTGAATACTGCCGTTTTCACGGGCTGTTTCACGACGATATGTTTGTGGTGCTTGAAAACCGTGGTGAGATTGTTTACAACTGGCAATACATCGACGACCTTTTCGACCGCATGCTCGACCTCAATGTAAAACCTTTTGTTGAGTTGGCATTTTTCCCAAAGGCTCTTGCTGCCGAGAATTCAAAAACACAGTTTTGGTGGAAAGCCAATGTTACTCCTGGCGAAAATTATGAACAACAGTGGTACGACCTGGTAAAAGCTTTTACCCAACATTTGGTAGACCGCTATGGAATTGATGAAATTCTTACCTGGTATTTTGAAGTTTGGAATGAACCCAATTTGTCCCCTGCTTTCCTCGATGCCCCAAAATCGGAGTATTTCAAGTTGTACAAACAATCGGCACTGGCTGTAAAATCGGTTGACCAAAGGTTGAAAATTGGAGGCCCGGCAACCAGTAACTTTGTGCCCGATACCCGCTTCGATGGCGAATTGGAAGACCGCGATGTTTCTAACGAAGTATTTACAATCGACGATATTAATAAATTGGAATGGCATGGCGTTTGGATTGAAGATTTCTTGAAATACTGCGAAAAAGAAAACCTTCCGGTAGATTTTGTGAGCTGCCATCCTTATCCAACAGATTATGCTTTTAATCCTGAAACCGGTAAAGGTCGCGGACTTACCCGTTTTGTTGGGTCAACCAAACTCGACATCGAATGGCTAAATAAAACCGTAAAAAACAGTGCCTACCCAAATGCCGAATTACACCTAACTGAATGGAATACCAGCCCCAGCAGCCGCGATGCCATGCACGACCTTTTACCTGCCGCTGCATACATTGTAAAAACCAATCTCGATTGTATTGGGCTTACCAATTCATTAGCACTTTGGACATTCACCGATATCTTTGAAGAAAAAGGTGGCGCCGCAAGTATCTTCCACGGCGGTTTTGGAATGATTAATTTTCAAGGACTTGTAAAACCATCGTACCACGCTTATCGCTTGCTTAATCAGTTAGGTGATGAGAAAATTTACAAAGACGATTATTTATTCGTTAGCCGTGATTCTGGCAACGGAAAAGTTACAGCATTGGCGTATAACTATCCCGAAGAATATGAAAATGCTGTTCCATCGGGAAGTAATAAACGCGAAGATGGCACATCGAAGCCACTTAGTTTTTCGCTGAAAGGATTAAAAGCGGGTACGCAATTTAAAATTGAAACCCTTGACAAAGACCACGGAAACATTCATAACTATTGGGAAGCCATGGGCAAACCCGAACCTCCAACACGCGAGCAGGTAAAAGTGATGAAAGATTTCGCTGAAACATTAAAAACCGAAATTATAAGTGTTAACCAAGACGGAATACTTGAAGTTGAAAAAGAACTTACCCCCTGGAGTGTGGTGTTAATTAAACAAATAAACTAAAGTGCTAAAAGTGCGGCAAGTAATAGCCCAGTGCGAAGCACTGGGTAATGAGCGCAAGCGAAAAAATCGCCCAATAAATAAGGTTGTTTGAAAAACATAGGTTGCATGGGGCGAAAGAAAAAGTTATTAGAAAATATAAATATTGATATTCTTTTTTCCCCTTTGTCTGTCGACATTTCCCCTCATGAGGGGAAAGTGCAAGATGAAAGGCCAGAGACTTTAATGTAACGCAGAAAGTTACATCAGCACTTGCTCCCCTCATGAGGGGAGCTCCCGACAGGGTGAGGGGTCGAGAAAAAAATCGAATCAATTCAAAAACAAAATAAAATGAAAAGAACAATTACAACATTAACAATCCTTGTTCTATTGCTGAACATGGGATGGGTAAAACAAACGAGTGCCCAACAGATTTCTGACGAGGAACGTATGGAATGGTGGACTGATGCCCGCTTTGGGATGTTTATCCATTGGGGGATTTATTCGGTGCCTGCCGGATTTTACAAAGGTAAACCTCAAAAAAACTCGGCCGAATGGATTATGTGCCGTGGCGAAATTCCTGTGGCTGAATATGCTAAATATGCCGAACTTTTTAATCCAACCCTGTTCGATGCCAAAGAGTTTGTAGGCCTGGCAAAAGAAGCCGGAATGAAATACATGGTAATTACCGCTAAGCATCACGATGGTTTTGCCATGTTCGATTCGGAGTGTAACCCATTTAATATAGTTGATGCCACTCCATACGGCAAAGATGTACTAAAAGAATTGGCCGATGAGTGTGCAAAACAAGGTATAAAATTCGGGTTTTACTACTCGCAGGCACAGGATTGGAGCCACCCCGGTGGTATGGGAAACAACTGGGATAAAACCATGCAACGCGTGAGCAGCGATGCCTATGTGCTTGAAAAAGCTTTGCCCGAAGTAAACCAGCTATTAACTGATTATGGCGATATTGCTATTTTCTGGTGGGATACCCCACGTGCCATGAGCAAAGAAGTAGTTGATAGTTTGTATCATGTTACTACTGCCTTGCAACCAGCAATTATTACCAACGACCGTTTAGGCTCTGAGTATCCCGGCGACCATAAAACCTACGAGCGCCACATGCCAAAGAAAAAGCCGGAAGATAAATACTGGGAACTTTGCCAGCCTGTTAGTGGAAGTTGGGGCTACCGCAGCGACGACCAAAATTTTAAATCGCTTGAAAGTTTAATTGGAAACCTGGCAAATGCTGCCAGCATGGGTGGTAACTATCTGTTAAATGTTAGTCCAACTAGTTTGGGTACTTTGTCGCCAAAGGCTGTTGAACGCATGAAAGGTATTGGTGCCTGGATGGATAAAAACAGCGAAGCCATTTACGAAACAGAAGCCAGCCCTTGCAGCCCTGTTGACTGGGGATACATTACTATGAAACAGCTTGGTAGCAAAACCTTACTGTATTTACACGTTTTTGATTGGGAAGCCGGAAACATTGTGGTGCCAATTAGAAATAAATCAGGGAAAGCATCTTTGCTGACAAACAGCTCAAAGAAATTTAAAACAAAAGCTGGCGATGAGGGATTAACTGTTCAGTTAAGCGGAAATGCTCCCGACGAAATTAACTCGGTGGTGGTGCTTGAATTAACGGATACCCCCGATGCCATTCCTCCGAAGGCTTTTGGCCAAAACGAGGACGGTGTTGTGGCTTTCATGACCGAAAGTGCAGAGTTCGAAAACCTTCAGGGAATTGGTGTGAAGTACAACAGCTCGAAAGATTGTGTGGGAAGCTGGACCAACGAACAGGAAAGAGTATACTGGACTTTCGCCATTGAAAAACCGGGCACATTTAATGTAACAGCATCAACAGCAGGACCTCACGATTCTGAATTTGTTGTAGAAGTAAACGGACAAAGCAAAACCGTAAAAATTCCGGCAACCGGCGACTACGATGTTTTCAAACCTCTTGAAATAGGTACTTTCGAAATAAAAGAACCTGGTGATTATAAAATTACATTCCGTCCGGTATTGGGCAAATGGAATGCGGTTAATCTGAAAGAGGTGGTGATGACACCAGTGAAATAAAAATGAATAAAGTTTTTTTACCCCTTTGGCTGTAGTCATTTCCCTTCACGAGGGGAAACCGTGGGATGTTAAGCCAGAGGTATTGTTGTAACGCAGAGAATATGTTCAAAGTATGTTCCCCTTTTTAGGGGAACTCCCGACAGGGTAAGGGGTAAAGGATATAAGAAAAATTACAAATCATGAAAAAAATAAAATTAGCAGCAATATTAATTGCTCTTTTGGCCGTTTGGGCATGCGCAGTTAAACAATCGCAAAAATCAAACACCCCCGACGTGGTTATCTACGGAGGAACTTCGGCTGCTATAACAGCTGCCGTGCAACTGGCACAAATGGATAAAGAGGTTATCATCGTTTGTCCCGAAAAACACATTGGTGGTTTATCGGCAAGTGGCCTTGGTTTTACCGATGTGGGCGACAAGAGCGTTATTGGCGGACTTTCTCGCGAGTTTTATCATCGAGTATATTTGCACTATCAAAACCCGGAAGCCTGGAACTGGCAGCCACGTAGTGAATACGGTAACGAGGGGCAGGGAACTACTGCCATTAACGATAGTATGCAAACCATGTGGACTTTTGAACCTCACGTGGCTGAGAATATTTTTGAAGAATTTGTTGCTGAAAATAACGTTACAATTTTTCGTGATGAATGGTTAGACCGCGACAATGGTGTTGAGATGGTTGATGGAAAAATTACATCCATTACCATGCTAAGTGGTAAAAAATTTGAAGCCGAAATTTTTATGGATGCCACTTATGAGGGCGACCTGATGGCTGCTGCCGGAATTAATTACCACGTTGGCCGCGAGGCAAACAGCGTGTACAACGAAACCTGGAACGGCGTTCAGTGTGGACATTACCACCACAGTCATAATTTTCAACAGCTGAATATTAGTCCTTATGTTATTCCCGGCGATCCAACAAGTGGTGTTTTGCCGCGGATTTCTACCGAGGCTCCGGGCGAAAATGGCTCGGGCGATAAACGTATTCAGGCTTATAATTACAGACTTTGTACCACCAACGCCGAAGGTAATGTTGTGCCATTCGAAAAACCTGAGAATTACGATCCTGCTCAGTATGAATTGTTGAGAAGGGTTTTCAGAGGCGGACGTACTTCAATGTTTGGTGGAGGTATTATTCCAAACAAAAAAAGAGATGTAAATAATGTGGGGCCTTTTAGCTCCGATAATATTGGAATGAACTACGATTATCCTGAAGCTTCGTACCAAGAAAGAAAGGTAATTTTACAGGAACACATCGATTACCACAAAGGCCTGCTCTATTTCTGGTGTTACGATGAAAGCGTACCCGAGCATTTAAGAGAAAAGATGAAAAAATGGGGTTTGGCAAAAGACGAATTTGTGGATAACGGCCATTGGCCTTACCAGATTTATGTGCGCGAAGCCCGCCGTATGCTTGGCGAATATGTAATGACAGAAAACGAGATTATGGGCCGCCACAAAGTGGATAAACCCATTGGAATGGGCTCGTACACCATGGATTCGCACAATGCACAGCGCTACATAACTGCCGAGGGGTATGTGCAAAACGAGGGCGACCTTGGTGTGGATGCCGACCAGCCTTATCAAATTCACTGGGGAACAATTGTTCCTAAAAAAGAGGAGTGTAAGAACCTGTTGGTACTAACAGCGGTTTCCAGCTCGCACATTGCTTTCGGCTCTATCCGTATGGAACCGGTTTTTATGATTTTAGGGCAAAGTGCAGGTGTTATTGCCGGAATGGCAGTTGAAAAAGGCATTGATTTGCATGATGTTGCATACGCTGAATTAGTAGATGAACTTCATGCTGTTGGACAGATTTTAGATATTTCAGATAAATAAAAAATGAAGAAGGTTTTAGGTTTACATATTTTAATCGTTTTATTACTTGTTGGGCATATTACTTATGCCCAATTTGTATTTCCCGAAAAAATTGAGCGTGAACACCCACGGCTTATTTCATCAGATATCTCAGAAGAAGATATCTGGCAACAAATAGAAAGTTCCGACGCAGTAAAAAGGGATTACGAAAAAATTAAAAGTGGAATTTCAAAATATGTGCAGCAGTACAAAACCGATCCCGAATGGTTGTCATCACGGTTCCAGATGTATTGGAAAAGTCATGCAACCGATGTTTTTGTAGAAAGTAAATTTTATTCGCACGCCACAGGAAATGCCCCGGTTCCAACTGTTCGCTTTACCGGACAACGCGATTACATTACCGACTATAAAACGCCCAAACTAGAAGATGTTATTCCTTATTCGGAGGATGAAAGAGGTTTGTATCTTCAGCATAAAGAAACCAATAAGTGGGAATGGGTGCACCCTAAAAAAACGGGACGTATAATTGAAAATACCAACGAAAACATCATGCGAATTGCACGCGATGCTGCCTTGGTTTATTTTGTTGAAAAGGATGAAGACTATGCCCGGTTCGCCCATCATTTATTTGATTTTTACTGCCATGGTTTGTATTACAGAAACGAGCCAGTAGACCTTAATAAAGGGAAAGAGCAGAATGTTATTGGTTTAACATCTTTTCAAGTTATTAAAGAAAATATTGTGGATGAGTTGGCTGAGTGTTACGACTTTTTATACGATTATATTCAGGAAAATTATAGAGAAGAAAACTTTGTTTACACCACTTCGTTAAAAAAACTCGCCGAAATTATTATCAAAAATGGTGTGCCTGATAACAATTGGAATTTACATCAGGCCAATAAAATTATTGAAATTGCTTTGGTACTCGATAATAACAGCGATTACAAAGATGGTAGAGGCTGTCAGTTTTACTTAAATCGTGTTTTTAACGAATCGGAAGCACGGCAGTGGTCTGTTCTTGATGTGTTGAATTACAGTTACGACCCTCACAACGGAGTTTGGAACGAGTGTTCTTCAGGTTATGCCTTGAGTGTGGCTAAAGCGTATACCCAACTGGCACGAATTATTCAGGATGCATTGAACCTTGATGTTATGCCCAACATGCCTGTAATTAACAAAGCGGTTGAGGTTATGCCGCAGTATTTGTATCCGAATAAACACATTGTGGCTTATGGAGATTCGCATTACGGAGAATTGGAAACCGAGCCATTTTTAGATTTGATTAGCAATGCACAAACATTTAATAAAAGAGAACAAGAAGAAAAGTTTACTTCGTTACTTTTTATGCTTAACGATAAAGAAGAATTGTTAAAAGCAGGAAAAGCCAAAAATGCGTTTAAGGAGTTGCTTTACAATACCAAAGTGAATTTAGATGCCGGAATTAAAGCGGCCGACTTATTGGATTACACCACTGCTACGTTTTATGCACCCAGCGTTAGTTGGCTGGTTTTACGAAACGGTATGGATTTAAAAAATGGTCTGATGATTTCGCAAGCAGGCTCGTTGGGAAACCATGCACACTCAAATGGTATAGCCATGGAACTTTATGGAAAAGGGTATGTTTTGGCTCCCGAAGGCGGTAGAGGCTCGAGTTATTACAGACCCGATTATACAGAGTATTATTCACAGTTTCCGGCCCACAATACCGTTTCAGTAAACGGAAAATCGCAGTACAACAAAATGCGTAGTTATTATGCCTTCGAAGTGAACGCTTTGTACCCGGCTTCTGAGAGGAAATCAGGGTATTATTCCGCTATCAATTTTTCGGATGTGTATTTTAACGAACCCAGTACCGATGCCGACCAAAACAGGGTAATGAGTATCATTCGAACAGGTGAAACATCGGGTTATTACATCGACATTTTTAGGTCGAAAACCAAAGCCAATAATGCTGAGTATCACGATTATTTCTATCATAATTTGGGGCAGGAATTGCAGTTTTCAACCGTAGACAATCTGTCTTTAACATTTGAAACATCATCAAAATTAAATTCCGAGTCGGGAAATATAAAAGCCTACGATTATTTGTTCGATGAAACCTCGCTAAAAACCGATAATCCGTTTAACGCAACATACAGCTTAGCAATCGATAAGGAGATTGTTCAAATGAATATCTGGATGAATGGAAATGAAAACCGGGAACTGTTCAAGGTTAAGTCTCCACATTCCGAAGCTTTCAGAAAAAAGTTACCGGAAGAAATCGAAAAAGCACCTTTGCTTACAACGGTTGTGCGACAATATGGCGAGGCCTGGGATAAACCCTTTGTGGCGGTTTACGAGCCATCAACAAGCAAAGAACCAGCTACCATTACTTCAGTAAAAGAGTTTGATGTTACCAACGCCAACGAAAGTTTTGTTGGATTACAAATTAATAGTAAAACGGATCGGACAGACTTTGTGTTTTCATCGGATATTAGTGATTCGTACACCAGCAATAACATCAATTTTACAGGAACTTTTGGAGTATTAACCAAGCATGAAACTACAACTACTCTTTTTATTGGAGCAGGAAAAGAAATGAGTTTTAATGGTTATACTGTAGAAATACTTGGGAAAAAATCGGGGTCGGCAACTTTGGTCACGGGCAAACAAATGGCCTTAACGAATGATGATGCCATTCTGTTAACAGTTCCGGATAGTTACCAGGATGGAGATGTGATATTGAATATTGGTTTTAAACAGTTATATGGTGAGCGAACTGAAATAGACGGAGAAAAAGTTGTATCCTTTAAAGTTCCACCTACTAATTTCCAGAATATATCGATAGAAATAAAATAAACTAAATTAATCGATAGAGTAGAATACTAAATTTGACGTATGCAACTTAAACCTTATAAAATAAAATGTATTAAAGCCTTGGCAGCTGAAAATGTTCATTTGTCTTATGTGCTTATTGTTTCGTTGTTGGTACTTTTATTTTGTGCATGTACTCCACAAAATAAAACAATTGAACGAAACATAAACTGGCCCGAATTTATGGCCCAACACGATTTGCTGTGGGAAGAAACTCCGCTTCAATGGAACGAAGGTGCTTTTACCGGAAACGGGCAAGTGGGGATGATGATTTATGCCACCATGAAAGATAATCGTTTAGATTTTCACATGGGCCGTCAAGATGTTACCGACCACCGCAAAGCTCCCAATAAAAAAACATCTATGGGTGTGGAAGGGACAAGTTTACTCGATTATTCCCGGCATGACATTGGACGAATGTATTTACGCCCTGCAGGTAAAATTCAACATATAAAAGTACATCAGCATTTGTGGAATGCTGAAGTGAAAGGAACTATAATTACAGATTTGGGAGAACTTACTTTTCGAGCGTTTACGCCTTACGATCGCATGCTGAATGTGGTTCAGGTAAGCTCAACAGAAAAAAAAGACGGACAGTCAGCTGATTATATCTGGGAGTGGAAAGCAGGAAACCCAATCTCTCCACGTGTCCAGGCAAAACCCGAGTTGAATAAAGATATTGTTTTAAATCCAAAACCTGTAGTCGCGAAAAAAGGAGACTTGAATGTTTGCGTACAAAGCCTGAATGCAGGTGGCGATTATGCAACGGTTTGGAAAGAAGTTGAGACTGCTGAATCAGCTTCAACAATGTATCTTTCTACTGCCAACGAAATTCCGGCAGCTGGTAAATCTGAATTAGTAGCCAGTCAAACTGTAAATGCTGCTACTGCTGTTTCAATTTCAGAAGTTGAGAAAACGCATCAAAACTGGTGGCACAGTTATTTTCAAAAATCATTTTTATCTATTCCTGATGGTCGCATGGAATCATTTTATTGGATTCAGGTGTATAAAATGGGTGTTTGTTCGCGTGCCGATGGTCCTGCATTAGATTTAAATGGTCCTTTTTTGAAGGTAACTTCGTGGCCGGGACTTTGGTGGAATTTGAATGTACAACTTACTTATTGGCCTTTTAATACCAGTAACCATTTAGATATTGCCGTAAATTACATTAAACTAATCGACGATTACGGCAATGCTATGTTGAAAAATCGTTTTAGCGGGTCGAAGCTTGGCGATTATGCCTGGGCATTGCACAATTATTGGTTGTATTACCGTTATAAAGGTGATGAGGCGGCCATTCAACAAAAATGGGTCCCTTTAGCGATGGATGTTGCCAAAGTTTATGAAGGGAAACAATTCAGAAATGAAAAGGGGCAGATTGAGTTAATTGCAATGGGCTCACCAGAGTACAAAGGCTTTAGCACTTTTGAAAACACAAACTACAACCTGGCTCTTTTGCGTTGGTTGCTGAATACTTTAATTGAAACGAATGAAAAAGCGGGTACAAACCTGGAAGAAGTTGCCAAGTGGAAGCGAACACTTAAAGACCTAATTCCATACCCGATTGATGAAAACGGATTGATGATAGGCAGCAACCAGCCTGTTGATATGTCGCACCGTCATTATTCGCATTTACTGGCTTTGTATCCCTTGTTTCAGCTTGATCCCGATTCTCCTGAAGATATGGCTTTGGTGGATAAATCGGTGGTGCACTGGCATAAAATTAATGGAGGAAAAGGTTTACGTGGCTATTCTTTTACCGGTGCCGCGTCGTTGTATAATGCATTGGGGCGTGGTAACGATGCTTATGAAATTATGAATCGCTTTCTTACCAAACCAATGAGTAATCCAAGTGCCCTGTTATTGCCCAACACATTCTATATGGAAGGCAAAGGAAGAAATCCGGTAATTGAAACGCCATTAAGTGGTGCCGCTTCAATAATGGAATTTTTGTTGCAAAGCTGGGGGAATAAAATACGTGTATTTCCTGCTGTACCCGATGCCTGGGAAGAAGCTTCGTTTGATGATCTTCGTGCGCAAGGTGGATTTTTAGTGAGTGCTGCGAGAAGTGAAAGAAAAACCAATTGGGTGGCAATAAAGAGCGAAGCTGGCGAACCTTGTGTGCTTAAAGTGCCGGGTTGGAATTCTGCCCTTCAGATAAGTGGTGGCGAAAAAATAAAAATTACAAAAATTGTCGACGGTGAATTTGAAATTGCTTTGAAAAAAGGCCAGGAAATAATCCTTGCTTCATCGTTGGAAATTCAACCTGGTTTAAACCCTGTCCAACACAATTCTTCGGAAATCAACTTGTACGGTGTAAAAAAAGGAATGAATTACGAAGAGGAAATGGTTTATCCTGTTCCTGAATACGGATATTAAAGAATAGAAAACACCGTCCCTATGGGACTTATTGATGCGAAATATGACGATTATCTACCATAACCACGTGCCTCTGGCACTTATAGAAATGAAAAAAAGTCGCATAGCGACGATGTTATGATAGAATTTAGGAGAACAGTAAACTAAAGTCCTGTAGGGACGGTGTTATTTTTGGGAGTAGAAGTACCGCTGTAAGAATCCTGAAAAGAATTTAACAAAAATAGCCGTAGGTGAACCCTCGGTTCACCAAAAGGCGGAACGGGAACCCCGAAGTGGGTTAAACATAGAAAAATGAATAAAAGAAATATAGAATAGATTAATATGAAAGCAAAATTAATAATCGCAATTATTGGAATTCTGTTTGTTGCGTTTAGCTGTAAACAGGAAGAACCAACCGACTTTACAGGCTTAAACAAATCAAAATCCTGGCAACTTCAATTCGAAGACGAATGCACCGAAAACTGGCAACAAAACTGGTTTAAAGACGGGCTGATTTCGGTAGTGGAGCAAGACGATACCGGCATGGATTTAATTGCCGGCCCTGTTAATCGCGACGATGCCCATCACACAGTACTTTGGACAAAACAATCGTTTAAAGGCGATATTAAAATGGAGTACGAATATACCCGCACTGATACCGCTGTTGTTAATGTAAATATCCTGTACATTCAGGCGCAGGGAATCGGGAAAGATGGCCGTGGTGCCGATATTACCGAATGGAATACTTACCGCGACACCGCCTCCATGTGGAAATATTATTTTTATATGAATCCTCTTCATATTAGTTACGCCGCTTTTCCAATGGTGAACGAAGACCCTGAAAATGATTACATCAGAATAAGGAAATACCCGGCTGAAACACAGGAAAAATTTAAGGATACCGAAGTGCTTCCTGCTTATTTTAAAACCGGGCTGTTTTTGCCCGATGTAACGTATAAAATCACCGTAATAAAAACCGGCTCAAAGCTTTATTTTAATGTAATTGGAAATGGTGAAGAAAAACTGTTTTCCTGGGATTTAACCGAAGAGCAGTCGCCAAAAGAGGGCCGAATTGGTTTGCGCCACATGTTTACCCGCTCGGCGAGGTATAAGAATTTTAAGGTTTGGACGAAATGAAAAATGGAACAATACCCCTCTGGCTGTAGCCATCTACCCATACTAAGGGGAGAATTGTTCGAAATTAGGCCAGTGACGATGCATTTTTTGCAGAAATGATTGTTCAGAGCGTCTTCCCTTCGTGAGGGGAAGTGACGACATGCAAAGGGGTAAAACAAAAATTTTAAATGATAAGAAATTAGATTACTTCCTTCCAACTAATTGTGGGTAGAGAAAAAAATAAACCAACTAAAAAGAATAAAGTGAAAAGATTACAAATTATCCTAATAGCCATTATTTTATTGAGTGTAAATACAATTTATGCACAAAAAGCAACCCTAATTTACACAACCCCAACCGAGCGTTGGGTAGAGGCTAACAAAGCAGCCAAAATTGAAAAATCTGGCGACGAAGCTGATATTACCGTTTTTGCCGATCAAAAACTTCAGGTAATTGACGGAATTGGCGGGGCATTCAACGAACTGGGTTGGACAGCAACGCTGGCTTTGCCTGAGGAAGAAGCAGCAAAAGTATTTGATGCTTTGTTTAGCGAAGATGGCTGTAATTTCTCAATGGGACGTGTTCCAATTGGCGCCAGCGATTATGCCCTGAGTTACTATTCGATGAACGATGTTCCTGAAGATTTCGTTATGCGCGATTTCAACATCGACCGCGACCGTTTTATCATGATTCCCTATTTGAAAGAGGCTTTTAAACGTCGTGCTGATTTTAAATTGTGGGGTTCGCCATGGACACCACCGGCCTGGATGAAAGTAAACGAACACTACTCGTTGCGCGCTGGCGAAATGGGCGAAGGTCGCACCGGCGGAAATAAAATGGATCCGGGGAAAGAAATCCGCACCAGTTCTACTGCTTTTAAAATGGAGAAGCGTTATTTGGAAGCTTACGCCCTGTACTTCTCAAAATATGTTCAGGCTTACAAAGAGGCCGGAGTTCCGGTATTTATGATTCAACCGCAAAACGAAATTCTGTATGCGCCAAACTGGCCGGCATGTACCTGGTTTACAGAAGATATGTCGTACTTTATTGGCGATTTTTTGGGGCCTAAGTTCGAAGAAGATGGCATCGACTGCGAAATTTGGTTGGGAACCATTAACAGCCCCGATCCTCGCTACGTACAATATGCATTAAAGCATAAAAATGCAAAAAAATACATCAAAGGGGTTGGCTTTCAGTGGAACGGTGAGCGTTCTATCCCTACTATTTACAAAGAATTTCCCGGCATTAAATTAATGCAAACCGAAAATAAATGTGGCGAGCACGAAAATGACTGGTCGGCATTGGACAGGTCGTGGAACTCGATGGTCCATTACTTTAATAACGGTGCCGGTTCGTACATGTACTGGAACATGATACTGGATGAAACCGGGAAAAGTGCCTGGGGCTGGCCGCAAAACTCAATGATTGTCATCGATTCGAAAACAAAAGAAGTAAGCTACAACGACGAGTTTTACCTGTTCAAGCACCTCTCGCATTTTGTGCAGCCGGGAGCGCACTTTCTGAAATCGGAGGGCGAAAATAGTCTGGCATTTGAATTAGCCGATGGTGAAATTATGGTAATGGTGTATAATCCTGAGGAGATTGCAAAAACGGTTAAAGTAAAGGTTGGCGCGACAATGGTTGCTGTCGATTTGCAAGCAAAATCAATCAGTTCGGTTTTAGTTCAGAACTAAAATAAAATAACATATCCTGAGAGGGATTGAATGTGGATAGCCGTAGGAAAACCCTACGGCTATTGGCGAATGAAACGAGCATGAGAAATATTCACACATAGGCGATTTATTAAAATCATGCGAGTTCCATCTAATTCCTTAGAAAACAAACAATTTTAACAAGATGAAAAGAGTTCGTAAAGAGGAGAAATAAAAATGAAGAAGCATATACTGTTAGTGATAGCCATTTTTTTTGTAGGTCTGGCACAGGCACAGTTAAAAGAAACCGTTGGTAATCCTGATTTTTCCGATTGGCGGGGTATTGTTCAGGTAAAGAACAATATTGCAAGCGTAAAAAGTGGAGAGCCTGTTGTTTTTCGCTATCCTGAAGGAGAACATTTGTACAAGGGCTTTAAAGCTATTTACGGACATGCTTCCGATTGGAGTAAATATGCCGGATTAAGTTTTGAAGTTTACCTCGAAAAAGAAGCTTCTGTTTCCATCGATGTTGCATTTAAGGTGGCAGAACAAGATGCCGGCCTGTTGAACCCAATTAGTAAGGCCAAAATTCAAATTGCGGGGAGCGGCTGGCAGTCGGTTTACATTCCCTGGGAATTATTCGATTTGGCGGAAGGGCAGAAAGGTGAAACTCTGCAAGCGGTTAAGGAATTGGAAATAGACGCTGAATCGGCAGAGAATCCTGTTCTTAAAATTCGAAATGTAACCCTAACAAAAGGGGAAGTTGTTTGTATAGAGGCTCCCATTCAGGGGAAGTCTGTTAAAGCCGGTGGTAGCGTTGAATACGAAATTGAAATTGGGAACACCAGTGCTCAAATACAAAATGTTCAATTGCATTTTACCAAATACGGTTGGGAATCGATGGCTGTTTCGGTTCAACCGACTTTTGTTGAACTTCAACCCAACGAAATAAAGAAATGCATAGTTACAGTTAATGTTCCGGCCCGCTTACCCGCCGGTGTTCGCGAAACGCAAGTGTTAAAAGCCATCCCAAATGGTTTAGGATCTTTAGCAGCTACCATTGAATTTACCTCTGCCGCAAGTGTTCCTTTTCCGAATATCTTTTTTACAGCCAAGGAGTGGCAAAAAGTACGCGATAAAATAGATAACTACGATTGGGCAAAAGAGCAGGCAGAGGAATATGCAAATAAAGCCCAGGCCTGGAAGGTTCCTGAAGTGGATAAAAATCCGCCAACCCGCGACCATCAGTTTGGTCAGCACTTGTATAACGAGCATGATGCCAATGCCATGTTTAATTGTGCAATTGCCTATCAGTTAACGGCTAATAAAGAATATGCCCAAAAATGTGCGTTGTTTTTGCAACGGCTTTCCAGTCCCGAAAATGGTTATCCTACCACTTTACGGGCGGGCGGAGCTAATTTTGTAAAAGAAGGAGGTTTCTTTCAGAATGTAGCGCGCGGATACGACATGATTATTGATGCCGGTTTGTTGTCTGATGATGATAAAAAATTAATCGAAAAAACATTTCGTTTATATATTGATGTAGCCACAACACAAAATAGTGCCGGGGCAATTGGGAACTGGGATTTAAGCGAATTGTCGGGAGCCTTTTACTGCGCACTTTGTATTCAGGATTTGCATTTAGTTAATTTTATTTTAAACATGCCGACAGGTATTTATCAGCAGTTGGCGCAGGGTGTTTTAAACGATGGCTGGTGGCACGAATGCGCCGTTGGTTATAATCTCTGGTGTTCGCGAATGTTCTCGCAGATTGCCATTGCCCTTCAGTCCTGGGGAATAAATTTTAAAGATAAATTGTTGCCTTTGGGCACTACACCCAACCATTCTTTATTGCCTCGCAGAAACCGTCCTGGTTTATGGGGAATGAATTTTATGAAATGGGGTACGCTAAATAACAATAGCATCGGCATTAAAGATATGTGGGATGCACCACTCAACTTTCTCGATTACCGTGGGGTAATTTTTGGGGTGAACGATGCCTACGAAAACAAAGTTTCGGGTGCCGACTACGAATTGGCCTATTACCTCTATCGCGATCCTGAATATGCAGCTATTATTCAGCGTGGTGACCAACGCGATTTGATTTATGGTGTTCCGGAGTTGCCGGAAGCTACGTCCGAAAAAATAAGGAATTCAGCTTTTGCCGATAACATGGGAATTGTGCAATTGCGCTCGCAAACCAAAGGCCGCGGGCAGCGCGAGCAAATTCAGGCTGTGCTGCATTACGGAACCCACGGCGGAGGACACGGGCATTACGACCGTACCCAGTTGATTAGCATGATGCGTTATGGCCGTAGTTTTTATAACCCGGAAATGTATTGGTATGGTTACTCTTCGTATCTGTATAAATTTTTAGTACAGGCTTCTATCAATAAAAATATGGTGGTGGTCGACCAAAAAATGCAGGAACCTTCCGAGAGTTTTAGGAAACTATTTTATACCGGCCAACTGATGCAGGCCACAACCGTTGAATCTAAAGCCCGCTGGATGAACCCGCCCTATATGGGAATGGTGTACGGCGGAAAACCTGTAACGGTGAATGAAAAAGCATGGTCGGAAGGCCGTAGCTTGTTTATTCCTGAAAACCATCCGGGTTATGGCGATTGTACCGGATATACCGACTCTATTATGCAGCGCCGCCTGATGGTGATGATGGATGATTATATTATTTTGGCCGATTACCTGCATTCGGACAGCGTGCGTACTTACGATTGGCTGATGCAGATAAAAGGTTTTAAAGAGCTGAGCGCTGACAAAAAGGAGCATCTGCGCCATGATGGGCAATGGAGCACAAATCCTTTAGGGGCTGCTCAATTTACTACCGATTGCAACTGGTATAAAACCTCGGGAACAGCACGTTCTAAATTCGAAATGTGTTTTGGCGATGACTGCGATAACGAAGGTGCACGAATGAAGTACAATGAAGAGGGGCCGCTGAAAATTGACGTCTTTAATGCCTGGCCAAGGCAAAACGAATTGATGGTGGGTACTGCTCCCGAAAGCTTTGGGGTAAATAAAAAGCTTTGGTATCGTATTGTTGCCGATGGACAAACCTTTTTAAACGACAGCACCGGAGCTTGGATATTGGGCAGTAAAAATATTGAACTGAATATTGCCGGCAAAAAAGAACTGGAGCTAACAACAAAGGTTGATAATTCGAAAAACAACACTATTTTCTGGGGAAATGCCAAACTCGTTTTAAAAGATGGTTCCGAAGTATTTGTGTCCTCGCTTCCCGTTAAATACACCAATATGCTTGTGCCTGATACTGCAGGAGTTGATTATTACGGTGGCCCTGTAAAAATTCAGGGAGAATTTATGGACAATTCTTTGCCGGGAATGCCCGAGAATGATAAAAAAGAAGCACAGGTTACCATCGACTTGTCAGGAGTTGAGGCCGTTTCGTTTAAAGCAAAACTTGGTGGCGATTTTCCATTGGGAGATGAAGCTTCTCGTAGAAAAACCTTAGCTGTTAGAAGTGAAGGAAGGGAAACCCGCTATTTGTCGGTGATTGAACCTTACGAAAACCAATCAGTAATTAAATCGGTTACGGCAAAAAATGAAAATGAGTTGGTAGTGGAATTAGTGGATGGAAGGATTCAGGAAATTTTTATTTCAGGTTTAGAAGGAGATGGTAAAAATTTGAAAGTCTCGGTTAAGGAGCTGCTTAATGGAGAAGTAATTCGCGAAGAGCATTCAAAATAATAGCAGTAGTATTCGAACAAATAGCTTACTTTGTTAATAACATAATTTTAAAAATCATGGGAGTTACATATTCTACTTTAAAAAACAAACAATTTTAATAAGATGAAATATTTAAACCAAATTAAACTCAAGGGAATCTTAATACTAATACTCATCGTTGTTATTGGGCAGGCTTTATCTGCGCAAAACAATCCAATACTTAAAAAAGGAGAACCCGGATTTTTGTATCTGGCCGACCCGGCAGCCGAAGTCTATAATGGCAAAGTTTATGTGTATTGCTCGCACGATGTTGATACTGCCCTGAATTACAGTACTATGCAAGACTATGCGGTGCTTGAATCGGAAGATTTGGTAAACTGGACAAACCACGGAGTAGTAGTAAAACCCCGCGAATATTCATGGGCCGATGGACAAATGAACGCACCCGATGCGGCCTATAAAGATGGTTGGTATTACTTTTACTTTCCGTACAATAAAACGCACATTGGCGTGGCCAAAAGCCGCAATCCCGAGGGACCATGGGAAGAAGCCGTAACGGATAAAATAACCTCTATTTTCGACCCAACTGTTTTTATTGACGATGATGGGCAGGCCTATATTTATGGTAGCGATTCTAAAATTGATTTAGGCGATAAAGGTCGGCATGTAATGGGAGCCAAACTAAAAGATAATATGATTGAGTTGGATGGCCCCTGGCAACGTTTAAGCGAAGAAACGGTAGCGGAGGCGGTACATTGTTTTAAACGAAACGGCAACTATTATTTTATGGGACGCAAAGGATGGCAAACCGGCTATTGGATGGCCGATTCTCCGCTGCCAACCGAAAAATATGCTGAGTTTAAAGGCTACATTACCAAACATCAGGTTGATGCTCCCGCACATATTTCGGCGATTGAATTTAAAAACCAGTGGTACTTTTTTTACCAGCGCGGCGATGTAAATGAGGGTACTTTTCACAGGCGTTCTGCTTGTTTCGAGAAGATGGAATTTAACGAAGATGGAACCATTGTTCCCATTGAATATACCTTGGGGGATGGGGTAAAAACCAACCAGCCGGTAACACCCATAAAGTAACAAACCTATTAAACCAACTAAAAGAATGTCCGAATTAAAAAAAATAAAAATTTTACCACTGTTGGCATTATCAATGTTTCTAACAGTAATTACTACCGGGGTAAAAGCACAAGACCGAACAACGCTGCACAAGGAGGCTACACAAATGGCCACCGAACTTGTTAAGCAAATGACCTTGGATGAAAAGGTGAACCTGATAGAGATGAACAATCTGCCGGTGGAGCGTTTCGATATCCCTGGGCATCACTGGTGGAATGAAGCTTTACACGGTGTGGCCCGAAGAGGTAAGGCTACACAGTTTCCGGTTCCTTTGTCGATGGCAAGCACTTGGAACCCGCAATTAATTAACCAAATGGCTGTTGCCATTAGCGATGAAGCACGGGCTTTGCACCATGCCGATTCGTCTGAAGATAAAGCCCAAAGATATCATGGTCTGACTGTTTGGAGCCCGGTTATTAATATGGCGCGCGACCCACGTTGG
Organism: Draconibacterium sp.; assembly: GCA_041583785.1. GTDB lineage: Bacteria > Bacteroidota > Bacteroidia > Bacteroidales > Prolixibacteraceae > Draconibacterium. The sequence continues at coordinate 85,369 of JBFHFE010000012.1, read as the reverse complement.
GGACGCACCGAAGAAACCTATGGCGAAGACCCTAAATTAACAACTGAATTGGCCTGTAACTTTGTGGATGGCCTGCAAGGCAATCATCCCAATTATTTGAAAACAGTAGCAACAATCAAGCACTTTGTTGTTAATAATACCGAGCATAACCGTTTGTATGTTCGTCCCGATGTGTCGGAACGCGCCTTGCGCGAATATTATTTTCCGGCCTATCGCGATGTAATAAAAAGACAAGATGTAGAATCGATAATGACTGCATACAATGGCTTAAATGGGATTCCTTGCTCGGCCAATAAATGGTTGTTGCAGGATATTTTGCGCAACGAATGGGGCTTTAATGGCACAGTTGTTACCGATGTAGGTGTTCCTAATCATTTAGTAGAAAAGCATAAATATGCCAAAGATGGTGCCGAATCGGCAATGATGATGATAACGGCAGGCGTTAATGTGTACTCGGGAGCAGATATTCGTTCGGGAGGAGGAACAGAAAGGGCATGGACCAAAGAAGCTGTGGAAAAAGGGATACTGGATGAAGCTGATTTAGACAAGGCTGTTATTCGAAGTTTGGCAACCCGAATTAAATTAGGCCTTTTGCGTTCTGACGAAGAAAATCCTTACACCAAAATATCGACTGATGTTGTTGGTTGCGAAGAACATTTGGCAATAGCCCGAAAGATTGCTCACCAGGGAGCAGTTCTACTTCAAAATAAAAACGAGGTTTTACCGGCCACGCCAGACAAGTATAAAAGCATTGTTTTGGCCGGACCTTATATTGATGATGCACCGTTTGGGGCCTATAGCGGAGATGCAACGCGTGAGGCAGCTACCCCAATGTTAGGGATGAAAGAAATAGCCGGGAAGCAGTACGAAATTTTGGAACAACACGGCGGTAACTGGTCATCTATTCCGGTTGGTGTATTAAGTGTTCCGGGAGAGCCAAATACCAAAGGCGTAAAAGGAGAGTATTTTGCCGGAATCGGATGTAAAGACAAACCTAAAACTGTTAGGGTTGACCGTTCGATTGAATTGAAATTACCAAAACCATTGGCGCATATCGACCCGGAAATTCCACAACCCACATTTTCGGTGCGTTGGACAACACGGTTAACTCCTAAAAGAACAGGATACCATTACTTTTCGATGACCGCCGTAAGCGGGGCCAGGGTATGGATTAACGATGAACTTATTATTGATATTTGGGGCGGAAAAGCGCCGGATTATAAAGAGTCGAGAGCAATTAACCTGGAAGCTGGTACAACGGTAGAGTTGAAAGTGGAATACCACAATAATGAAAAAGATGCTGTGGAAGCTGCCTTAAAATGGATTGAACCACAAGAAAAGACTAAAATCCAGAACACGGAGGATAAACTATTGGTTTATGTTGGTGGTCTTACCCGAATAATGGCTAAAGAGTCGCATGATCGCATGAACTCTATTGTACCCGAAGACCAAATGAAAGAGATTAAAGAGCTGGCAATGCTTTATCCTAATATGCTGGTTGTTTTAAACGGCGGTACCGTAATGCAGTTATCAGAGCTGAACGAAATTGTTCCATCCATAATGCTTCAATGGTTTCCGGGGCAAGAAGGTGGCTATGCTTTAGCCGAATTAATAACTGGCAAGGTAAGCCCGTCGGGGCACCTGCCACTTACTTTTTATACCAATACCAGCCATTTGCCCGATTTTGAGGATTATGAAATAAGCAAAGGGCGCACCTATATGTATACGAAAGATAATGTGACTTACCCTTTTGGTTTTGGGCTAAGCTATACATCATTCGAGTATTCGAACCTGAAAGTGACCCAAAGTGGCAAACAAGTTACCGCAACCATCGATGTATCCAATACCGGGAAAATGGATGGCGATGATGTGGTTCAGCTGTATGTGTCAAATATGGATTCGAAAGTGTATCAACCCATTCGTCAGTTGAAAGCTTTTAAAAGGGTGTCGCTGGTTAAAGGAGAGACCAAACAAGTGGAACTGACTTTTTCGATGGATGAGATGGCCTGGTGGAGTGTTGAAAAACAGGACTATGTTGTAAATCCAGGTCGCTACGAAATTCAGGTTGGAAAAACTTCTTCAGAGATTGTAGAGAAAGAGCTTATCAAAGTAAATGAAACATATTAAATAAGATAGAACAATTGTAAAAAAAGAATAAACCATGCCAACTACTACTACAAAATTTATAATCGGACTGTTCCTGTTTGTTATTGCCTTAACAGGATGCAAGCAGAAATTTGTTTACGATATTGAAAAAAGCAATAATTCAGTTACTGTCTTTGCTGATAGCATAAACATTCAGGTTGAAATTGTTGACGAGTCTATCGTTCATATTCAAAAAAGTTTAGCCGGAATTGAAGCTAAAAAACTTCCCGACTATGTAACTGTTTTAGAACCTCAAAATGTAAGCTGGAAACTGGAACAGAGCAAAGAGCAGCTAAGCATTTCCACAAATTTATTAAGCGTATTTGTAAATGCCGATGGAACTATTGAATATAAAAGCAAAGATGGGAAACCGTTACTGGCTGAAACCAACGAGTTGAGCTACATTAAGTCCGAACTGGAAGGTAAAAATGCGGTGTCGCAAGCATTTGTTGCTGCCGATGAAGCCCTTTATGGATTAGGTCAGTTTCAGAGCGGCATTATGAATTGGAAAAATGTTCCTATTCGCCTGCAGCAGTACAATCAGGAAATTGCCATTCCTTTTTTGGTGTCGACCAAAGGCTACGGTATTTACTGGCACAACTACAGCCTTACTGATGTTAACGAAGCTCAAAATGAAATTCAGTTTGCAACAAGCCAATTACTTGAAAGTGTAAAAGATGAGCATGTAATTCCCGAAGGTGGCGAAAAGGAAAACGTAGCAGCCTACGCCAGCAAAGAAGCGCAAGACAAAAATATACGCGAAACCACATTTACTCCATCACAAACCGGCGAATATACTTTTATGGCGCTGAGCGATAATGACGGACGTATGCGGGGCGAAATTATTGTCGCCATCAATGGAGATGAGATTATTAATTACTCCACCATTTGGATGCCTCGAAGATATTCAGGGAAAAAATATCTGGAAGCTGGCAAAACGTATAATGTTGTATTTCAAAATTCCGGCGCTAAAATACCGGGACAATTATTTTACAACGAACCCGATTTTAATAAAACAGTGTTCAGCAGTAAAAAAGGAAACTCCATCGATTATTATGTTGTGAGCGGTGAAAACCCGGAAGAAGTAATTGCGCAATACCAAAAGCTTACCGGAAATGCACCGATGTTTCCCAAAAGTGCCTATGGTTTTTGGCAATGTCGCGAAAGGTATCACAATCAGAAAGAGTTATTGGAGAATGCCCGCGAAATGAGAAAACGCGAAATTCCTTTCGATAACATTGTGCAAGATTGGTTTTACTGGCCTAAAGGAACCAAAGGCCCCGAGTGGGACAGAGCTAAATATCCGGATGCAAAAGCCATGGTTGATGAGTTGAAAGATTTGAACCTGAAACTAATGGTTTCGGTATGGCCCGAGGTGAAGAACGCTGGTTTAGAGGAAAAATATGGACTTACAAAAATAGAAAGTAGCAACTATATCGATATTTATAATGATGAAATCAGGAAGAGCTTTTATAAAATGTTGAGCGATTCAATGTTTCAGCTTGGTGTAAATTCTATTTGGTTGGATGGAACCGAACCTGAAGGTGTAAAAAATACCAAGGTTACTACTGCCGTTGGGCCATACGAAGAGGTACAAAACCCATATTCGCTTGAAGTTACCAGAGCAGTGTACGAAGGCCGGCGAGAAGAATTTCCAAACGAGCGTGTTTTTAACCTTACCCGTTCTGCCTATTCCGGACAGCAGCGTTATGGAGCTACTTCGTGGTCGGGAGACGTGGAAGCCAGTTGGGAACAACTTTCGGAACAAATTGCTGCCGGCCTTAATTTTACCATGGCCGGGGTGCCATATTGGACGCACGATATTGGCGGTTTCTTCCGCGATTCGAAGTCTATTAATCCCCAGTTCGACAGTCAATATACCAATCCTGAATATATCGAATTGCTAACGCGCTGGTTTCAGTTTGGCACTTTTAGTCCTGTTTTCCGCATCCACGGTTACGTATCGGAAACTGAGATTTGGCGGTATGACGAAGCTTTTGAAAGTACAGCCCGTAAATTTATCGACCTGCGTTACCAGCTAATGCCGTACATTTATTCGCAGGCCTGGCAAATTACCACTAACAGCCGTCAGCTGATGAGTCCGTTGGCCTACTTCTATCCCGAAGACAAAAATACCTGGGGCATAAAAGACCAGTTGTTTTTTGGCGAGTCGATGATGGTAGCTTTTGTAACCGAATACAAAGAACGTACGAAAGATGTTTATTTGCCTGAAGGCAATTGGTTTAACTTCTGGACCAATGAAAAGGTGGCTGGCAGTAAAACAATAAATGTGGAGGCTCCATTAAACGGAACGCCAATTTTTGTGAAAGCCGGTTCGATTATTCCAATGGGGCCAAAAGTGCAGTATGCCACGCAGCCAACAAACGAACCTGTTCGCATTAAAATTTATCCGGGGAAAGATGCTGCCTATACACTTTATTTGGACGATAACGAAAGCTACGATTATGAAAATGGTGAGTATTCTGAGTTGGTTTTCTCGTATTCAGAAAAAAGTAAAGAACTAAACATTAAAACTGGCGGAGGAAATTTTATCAATTATAAAGAAACACCAATGGATTTTATTGTTGAGTTGGTTGGTGCAGGGAAAGAAGAGAATGTGACCTTTAGTGGCAGCACGCTAAATGTGAAATTGTAAAAGTATAACCAATACAAAAGTTGAATTAGATATGAATTTAAGACATCTTATTTTTCTCGTCATCTGGATATTTCCACTGATGCTTTCGGCAAATGTAAAGTTAAATGGTTTGTTTGCCACCCGAATGGTGGTTCAACAAGATACCGAAATCCCTATGTGGGGCTGGGCCGACCCAATGGAGAAAATTACCATTGAAGCCAGTTGGGGAGAAAAAGCTGAAACAATTGCAAAAGCCGACAGTTCCTGGCACGTGAGGTTAAAAACACCCAAAGCCGGAGGCCCTTTTCAAATTACAATTACCGGGAAGAATAAAATTGTTTTGGAAGATGTGTTGGCAGGCGAAGTGTGGTTGTGCTCGGGGCAATCGAACATGGATTTTGCCATGGAAAAGTTTGTAAACGATGCCCGCGAAGAAAAATACCAGCCTCTGGTTGAATATATGCGAAAGGAAGTGGCAACGGCTAACGACCCCTGGATTCGACACATTGAAGTTCCGCAAACGCCATCGGTTTTTGAAAAGAAAAAGAATTTTGAAGCTGACTGGAGAAGCGTAAATCCGGAAGAAATTGGAAAAATTACAGCAATAGGATATTTCTTTGCCAAAGAGCTGAAAAGAGTTCTGAATGTTCCAATTGGTATTGTTGAATGTTCGTGGGGAGGTACCCGCATTCAGCCCTGGCTTTCGGAAGATGCTTATAACTCAGATGAGGAGTTGCGCGAATATTTAGAGCAAGAAAGGGAGAAAATTAAAGCTGAGATTACCGAAATGGGCGATCCCGAAAGCTATGTGGATACTTCTTTTCAGCGAAAATTTCAGGCATGGAAAGATGGTGGCAAAAAAACAAATCGTCCTTACCCAAAAGAGCATCCGTCGGTTGATAAGCAAATTCCTGCAACCCTTCACAATGGAATGATTTCGGCCATTGTTCCTTTCGCGATAAAAGGAGCGCTGTGGTATCAGGGCGAAAGTAATTCGCATTTTAAAGAAACCGAATACGAGAAATACTTTAAGCTGTTAATTAACAGCTGGCGAGAGGAGTGGGAACAAGGCGATTTCCCGTTTTACTGGACGCAGCTGGCAGGATATGAAGTGTCCGACGAACGTTCGGATTTGGGTTGGGCAATGGTAAACGACCACCTGCGCCGAGGCTTGGAATTACCCAACACGGGCATGGCTGTTTTGCACGATATTGGCGAGGCAAAAGATGTACATCCGCACAATAAAATAGATGCCGGAATTCGCCTTTCGATGTTGGCACTAAAAAATGATTATGGAATACCTATTTCGGTGGTAAATGGCCCGCTTTATAAAAGTTTGAAGGTAGTTGGAAACAAAATGATAGTCGTATTTAGTGACGAAGGCAAAGGATTGATGGTGGGTAACAAACATCTTAATTATCCTACAAAAGAAGTGGACGAATCATTAGCGTGGTTTCAAATTTGCGGCGATGATGGAGTCTGGAAATCGGCTGAGGCAAAGATTATCAGCAAAAACAAAATTGAAGTATCAAGTACAGAGGTGAATAAGCCGGTGGCTGTTCGTTATGCCTGGTCGTCGAACCCGGAAGGCGCAAATTTGTATAACCACGAAGGTTTACCTGCGGCAGTTTTTACTACCGAAAAGTGATAGAATATAAACGAAAAATTATAATAACATGGTTTTAAAAAAGTATTTTTTCTTATTAGCAGTTGCAATGTTATTTTTTGCCTGTAACAAGCAAAACGAAATTGTATTGATGTCTCCCGATGGACAAAAAATAGTAACCGTTTTTCCATCATCGGAAATAACAGAAAACGGACAGCTTTCCTTTTCTGTAAAATATGGCGAAACTGAAGTTATTTTGCCATCAACAATTGAAATTAAATCGAAGGACATTGATTTTAGCAAAGCCTTTGTTGTAAAAAATGTTGAAGAGAAAGAAGTTCAGAGTGAATGGACCACAAACCTTGGAGAACGAAGCACAATCCCGGATAATTACAACGAAGTAAAGATTTATATGGAAAGTTCGACTGCAAAACTGAATTTGATTTGCCGTGCCTACAACGAAGGAGTGGCTTTTGCCTACGAAATTCCGGCTCAAAATAATCTAACTGAGATTAGAATCGATGATGAACTGATTACTTATCAGTTCGCCGAAGACCATGCTGTTTGGTCAACGCCGGAACGTAAACCCCGGAAATTGACTGCCCAAGGGGAAATCAATAAAATTCCTTTGTCGGAATTGAAAGTTGGTTGCGAGCGTCCTCTGCTTGTTGAAGTGGCCGACAATATTAAAATAGCTCTTGCCGAAGCCCGATTGGTTGATTATGCCCGTTTAAGCTTCGATTCGGGTAAGGACGTTAAAAATGGCATAGTTTCCAGTCTAGATGGAAAAATTATTGACACCAAACAAGACCTGGTAAGTGGCGCGGTGGAAAATGAAAGAAGCGAAGAAGCCAAAATAGAGATGAAGCTTCCATTTGTATCGCCCTGGCGTGTGGTAATGATGGGCAGAAGTTATGGCGAATTGTTGGAGAACAATTACATCATACAAAACCTGAACGACCCAAGCGAAATTGAAGACGAATCGTGGATTACACCGGGAAAAGTATTGCGTGAAGGTACGCTAACCACTCAGGGCGGCAAGGCGGCCATCGATTTTGTGGCCAGTCATAACATGCAATATGTGCATTTCGATGCCGGCTGGTACGGAAACGAAATGGACGATGCATCGGATGCCACCACTGTTACCCTCGACCCAAAACGTTCGAAAGGGCCTTTCGATATTGAGGAGGTTACTGCTTATGCCAATGAAAAAGGCGTAAAGGTAATGTTGTATGTAAATCGTCGTGCGCTGGAAAAACAATTGGACGATGTATTGCCTTTGTTTGAAAAATGGGGAATTGCCGGAATTAAATATGGGTTTGTGCGCGTGGGCGACCAACATGCAACGGCCTGGATGCACGAAGCCGTGAAAAAAACTGCTGCACACAAAATGATTATCGATGTGCATGATGAATACCGCCCAACGGGTTTTTCTCGTACCTATCCGAATTTCCTTACGCAGGAAGGGATTAGGGGTGATGAAGAAACTGTTCCAAATGCACACACGCTAATTACCATGTTTACCCGCTCGCTTGCCGGTGCAGCCGACAACACCGTTTGTTATTACAACAAACGTGTTGAAACGATGGGCTCGCATGCTTCGCAACTGGCAAAAACGGTTTGTATTTTCAGCCCACTTCAGTTTTTATATTGGTACGACAAAGCACCTGCTGCTCCTGTAAAAGACGATGCGCTTTGGGGCAATACCAATACAATCGGTAACGAACCCGAGTTGGAATTCTTTAATAATGTTCCAACCGTTTGGGACGAAACCAAAGTACTTACCGCCGAAATTGGCGAAATTGGAGTGATAGCCCGCCGCAAAGGAAACGATTGGTGGATTGGTGGAATAAATGGTGAAACTGCCCGCACGGTTGATGTTGATTTTTCTTTCTTAAAAGAGGGGGCAAACTATTCTGCCAAAATCTACACCGACGATGAAACTGTAAAAACTCGTACGCGTGTGCGAATTGAGGAAAAGGAATTAAACGCCGAAAGTAAAATGACCATGGATGTGAAAGCCAACAACGGTTTTACCATGCATATTATACAGGATAAAGAGTAAGATAAACAGGCTGAAAGATAAGGAAACAGGAAAGAACCCCAGACTTTAGTCTGGGGATACAAATAAGTAACAAAAATCGTGGCAATTGCAAACATGAATTGAAAAGCAAAAGTCCAATGCCACGAAAAATAAGGGCTTATAAAAATGGGAAACTTAATGCTTATTAAACTAAAAATATTCACAATCCTAATTAGCTTGGCAATCGCATCCCAGGCTCAGTATTTTATCGAAATCGATAATATCGAAGAACTGCAATCCTATTCAAAAAAGGACAACGTAAAGGTAAAACTTAAGGCAGGCAATTACCAAATTGATGAGGCCGAAAGTATTCGTTTCATACAGTTTTCCGGAAACAATTCGCACTTCGACTTAAACGGTTGCCGATTTATGGTTGATACCAAATTATTTAGTCGCAGCGATTTGAAAAAAAGCGACGATGGAAACAGTATGTACTGCGCCATTGAAATTTCGGGAAAAAATGTAATCCTTGAGGGACTATACATCGAAACTTACGGTGGACACCCCGGGCGGCAAAGCAAAAACAAAATTTTCAACATAGTAGGCGATGATGTTACACTTAAAAATGTTGAAATGCGAACAGATGGTTCCAGTCCCTGGGGGTACGGCTACCTATATGGATTAGGCGGCGGCGATGTGCGTAAAATGAACGGAATTCGTGTGGGTTATCCGGCAAAAAATGTAAAACTAATTGGCTGCCAGGTGCATGCGCGCGCCATGGGACATTCCATTTTTCTGCAAGGTGCCGAAAATACTTTAATCGAAAATTGCCACATCGATGGCTTGTTACGTACTACCGATGCAATGTTGGCGGAAACTTCAGGCTATGGTTTCGATAAAAACTTTTATGCCGCTAAAGGTGGCTACATTGAAGGAACTAGAGTTGCCGAAGATGGAAAAATTCTTCCCGGAGAAATTATTTCCTTAAGCGAAGATGGGATTCGCATGTACCCTGAATATAAAGGACATCCTACAAAGAATACAACCATAAAAGATTGTACGGTTTTTCAAATGCGCCGCGGAATTTGTACAGGCTTAAGTACTTCGGGTGATAAGGTAATTAATTGCCAGGTGCGCGATTGTGTTGCTGCCGGATTTAACGTAGGTAACAACGATACAGTAATGAATTGCAGTGCCAATGCCAAATATGCCGAAGCACTTTGTGTTCCCTACAAAAAAGCAGCAAACGCAAAGGTTGAACTGGAAATTCTGGATAGCAGAAATGGAATGGCAAATAACTTGTTGGCAGCTATTAACGGAACCGGACACAAGGTTACTATAACAACTTCAAATCCGGATTTTATACCCGATTCTTTCAATATTGAATTGTCTACTTTGAGTGGTTATGCATTTTATCAACGCTCAAATGTACATGCCACAAATATTACCTTGGAAAATGCAACTGATTGTAAAGTTCTTCTTTTGCCCGGAACCGAAAATGCAGATGTGAAAAGTAAAGGAGAGCTGGTTAATAGGACAGAATAAGTGAGTGAAGAATAACTTCTGTTTTATGAGTTGTTATGCAATCGATTGCAAGAGATGGTAATGTTTATTATTTTTGTTGTAATTCATACCATAAACAGTATTGAGTTTATTGAGAGAATATTGAGTGAAACGAGCATGATAAATCATAACACATAGGCGATATATTATAAGCGAGTTACATCGAATACCGCTGAAAATTTTAATTGTAATGAGATGAAACCGAACTAAACTAATAAATATGAATAAAATAACTTTAGCCTTAATTCTTGTGTTTTTCTTACTGAATAATTTGGTTGCACAAGATTCAGAACTGCCCAAAGCAGACAATTACTGGAACAATCAAACGCCTTTGGTATCTTATCGTCTGCCTCCTCCACCGATAGGCTATAAACCAGTTCTCGAGGATTTGGATGGGGATGGAGATCCTGACATTATTTATTCGGTTACAATTCGAAATACTCCTATTCTTTGGATTGATGACGATGATGATATGACTGCCGATGATTTTGAAGGGGATACCGATAGTGACTGCTTGTTGATTGATGTTAACAAAGATGGGAAATATTGTGATTTTAAAGATGCAGCGTTAGATTGGGTGGATACAGATGCTGATGGAGTAGCAGATATGCAGGTCTACGTTGATAATGCTCCCAGAGGAACAAGAAGAGGGGCACACTATATGTGGCTGATAGATGCAGATAAGGACAATGTATTCAATTACTTCGATTGGAACACTTTTCGCCTGAGGGCATGGCTCCACGATGGAAGATCAAATTTTATTGAAGATTATGCAGGAAAAAGTGCTTTTATGAAGGCACATAGCTCCACTGACCGTATGAATGATTTGAGATTGAATTGGGAGAATCCATTTTTATTCTTTGACCATGATGATGATGGGCTGACGGAGATGGCTTTTAGGGGAGTTGACAAACCAGCGGATCGTAACAAACAATATACCGAGGGTAAGATCAGTTATGTAGCAGTGTCCTTTGACCTGGACAATGACAATGCACCAGGAAATGAATATGACTATGATATGTCAATTAAATTTCAGGGTAAAGGATTCGACTACATGGATCAGGTTCACAAGTTTGAGAATGATAGAGTAGTGGAAACAGATAAGTTTATAAAAGATCCTCGTTGGAGGCAGGTCTCTGAGCTTATATATCCTGGCTTTGAAACAGCTTTAGATTTAACTTACAACAGAGGTGAATGGGACAATATATTCTTTGTATATGATGAGGATGATGATTGTGAACGTTGGGAGAGAGTGGAATTTTACTATCCCTTGAATCTTTTTAAAGTTGGAGCAAGAAATCCATTTATTGATGTAGGAGATAATTTGGGAGGAGGATTGGATAATCATGTTCAGGCTGATGCGATTGGAGACCGAGGAGAGTGGGATTTAGACAACAGCGGAGAAGGGAATCTTTATATTTCTAAATTTGATGGCAGGATACATCTTTATGGAGCAGAGTGGGGAGCCTGGAGAGTTGATCAATTAGCCTGGTCTTATCAGAGCTGGGGAGGCGTAGAAGATTTTTATGAACCCAGACATAGGCGATTGCAAAAAGAGTTTAGCCCCTTTAGTACTTTTAAATATGAGGACACCGATAACAACGGATTTCTGGATAAAATACAAATGGATATAGATGGTGATACCATTTTTGAAAAGACTATTTTGCTGAAAGATCTTGGTATTGATGATCGCTGTGATATCATCAATTCATCCGAAATGGAATATGAAGACTATCGAAAACTACATACTACTATGTCGGAAGATATTTGGCAAAATGCGCAACAAGCGCAACAAATTGCTGAAAATAAAGGGTTAAATACCTCTTGGTACGCTTTTATGAAATCTCCAAAATCGGAAACCCAAAAATACAGTTATGGCTATTGGTTGCAGTTCTACGTTTACATGGATTTGGTTTATCAGGCCCGACAAACCGGCAATGACAGCGAAATTGCAAAAATTGATAAAGCCTACTTTGGTGGGAATTGGGGTATTCTCACCGACTAAAAGAACAAATTAAATAGAATCAGAAAATTAAATATTATAATTATGTATGTCGTAAAAATTAACAACTTGAAAATGAATGTGAATAAATTCTATCGCACCTTTAGTATCTTATTTTTAATGCTTATTGTATGTTCCTGCGGAGAGAAAAAGACAGCCTTATTGGTTAGCGACGGAACCGTTTATAATCCAAAGGCATTTTACCCAAAATTTAGTTGGGAGACTACGCCAATGTATTATCATTTTGGCGATATCGATAGAGTGTTAGAACCCAATGAGGTGAAGTTTATAGCCGAAAGAACCGATTTTATCTGTATTGAAAAATCGCATGCATTTAACCAACTTGGAGATCAGGTATTGGGCACAAAGCACGAAGTGGAAGCGTTTCATAAAATTAAGCCAGGGTCTAAAGTATTGTTCTATTATAATTCGTATTTGGCGTGGCCTTATCCTCGGTTTAATCAAGAATTTACTCCAGAGGGCATTGCTAAAAACCCAGAATTAGCCAAATTCCTGTTTGTTAATCCAAAGACTGGAAAATTAAGGGAAAAAACCAGGCCGGCATTTTCATACTATTTTGATGCTTTAAATCCTGAATTCCGTAAATGGTGGGCTGAGTCTGCTGCTGAAGGTGTGAGAATTTCGGGTGCTGATGGTATTTTTATTGATCGTATGAATGTGGGGATAGACATGGATTATCCGAATGATAAGGTAGCCGAAATAGCAAAAGCCAAAGGTGAAATGATGGCTGCGTTAAAAGAAAAAATGGGACCCGATAAAATATTGATTGGAAACAACGCAGCTAGAACCAAAGAGGTTTTTCCACATTGCGATGGTTTTTTCTTCGAACATTATAATAATACCGTTACCAATAAAGAAAATCTGCTTAAAGAATGGGGTGATATGGAGCGAATTGCTAAAGCGGGTAAATTCTCGATTTATCGTTTCGGTGCAAAAGGAAAAAAACGAACCGATATAACTATTGGTGCAACAGATACTGAAGGCATGGAAGAAAGATCCCAAAAACAGTTGGAATATTACCATGCTTGTTTCCTCATAGGAGCACAGCCATATTCTTATTTTCAATGGAATTGGGGATGGAATTTGCCCGACGGAAATTTAGTGGACTATCCTGAATTGCAAAAACCACTTGGAGCACCCTTAGCTGCCTTTAATCGTGTAAACCCCGAAGGATGGGAATTTACCCGCGAATTTGAGCATGCAAGTGTTTGGGTGAATACCGAAACAAAAGAAGCTAAAATAACCTGGCATTAAGAAGAGTAATGCAACTAATCCTAAAAACTTAAATATTTTAAACGATGAAGAACCTATTAATTGCCATTGCCGCTGTAATGCTTTTCTCGTGCAGCCAACCTCAAAAAAACGAAACTGCAATTGCAACACCAGAGCCCTTTTCAACACCCGAAATTGATGCCCGTGTTGAAGCGATTATGGCAGAAATGAGCCTGGAAGAAAAAATTGCACAAATACAGGGTATCCGTCCAACTGAACTTTTGGAGGATGGAAAACTTTCCTTGGACAGTTGCCAAAAGAAAATTCCAAACGGCATTGGCCACATGTGTCAGTTTTCTTCTTCGTTTACCATGGAACCCGAAGAATTGCGCGATTTTGTGCGCGAAGTGCAGAACTATTTAATGACAGAAACCCGCTTGAAAATACCGGCTGTTTTTCACGAAGAAGCCATTACCGGTTTTTCTACCAAAGGTGCAACTACGTTCCCGCAGCAAATTGGTGTGGCTTGTTCGTGGAACCCAGAAATGGCAACTAGAAATGCCTTATCAACCCGTAATAATATGAAAGCTGTTGGTGCCAATTATGCTTTGTCGCCTATGTTAGATGTGATACGTACAGCCCATTGGCCCCGTATTGAAGAAAGTTATGGCGAAGACCCCTATCTGACTTCAACAATGGGAGTGGCCTTTACAAAGGGATTGCAAGGTGATGATTTTACCACCGGAATTGCAGTTACCACCAAACACTTTGCGGGCTATGGTGCTAAAACAACTAACGAAAAAGATTTTTTTGAAGATTACCTTATGCCACACGAAGCGGCATTTAAAGTGGCCGGTGTAAAAAGTGTAATGCCATCGTACGCTGCTTACAAAGGGGTGGCCGATGTGGCAAATCCCGAGTTGCTAAATGGCATTTTAAGAGGCAAATTAGGTTTCGATGGTTTAGCCGTTAGCGACTACCATTCCATCGACCATGTTTTTGGGAAATGGGGTCAAGCTAATTCGTATAAAGAAGCCGGTGTGATGGCCTTAAAAGCCGGTAACGACCTGGAGTTTCCACTTCCTAAAACCTACGAGTTTTTACCCGAGGCACTTGAAGAAGGTTTAATAACGATGGATGTGATTGATACAGCCGTAAAACGCTCCTTAATCATGAAAGTAAAACTGGGATTATTGGATAACCCGGTTTTTGGAGTGGAAGGTGATTTGGATTTTGACCCCCCGGCAAACCGAAAATTAGCTTACGACGCAGCGTGCCAGTCAATTGTTCTTTTGGAAAACAATGGCATTCTTCCGTTAAAACTTGATGATATTAAGGATGTTGCATTGCTTGGGCCAAATTCAGACAATGTATTTTGTTTGCTGGGAGACTATACTTACCAATCGATGATTACCTATTTCTGGGGGCAAACTTTCGACCCGAATTCACCTAAAATTGTAAGTATTGTTGAAGGGCTGAAAAATAAACTGGGCGATAAAGTTTCTATTCATAACGAAAGAGGATGCGATTGGACCGAGCCTTTGGGAACCGTAATCGACCCAAATAGTTATGGTGACGGCGAACTGGGAACGGCTAAAAAGAATATTCTGAGCAGAGTAGCTCAGCCTGACCTTGAGAAAGCTATGGAGTTTGCAAAAAAGAGCGATGTAATTATAGCTGCCATGGGCGAAAATACGTACCTGTGTGGCGAAAATCGTGAGCGCGAAGGAATACGTTTACCTGGCGAACAGGAACTATTTGTGGAGAAATTGATTGAAACTGGAAAACCTGTGGTTTTGGTAATTACCGGCGGGAGACAACAATTGGTCGATAAATTCTCGGGAAAATGTGCCGCCATTGTTCAGGCTTGGTTTCCGGGAGAGGAAGCAGGTAATGCGCTAGCTGATATTTTAATCGGAAATGTTAATCCAACCGCCAAACTGAGCGTGAGCTATCCAAAAGATGAATCGGAGATTGAAATGAATTACCAGCATGGGTACAAAACGGCTCAGCCGCAATATCCTTTTGGTTATGGTTTGTCGTACACCACTTATGCGTATTCCGATTTTAGCATGCCGGCAACAGCAAATATCAACGATGCCAATTTTACCATTTCGTGTAAGGTTGAAAATACAGGTTCGGTTGATGGTGCCGAAATTGTACAGCTTTACGTTTCGCCGGTTGACGAAGCATCAACCATGGATGCCATTCAGTTAAAAGGTTTTAAGCGCTTATATATAAAAGCTGGCGAGAAAAAGACGGTAGCGTTTGACGTTTCACCAAAACAACTGATGCAATATTTGGGCGAAAGTTGGAAAGTAGAAGCCGGAAAATATGAATTTAAAATTGGTAAATCGAGTGTAGATATTCCATTAAAAGGAATTATTGAATTGGAGGGCGAAGACTTGCAAATGGAAAGTAGAAATGTATTCTTTTCGGAGAGTAGTGCTTTGAATTAATTTGTTGCGACTAAAAATAAACCTAAATCAAATATTCTTACTATGGAAAAGTTTCTCAAACTTATGGTGGCCTTTCTACTTCTCACCACTAACGTAATTAAGGCAGAAAATGTAGGCGTATTTTACGATACTACAATTCCTCAATTCGAATTTGCTGCTTCGGATATTAAAGTTGCTTTGGAAAATAATGGCTTTGTAGTTGACTTAAAACCAATAGCTCAATTATCCGCTAACTATGATCATAAGAAAATCATTATTGCGCTGAAATCAGATGAATCTGTGATTAAGGTTTTGTCAGAGGAGGGAGGAGAAACAGTCGGTTTTGACACATTGGGTGAACAAGCTTTTGCATTACGTACCACCAATAAAAATCACCAATCTTATTGGGCAATTGGAGGCGATATTTCAGGTGGATTATATGGAGGTTTACAGCTTGCTGAGAACATTACTTTCAATTCACTTAATGTTTCATATAACGAAGAACAAGAACCTTATATTAAAAAAAGAGGCATCAAGTATAATATCCCACTCGATAAACGCGCGCCTACTTTTAACTACAATGGCGATCAGGAAAAGAGCAATATAAAAGACATGTGGGATATGGATTTCTGGAAAGAATACCTGGATGATTTGGCCAGAAATCGTTACAACGCATTATCCTATTGGACTAAAAACGCGTTTACCACAATGATTAAACTGGATGATTATCGCGATGTGGAAGTTCATGATGTAATTGATGGGTATGGGAATTTGGTAAAGAAAATGACCATCGACGAAAAAATAGAATTCTGGCAGGAAGTTATGCAATATGCTGCCGACAGGTCAATCGACATTTATTATATTACCTGGAATATATACCTGAATAACGCAGAAGGTAAATATGGGATTACCAATGATAGTAAAAACCCTAAATCCATTGCCTACCTCAGAGAAAGTGTAAAACAATTTTTGTTAACCTACCCGAATGTGAATGGTATAGGAGTTACAGCAGGTGAGCATATGCCTAACATGAGCTTTGAAGAGAGAGAAAAATGGCTGTGGGATACCTATGCCTCAGGTATATTAGATGCAAAAAAAGAACAGCCCGGCCGTAAAATCAGGTTTATTCACAGGCACTGGTATTCTTCGTGTAGCGATATTATGAGCTATTTTAAAGATTATCCCGACACTTTTGACTTTAGCTTTAAATATGCAAAGGCACACATGTATTCAAGTCCCGACGTGCCATTCGAAGATTTTCTTTTAGACGAAATGCCCAAGGGCACAAAAAGTTGGTGGAACTTACGTAACGACGATATTTTTTATTTGCGTTGGGGTGATCCGGAATATACCCGCCAATTCATTCTGAATTTCGACAAAGAAAAAACCGCTGGTTATCTGATGGGGTCTGATGGTTATGTTTGGGGCCGGGTTTATTGCAGTGCTGATCCTGCATTTAATGGTGAGACTGAAAATACAAAACACTGGTATAATTTTATGTTGTGGGGGCGTTTGGGGTACAATCCCAATTTATCGCCTAATGTGCTGAAAAACCACATCAAGTATCATTTTCCGGAAGTTTCTTCTGAAGTAATGTATGACGCCTGGCTTACGGCATCAAAGATAATTCCATTAACCACACGATTTTTCTGGCGCGACTGGGATTTTCAATGGTATCCCGAAGGCTGTAAAAGCAGGAAATTGATTACGGTGAAAGAGTTTATGGGTGGCAATACAATGCAGGGAAGTGGTATTTTAAATATTGCCGACTATTGTGAGAAAGTGGTAAATAAGGAACAAATATCGAATACAACACCTCTTGATGTTGCGAACAAGTTAGAGGCTTACGCCCATCAAACCCTATTGATGATAGATGGAATTGAAGCGGCAGAAAACGCAGAATTAAAACTAACCAAAAACGACATTATGGCGTTTGCCCATCTTGGAAATTACTATAGTGAAAAAATCAGAGGCGCAACAGCTTTATCATTATACAATTTTACATCCGAAAGCTCTTATCAGGAAAGAGCAATCGCACATTTAGAAACAGCATTTGAACATTGGAAGAAATATGTAAAAATAATGGAGAGTCAGTATCTCCCACGAAGATACTCCCGCTCGGGTAATTTGGATTGGAAGGAATTAACAAAAGAGGTAGAACATGATATTGAACTGGCCAGAACCATTGAAAAGTTTAGTATCGATATCGATTTTGAAAACATTAAAGAAGGAGCTGAATATAAAAAAGGTATTGATTTGAATGTGAATGTTGTAGTGGAGTCAACTTTCAATATAAAATCTGTTAGTCTTAAGATTAATGGGGAATCGATGGGGCGATGCAATAAAGCACCTTATTTCTGGGATGCACAAATGGATGCTAGATTAAAAAGTATGAATACCGGTACTTATCTTTTTGAGGCTACTGTTAATGATGATATTGGCAACAAAGTTGAAAAAACGGTGCAAATTTCGGTAAAGTAAAACCTGACATCATGAAACGAACATGAATTTTAATTTTTCAAATTCACAAACAAGAAGAATTAAAATTGGCTAAGGCCGATCTTCGATTCATTGAGAGTTTCATCGAAATGAGCTTGCGAATTCTATCGAATACCGCTAAAATGCATTGATAGAATGAGATAAATACAAATGAAGTAAACAATTTTAATGAGATGAAATCAACCAAGAATATATACCTCATATGCTTCCTGTTTATAGGATGCATGGTTATGTTGCCAGGCTTCGGTTTGGCTCAAGAAATAAGCATGCCAGCTATTTTTGCCGATCATATGGTTTTACAAAGAGGCCAGAAGGTTCCGGTTTGGGGAACAACCGACCCGGGTGCAACGGTAGAAGTAGCGTTTGCTGATCAAAAGAAGACCTCAAAAGCTGATTCAAAAGGCGAGTGGCGGGTTGACCTTGACCCGATGAAAGCTTCCTCTGAATCTCGGATTTTAACAATATCGGCTAAATACAGTAATAACTATACTGAGCTGAAAATTTATGACGTTTTGGTGGGTGAGGTGTGGTTTGCCGGAGGGCAGTCGAACATGTACCGGCCTTTTAGAATGTTAACATACGAAGCCAGAGAATCTAAATATGAGCCAATAGCCGAGTATTTGCGAAACGAGGAAAATACGGCTAACGATACTTTGTTTCGTCAGTATAGGGCAGGAATCGATTATAGCGTTCTTGAAGAGAAGAATGAGGGGAGAGGTTCATGGACTAAAGCTGTCAAAGGCCCGGTTCATAATTTTGGTGCAACAGGCTATTTCTTTGGTCGCGAGTTACGACAAAAATTGGATGTTCCTGTTGCCATTATAGCCTGTAACCTTGGAGCTACTAAAATTGAACCATGGATTCCAATGCACGCTTATCAGAGCAATGAAATACTCACAAATTTTTATAGAGAAGAAATTGACAGATATAAAGAAGATATAGCTTCCTGGGATCAGGAAAAGGTTGATAGAGCGTTTGAAAAAGAAATGGCCCAATGGGAAAAGAGGGCTGAAAAGGCCAGGGAAAATAACGAAAACGAACCTGGTAAACCCAGAAAACAAGTACATCCCGACAAAGATAAGCAGATTGCTTCAACCCTATACAATGGAATGGTGAGTCCGATTATTCCTTATGCGGTAAAAGGTGCTATTTGGTATCAGGGGGAGAGCAATGGAAATAACCTTCCGGAACAATATGCAATGCGGCTGGCAGCAATGGTTGATGCATGGAGGGAAGCCTGGGGGAATGATTTCTATTTTTATTATTGTCAATTAGCCAATTATAGAGATGCTAACGAACAGCCTCTTGATGAGACCGATGGTTGGGTAACTGTTCAGGATCAAATGCGATTGGCAATGAGTATCCCAAAATCAGGAATGGCAGTGCTAAATGATATTGGAGAAGCCAAAGATATTCATCCAAAGAATAAGATTGATACCGGGAAACGACTTTCATTGTGGGCTTTCAAACAAGCTTATAGTCAGGATATTGTTTGCAGTGGCCCAGTTTATAAAAGTTCAAAAGTAAAGCGCAATAAAATGATCATTACGTTTGCCCATGTTGGTTCGGGACTGATGGTCGGTAAGAAACATCTGATGGATGCAACTATTGAAGTAAATGAGCCGCTGCAGCGCTTCCAGGTTTGTGGCGCGGACAGAAAGTGGAAATGGGCAGAGGCAAAGATTATTGGTAAGAACAAAGTGGAGGTGTGGCATTCAGAAATCTCGAATCCTGTTGAGGTCCGCTATGCCTGGTCATCAAATCCTGAAGGGGCAAACTTATATAATAAGGAAGGGCTGCCAACTTCTGCTTTTAAAACAGCAGATGTATACTAATTTATTTGAAGTGATAAAACTAGCTCGAATGCATAGTATTAAAAATACAAAAATGACGAATAAGTAATTTATTATAATAATTAAACCTAAAAATATGAAGCACAGGATTATTTGCATTTTCGCAGTTTTGTTTTTTTTCGCAGCATGTTCGATAGAAAATGAAGAGATAGCATTTTATGTTTCTCCCAATGGAGAGGTTTCTAACAATGGAACATCGGTTGGTAATCCCTTTGCAACATTGGAGCAGGCAAGAGATGCTATTCGGGAACTGAAGGGAAAAGGTGAGTTGACGAAGCCGGTTAACGTGTACTTAAAAGGAGGACTTTACCAGCGCACAGAGCCTTTTGTTCTTACAAGCGAAGATTCTGGTATGGATGAATTTCCTGTGACATATCAATCCTATGCCGATGAAAAACCTGTGATAAGTGGAGGAATCAAAGTTTCAGATTGGACAAAAACTGAGCTAAATGGAAATGAAGTTTTGGTTGCTGATCTTAACGATGTGGAAGGATACAAACCTTTCGAGCAATTGTGGGTAAATGGCAAACGCGCAACACAGGCGCGAACACCTAACAGCGGGTATTTACGTTTCAAGTTCGACGAATCAATAATTAAAAGCATGACGCAAGGCCTCAAAGGAGCGATGACGAAACTGCCTTATCTTGCAGAAGATGAGCACCATTTCGAGGGCATTGAGGAGGGAGTTGTTGTGGCTTTTTACAAGTGGTTAGAGTTTCATTTACCAATTGACCGCATCGACAGGGAAAACGACGAAATCGTTTTTGCCGGTAAAACAATGCGTCGTGTAGAAACCAATGAAGCTTATTATTTGGAGGGCGGCAAAGGAATGTTGGACATTCCCGGCGAGTGGTACCTTGACCGTCAGGCTGACAAGCTTTACTATTTTCCTTTAGATAATGAGACAGAAGTTGTAGCAACGATTCCTTCTTTAGTAAATGTGCTCCGTATAGAAGGTAATGCCAGAGAAGATAAATACGTTGAAAATATTCAGTTTAAAGGATTAAAATTTAGCCATACCACCTGGATTTTACCAAGAGATTCTTCAGAACCTGCAAGCTATGGTCAGGCCGACATAAAAATGGAAGGAGCCTTTTATATGAAAGGTGCCAGAAATTGCCTTTTAGAGGAATGCGAAATTGCTGCTATTGGTAATTATGGCCTGGAGATTAGTTTGGGATGTAAGGATATTAAAGTGCAGGCTTGCGATATACACGATTTAGGTGCCGGAGGTCTGCTAATTGGCCCGAAAATCCGCCCTCGCAGCCCCAAGGAAGGCTACCAGCCGGGAGATACAATTCCTCCCGTTCTTGAACATTCTGCCGACTCATGTAGTAATATTGAAATTGGCGATTGTCGTATTTATGATGGAGGGCGCTATTTTCATTGCGCTGTAGGAATTTGGATCGGACAAAGTCCCAATAATCATATTCATCATAACGAGATATATAATTTTTACTACTCAGCTATCTCAACTGGCTGGACCTGGGGATATGGGCCTGGCCTGGCCACCGGCAATATTTTTGAGTATAACCACATTCATCACATAGGTGGTTACACCAATGGAGACGGAGCTGTCCTTAGCGATTTGGGAGGGATTTATACCCTGGGTAACCAAACCGGGACGGTAATCCGGAATAACGTTTTTCACGATATTTTTGCCGGTAAATACGGTGGTTGGGCAATATATTGCGATGAAGGTAGTCGGAATATATTGATTGAAAATAATTTGGCCTATCGTTGCCGACATGCCTGCTTTAATCAACATTTTGGCAAAAATAACCGGGTTCGGAACAACATCTTTGCCTTTGCCGATACTGCTCCGGTAATGCTTGCGAGGGTTGAATCGCATACAAGCTTCATACTTAGAAATAACATTATTTTGAGTGATGGTACACCTATATATGCGGGTGGATATGCATACGATGTGGAAACTCAAACACCATTTGATTCGGACAGTAACCTGGTTTGGTCCACAGCCGGAAAAGTACTTGGTGCACAAAATCGTTTCCCAAGTCGTATTTATGAACCTGATGAGCCTCTGCTTAGCTGGAATGGGTGGTTGGCACTTGGAAACGACCAAAATACAATTGTAGCAGATCCGGGGTTTGCTGATCCTGATAATGGCGATTTTAGTTTACCCGATGATAGTCCTGCGTTAAAAGTGGGTTTTAAACCTTTTCCCTTAGATAAGGCCGGACCCAGAAATAGAAATTAGTTAAACAGTTTATGGAATGAATATCAGAATTGCAATATTAATTAGTTGTTTGTGCATCTCAGGAATTAACCTCCATGCACAAAAACTTGATTTTTCAAAATACCCCAGTGCCGAAATTTCAAATGAAGAGGTAAGCATGAAACTGTATTTGCCTGATGCTGAAAAGGGTATTTACCGTGCCACCCGCTTTGATTGGTCGGGTGTTATTGGAAGTGTAAAATATAAAGGCCATGAATATTTTGGGGCATGGAAAGATTCGCATGATCCTTTGTTGCCAGCTGATATTGTTGGTCCCGCTGAGTCTTCAACAGGTGGTGGTTTAGGATATAAAGAAGCAGCCCCGGGAGATGGTTTCATTCGTTTGGGTGTAGGAATAGTTGAAAAAGGGAATGAGCCAGAATACGATTACCATATTAAAACCTATAAGATACAGGATCATGGCAAATGGCAGGTTGACAAAGGAGATGAATGGATAACATTTACGCATACTATCAACAGTGATTTTGGTTATAGCTATGTTTATGAAAAAACGGTAAGACTTACTGATAACGGTTTTAACATTGAACACAGACTACAAAACACCGGTGAAAAAAAGATTGAACTCGATCAGTATAATCACAATTTTTTTGTAATCGACAATCAAATTCCCGGGCCTTCTTTAAAAGTAAAATATCCGTTTAAGGTAAAAACCACAAGCGACACTAAAGAACTGGTTAAAGTTGGGGGAAACAGCATACAGTTTATTCAGGATATTGAAAAGGGGAAAAGTGTTTTCGTTGAGCTGGAAGGATTTAAACCATCGGCTCTCTATAATAAAGTTAGCATTGAAAATAAGGAAACCGGCGCCGGCGTAACGGTGTCTATCGATCAGCCCATTACAAAAGCTCAGTTTTGGGCAAACAGCAAAACCCTTTGCCCAGAGAATTTTATTCAGTTATCTATTGAACCCGATAAAGAACAAAGTTGGACGTCAAAATATATTTTCTTTGAATCCCGACCGGCTAAGCAAGTTGAATATGCCTATTCAAAAGTCGAGATTGAGCCAGAAGTTCTTTCCATTATAGAGGACAAATGGAAAGATGAATTTAAACATGTAGAATACCCTCAACAATGGCTGGATAAGGTGATTACTGTAAACCCAGGCGAAAACATTCAGTCGGCCATTGACGAAGTCCACTCAGCGGGTGGCGGGGTTGTTTTCCTGAAGGCAGGTACTCATGTTCTGGACCGTACCCTGACTTTGAAAAGTAAGGTAACCATTGTTGGTGAAGGAAAAGCGCAGACTGTTCTGTTGCAGGGGCCTGAAATGAATGGTACCTGTTTCAACGCCGACGACAAGCCTCAGGTGACAGATGTGGTCATCAAAGACCTTACCCTCAGAGGAAGACGTTCCGGGGATGGTAATGGAATTTTGATGCGCGGTCGCAATGAAAGCCGGCATACACGGATTATGCTGCAAAATATTACCGTTGCCGACTGGTCAAAACATGGCGTCCACATCAAACGTACAAACAACATCATAATGGATAAATGCGACATCCAGTATAATGGCTCTGCCGGAGGCTTGCACCACAATGTCTATTTTCTTTATAACAAGTATTTGCTGCAATCCGATTGCGATATGTCTTTCCCGGTAAAAGGCAAAGGCAACAAATACACCTCGTTCGAGCATGTCATTGCTCAACGATGTACCATCAGAGATTGCAAAGGAAATGGTATCCAGGCCGATCATGAAGAAGCCGGATATTTCTTTTTTCATAAATATAATATCTCGGGATGTGGAAATGTAGCCTTATGGTTTCCTTGTGAGCATTATTACGACAAGTACAACTTAACCGAAAATCCGAAATATGCCCCTCAGAATGTCATTATTAATCGGTGCGAGATTGTAAACAATGCGTATGGTGCTATGTGGCGAATGGTAGGTGGCTCCTATGTTTTCAACAGTACATTTGATAATAAGAAAGCTGACATGGTATTGTATAAATGTGATGTAACCATGGAGAACAGCACATTTATTAAAGGAAATGAACAGTTAACAGATATCGACCAATGGCCACAGAATGTAAGTCCGCTTTGGTAATATTATTAAAATTTAGAATTAAGATGAAATCAACAAAATCTATTGTCATAGGGTGTGTGTGCGCATGCCTGGTACTAATTTTTACGAACTCTATTTCTGCACAGGAAGAAAATACTCCTCTTGACTCTGAACGAATTTATAGAGTGTGGGATAACGAGCCTGCACCCAACAGAGGTGGCGATTTTAATATCACGAAAGCACGCGGATATCCTTACGATGAAGATTGGGAATTGCGTTCGTATCCCATTGGAAACGGCTACATGGGAGCCAATATTTTTGGAAGAACCGATACCGAGCGCATACAACTTACCGAAAAAACGCTGGCCAACGAAGGGCTTTACGGCATTGGCGGATTAACAAGTTTTGCCGAGATTAATCTTGAATTCAATCATGAAAATCCTACAAACTACAGCCGTTCGATTAATATTAACGAAGCCATTTCTTATGTGAATTATATTTCTGACGGCGTAGAATATACCCGGGAATATTTTATCAGCTATCCCGATAATGTGCTGGTTATTAAGTTGAGTGCCAATAAAAAGGGCAAAATATCTTTCTTGCTAAAGCCTGAAATTCCTTATCTGCGCGATTCGACTCAAAAAAATACCCGAACCGGAAAAATGGAAGTTCACAACGATTTGATTACCCTGTCGGGTTTTATTGAACACTTCAGCGTAAATTACGAGGGACAAATAAAAGTAATTACCGATGGTGGAAAGTTGTCGTCGGCACAAAAGGGTGATAAAGCAGAAATAAATGTTTCGAATGCAAATAGTGCGGTTTTGATAATTGCAGCCGGAACGAACTACAAATTGTGTAAAGAGCTTTTCCTGGAAGATGTACACAATAAAAAACTCGATCCGAAAGAATTGCCTCACAATAAGGTAAGTGCTTTGGTTAATGCGGCAGCGGCAAAAGGATTTGATAATTTGAAGGAAGCACACCTTCGCGATTATCAGAATTTGTTTTCAAGGGTAGAGTTGCAATTTACCAGTGAAACTCCACAAATACCGACTAAAGAGTTGTTGGAAAACTACCAGTCTGATGCAAGCAATCACTACCTCGAAGAATTAATGTTTCATTACGGACGGTATTTATTGATCTCAACTTCCAGAAAAGGAACCTTGCCTTGCGGTTTGCAAGGGGTTTGGAGTCAGTATGAAGTAACACCTTTTACAGGCGGTTTTTGGCACAACATAAATATTCAGATGAATTATTGGGGGGCTTTTAACTCCAATCTGGCTGAAACATTTACGCCTTATGTTGAGTTTTTCGATGCTTATCTACCCAAAGCTAAAAGTTTGGCTACCGATTACCTGAAAAAACATAATCCCAACGCGCTGGCAAAAGACAGCCTCGATAATGGTTGGACCATAGGAACCGGAACAACGCCGCATAAAATTGTAGGCCCTGGCGGTCATTCCGGTCCGGGAACAGGTGCACTTACCACCAAAATGTTTTGGGACTATTACGAATTTACAATGGATACCACCTTCCTTCGCGAAAAAGCTTATCCTGCCATATTGGGTATGAGCAAGTTTTTGTCGAAAACCTTGGTGCCTGTTGGAGATAGTCTTCTTTTGGTGAATCCTTCGGCATCGCCCGAACAGAAGCACAATGGTGAAAACTACATCACCGCCGGAACCACATTCGACCAGGAGCTGGTTTGGGAAAACCACAACGACCTGTTAAAGGCTTCCAAAATTTTAAATTGTAAGGATGATTTTATAGAAGTAGTTCAGGATGAGATTACAAAGCTGGACCCTATTATAATCGGCAAATCGGGTCAGGTAAAAGAGTTCCGAGAAGAAGAATATTATGGCGAAATTGGGCAAAAACAACATCGCCATATCTCGCATCTTTGTGCACTCTATCCCGGAACACTTATTAATTCTACCACAAAAGATTGGATGAATGCATCTATTGTAACTCTAGATTTAAGAGGAAATAATACAACGGGTTGGGCAATGGCACACCGAATGAATGCGCGGGCCCGAACAAAAGATGGCGAAAAGGCTCACGAAGTTTATACTAAATTTATAAAAGAACGGACTTTGCCTAACCTTTGGACTACCCATCCTCCGTTTCAGATTGATGGTAATTTTGGATGTATGGCAGGTGTAGCAGAAATGCTGCTTCAAAGCCACGAAGGGTACATAGAACCACTTGCCGCCTTGCCAAAAGTATGGAGTACCGGAGAGTACAGTGGATTGGTAGCCCGAGGGAATTTCGAAATTACAGTTAAGTGGAAAAATGGAAAGGCTACTTCAATCGAAGTTCTTTCGCGCAGTGGAGGCGAGTGTAAATTGAAATACAAGGGAATTGCAAAAGCGACAGTAACAGATAAAGTAGGAGTGGATGTCCATCATAAAAGTCTAAGTTCTGAGTTGATATCGATTGAAACGGAAAAAGGAAAGACCTATTTAATTACCATTAATGATGCTTCGAAACAAGCAAAAACTGTTGTTGGCATTCAGGGGGAGAAATTCCTGATAAACAATGAGTTTACCTACAAAGGGCGTGAATGGAATGGCTTCCCGATTGAAGGTTTGCTGATGAATTCGCGCATGGTACAGGGCATTTTCGATGATCTGAATACTGAAACTGCTGGCCGATGGAAATACGATGACACCCAAAAGTGGGATGCCGACAGGAATACCAACGAATTTGTAAATGCCATGGAAAGCTGGTATACAAATGGCTTGCTTGCTTTTACTGTTAACATGCAGGGAGGCAGTCCTCTGGGCTATGGAAACAAGGGCTGGATAAATTCGGCTTATAAACCCAATGGAGAACTACGCCCCGAGTACATGAGCCGTTTAAAACGAATTATCGACCGTGCCGATGAGCTGGGAATGGTAGTTATTCTAGGTTTGTTTTACAACGATCAGGAAGATTTACTGGAAGATGAAAACGCCGTTTTAAAGGGCGTCGACAATGTTCTCGACTGGCTTCATGAAAACCAATATCAAAACGTAATCATTGAAGTAAACAATGAATGTAACCTAAAATACAAACACGAAATTTTGCAACCTCATCGCGTGCACGAGGTAATTGAAAGAATCAAATCAAAAAAAATAAATGGACACAGTTATTTGGCCAGTGCAAGTTACAGTGGAGGTCGAATTCCAACTGAAAATGTAGTACAGTCGGCAGATTTTATTTTGATTCATGGAAACGGGGTTTACGATCCCGCACGAATTGGTGAGATGGTGAAAGAAACGAAACAGGTTGAAGGCTACACTCCCAAACCCATTCTTTTTAACGAAGACGACCATTTTGATTTCAACCAGACATCGAATAATTTGGTTGAAGCAGTAAGAGCCTACGCTTCATGGGGCTATTTCGATTACCGCATGAAAGGTGAAGGTTTCGACAACGGCTTTCAGTCGGTGCCTGTGAACTGGCAAATTAGCTCGCCACGCAAAAAGGCTTTTTTTAATAAACTGAAAGAGATTACCGGAGGAGGTGATTTTTAAAAAATAAAACGAAAATGAAACGTATTCAAATAGTAGTTTTACTCTTGGTGTTTGTAATTCCTTTTGGCCTTTTTGCCGGCTCAAAAGACAAGCCCAACATCATCTTTTTAATGACCGACGATCAACGTTGCGACAACATGGGTTGTTATGGCCGTCCGGAATTCAACACACCCAATATCGATAAATTAGCTGAACAAGGAGTTGTTTTCGACCAAGCCTTTTATGCCGTTGCCATTTGTATGCCCAGCCGCGTAACCATGATGACAGGTCGTTACAATTCGAATCATCGTGTAGGTTTTGTGGCTCCCGACGATTATACGTTATCGCAATTCGATTTCGAAAAGGGCTATCCCGCTTTATTAAAAAAGGCAGGCTACCGAACCGGTTTTATTGGCAAGGTTGGCTTTACGGTTACCGATAAAGGCACACGCCCAAGCACGCCCAAAGAGCATTTCTATAAAAAATATATGGGCGAAATTTTCGATTTTTTTGCAGGCACCGAAACGCATGATAGGAATGGCATGGTAACCTGGTCGGAAGATAATGAAGCACTGGCAGCAATTTTTAAAGAGGGACGGGAGAACTCGGGAAGAACCTTGCGAACAGGAGAAGCGATGTTGCGGTTTATTGACACTCAACCTGAAGACCAGCCATTTTGCCTTTCGGTAAGTTTTTATGCAGTTAAGCACGATAATAACCGAGATGTTTACATGCCTCATTTCGAGTATTATAAAGATTTGAATATGTCGGTGCCGGAAAACTGGGTGGAAGATAATACGGATAAACTGCCCAAAGTTGTGGTAGAAAATGCCCGTGGTGTGCGCCTGCATGCCCAACGTACTTCAACACCTGAACTTTATCAACGACAGGTGCGCCGTTTTGCAACACAGGGCTATAGTGTAGACCAACAGCTTGGATTATTGGTAGAGAAACTGAAGGAGAAAGGAATGTTGGAGAATACCATTATTATTTATACCAGCGACAACGGACGTTTCCAGGGCTCTCATGGGCTGTACGACAAATGCCTGCTTTACGAAGAATCGGTGAAAGAACCCTTGATTATTTACGATGGGAGAGTGCCTGAGTCGAAGCGCGGATTTAGAGAAGATGCACTTATTTCATCGGTGGATATGGCGCCAACCATTCTCTCTCTGGCTGGAATAGAAGTTCCGAAAAGTATGCAGGGACGAGATTTTAGCAGTATTCTGAGTAAAACGCAGGATATGTCTCAATGGCGCGATGCCGTTTTTATGGAAGACCTCTTTCTTGCAGAAATGTTTGGCAGTAGATACAAGGAAAATGTTGACGAGATAAATCATAACCTGATAGATAATAATAAGTCGTATCGAAGTCACGGTGTTCGAACCTACCGTTACAAGTATTTTGTGTACTACGAGCATAATCCAAAAATTGAAGAACTATACGATTTAGAAAATGACCCGCTGGAGCAGAATAATTTGGCAAATAATCTGGAGTATAAAATGGTACTGAAAGAATTAAGAAAACAGACTGAGGAAATGTATCAGCAGATTTTACCGTAAACAGTGATTTTAAAATGACTAAAAACGAATCTAGAAGAAGTTTTATCAGAAAATCAGCAGTAACTACGGCTGGTTTAACTTTTGGTTTATCAGGCCTTAATGCAGCTCGTCTTGGTGAGTTAATACGAGAAAATGCCAACATAAATTGGAGCAGAAAAGGAAGAAATGTTTCGTTCAAACTTGCGATTCCTGCGGATATTTCCGAAGTAGAAGTAAGGCTTTTCAGCAACGCCAATAATTACATTTTCGAATACGACGACGAATCGCCTTTTGCCCCTAAAGTGGAAAATGAACAAACAAAAGCAGTTTGGATGACCAGTTTTGATGAAGCGGCTATTGCAAGAAAGAAATCAAGCAGGGAGCAACGTTTTCCAGTAGTTGATATTATGTTGAAATCCGACATGGAAGCGGTGATTGAAATGGATTTTAAGGAAGAGGGGATATACAATTTTAATGGACAGGGGAAGAAAGCATTAAGCAAAGAAATTCGTATTCCAAATAATCAGCTCGACCATTGGGCAAATTCTATGATTTTGGACCCTAAATCGAATTCAATAGAAAGATTTTATGTAGCATCAAAAGTTGATGTGGTTAGTTCGAAAATTAGTTTCGATTTTGAAACCTTGCGCGACGATTGGTCGGGTTTAATATCAGTTTATGATGCGGATTCAAAAGAGCTTCTTGCCAGTGCCGGTGTTTCGTGGGAGCTAAATTTACCCGAGATTTCAACCGGCAGTGGTGTGAGCAGGCAACGTATGATTCAGTCGCTTTCGGGAGCGACTAAGTTTCTTCTCGATTGCGAATATAAAAATCCGAATAGTAAAGCTTGTGGTGGAGAGTATCTCCTTTACGACCTGAGTGCCAGAACCCGCATGCGTCCATTTTGGTCGTGGGCCTGGGGGCCATCAGCAAAAATGCTGTTTGAAGCCTCTGCCATAAAAGGTGTAGATGCAGGTGTTAGCAATAAGCAGCTAAAACAAAGGGCCATCGATTTGATGCAACTGACCCTTGATTTGCAAGTGCTTGATAAATCGAGTCCTGCCTATGGAATAATTCAAACCAGTGCCCACGAGGCCAGTACGGTCGACAGTTTGTTTCTTGTAGGTTGGGGATGGATGGCTTTGCACAAAGAAACCCGAAATAGTAAATATATTGAAGCCGGAAGAAAATTGGCCGATGCAGCAAATCGTTTAATGGACGAACACAATGGTGTTTGGATTCCGCAAGCCTACCTTTTTGCCGATGACAAATGGAAAGATATTATGAGCTTCGAAAGCTCGATGGGTTTGCCCGGTTTGGCTGGGCTCTATTTGGCAACAGGCGATGAATACTACAAAAATACATGCATCAGGCTGGCCGACCTTTTAATACGGGCTTTTGAAAAAGAAGACGGATTGTGGGGCGTGTTTTACTATGGAAAAACGAAAAAGCTTGGTGAAGTTAACTACTGGACAAAAGCATTCGGCTACATTGCTGATGGATTAATTGAAGCACACAAGGCCGCGCCCGAAAAGGATTATCTGAAAAAGGCTTTGGTAATTGCAGAAAGAATATTAGAAACGCAGGCAAGCGATGGTTCCTTGTCGGTACGTTTCGACCGCTCATCGGAGTTTGTTGGGGTTTGCGATAAAGCCACTGCGCTCTGGGCAGGTTTATACCTGCGTTTATATAAACTAACAGGCGAAAAGAAGTTTTACACGGCTGGAATGAAAGCCTTGGAATGGTGTATGGACCATCAATATTTTGGTGATGATGCTGTTGCCCGGGGTGGAATTGTGGGGCGTTCGTGGCCATCCGGAATTAATTTCCGTCACTGGTTCGATGTGGTGGTGACGTATACCGTTTCGTTTTCTGGGAATGCCATTTTAGAAGCCTTAAGCCTCGATGAATGGAAGAATTAATTAGAAGAATATTAAAATAAAATATCATGATTAAAAGAATTAAATTATTAATCGTTTTTATAAGTATAACAAGCTTGGTAAGTGCGCAAGAAACAAACAAAATTCCATTACCAGAAAACCTAAAACAAGGCTACCCACGCTTGTACATTACGCAGGATGAAAAAGGAAACCTGGAAAAAACAATTCAACAGGAAGATTGGGCGAAAGAGGTTCTTTCCGGAATTCATAAGCAGATTGACAACTATGTTGAGCGCCATGTTGACGACCCCGAGTGGATGCCATCGCGCTTGATGATGTACTGGAAAACGAAAGCCACTAATGTATATGTAAACGGGATTTACTACTCGCATGCCGATGGTGAAGCTCCCGTTCCTACAGTTCGTTATACCGGCTCGCGCGATTATACAACCAATTATGCCATGCCCGATTTGGAAGATATAATTCCATTCATGGACGACGAGCGTGGATTGTATCTTCGGAACAAAAGCAAAGAAGGGAATCCTTTGGAGTGGGTAGATCAATCGAAAACGGGTGGTGTTATTCACCGCCATAATGAGAAATTGGTAGGATTTGCTCGCGATGCTGCTTTTCTGTATTGGCTCGAGAACGATGAACGTTTTGCCAAATTTGCCTTCGATATTTTCGATACCTATATGATGGGAATGTACTACCGCAACGAGCCCATCGATTTGTTAAACGGTCATATCCAAACACTGGTGGGAATGACTTGTTTTCAGGTTATCCACGAAAAAAGTTTAATTGAGGTATCTGAACTTTACGATTTTCTGCATCAATATATTGAAGAAAATTACCCAGATAAAATAGAAATTTACGATGCCACCATAAAAAAGTGGAACGAAAACATTATAAAAAACGGTGTGCCACAAAATAACTGGAATTTGCACCAGGCAAAAACAATTCTGAAGGCCGCCATGGTTTTACAAGACAATGAAAATTACGCTGATAAAAAAGGTCGCGAGTATTACATCGATTATATTCTAAATCAAACATCGCCACGTCAGTGGTCGCTTACCAAATTTATGGAGTATGGCTACGACGAAAACAACGGTGTTTGGGCCGAATGTCCGGGGTATTCGCAGGGGGTAACCAAAGACCTCACCAACTTTATCCGCGATTTCGACAATGCTTTCGACCATAATATTTTGCCTTACACCCCAGTAATGGAGAAAGCGGTTAAAATGTTGCCGCAATATTTATTCCCCAATAACCAGATTGTTGCTTTTGGCGATACCTATTACGGCTCGCTTTATACCGAACCCATGAGCGACATGGTACGCATAGCCCAGAAAAATGGTAACGATGCTTTGGAGGAAGAGTTTACAGCCATGTATCGTTTGCTGGAACCTGATGCCGACAAACCTGTCACAAAGGGCAGAGCTAAAGCCAGTATCTCCTCGTTTTTTGCCAGCAAACCGCTGGTGCTAAATCCGGAATATAAGGCTGGAGTACTCGGAGATTACGTAACCCAAACGTTTTATGCGCCCAATGTAAGCTGGTATGTGCAGCGCATGGGATGGGGAAACGATGGAATGATGGTTTCGTTAAATGCATCGTTGGGAAATCACATGCACGCCAACGGAATAAACATGGAACTCTATGGAAAAGGTTTGGTTCAGGGAGCCGATCCGGGTAAAGGTGCGGGCTATTTGCAGCCTATTTATCTGGAATACTATTCGCAGTTTCCTGCCCATAATACCGTAATGGTCGACGGCGTTTCGTCCTTCACCGAAATGTTGAGTTACCATGCTTTCGATTTAATGGGAGGATATCCAAAATCGGAACAAAAAGAAGGTTACTATAAAAATATAACTTACTCTGATGTTTACTTTTTAGAACCCGAAACTCAAAGCGACCAAAACCGTACAGTGAGTATCGTAAAAACAGGCGAAACAACCGGTTATTATATCGACATTTTCCGTTCGAAAAAACAACGTAAAGGCGATAAATTTCACGACTATTACTACCACAACCTGGGCCAAAGCATGCAAGTTAGCGATGCCAAAGGCAATCCTCTGGAGCTTACACCAAGCGAAGAAATGGGCTTTGCAGGTGGGCATCTTTATGCCCTGGATTACATGTGGGATAAAAAATCAATACGCACCAGCGATGATTATCAGGCCGAATGGAAAATCGATCGCCCCGATGGCGAAACAGATGTGTTTATGAATCTTTGGATGAAAGGAACCGAAGGTCGCGAGGTGTTCTCCATAAAATCGCCATCGTGTAAATCGTTTAAAGATAAAACCGGAATTCCTTACGATATCGACCACGAACCTTATTTAACGCTTGCAGCCCGTCAACATGGCGAAGCCTGGGAACATCCATTCATCTCGGTTTACGAACCGTTTACTTCCGAAGAAGGAAAAAGTATTGTTTCAATAGAAGGCTTTGACGATGAAAACGGGAACAAAGATTTTGCCGGAATACACATCAAAAACAAGTCGGGGCGCGAAGATTTTATCCTCTCATCGTATGGCGGGGAAACAGTAAACTATAAAAATATTAGCACCGATGCAACATACGTTTTAGTGGGAAATGAGCAGAGTAAAGATTTTGTAATTTTTATGGGAAATGGTACCAAATTAGAAGCAAATGGCTATGCAATTTCTACATTTGAGAAAGGCAATGTGGTTCTCGAACAAAAAAATGGGAAATTGTTCCTTAATAACGAGGTTGCGGTTACCATTTCTTTCAACGGAAAAGAAAAGAAATTTGATGTTGGAGAATACCGTAAAGTAGAATTTTTATAGGATAGTTATTGCTCAGTTGTAAATATAAAAATAACCGTTATGAACATTAAATTTGGTTTAATACTCATACTCTTTGTTTTAGGCAATCATGCGTTTTCACAAGTCGCTGGAAAAACGTATAAACAACGAATTAGTGGCCAAAAGATTTATAATAAAGACACGGGGGAGCGTATAAGTGATGAAGAATTACAAGAGCTTATAAAAATAAATCCAAATATAATGCTTGAACCATGCATTAACAAGTATGGAAAAGTGGAGTCCTTTGAAGTTGACCCTAAGCGAACAAGCAGAGCACTGCAACGCGATGTTTCAATGAGGAGTCAAAAGGGAGAGCAATTTCCGCCATTTGTGATGAAAACGATTGAAGACGTGGTTCTGGATTTAGAGAAACTTAATGGTAAAAATGTTTTAGTTCAATTTCAATTGAGCTTTACCTTACCTTTTTTTCGTGAGTCCACCTTAGCCGAATTTAGCAACTTGTGTAGCCAACTAAAAAGTACAACGGACATAGAGGCTATTGTGGTAACAGAGAGTTCGAAACAAGAGCTTCTGAATAGCATTGAACCTGAAAAATATGAAGTAAATATTGTTCCCAATGGTAGAAATTTTAGTCAGAAATATTTAGTTGTTGATTTTCCAACTATCGTTTTAATCGATTCAAACGGTAAACTTGTTGGGTATTATAATCAAACTGAAACAGCTATGTTGAAGTCTGATATTAAAAATTTATAGTTCCGGATTATGCCTTTCTCTATCGATATTGCCTCCTACAAGGCGAAACCGAATATTTTAATGTTGCGAGGAAACTTTGTTCAAGGCGTGTTCCTCTTTTTAAGTGGAACTCCCGACAGGGTAAAGGGTATAAGAAATTGAAAAATAAGTTAAGATAGAATCAATGAAAATACTAAAAAACACAATTCTGTTAATTGCAGTACTTGCCACCACAGTGTTGTCGGCGCAAACAACAAAGCTCACTCCCGATGACCTGAACAACTGGTCGTTTTTAGGGCAGGGTACTAAAATGGTGGAAAGCCACAACCAGTTTTTTATGAAAGAAAACCCTGCAGGGAGTAACGGGGTAATGCTTGTTAGCCCCGATAGCTACGGCGAAAATGTGGGGGTAAAATACGATGTAATGACTTTGACTCCGGCAACCGTTTTAGTAGCCATTTTATCAGCATCAAATCCTGGAGAAGATGCAAGTCTTACCATTCCAAAAGATTACGATGGCTCTATGAGTTTGTGGATGAACGACGTGGAAAGTTATTTCTACGCTTTCCGAAATGGTCCGCATAATTTTACCCCTTTTATTCGTAAATATCCGTGTCCGGAAGGACAAGACCCGGCTTTGGTTTCGTTGGAAAAGAATTTCATGCATCCCGGTGTATATTATTCGGTTGAAATAGGCCGAAAAGGAAACAAAATCTGGTTGACAGTTGATGGTGAAACAATTCTGGAAACAATCGATAACAACGCTTTTGGCGGAGGACATTTTGCATTTCGTATTCGGGGAACAGCAGGAGAATATGCTGCTTGTTTAATTAGGAATGTGGAGATAATCAATTAAAAGGTATATCTGGAGAAGATTCTATCGCTTGGTTTCGAACTAAGTGAGGAATCTTTTTATTTTTAAACGAACAATAGTGTTTTTTTGATAAAAAAAATAGAAGTTCATTTGCACTGGAACAAATAATGAAACTTAAACGGTTCGAAAATATTAGTAAATCGCTTGTTAATCTGGTACTGATAGTAGTAATGTTACTGTCGGTTGCAGCATGGCGAGGACAATTATTTGGCCATGCTCTGCAAAAAGAGACAGATGAAAATTCCAGTTTCAACCTTGAGCTGGAAGATTGTCAACAATTTTTCCCCAAAGCCGCCAGTGTACAAAAGGTGAACAATTCTCAATTTTCTATTTTTGATGAAGTGGATGGAATTCTCGGATTTGCATTTGCCTATAAAGGCGAAAAAGGATATGGTGGCCGGGTGCCCCTTTATACTTTTACCGATGCAAATAATGTGATTTGTGGAATTACTCTTGGCAAACATTTCGAAGGCAACGAGTACCTCAATAAAACATTGGGTGCCGGGATTCTGACAAAATGGAATGGCCTGCTCCGAAGTCAGGTAAACGAAAAATTTATTGATGCAGTTTCTGGAGCTTCTTTTACAAGCAGGGCAATTATTTTAGGAGTGCAAAATTCGGCTTCAGAACAACCGGTTACTCCTCCGTTTAACTTTGCTTCTACCGAAAATATAAGCTCATTGGTTCTGTTGTTTATCCTTACTTTTGCCTGTTTTTTTCCCAAAAAAGTAATGAAATACCGTACAGTCCTGCAAGTTTTATCAATTGCCGTTTTTGGGTTTTGGCTGAGCCAACTTTTGTCTTTTGTGCAAATAATTAATTGGTTAGCGGGTGGCGTAAACTGGCAAATTCATTTGGTTTTGTTGGTTCTGTTAACCCTTGCGGTTGTAATTCCGCTGGTTTTTGGTCGGGCTTTTTATTGCAGCTGGGTATGTCCGTATGGAGCTGCCCAGGAATTGTGTGGGAAAGCATGTTCCCGAAAAGTGCAGATTCCTTCAAAAACGGCAAAATTCCTGAAGCTTATGAGAGAGCGGATTTTTATTGTTTTGCTCATTCTTCTGTGGACTGGTTTCAGCTTCGATTTAACATTAATCGAGCCTTTTACAGCCTTTTCAGTAAAAACAGTTAGTTATTGGATGTTGGGCTTTGCCTCTATATTTTTAATATTATCTATATTCATTCCCAAAGTATGGTGCAGGTATTTCTGTCCTACCGGTTTTATATTGGAATGGATTAGAAAATAGCATAAACAAGAAAACTGAAACAAATGAAGAGCGATAAGATTTTGAACATAGTTCTGGCAGCAGCTTTACTAATCTTAATTATTAAAATAAACCGATTTGACTTTTTACAATCATCAACAAAAGATATGAAACCAAAGATTGAACAAGGAAGTGAGGCTCCGGAAAACAGAGCGTTAAAAACAGGCACACACCAGTCATGGGTGTCGTTAACGGTTTCCGAAAGCAAACGTTTAATTGCCAAAGGTTTGGCCGTTTATCCTCCGGTGCAGGAGTCTTTGAAAAAGGGGAAACTCGTTTTAACCAAAGGAACAACCAACACTTATGTCGCCGAAGAATTAATTCAGGATTCGCTTACACATGGCGAATATGTTTTGGGATACATTAGTCCGGCTAAATCGTCGAAAAAACTGGATAGCAGTGTAAAACGAAACGAGCTGGTGTTTGTGAATGGACAAATACAGGATATGCCCTACACCGCTATTTTATCTGAAATGGAAGAGGGAGATATTGTGATAAAGGGAGCAAATATTATCAACCATCAAAAAGGGCAGGCAGCGGTTATGATTGGCCATCCAACAGGAGGAACCACCGGAAATATTTATCCCGTTGTTCAGGAAAAGAAACTTCGTTTAATTATTCCTGCAGGATTGGAAAAAGAAACCTCGCAAAACATTGATTTAATTGGTGGCTACAGCAAAATACCACACGAAGCAACCGATAAGAAAGCACCATGGTTATGGAGTATAAAAGGGGAACTCTTTACCGAAATTGAGGCCATAAAACAATTTGCCGATGTGGAAGCCATACATTATGGCTCCGGCGGAATTGGTGGTGCCGAAGGTGCAGTCTCTATTCTTATACGCGGCTCCGAAGCTGAAGTGAACAAAGCGCTGGCCATTATTGAAAACATTCAGGGAGAGGTCCCTTTTATAAAATAGAAATAATTGAAATAAAAATATTAAAATGAAACTCTTAAGAATTATTACAATCAGTTTGCTTTTTAGCAGTGTACTTTTTTCATGTAAAAAAGAAGAAAGTAGTCAACCAAACATCGTTGTTATTCTTTGCGACGATTTAGGTTATGGCGATTTGTCTGGTTTTGGGCATCCGGTTATCAAAACACCAAATCTTGATAAGCTTGCCGCCGACGGAATTAAATTCACATCGTTTTATTCGGCAGCACCGGTGTGTTCGCCATCACGTGCCGGATTATTAACAGGTAGAAGCCCTAACCGCGCAGGTATTTACGATTTTATTCCAGGCCCTAAAAAGAGTGTCGATTGTCGCGATATTGTGCATTTGCAAGCCCACGAGAAAACGATTCCGGCTATGTTGAAAACAGTTGGTTATTCAACCTGTTTGTCGGGTAAATGGCATTGCAGTTCCTATTTTAATTCCGATAAACAACCTACACCCGGTTATTTTGGTTTCGACCACTGGTTTTCCACGCATAACAATGCTGCACCAAGTCACGAAAATCCTAAAAACTTTATTCGTAATGGGGAAGAGGTTGGTCAAATGGAAGGTTTTAGTTGTCAGCTTGTGGCCGATGAGGCTTTAAACTGGTTGAAAAACAAAGAGGGCGACAATCCATTTTATCTGCAGGTTTGTTTTCACGAACCTCACGAACCTATTGCTTCGCCAAAAGATATGGTAGAGGAATATATGCCAAAATCTGAAAACGAAAATCAGGCACAATACTTTGCTAACGTAGCCAATATGGATAAAGCGGTTGGCCGTTTAATTGAATATTTGAAAGAGAACTATGGCGATAATACGCTTGTTGTTTTTAGTTCCGATAATGGTCCTGAAACCTTAATGCGTTATTCCAGAGCAAAACATTCGTATGGGTCTCCCGGACCTTTAAAAGGAATGAAATTGTGGACAACAGAAGCCGGTTTCCGCGTTCCCGGAATTTTATGTTGGTTGGGAAAAGAAACCTTCAACGGAACCTCCGATGCAGTGGTTTCATCGCTCGATTTTATGCCAACTTTTGCTGAAATTTCTGGCGCGACGTTGCCCGATGTTGAACTGGACGGGCAATCGATGACAACGTTGATTGAAACAGGAAGTATGGAAAGAGTTAAACCCTTAACCTGGGCCTTTTACGATGCATTAAACGAACGTATGGTAGCTATGCGTACCGACGACTGGAAAATTATGTGCAACCTGAAAAGTGATTCAGCCTACGTGGAAAATTTCCATAATATTTACGACGGGAATGAGCAAATGGTAAAAGAAGCCGAACTTACCGATTTCGTTTTGTACAACATGAAAGAAGACATCTCTGAAAGCACTGATGTTTCGGAAAAATATCCTGAAAAGTTTGAAGAAATGAAAGAATTGCTGAAAGCAGAATATAGCAACTTGTTGGAAGGTAGCTTTGTGTGGAGCAGGGGAGAAGAATAGAATATTTATAGTTTTCAGAATTGATGAAGGAGTTATTGGCAAAATATGATGCGTGGTGGGCCGAAATTTCTCCAACTTTCGGGGAAAAGCCTTATTTTGTCATCGGAGACGAAGCCGAGAATCCAAGCACTTTATTCTGTCACGATTGGCATTCTAATCCCGATTTTACACCATGGGCTCAACGTCATATTCGTGCAGGATACATTAACAATGGTTTCTGGCGGGTGCGTGTTGCCGAAGATGGAACTTATACCTTAAAACTGCGCCGCTGGCCAAAAGAAACAGGCCTGGCTTTAGGCGACGAAGCTCCGGTGCGTCCGGCAATTGAGGGAACCAGTGTTACTGCCAGTAAAAAGGGCTTGGCGTTAAATATAAAAAAGGCACGCCTTACACTACAGGATATTGATCTGAAAAAAGATGTTGATATTAATGCCGAATTTGTGGAGTTTACGGTTGAACTGAAAAAAGGTGAAACGCATTTACAAACCTGGTTTACAC
Source organism: Draconibacterium sp. (assembly GCA_041583785.1). GTDB lineage: Bacteria > Bacteroidota > Bacteroidia > Bacteroidales > Prolixibacteraceae > Draconibacterium. The sequence continues at coordinate 45,643 of JBFHFE010000012.1, read as the reverse complement.
TGGATGATGGCGTTGAAATTGGGGCGTATTATGTGGAGATTGAAAAGATTTAAGTGATATAATCAAGGAACCGATTTAAGAGATTTCAATTGGTAATACTACATTTTTAACGACAAAACGCTACTAAATTTTACGAACCGATGAATAAAATCTGATGATGAAATTAAAAACAATATTTTTTGTATGTTTTTTGATAGTATCTTCTGTAGTACCATCACTTGGGCAAAATCAATTAACAAACTTCGATTATTTTATTCAGCCGGTTGGTAATTGGTTGCTAGCCAGTAATATCCAAAAGGATTCATTAAATCCATCAACTTTGATTTTCGAAGAAGATGGCAATTGTTTTGTTAATGGCGTAAATGGCAAAGCAAAATATCTGGTTACCAAAAATGAATATCAAGATATAGAATTGCATGTAGAATTTATGTTGCCTAAAGGTTCAAATTCAGGCATTTATTTTCAGTGCCGGTACGAAATTCAGTTGTTCGATAGCTGGGGAGAAACCAACCTTACCTACTACGATTGTGGCGGCATTCAGAACCGGTGGAACGAAAACCTACCCGAAGGGGAAAAAGGGTACGACGGATTTCCTCCAATGATTAATGCCTGTAAGGCTCCCGGAACATGGCAGAGTTTAGATGTACTATTCAGAGCTCCAACTTTTAATAAGGAAGGCGAGAAAATAAAAAATGCCTGTTTTGAGAGTGTTCTGCTTAACGGTGTTGTGGTTCAAAAAAATACTGAGCTAACAGGGCCAACAAAAGGAGCTTTGTCGGAAGAAGAAGTTGTTAAAGCTCCGTTCAGATTACAGGGAGGCCATGGGCCGGTGGCTTTCAGAAATATAATCGTAAGAGAATTAAAAATGTAACCGAACTATTCACCAATTAAAGTAGCTTATAAAAGCAAAAACTTAAAACCAATAAACTAAATAATCAGATGAGTCTTCAAAAAACTACCGTTGGGCTATTTTTATTTCTTATGTTTTCCTTCAATTGTTTTGCCCAAAATAATATAACAGGCTGGACCGATTACCGGGGACCCGAAAAAAACGGGCATAGCCAAGCTACGAATATACCTTTAAGCTGGAGCGATTCTACCCATGTTGCGTGGAAAACATCAATTCCAGGGAAGGGTTGGTCTTCGCCCGTAGTGCTGAATAAGCAGATTTGGATAACAACTGCATTAAACGAAGGCAAAGAATTATGCTTGCTGGGAGTTGATGCTACTTCCGGAAAAATTCAACACAATATTGTGCTGTTTGAAACCGACAGTTTGCAGGAAAATCATCCTTTAAACAGTTACGCATCTCCTTCGGCAGTAGTTGAGGATGGACGCGTTTATGCGCACTTCGGAGCCTACGGAACCGCCTGTGTTGATACTAAAAACGGAGAAGTTATTTGGAAAAGAAACGATTTTTATTGTCACCATGACGTGGGGCCGGGGTCTTCTCCTTTTCTGTACAACGAACTGCTAATTCTTACTTTCGATGGCACCGACGTACGTTTTTTGGTGGCTTTAAACAAAATGTCGGGCAAAGTAGTATGGAAAACAACCCGCGATATTGAATTTGAGGAAATGCCTCCAGCTAACAAAAAAGCATTTACTACTCCAATTATTCATAAAATAAATGGAGCCGAGCAATTAATTAGTGTTGGCCCGCATTGTGTAATGGGCTATCAGCCCGATACCGGAAAACAAATTTGGAAAGCCTTATTCAAAGGGTTTTCAACATCGGCGCGCCCGGTAATCGATAAAAATAATATCATGTATTTTAATACCGGTTTTGGGCCGTCGGCACTTGCTGCCTTACAATTGGGGGCCGAAGGAGATATTACCGACAGCCTATTATGGAGCAACAAAAAAGGTACACAAGCCCGTTCGTCGGCACTGTTAATTAACGATTTGTTGTATATGGTAAATACCGGAGGACAAGCCAAATGTTTTGCGGCTAAAACCGGCGAAGAGCTATGGTCGGAACGGGTAGGGAGACAAACCTCTGCATCGCCAATTTATGTTGAAGGGAGAATTTATACGTTTGATGAAGAAGGAAAAACGACCATATTTAAAGCCGGGAAAGAGTTTCAAGTGTTAAGCGAAAACTTCTTACCCGATGGTTTTATGGCTTCGCCCGCTGTGGTTGACAGTGCATTATATTTGCGAACGAAAACACATCTCTATAAAATTCAGAATTAAAAAGAAAAAATTATTTAAAACTCAATACGAAGATTGGAGCAGAATGAAGTAAAAAGGTGAAACTTTAATAAATTTGTAGTTCTGCAAAAATCAACTTAAACAAATCGCAATGAAGCATATCAAACTTTCTTATCTCATCGTTTTAATTTCCCTGTTTTTAGGGGCTTGCTCAAACTCAGAACAAGATATTCAAAATCCTAATATCGTAATTATATATACCGACGATCAGGGTTCTGGCGACGTAAGTGCCTTAAATCCAAATGCAAAGTTTAAAACACCAAACCTGGATAAACTGGTGCACCAAGGCATTACTTTTACCGATGGTCACAGCAGCGATGCTGTTTGTTCTCCATCGCGTTATTCTTTGCTTACAGGACGTTACAGCTGGCGTACTACCTTAAAAAAAGGAGTGCTTGGAGCCGATGGGCCTTGCCTGATTGAAAAAGACAGAATGACCATTGCATCGATGTTGAAAGAAAAAGGTTATACCACGGCAATGGTTGGTAAATGGCACCTTCAAATGGATTTTGCAGGAACAAAAGGGAAAGACCGCGATTGGTCGAAACCATTTATCGATGGCCCCATTGAGAAAGGATTTGATTACTTTTTTGGGCTTCCTGCTTCAATGAATTTTGGAGTGCTTACTTATCTTGAAAACGACAAGGTTTTGGATCCGGCAATTATGTGGACCAAAAAGAAAAAGAATGAAAATCCACGTGCTTACAAAGGTGACATTCGTCCTGCCGAGTATAGAATGACACCGCCTTTTCAGGATAAACCGGAAAGCAATGGCTGGATTGAGGCGGCACCTTCGTTTAACGATGAATATGTATTGGAAACTTTTGCATCGAAGGCTGTTGAATACATAAATAAAGTGGCTGATGATGCAAAAAATGGGAAACCTTTTTTTCTGTATTTTCCAATGACAAGTCCACACTTACCTCACTGTACTCATCCCGATTTTCAGGGGCGTACCCAATGCGGTAATTATGGCGATTTTATGGAGGAAACGGATTACCGCATAGGCCAGGTGCTTGACGCTTTGGATGCCAATGGCCTTACCGAAAATACATTGGTTATTTTCTCTTCCGATAATGGTGCCGAAACCAACTATGTGTATCAACGCGATAATTACGGACATTACAGCTGCATGAACTTTAAAGGTGGGAAAAGAGATATTTATGAAGGCGGTCACCGGGTGCCCTTTCTTATGCGCTGGCCTGGAATAATTGAAGCCGGAAGTAAAGCCGATATTCCGGTTTGTCAAACGGATTATTTGGCCACCATTGCCGAAATTGTTGGTGCCGAAATCCCTGACAATGCTGCCGAAGACAGTTACAGCCTTTATCCGGTTTTAAAAGGTGAAGCGTATGATGAAAGCCTGAGAGGACCTGTTATTCACCACTCGGCAAATGGTTCTTTTGCCATTCGCGATGGAAAATGGAAATTGAATATGTTGCGTGGTTCAGGTGGTTCTTATCTACCTGTGTTAATTGAACCAAAAGAAGGAGAAGCGCTTTACGAATTATACAACATAGATGAAGATCCGGGAGAAGAGAATAACCTTTATTTCGAACATCCTGAAATTGTGGAAAAATTGAAAGCAGAAATCACCAAAATAATTGCAGAGGGAAGAACAACCGAAGGTGCTCCTCAGGATTTTGTAAAAGAGAATTGGCCACAGCTTACCTGGATGGAATTTTAAAATAAGAAATAAACAAATTAAAATAAATCAGCATGAACCAAATTAAGATTTTAGCAATTGTAATCGTTGTCCTTTTGAGCAATGTGAATTTTGCTTGGTCAAAAGAAGCAGCCAAAACAAAACAGCCTGCCCTGAACGGAGTCCAAGTGAAACCAAACATTATTTTCGTAATTACCGACGACCAGGGAATGGGCGATTTGGGGTGTACCGGAAACCCTTACATAAAAACGCCAAACATCGATAAATTTTATACCGATGCTGTGCGTTTTACCAATTACCACGTTGGAACAACTTGTGCACCAACCCGCTCAGGTATTATGTCAGGTCGCCATTGTAACCGCGTAAATGTGTATCACACCATTATGGGACGCAGTATTTTACTCGAAGATGAAGTCATTCTTCCGCAGGTATTGGCACAAAATGGATATACCAATGCCATGTACGGAAAATGGCATTTGGGAGATAACTACCCTTATCGTCCCGAAGACCGGGGCTTTCATGAAGTGGTGCGTCACGGAGGTGGTGGAATTGGACAGGGACCTGATTTTTGGATGAATGACTATTTCGATGATACCTACTGGCACAATGGCGAAACTCAAAAATACGAAGGCTATTGCACCGATGTTTTCTTTTCAGAAGCCCTTGATTTTATTGAAAAGAATAAGGACAAACCATTTTTTTGTTACCTCTCTACCAATGCTCCACACTCGCCTTATAACCTGCCCAAAGAATATTACGACATGTACCATGGCAAAGATGAGTTTAAGGATTTAAACGAAAGATTGCTCCGTTTTTACGGTATGATTACCAACATGGATGATAATTTTAAAAAGCTGGAAGATAAGCTGGATGAACTCGGTTTAACTGACAATACCATTCTTGTTTGGACCACCGATAATGGAACATCGGCCGGTGCCAATACTTATAATGCAGGATTAAAAGGCGGCAAAGGTAGCCAATACGACGGAGGTCACCGTGTGCCGTTCTTTATTCGCTGGCCAAATGGCGAACTTACCGGAGGGAAAGATATCGACAACCTGGTTGCCAACTACGACTTGCTCCCAACTTTTGTAGATTTGCTGGGGCTCGATTTTAACCCTGTAAAACCACTGGATGGAAAAAGTTTAGCTCCTCTTATGAAGGAAAAAAATACGGAATGGGAAAACCGTATTTTGTACATCGACACACAACGCGAGCAAAACCTGATTAAGTATAAAAAATACACCGTAATGGATGATAACTGGCGATTGGTCGATGGAAACAAACTTTACAATATTACCAACGACCGTCGTCAGGACAACGACGTTATTGATCAATATCCGGAAGTAGCCGCACGCCTTGCAGAAGGTTACGAACGTTGGTGGCAATCGTTTCTCGATGAGGGAGCAGACGAGAGATATGCTTATATTAAAGTTGGCTCGCCAATGGAAAATCCTACCCGCATTTCTTCTCACGATTTAATTATTGGCCGCTATCAACCTGTGTGGCATCAAAATGGTGCTATCGCAGGCTCGCAGGCTGGTGGTGCCTGGAAAATCGAGTTTGTTGAAGATGGTGAATATTCCATAACCTTGCGAAGGTTTCCTCGCGAAAGTGGTCTGGCAATTAATGCCACTTTTCCGGCACAGGAAAAAAGAATTGAGCTTGACCAAACAGCTCCCGAAGGTGTGAAAAAAGATTTTACCGAGGCGCGCTTGTATGTGGCCGGTATTACAAGAGACCTAAAAATAGAAGACGGACAAGACGAGGTTACTTTTACAGAAAAAATAGCTGCCGGAAAATACGATATGGAAGCCCAGTTAATTGATAGTTTAAACAGGGTGCATCCGGCTTACTATGTGTACATTGAAAAATTGTAAGGATCTGAAAAATTTGTTTGGGAATTACCCCAAAAGGGGTTCTACTAGAATATAAAATAACACTTTGTTTAAGCGCTGGTTGGTTCAAAACCGTTTAGCGCTTAAACAGTGAATAAAATCGGAATAAATGAGATTCAAAAGAACAACATCATTTTTACTAATTCTGCTAACAACAATTGTAAGCGTTTCTGCCAGGGACATTGTACCCGATAAAAAAGTGCTGTACAAGGTTGTAAACGGCGACAGCCTGTTTTTCCAAATCTTCGAACCTGCACCTTCGGACGTACCAACCGCGGGCGTGGTGTTTTTCTTTGGAGGAGGATGGGTTGGCGGCAATACCAAACAGTTTTACCAGCAGGCCGAATACCTTGCTTCAAGGGGTATGCTGGCCATTTCAGCCGAATACCGGATAAAAAATGTGCATGGTACTTCGCCTTTCGATTGTGTGGAAGACGGAAAATCGGCCGTGCGTTGGATTCGTCAACACGCAAAGGAGCTGAATGTCGACCCAAATAAAATAGTTGCTGGCGGCGGTTCTGCCGGAGGGCACATTGCAGTTTGTACGGCAGTAATTGATGGTTTCGAAAATGCGAATGAAGATTTATCAGTTAGCTCGAAACCTAATGCCGTGGTAGGATATAATCCTGTTTTCGATACTACCGAAAAAGGATACGGACATGAAAAAGTGAAAGGTCGTGAAACGGAGATTTCACCCTGCCACCAGGTAAAAACAGATATGCCGCCAATGATTCTTTTCCACGGAAGAGAAGACACAACTGTTCCTTTTGAAAATGCCGAACGGTTTACTTCAGAAATGAAAAAAGCAGGAAACGATTGCCAGTTGGTGGCTTTCGATGGAGTTGGGCACGGTTTCTTTAACGGCGATTTTTTCAGGAAAAAGGGAGATAAATATTTTAACAAATGCATGTACGATACCGATGTGTTTCTTACAAAACTGGGTTATCTGAAAGGGAAGCCTACTTTGGTACGTGATATAGAGTAATGTGAAAATGAAAAGTAAAATACGATATAAACTCTTATTAATAACATCGGCGCTGGCTTTTGTTTTATTTGCAGTGTTTTACTTTTCTGAATATTCTCGGCATAAAGGATTATTTTTAATCCTTTCTTTTGGAACATTGGCCGTTGCTGTACGCGGATTTAAAAAAGTAAAAGGCTTTTCGTATTCGCTAATGATATTAACGGCCGTAACTGTTTCTATGAATTATCCACACTATTTTTTAGAAGTAGGCAGTTTCGAATCGAAGCGTTTAATTGTTCCTTTACTTCAGATAATAATGTTTGGAATGGGCTCGCAAATGAGTCTTAACGATTTTTTGGGAGTGATTAAAATGCCCAAAGGCGTAATTGCCGGGGTAATTTGTCAGTTTTCAATAATGCCCATTATTGGAATTTCTTTGGTCACTCTTTTTCAGTTTCCTCCCGAAATTGCAGCCGGAGTGGTATTGGTTGGTTCCTCGCCTAGCGGAATGGCTTCAAACGTAATGTCGTTTATTGCAAAAGCAAACCTGGCACTGTCGGTAACTTTAACAGCCTTTGCTACTTTGCTTGCGCCAATTATGACTCCCTTGTTAATGAAAATATTGGCCGGCGAGCTGGTCGAAATAAACTTTTGGAGTATGATGACCGGCATTTTTAATATGGTTATTTTACCCATTTGTGCGGGGCTGATATTTAATTTGTTTGCAAATGGGGTTAAACTGAAAAAGAATGTGGTAATACAGTATTTGGCTACACTGGTTGTTATTTTCATAAAAAGTCTGATAAGCTTTTTAACTTCCGATATGTCGCTTAATACACTATTTTTTAATTACCTTTTTGATATTGCAATATTTGCTGTACTTCCAATTGTTCTTGCTGTTTTATTTAAAACCCTAGCTAAAGGCGACAAAGAACTTCTGGATAATATTCTATCCTTTATTTCGATGTTTGGCATAGGTGTAATTATTACTGTTATTACTGCTGCCGGAAGAGATAGTCTTCTGGAAGTTGGCTTTTTACTTATATTAGCTTGTTTGTTACATAATAGTTTGGGCTACACTTTAGGTTATGGTGTTGCTAAGCTGTTAAAGATGAAAGAGCAAGATTGCCGAACCATTGCCCTCGAAGTTGGAATGCAAAACGGAGGATTAGCATCAGGGCTTGCAGTTGAAATGGGAAAAGTGGCTACCATTGGTTTAGCGCCTGCCGTTTTCGGGCCACTAATGAATATTACAGGATCGTCGCTGGCAACCTGGTGGCGCGGGAAAAATGAAAAAAATAAATGAATTTAAAAATACATTCAGAGTATGAATAAGAAATTTATAACATTAATTGGGGTTTTGTTTTTTCTCCTGGGCACCTTGCAAGCTCAGAATGAAGAAGTTGATTGGAGTAACTTAGATCGCTCGCAACCATTTAATTTAACCTACAAAACCATCGACAGCGTAAAACTTGACTTAACCTTCAGGTATCCGCCCAAATTCAAAAAGAATAAGAAATATCCTACCATTATTTTCTATTTTGGTGGAGGATGGAATGGCGGAAAAGTTTCGCAGTTTCAGCCACAAGCCGAGTATTTTGCTGAACGGGGTATGATAACTGTTTTGGCTAATTATCGGGTGAAATCGAGGCATAAAACTACACCCTACGAAGCCAGTGCCGATGCCAAGTCTGCCATTCGCTTTTTACGCCAGCATGCCGAAGAATTGAATGTTGATACCGAAAAAATTGCGGCATCCGGAGGTTCGGCCGGTGGGCATTTAGCTGCGGTTTGTGGTAATTGCCCAACCCTGGACGAGCCCGGTGAAGATTTATCCATCAGCTCAGCAGCCAATGCTTTGGTGTTGTTTAACCCGGTATTCGATAATGGACCCGAAGGCTTTTGCCACGAGCGAATGGGCGAACGTTGGAAAGAGATATCTCCGGCTCATAACATTAAAAAAGGAGCGCCACCTACAATCGTATTTTTAGGAAGAGAAGACCACCTGATTCCAACGTCGATTGCCGAAAATTATAAGGCCAAAATGGATGCGGTTGGCAGCCGCTGCGACTTGCATTTGTATGATGGCGCCGGTCATGGTTTTTTTAACAATACTAAATACGAGGGTAAATTTTACAACTTAACGGTGCACGAAACCGACCTGTTTTTTAAGTCGTTGGGCTATATTAAAGGAAAACCAAAAATTTGAGAAAGGAATTCAGCGCAATAAAATATCGACTTAAAAAAGCTGGAAGTTTGAAAGAAAAAGAACATTTAAATTAAGGATGAATAGAAAATGAAGCCATTGTATAAAATATTTTTCCTGGTAATGCTAGCGGGAGCATTCACGTCCTGCTCCGATAAAAAGCCCGCAAAACTTGATATTACTGCCTATCTCGAACAGGCAGACACCAAAGTTATTTATCCTACTGAGGCACAAATAGAGATGCTAAAATCAGTTATTCCTGATACTACATTTCAGCCTGCGCCACCTGTATGCAATCGATTGTATTGGGATGAAATTGCGCAAAAAGTATCGGGGCAGGAATATTTGAAAGAGGCAATCAGTTTAATCGATAAGAAGCCCGAAATACCTATTTCTGATGAAATCTATTACCGCGCTAACCTTGAAGGGAACCGCGGAATTTACAAGCCCCGCTACTACCGTACCATGGACCGACTGGAAAAATTTATTCTTGGTGAGTGTATTGAAAACGAAGGCCGTTTTCTTCCGCAAATTGAGGTTTATATCGATTCTATTATGGCCATGAAATCGTGGTTGCACCCAAACCACGACAAAAACAACGACGTGATTGAAGGAAGGCGCATTTCCATCGACTTGGGCGCACGGAAATTTGCATTGGTACTTGCCTTAGCCGATGCTTTGCTCGAAGATAAATTGCCGGCACAAATGAGAGCTGAAATTGCCGGACACATTCAGTGGCGCATAATCGATTCGTATTTAAGTTCATGCAAAAAAGAAGGCGACATAAGCAACCACTGGATTCGCTCAACAAGCAATTGGAATTCGGTTTGTACCAGCGGAACCATTTTCTCTTCCATTGTTATTTCCGAAAAATATGACGAGCGAATTGCTGCTATTGGTTGTGCCCTAAATAGTATGAAATATTACCTCTCAGGTTTTGGAAAAGATGGCTACTGCTCCGAAGGAACAGGCTACTGGAATTATGGTTTTGGTCACTATCTTTATCTGGCTCAGATTTTATCTGATTATACCAATGGAGAAATAGATTTATTCGAATTTAACGAACCGGAGAAATTAAGGAATGTTGCCAAATTTCCGGAGGTTTATCAAATTCACGAAGGCATGTATGCACCGTTCTCCGATGGGGTAACTCGTATTCAACCGGGAAACGATAATTTTGCGTACCTAATGGCTGCCAAATATTACGGTTCGCAAAAACCAGGTTATTTTTTACCCGACGAATCGGTTCAACGAATTATTGGGTGGTCGGGATTAGACAAATATGTGGCAGAAAAAGAGCCCGTAGATTTACCGGGTTATACCTATTTCGATGATTTTGGAATTGTAATTTCACGTGGACAGCAGGAAAGACCTTTATCGATAGCAATAAAAGCCGGTCATAATGGCGAAAACCACAATCATTTTGATGTGGGCAGTTATGTATTGGTTTGGGATCAGGATTATATTGCGGGTGATATTGGCGCACCATCATACCGCGCCGGATCTTTTGATGATGATAATCCGGCACGTAGTTCGTGGGGACATCCACTGCCCCGAATTGAAAATACCTTACAATCGAAAGGAATAGAGTTTAAAGGCGAAATTTTAGAAACCGTTTTTACCAGCGAAAACGACAAGGTACTCATGGACTTAAAACCTGCCTACGAAGTTTCCGGCCTGAAAACACTGGTTCGAACCATGGAAAATGATAAAACAGAAGAAGGATGCATTTCAGTAAAAGATGAATTCTCTGCCGATAAGCCACTCCGCTTTGGTACAGCAATATCAACTTTCTCGAATTACGAAATTGTTGATGATAAAACCATTATATTAACCAGTGTCGAAAACCAGGTAAAAGTAAAGGTGGAAATTGAGAGCAAAGGCGGAGGAGTGAAAATTTTACCGGAACCGGTTCCTGTTGAACATTTAAGAAGTGGGAAAGATGCCAAAAGAATTGGTATTGAGTTTGCTGAAAAGATTGAAGCCGGTTCGATTACTGTTAGCTATAAACCATTAAAACTATAAAACGAACTATTATGAAAACTATTCAGCTTTTATTTTTAGCAATTATTTTTGGCCTTAGTTGTAATTCGCAGAACAAAGAACTTTCGTGGGATGAGTTGAGTGCTCAGTATGAAATACCTGAATGGTTTTCGGAAGCCCGCTTTGGAATATGGGTACACTGGGGAGCGCAAACCGTTCCTGAATACGGCGGCGGTTGGTATGCCCGGCACATGTACATGCAGGATGTGGGAAAAGAAACCTTTGGAAAAAATGCCTATTCGTATCATCTGAAAACATTCGGGCACCCATCAAAAGTTGGTTATAAAGATGTGGCTAACGCCTGGAAAGCAGAGAAACTAAATACCGACAGTTTGCTGCATTATTTTACCGAAGATTTAGGAGCCCGGTATTTTATGGCACTGGCGCATCATCACGATAATTTCGACAACTGGAATTCGAAGTATCAGGAATGGAACTCGGTAAACGTAGGGCCCAAACGCGATATTATTGGCGAGTTTTGTCAATCGGCTAAAAAATACAAAGTACCTTTTGGTGTAAGTACACACGACGAACGCTTTTTTAAGTGGGGACTACCGGCTTTTGGTGCAGACACTTCGGGCGAATTTAAAGGCGTTCCTTACGACGGAAGACTTACCAAAGAAGATGGTGCAGGAACCTGGTGGGAAGGCATGGACCCAGTCAATTTATACGGCCTGCCTCCCGAAAAAAGAACTCCTGAATGGGAAGAAGAATGGAAGCAAAACTGGTTGCTACGTATGAAGGATTTGGTAAGCAGTTACGATGTCGATTTTTTATGGTTCGACGGTTGGGGATTTCCTTATCAAGACTACGGCAAAGAAGCCTTTCAATCATTTTATAATCAGAAATTAGACGAAAACGGTAAAATAAATGCAGTAATTGCCGGTAAAATTCCAGGAGGCGATCCTGCTATTGTTCACGATATTGAACAGGGAGTAGAAACGGCTATCTTGCCCCAAACATGGCAAAGTATATGTTCGTATACCCACTGGTTTTATAAGAAAGATGATGAATCGAGGCATGATGCAAGAAGTACCATCGAATTGTTGATTGATGTGGTAAGCAAGAATGGAAACTTTGTACTAAATGTTGAACTTCTGCCCGACGGAACAGTACCACCGGAACACAAGGCTATTTTAGATGAATTTGGAGAATGGTTAAAATTAAATGGTGAAGCTATTTACGCCAGCAAACCCTGGAAAGTTCATGGCGATAACTTTTTTACCGGAATTGAAGATAACACGGGAAAAGCTGATGTTACCGATTTGGAAGAACTGAAGAAAAAGCGGGAAAAAGCAAAGTTACAGTTTAACAACAGAACCAAAGAAAGCCCTGCCTACGCACACAACGAGGTGCGGTTTACTACAAAAGATGGGGAGTTGTATGTGTTTGTGTTAAATCCTGCTGAAGGTGAAATTGAGCTTCCTGCACTGGGATTAAATTCAAAATATCAGCCCAATCAAATTCAGTCGGTGAAACTTATTGGCAGCAACGAAAAAATTCAGTTTAAACAAAACAACGATAAATTGATATTAAAGGTTCCTTCCGAAAGACCAACTAATTATTCAGCAGTATTTGAAGTAAAAGGAGCCTTAAAATAATGCAAAATGAGGAACTGGTTTAAGCATATAATTTTCTTTTTTTTAGTGCCAGTGTTTGCCTGGGGGCAGCCGGTTGCAAAAAAATCAGAGGTGTTGATTGTTGATGGTTTTAGCAATCACAATTGGAAACAAACCACAAAAGTGGTAAAAGCAATTTTGGAAGAAAGCGAGTTGTTCCACGTTTCTGTTTCAACTTCCCCTTCCGAGCCGGAAGATGAAAAGTGGAATTCGTGGAATCCGGATTTTAGTAAATACGATGTGGTGTTGTTGAATTGCAATAACATACATAATGCGCAAATAAGGTGGCCCAAGAATGTGGAAAAGAAGCTTGAAGACTATGTTGCTGCCGGAGGAGGTTTGTACATCCATCATTCGGCCAATAATGCATTTGTCCACTGGCCCGAATACAATAAAATGATTGGCCTCGGCTGGCGCAATCCGGAACAAGGTATCGCCATACAAGTGGAAGAAGACGGCCAAATAAAACGGATTCCGGAAGGTGAAGGTAAAGCAACTTATCATGGTCCGAGGCATGATGCTGTTATTAAAATCCTGAATAGCCACCCCATAAATAAGGGATTCCCCAAAGCGTGGCTTACTCCCGATATGGAGCTTTATAAATTTGCCCGCGGTCCTGCTGAAAATCTGACTGTACTTTCTTACTCAAAAGATTTGGAGACGAATATAAACTGGCCGGTAGAATGGGTTGTGGCTTACGGAAAAGGACGGGTGTACAACTCGAGTATGGGGCATTTGTGGAAAGGAGATACTTATCCGGTAGGATATCGTTGTATTGGCTTTCAAACCACGCTAGTTCGGGCAACAGAATGGTTGGCAACCGGAAAAACAAGCTCTAACGTTCCAGCTGATTTTCCTTCAGAAAAGAGAATTAGTTTGGTTGAAGGGAATATTGAAAATTAGAATGTTAAATTAGAAATCAAAATAGAATGAAAAAATCAATCTTATTATTTGCACTCATTTTTGCGCTGCTTGGAACAGGTTTCGCGCAACAAACAACAGAAAAGAAATTAGACGACAACCAACGCATGCGCTGGTGGCGCGATGCCAGCTTTGGTATGTTTATTCACTGGGGAGCTTATGCCATTCCCGGAGGAGAACGCAATGGCGAAATTTGCAAAGGTGGTGCCGAGTGGATAATGGACAAACTGGACTATACCATCGAAGACTACGAGAACCAGGTGAGTTCGCAATTTAATCCGGTAAAGTTTAATGCCGACGATTGGGTATCCATGGCAAAAAACGCAGGTATGAAATACATCGTACTAACCTCGAAACACCACGATGGTTTTTGTTTGTGGGATTCGAAAATTACCGATTACGACGTGATGGATTTTTCGCCATTTAAACGCGATATTGTTCGCGAACTGGCCGAAGCCTGTAAAAAACAGGATATTGTTTTCTGTTTTTATCATTCAATAGTCGATTGGCACCATCCGCAGGCTCAGGCACCGTTGTATCCAAATTACAACGCCGGACAAAAAGACCAAACAGTTGTAAATCCCGAGTTCCCGAAATATTACGAAAATTACCTGAAACCTCAGGTGGTAGAGCTTCTCTCAAACTATGGCGATATTGGTGTGGTTTGGTTCGATGGCGACTGGATTGCCGATTATACCACCGAAATGGGGAAAGACTTTTACAAAACCATTCGCGAAGTTCAGCCGAATACCATTGTAAACAACCGTGTTGACAAAGGCCGTATGGGAATGGAAGGAATGGATAAAGAAGGTGATTTTGCCGGCGATTTTGGAACACCTGAACAGGAAATTCCTGCAACCGGAATCGATAGCGATTGGGAAGCCTGTATGACCATGAATGGTTCCTGGGGCTACAAACCATCGGATACAAACTGGAAAAGCAGCGAAATGCTCATTCAGCATTTGGTAGATATCGTTTCGAAAGGCGGTAACTTTTTGCTGAATATTGGACCTGATCCTCAAGGCTTATTCCCGCCGGAAAGTGTGGAACGTTTAGCTGCCATGGGTGAGTGGACGAAAGTTAACGGCGAAGCCATTTACGGAGCAAAAGCCAGTCCGTTCGATCGCCCGGAGTGGGGACGTTACACCAGCAAAAGAGGCTTGCTGTATGCCCACGTTTTCGACTGGCCAGCCGAAAAACAAATTCAGATTGATAAAAGTCTGAAGGTGGTAAGGGCAACTTTCCTTGCCGGTGGAAAAGAACTTGATGTTGAAGCATGCGACAAAGGCGATTATATTATTTTGCCCGAAAGTGCACCCGATACCATTGCTACAGTGATAAAATTAGAGGTTATTCCTGCGGAAGATTGGGCGAACCTGAACCGCTACAGCAAGGCAAATGCAGAGGTGGCCGCTCCTGCAAAAAATGAAAACCGCGTGGTTTTTATGGGCAACTCCATTACCGAGGGCTGGGTAAAATACCATGGCGAGTTCTTCCAGGGGAAACCTTATTTTGGCCGGGGAATTAGCGGACAAACTACTGCACAAATGCTAATCCGTTTTCGCCCAGATGTTATTGACCTGAAACCGGAGGTTGTGGTAATTCTTGCAGGAACAAACGATATTGCTGCCAACCGCGGTCCACAAACCTTAGAGCAAATTGCCGGAAATATTATTTCAATGGCAGAGTTGGCGAAATCAAATGGAATTAATGTGGTGCTATCTTCAGCACTTCCTGCTTCAAGTTATTCATGGCGACCAGCCATTCATCCGGCGGATAAAATTATCGAGCTAAATAAAATGATAAAAGCTTATGCTGATGATAACAACATGGTTTATCTCGATTATTATTCGGCAATGGTAGACGATAACAAAGGCCTGAAAAAGGAATATGGCCGCGACTCTGTTCACCCAAATGTGGAAGGTTATAAAATAATGGAAGAGATGGTAGAAAAAGCTATTAAAAAGGCTTTGAAGAAATAGCTTTCATTAATCCATAGGAAATATAAGAATCTTCAGGTTTGCTCTAACGCTATTGCCTGGAGATTTTTTTTTTACGATGCCGTCATTGTTTTTCGGATGTTTCTCGGGTTGAACGAATAATTTGTTTTGAAGTCGTTGCATTGCGGAATAGATCTTCAACTACATATTTCGGGTTGTCAGCGATTTTACAAGAATCGAGCACAAAAACGACCCAATAGAGAAAAAGAATCTTCAAAAATTCAGTACTTTCAGCTTTTTAATCAGACCATAAGTTGTGAAGTACATTTTTTTTAGAATTGTAATTGTTACGCTTTTAATTTTTGCGTATCAAATCTCTGTCTGCGAAAATCTGAAGTTTGAGCATTTCTCAAATAAAGAGGGGTTTAATCAGAATACAATAAATGCCATTGTTGAAGACAAATATGGTTTTTTATGGTTTGGGACTCCCAATGGTCTGATTAGGTATGATGGCTACGATTTTACAAATTATTCGTGTGATAATAATAATGAGAATAGCCTTTCAAATAATTATATTCTGAGCCTGTGTACCGATGTCGAAGGTAATTTATGGATTGGAACAAGGGCTGGTATTACTGTTTTCCTCCCTCAGTATGAGCGATTTTTAAGGGTTCCATTGTATTCAAACCTTGAGGTATATCAAATCTCCACCGATGCAGAGGGAAGGGTATGGGTTTTTGGGAAAAACGCTCTTTTTACTTGCGAATTGAAAAGTTCGAAGGATGATTTTTCTTTTGAGGTTTCCAACAATCTGTCGTTACAAGAAAATTTTCAAGTGGCATTCCCTAAAATTTGTTTTATCGGTAATAATCGAATTTTATCGTATAAAAATCGTGGTTTGTATAGTCTTCAGTTTGAATCTGATTCGTTGGGAAATAACCTTAACCTAAAATCTGTTCATGATTATTCCTCACTCTCCAATTCGGCAGTTAATACAATTTATAAATCTGAAAATATTTTTTGGATTGGTACGAATAGCGGTTTATATAAAACTATTTTGGATGGTGAGCGGATTCGAATAATGGAGAAATTTGAACTAACCACCTGGGATAATCGTACTATTCAAGATTTAAGTATTCTTTCAATATTTCAGGATAACGAAGATAATATATGGATTGGTTCAAGAGATAATGGGATATTTAAATACAATCCCCGAACTGATGATTTTGAAAATTACGGTTATAATCCACAGAATGAAAATGGAATTACAAGTTCGCGTATTAATTGTTTTTTTCAGGATCGATTTGGTGTAATTTGGATTGGTACAGCCCAGGGAGGTATTAATAAATTAGATGTCCGGCAAAAACAGTTTTTAAGTTACAGCAATAATCCATACAACGATGCTTCAATTTCGGGTAATTTAATTAACAGCATTTTAGAAGACAGCAAGGGCAACCTTTGGCTGGCCATGTATAATGCCGCTATTTGCAGAAGTACTACCCCGGTTGACGATGATAATATTGGACAACTTCAGTTCGAACGTTTGAAAAACAATATAGGCATATCAAAAGAAGATATTGTACACATTATTTATGAGGATAAAAGGGGGTTTATTTGGTTTGGAGCAGATAATTCTGTTACTGTTTACAATGCTTTTACCAAAAAATATAAGCGAGTAAAATTTGATGTAGATGGGGTTGCTTTGTCCGATAAGGTTTTAACGGTTATTGAACAAATCGACTCAAATACAATGCTTTTTGCCGGAAACAGAATTATGGTCGTAAAAAATCCATGGGAAGCTATACAAAATCAGAAAGAACCGTCGCTTGAAGTTAGTGCTGTATTCGATGAGTTCACAAATGTACAGGCATTTGTAAAAGATAAAAAGGACAATTATTGGTTTGGTACAAGTAATGGCTTGTTTGTTTTAAGGTATATCAATAATGGGTTTAAGGCTATTAAGGGCTATTCGGTTGAAGAGAACTCAAAAATACGCTTAAGTCATAAAAATGTATTCTCAATTCATGAGGATAACAGCGGCAATTTATGGGTGGGCACTTTTGGCGGAGGCCTAAATAAGTTAATTCCAAATGAGGAAGGCTTAGCACAAGAAGTTGAGTATTATAGTAAATCGGGAATATTACCCGATGATGCCGTTTATGGTATTTTGCAGGAAGATGACCAGCATATTTGGATTAGCACAGATATGGGGCTGTGTAGAATGAATACCGAAGAGAATAGAATCGATTTATTTGACGTACGCGATGGATTAGTTAATAACAATTTCAGGCGTGACGCCTTTTATAAAGGAAAAACCGGAAATTTCTACTTTGGAGGACTAAATGGGCTTACCGTTTTTAAGCCTGAAAATATAAAACTTAACTCTGTTTTTCCCAATTCGGTAATAAGCGGCATAAGCATTAACAATAAGCGTATAAAAATTGGTGAAGAAGTAAATGGAAATGTACTTCTCGAAAAGTCGGTTTTTGAAACCGATGAAATAACTGTAAATCACCGGGCAAAGATTCTGAGTTTTCAAATTGCTGCTCAGCACAGTACTACTCCTTTTAAAAACCGAATTGCATATATGCTCGAGGGATTTAATAACGAGTGGCTGGAGTCTAGGGAGGGAAAAACCTCCATTACGTTTACCAATTTACCGGCAGGAGATTATGTGCTTCGATTAAAAAGTGCCAACGGCGATGGTTTATGGAATAACGAAACAAGGAACCTGCGAATTACTGTTTTACCGCCATGGTACCAAACGGTTTGGAGTATTCTGTTTTTTATTCTTTTTACAATTGCAATTATTGTAGGGGTGTTTGTTTATTTTATGAGTCACGAAAAGTTAAAACAAAGGCTAAAATACGAACAGATTGATAAAGAAAGAATTGATAAGGCAAACGAGGGGAAATTACGTTTTTTTACAAATATATCGCACGAGTTTAGAACGCCTTTAACCCTGATTTCGGGGCCTTTGGAACATTTAATAGAGGGTAATAAAGACAAGGGGAATGCCAAGTATTTAGCTACAATTCAGAACAATACAAAGCGACTTTTAAGCTTGGTGGACCAGTTAATTACTTTTCGGCAGGTGGAGCAAGGGCATTTAAATTTGAATTTGAGCTCAGTTACATTGGGCGACTTTATTTATCCTGCAACCGAAGCTTTTGAAGATTATGCCATTAAAAAAAATGTAAACTTTTTCTATAAAATTAATTCACCCGATGAATTGGTGGTGATTGATGTAGAAAAGACAGAACGTATTATTTTTAACCTCTTGTCTAATTCATTCAGGCATACCCCAATACATGGTAATATAAGTATTGAGACAGATGTTAAATGGGAAGATACAAAGAAGTTGGTTGTTATTAAGGTGATAGATACGGGCAAAGGAATTCCGGCAGAGAAGCAGTCGAAAATATTTGAACGTTTTTACCAAATAGAGGGGCGTAAAGAAAATGTAGGCGGCACGGGAATAGGTCTGGCATTTTGTAAATCGCTAATCGATTTAATTGGAGGAAGCATTTCGGTTGAGAGTGAACCCAATGTACGAACGTGTTTTACCATACAAATGCCATCGCAAAAAATTGAAGATAAACAGGTTGAAATTACCGAAGGTGGAACTCAGTCGTTTATAAAAGAATGGATTCCGGTACAGGTGCCCGTGGGTGAAGAGACTTCAGAAATACGTAGTGGCCAAAAAAAGGCCTATTCTTTGGTTATAGTAGATGATGAGGCCGATGTACGCGACTTTTTAATGAAATCGCTGGGAGGGCAGTATACTGTTATTCTTGCCGAAAATGGTGTGGATGGACTAAATAAAATAAAACAAAATAAACCTGATTTGATAATAAGCGATATAATGATGCCCGAAATGAATGGCTTCCAGCTTTGCGAAAAAGTTAAGTCTGATGCGGAAACATGTCATATTCCTGTTATCCTTTTAACTGCCCTTGGAGGGAAAGAAAACCAGATTAAAGGCTTGGAGTTTAGAGCTGATGCTTACATTAACAAGCCTTTTTCGCCGCGGCATCTCGAGATAAGAGTTAAACAGCTAATTGAAAATAACCAACGCTTAAAAGACTATTTCACTAAAAATAGTAACATACCTGATAAAACAATTCAAATTTCTTTGCGCGATAAGAAATTCCTCGAGAAAGTGATTCATGCGATTGAAAATAAATTATCTGATTCGAATTTTGGGGTAGTAGAATTAGCCGCCGAAATTGGCTTAAGTCCATCGCAATTTTACCGGAGATTGAAACAACTTACCGGGCAAATACCAAATGTTTATTTACGCAATTACAGGTTGCAGCGTGCTGCCGAGTTATTAAAAAGTAACGATGGCTTAAATGTTGCAGAGGTAATGTATCAAATTGGTATCGAGTCGAGTTCCTATTTCTCTACATCATTTAAAAAACTGCATGGCGTTTCTCCTTCCGAATTCATTAAAAGACATCATTCATAAAGGCTATAATTATGCCTAATTTATTTTGAGTTAGGGAAAAGTTAAGTCGAGGAATAAATCCAGCTATTACTTATTTTTTAACGAAGCATGAACTTAGGTTAAAAGAACGGAAGAACAAGGTGCTTTTTACATTGGTATTGCTTGTTGCCGCATGTCGATTTTTGAAAAATTACCGAAAAAGATAAGGCTGGTGCTGCAACTTATTTTGGGCACATTAGTTTCTTTAAACCTTCAGGCCAACCCATGGCTGTTTTATTGAATTCCGTTCGCCTCGTCACCTAATATTTTTCCATAGCATAGTCGTTGTGTTTACGAATATTGTGTAGTTGTATCAATAACTTATTCTTTTTCAGATGCTATTCGGTGTGAAAATCAATGCTTGAATAGAGCAACAGTCTTTGTAATGCGCAGTAATACAATTATTTGTATTTGTTCTTTTCTTGTACATTGAATAAGCAACATAATGCTTAAGTAGAGAAAGGTTGTGTGTAAGTATTATTTGAAGTTTGTGTCAATAAAACGTGAATACGCAACTAACCAATATTGTGAATTCATTTCAGATTAATCAAACTTAATTTAATTCTTATGAAAAAAATCTTAACAGTTTTTTTATGGGTAATTTCAGTAAGTGTTTTTGCTCAAACGCAAAACATTACAGGTGTAATTACCGATTCCTCTGGAGAACCGCTTCCGGGAGTAACAGTGGTTGTAAAAGGAACAACTTCTGGTACAGTCTCCAATATAGATGGGAAGTATCAAATTTCCAAAGTCTCAAGTAAAGATGTACTTGTTTTTTCTTTTGTAGGTATGGTAGCACAAGAAATTACTATTGGCAACCAAACAATAATCTCTCCAGTAATGATTGCTGATGCCATTGGTATTGAAGAGGTTGTTGCTGTAGGTTACGGAACCGTTCGGAAAAGTGACTTAACAGGTTCTGTTGCCTCTGTGCGGTCGGACGATATTGCCAAATCGGGTACTGTTTCTATCGACCAGGCACTGGCAGGTAAGGCGGCTGGGGTTGTGGTTACTCAAAGTTCCGGAACTCCTGGCAGTGGAGCAACAATTAAAATTCGAGGGCTTAACTCGATGATGGGTAGCGAACCTCTCTATATTATCGATGGTGTTGCGATGGACAACACAAGTACAGCGAGTATGAACGATGAAGCAGAAGATAGTGGAAATATTAGCCCTCTTTCATCAATTAACTCTTCCGATATTGAATCGATGGAGATTTTAAAAGATGCTTCGGCAACTGCTATTTATGGTTCGCGTGGTGCCAATGGTGTGGTAATTATTACGACCAAATCTGGTAAGTCAGGAAAAGGAAAAATTGAAGTTGATGCCGAATATGGTATTTCAGAACTCCCTCACCAGATTGATGTACAAAATGCCAACCAGTATTGGCTTACCCGATATGACGCTTTATACAATGCCAACTCGTTAAATGCCAACGAAACAGTTGTGGCAAAACGCGATTCAGCTATGGCGGGGCTTCTTCCTACAACAAATTGGCAAGATGCCATCTTTCGTCAGGGAACTTCTCAAAACTATAACCTTAAATTTAGTGGAGGAGGAAATGGAATTAACTACCTTATTTCATCTAATGTTTTCGATGCAGAAGGAATTGTAGAACAAACCGATTTTAGCAGGATCTCAACCCGTGTAAATCTTGATGCTGAGGTGAATGATTTTGTTGATGTTGGAACTCGTATGTATTACGCCGTTATTAATTCGAACCAACGAAGCACCAATACCAACTTTCTTGCAAATATGGGAACCAACAGTATTATTATGCGTGCGTTGGTTACTTCTCCATCGGCAACACTCGATGCCGACGAGAACGACGAAGGTGTTTCGTATTACACACCTTTAATGGCACTTGAAGCAAACAGCTACGAGAATTTTATATCGCAGTTTGTTGGGAATATGTTTGTGAATATAAAACTGGCAAAAGGCCTTACTTTAAAAACCGATGTTTCTGCACAGATTCGTAATACAAACCAACGTTTTTACCAGAAAGATATATTGCCCGAAGCCTATTCTTTGGGGGGATGGTCGAAAACTACCGATTCAAGGGTTAGGATGTATTCGAACACAAATACGCTTTCTTTTAATCGAAAATTTGGTGTACACCGTTTTAATGCAGTAATCGGACAATCGGCAGAGTGGTTTGACAGCGAAGCCGTGTTGACTTCAAATTATGGTTACGCTAATGATTTATTAACTTATTATGCTCCTGAAACGGCATCATTTTACGATGCTGATGAAGTAAACTATACTGACTCGCACTTGGTATCGTTTTTTGGTAGGGTGAATTACAACTATAAAAGCAAGCTTTTAGTGACTTTTACTGGTCGGGCTGACGGCTCTTCCAAGTTTGCAGCAAATAATAAATTTGCATTCTTCCCCGCCGTTGCTGTCGGTTACCGCCTTTCAGAAGAAAGTTTTATAAAAAACATTAGCACAATCTCAAACTTAAAATTGAGAGCAAGTTATGGACTTTCGGGTAACCAGGCAATATCATCGTACCAGTCGCTCGACCAACTGGCAAGCGATAAGGTTACCTTTGGCGACGGCTCCGGAGGAGAAACATTCTCTACAATTTATTATTCGAGCCAATTACCCAATGCCGATTTACGCTGGGAAACAACTGCACAGGCAAACTTTGGTATCGACTTCGGTATAATCGATAACCGGTTTTCGATAACCGCCGATTATTACAACAAGCTTACCGACGACCTTTTGGTTTCAGGAAACCGAATCCCTGCGCAATCGGGTTTTACAACCTATACCGAAAATCTGGGACAAATGGAATCGAATGGTTTTGAGTTTGGTGCGAATGCTCATATAATTGATCGTGAAAAAATTAGTTGGATGGTGGGAGCTAACTTCTCAGTAGGAAAAACTAAGATTAAAGAAATGGGCGACGATTATATTGAAAGTGGATATAATCAAGGTTGGGTATCAGGTGGTACGCAACGCCTGGTTATTGGCGAAGAAATTGGAGCGTTTTATGGATATAAAACCACAGGAATAGCCCAATATAGCGATTTTGAAGAGTTCAATGGCCTTTCGCAGGATCAGGCAGCCGACTTGTATTTAAGCAACGACCCTCAGGCTACTTATACCCCAATTGTAGATGATAATGGTTTAGGTGTTGTTGCTGATCGCCCGGGAGATCAATTGTATGAAGATGTAAATGAAGATGGTTCAATTGATGAACTTGATAAAAAAGTAATCGGATTTGCCCAGCCTGATTTCTCATTTGGCTTGAACAACTCGTTTTCCTTCAAAAATGTTGAATTGAGCTTTTTTATCGATGGACAGTTCGGTCACCAGGTGTGTAATGTAACGAACTTTAACCTGCTTATGTTTGGCTCGGGGCAGCAACTTGCAAAAGTTAGAGGAGCATGGACTGCCGAAGACCCAAATAACGTATATCCCCGATTAGATGCTCTTAACAGCTCCAGCGGTTTTAAATTTAGCGACAGGTATCTCGAAGACGCTTCTTTTGTTCGACTTCAAAACGTAACATTTTCATACAACTTGCCTGCTTCTGTTTATAAGAAAATTAAAATGAGTGGTGCTAAGGTTTTTGTGTCAGGATCTAATTTGTTTATCATAACCGACTATACTGGTTATAATCCCGATGTGTCGTTAACAGGAAGCAATAACTTAAAAATGGGACACGATAATGCAGGTTATCCGGTTGCACGAACAGTACGAATCGGAGTTAATCTGAAACTATAATAATGCAACTTTTAATTAGGCATTTTAATCAATAAAAAAATGGAAATTATGAATAAGAAATATATAATATTGTTGCTGTTTATAACCTTTATTACAGTATCATGCGAGGAGTTTCTGGAAGAAGATCCACCAACATTTATCTCATCTTCTAATTTTTACCAAACCGAATCTGATGCGCGCACAGCTTGCGATGCAGTCTATCAAATGTTACACGATGGTGGTTGGACATCGACCTATGGTCGTTGGTGGCCAGCTATTGATTTGGGAACGGATGATGTAACCAGTAAATTAAATGGAAATAATTTTAGCGCTTGGTTTTCGCATACAATCAATGCCGAGCACAGCTGGATGAATTCCTGGGCGCAATACAGTAATTTCTGGACAGGAATTTCGAGAGCTAACGATGTTATTGCTAATGTTTCAGGAATGGATTTAGATGAGGAAACAATTAATGGTATTGTTGGAGAAGCAAGAGCTTTACGTGCACTGTATTATTTGCACCTGGTGAAAACCTATGGCGATTTACCTATGATTGTTGACGAAGTAGAAACAAAAGACGACTTTATGGTGGCTCGTTCGAGTGCCAGCGATATTTACGAGCAGGTTATTATTCCTGATCTTCAGTTTGCCGAGGAACATTGCGACGATGGCTTGCACGACGGACATGTTACCAAATGGACGGCAAAAGTAATTTTAGCCGATGTGTACATGACCTATGCGGGTTGGAGAAGAACATCGCAAGGCGAATTGGTTCAGGGCGATGACTCGTACTGGACATTGGCGCGCGACAAAGCAAAAGAAATTATCGACGATTCACCGCATTCGCTAATCACCGAACCTATCGTTAATGGTTATAATACTATTCCTGCCTGTGGTGTAGCCTGGAGTTTAGATTCTCCATATTCAGTAGAATCAATGATGGAGCTTGGCTCGCAGAATGAGTATTTATACGGTTCTATTTTATCTCGCGAATGTAATCCTTATTCGACCGGGCGATGGTTTTGGGGCGAAAACTCAGAAACTCCTCTGGCTGATGAGGGTATTACTTCAACTGTTGCACAAATGCGTTTTCCCGGCTATCCGCCTTCAGTAGGTTTATATATTCCTACTCCCGATTTATGGCGCGCATTCGAAGATGGCGACGAACGACGCGACTGGGCATTATTAACCAGATATACATCTCCCGGAGGTGATACTTATGTGTGTCAGCCGGTGTTTAAAAAATATGTTGATATTGACTACTTTATGGGAGAAGAAAATACAACATTCCGTAATACAAGTAATAATTTCTTACTTTACCGCTATGCTGATGCGCTGTTGATTTACGCCGAAGCTGCCAACGAAGTTTCTGCAGCAACTAGTGGCGATGATGCCTACTCCGCTGTTAATGAAATAAGAAACAGAGCTGGTTTGGAAGATTTGGCAGAAGATCTTTCGCAAGACGAATTTCGGAAAGCCGTTTGGAATGAACGTCGTTGCGAGTTCTGTGGCGAATGTAAACGTAGATTCGATCTTATTCGCACCAACAGGCTGGTTACCGAAACTTCAAATATCGAAATGTCATGGTTGGCATCCGACAATCCCGATTCAGATATTTCGACAGATTATAATTACAATAATGTACTTCATACAGGTACTGTTGTTTGGCCCGATAATGAATGGCTAATGCCATTACCTTCCACCGAGGTTGCTCTCAACGAAGAAAATGGTTGGGTGCAGAATTATGGTTATTTATCTGATAGCGAGTAAGCTTCCTGTTTTTCATCCTGGTAAGATTAAATGTTTTACCAGGATGTTTTTTCTCATTTAATAAAATAGTATCGTTGTGTAATACAGGCGTGATAAGGATGTTTTGCACAAAATTGCAATCTAAAAAATATATAACATGATCAGAGTGAATTATTGCCTGTTCTTTTTGCTGAGTATTTTTTGTTCTCTGGGCAGTGTTGCGCAGCACAATAAAACCAAAGGTGAAGGGATGGATGAAATGTGGGGCGAAACTCAAGTTAAAACAGATGCTCTGCAAAATGGTCGTGCAAAATTGTTCGATGAAGGCAATTTTGGCATGTTCATACACTGGGGTTTATTCTCTAATCTTGGAGGAAAGTGGAAAGACAAAACTTACTACGGTATCGGAGAGTGGATAATGAATCCGCGCATGGCTGGTATTCCTGTGGATGAGTACAAAGAAATTGCGAAAGATTTTAACCCGAGCGACTTCGATGCGAAAGCAATAGCTCAATTGGCTAAGGCGGCCGGGATGAAATACATTATTATAACCAGTAAACACCACGAAGGCTTTGCTATGTTTCACTCAAAAGCCGATAAGTTTAATATTGTAGATGCAAGTCCATTTGGGCGCGACCCAATGGGAGAATTGGCTGATGCTTGTCATGAGCTGGGACTGGGGTTTGGATTTTATTATTCGCATAACCAGGATTGGACTACACCGGGTGGTTATCGTGGACCGAATAATTATGCCGATGGCACTTCTGCATCGTTCGATGATTATTTTTATAAAAAATGCAAGCCTCAGGTTAAAGAAATTTGCACGCAATACGGCGATATCGATTTTGTTTGGTTCGATACTCCAGGGAATATGAAAAAAGAATTGGTTATTGAATTGGCAAAACTTGTTCGTGAGCTTCAGCCTAATGCAATGCTCTGCAGTCGTGTTGGCTATGGCATGGGAGATTATGCCAGCCTGGGCGATATGGAAGTACCACCTGTAAATCATAAAGGTTTGTGGGAAACATGCGATACAAATAACGATTCGTGGTCGTATGCCTGGTACGATAACAATTTTAAGAGCCCCAAAGAGATATTGAGTCGCTTAGTTGCCACAGTTGGGCGCGGAGGTACTTACTTGTTTAATGTAGGCCCCGATGCAAAAGGGAATATTCCCGAAATTGGAACTCAGTTTTTAGAAGAAACAGGTGCCTGGATTGAGAAATATCCACAGGTAATTTATGGTGCTGGATCTTCGCCCTGGGGGCATGCGCTGCCTTGGGGCGATGTTACTACTCAAGAAAATTCATTGTTCTTATCGGTTTTAGAATGGCCGCAAGACGGAAAACTCTATTTGCCGGGCCTGGAAAGTAAAATTGTTTCGGCAAAAATTTTAAATGGAAGCGAAATTTTATATAAAAAAGAGAAGGGGTGGACGGTTTTTGAATTGCCTTATAAACCTGCCGATTCACCAATTTCGGTTATCGAAGTTAAACTGGATGTTGAAGCAAAGTCGACAATAGTGAATGCGAATCATGGCGTTTATCCAAACATTCAAACGACTTTGCTGGCTAATTTCTCTGAAGTTTCGGCTGCTGAGAAAAGTGATATTAGATGGATGGAAAAATTTGGCGAGTGGAAACATGTAAACCAAATAACGAAATGGCAAGAAAACAGCAAAGCCGAATGGACAGTTGACGTTAAAAAACCTGGCTATTATTATCTCGATTTAATTTATAAAGGCGAAGACCGCCTGGTATGGAAAACCCTTACCGATGAAGGGATAATGGTACAAAACCAACAAGCTGCTACCGAAAAATATCAACAATACAATATGGGGATTTTAGCGTTTAAAACAGCGGGAACTCATACTGTTTCGGTATCGTTGGTTGAAGGAAATCCGGAAACTTCGAGCTTAAAATCGGTAGTGATTAGACCTGTTGATTTATAGTCAAAAAGAAAAATTTTGCATTCAAAACAAAAAAAATAAAAGAAAGACAAAGACCAAAATAGATTTGGAACCTCTGAACAATTCTGACTTTAACCTTAGTTAAAACCTTTTTATATGAAACAAATAACGATTCTATTTACCATTGCAATTCTGTTAATTGGAGCAATTTCTTGCAAAAACACAGAAACGAAGCAACAACCCAACATCCTTTTTATTTTTGCCGACGACTGGGGATTTGGAGATTTGGGCTGCTATGGACATACCGAAGTGGCAACACCGAATCTTGATAAACTGGCGTCTCAGGGAACACTATTTACTCAGTTTCACGTAACCAGCGGCGTGTGTTCCCCCAGCCGAACTTCTGTTTTAACAGGGCATTATCCGGCACGACACCGGGTACATGGCCATTTTGCCGGTAATGCCGTTAACGAAGAACGTGGAATGCCAAACTGGTTGGATGAAAATTTACCTGTTTATTTACCACGCCTGATGCAGAAAGCCGGTTATACTACGGCTCATTTCGGAAAATGGCATCTTGGTGGCGGTGGTCTTCCTCATGGCGATCTTTCTGCTCCCGAACCTAAAGTTTATGGTTACGACGAAACTCGGGTTTGGAACGGTAATGGGCCAACCTGGAAAGGAGACCAACGTTGGCCAACAACCCGGTTTATGGACGATGACACACTGTGGGTGCAAAGTTCAAGCAGAATTGTAGTTGATGAAACCATCGATTTTCTGAAGCGTAATAAAGATGGTAAGCCCATGTTTATCAATCTTTGGTTAAAAGATCCTCATACTCCACTTTGGCCATCGGATGAGCAACGCGAACCCTACAAAGGGATGGATCCAAATAAAGAAACCTATTATGCTGTGTTAACCGATGCCGATAAGCATATTGGTCGTTTAATGGAAGCGCTTAGCGAAATGGGATTGGATGAAAATACGCTTGTAATTTTTAGTAGCGATAATGGTCCGGCACATGTTCCTCCTGCCTTGTATGTGGGATCTACTGGTGGGTTAAAAGGTCGAAAAGTGGATGTTTTTGAAGGAGGAGTAAATGTTCCTTTTATTGTACGCTGGCCCGGGCATGTAAATGCGGGCAAAGTTGAAAGTGAAAGTGTACTTTCTACCGTTGATTTATTGCCAACTTTTTGTGAACTCGCTCAAATCGAACTTCCAGAAGGTTATAAACCAGATGGCGAAAATATTTCCACTATTTTCGAAAATAAACCCTTCGAAAGAACCAAACCCTTGTTCTGGGATTGGCGTTTCCCGCGTATTGACGATAATCCGTATCATGCAGAAGGATGGCCTACAGGAGCGGTTCGTTATGGTGATTGGAAGCTACTTCATAATGCTGAAATTAACAGAACCGAATTGTACAATATTAAAGAAGATGTATTCGAAAGTAGAAATCTGGCAGAAGAAAATCCTGAAAAAGTAAAAGAGTTATTGTCGCTTTTAAAAGAGTGGAAGTCTGGTCTTCCGAAGTAATAATCTTCGACTATTAATCTTTAACCTCAGCGATACAGAAATGTGCAAGACTTGAAGTGAAAATCTCTAGTAATAGCCGGGCTATTGCCTGGGATTTTTGGTTTAAAGATTGTTCATTTCTGTATTTTCTTTCGGATTTTACTATTTCGTTTAGCTATCATTTTATCCCGACTTTTCTTGTTGCGGGCAAAAACGTATTCCTTTACCCCCCCCAAAAAAAAATTATCAATTTCTAATAAAATTAATTGAAACTGAGGCAGGATTATTAATCGAACTCGGTTAATCGTTTCTTCCGGTTGTCTGCTATTCATTTTTTCGTATCTATCTTCATCTCCTAAAAGTTCAACAGAATGCAACAAAACTACTAAACCATGCACCATTGTTGTTAATTGTTTGTTTCAGTTTTTATTAATCTTGTACTAAAATTAAGCTTAAAATGAAAAAACTAATTCAAACAACCTGCCTTATATTTCTATCGGTATTTGCAACCTTAGCTCAACAATGGACTCCCGAGCTGGGAAATGGTAGTTTTAAAAATCCCATAATATTTGCCGATTATTCCGACCCCGATGTAACCCGGGTTGGCGACGATTATTACATGGTTTCCTCTAGCTTTAATTGTATGCCGGGTATACCAATTTTACATTCGAAAGATTTGGTGAACTGGGAAATTATTAACCACGTGTATCAAAAATTACCCCTTGCAAAATACGATAAACCTGTGCATGGACAAGGTTGCTGGGCTCCTTCTATCCGGTTTCACCAAGGGAAGTTCTATGTATACTTTTGTACTCCCTACGATGGTTTGTTTATGGCAACCACCACCGACCCTGCAAAGGATTGGGTGTTAACACATGTTGTTAAAACTGAGTTGTGGGAAGACCCTTGTCCGATTTGGGATGAAGACGGAAATGCCTACCTGGTTCGCGGCAAATTGTGTGGAAACGAATTAATTCTGCACAAAATGAGCCCCGATGGCAAAAAGTTACTCGACAATGGAACTGTTATTTTTAGCGATACAGACAATGAACCCATTATAGAAGGACCAAAATTCATGAAAAAGGATGGATATTACTATATTCTGGCTCCCGCCGGCGGAGTGTCCGAAGGTTGGCAAACTGTTCTCCGTTCAAAGAATATCTATGGCCCTTACGAAACAAAAAAGGTGTTGCATCAGGGTAATACCGAAATTAACGGTCCCCATCAGGGAGGACTTGTTGATACCAAAACCGGTGAATGGTGGTTTGCACATTTTCAGGACAGAGGCTTATACGGACGCATTGTTCATTTAAACCCTGTTGAATGGGTAGAGGGTTGGCCAATGATGGGAAAAGACATTAACCAAGATGGAGTTGGCGAGCCGGTGATGGAGACTAAAATGCCCGATGTTGGTAAAAAATATCCTGTAAGTATTCCTCAAACCAGCGATGAGTTTAATTCAGAAAAACTGGGGCTGCAATGGCAATGGCATGCAAATCCTAAAGATGAGTGGTATTCTTTATCCGATAACCCCGGAAGCATACGGTTGAATGCTGTGCAAAATATTACGCAATACGGTAATTTGTGGTATTCTCCAAACCTCCTGTTGCAAAAATTTCCAGCTCTAGAATTCTCGGCCACTACAAAAGTTGAATTTAATGCAGAACAAAACGGCGAACAATGCGGCCTTATTGTAATGGGAAGAAAATGGGCTTACCTTGGCCTGGTAAAAGAAGAGAATTCAGTAAAAATAGTCATGTTTGAAGGAGAGAATCAAAAATGCGAAAAACGTACAAAGGAAATTGAAAGTATTCCTGTTGATGCAGAAACGGTTTTCTTGAAAGTAACAGTAAAAGATGGAGGTGTTTGCCAGTTTGAATATAGTTTGGATGACAAAAATTACTCAGCCATTGGCAACGAATATACCGCCAGCCCGGGTGTTTGGATTGGCGCAAAAGTAGGTCTGTTTTGTATGAATCCAAACATAACCGAAAGTAAAGCTTATGCTAACTTCGATTGGTTTAAGGTAGAGTAGAGCATATAATCTGAGTTCGATTAAAATTTTTAATCGAACTCAGGTTTATCTTTTAGATTTGTAATTGTTAATACAAATGAGAGAAATGATTAGAGATATTGCGTTAAACGATGCAAACGAAGTTGCTGAGATTTATAATTACTACATTAAAAACACTTCGATAACTTTTGAAGAGGATGAAGTGACAGAAGATGAAATAAAAAAAAGAATTGAATCTCGTAACGAAAAACTTCCCTGGATTGTTTACGAAGAAAACAATGCCGTTATTGGATATGCTTACGCAACCGAGTGGAAATCGAGATGTGCTTATCGGTTTTCTGTTGAAAGTACCGTTTATTTAAAACAGGGAAAACAAGGTAATGGTGTGGGAACAAAATTATACCAGGAACTAATTATCAGGATAAAAAAAACTGATATTCATGCCATAATTGGAGGAATTGCTTTACCCAATAATCCAAGTATTATGCTTCACGAAAAATTAGGATTTGAGAAAGTGGCCCAATTTAAAGAAGTGGGTCATAAGTTTGAGAAGTGGATTGATGTGGGCTATTGGGAATTGGTAGTATAAGAGCATTGAACAGAATTAAATATTGCTAATTTCCTAAATTTATTTTTAAACTGCTTCATTTACTACTTTTCTCCCCAATTCGTCTGGTTAGGCTTCTATATTTCGCAAAAAGTTACAGAATGCAACAATTTTGCTAAAACATGCATCATTATTTTTAATTATACCCCTCTTTTTTTGGTAATCTTGTGATTAATAAAGAGAGCCAAATAATGCCCCTTCATTTACTTTTTTTAAACTTAAACCAGTATTAATGACCAATTTTTTAAAAAAAACATCTTACTTAATTTTTGTATTAATCCTCATTTTTGTGGGCTGCAGTCAGGGTGAAAAACACCCGGTTAAGAAGCAAAGCAATTTGAAACTCTGGTACGATACACCAGCTGCCAATTGGAATGAAGCGCTACCCATAGGAAATGGCCGCTTAGGAGCCATGGTATTTGGGATTCCTGATCAGGAAAATATTCAGTTAAACGAAGAGACGCTATGGGGTGGTGGGCCACACCGTAACGATAATCCCGATGCAAAAGCAATTTTAGACGAAATTCGTCAATTGCTTTTTGATGGCAAATATGAAGAAGCTCACAAACTGGCAAATGCTAAAATTATTTCAAAAGTAGCACATGGCATGCCTTATGAAACCGCGGGTAATTTACGCCTGAATTTTGAAGGACACGATAACTATTCTGATTATTACCGCGAGTTGGACATTGAAAATGCGGTGACAAAAACAACATATACGGTTGATGGTGTCGATTTTCAACGTGAAGTTTTTACTTCGTTTACCGACCAGGTAATTGTGATTAAACTTACAGCCAGCGAAAAAGGAAAAATAAACTTTTCGGCTGCAATGGACCGCCCCAAACCATCAGTGGTTGAGGTAAAAACTCAAGGTGAAGATATTTTATGCATGACAGGTACCAGTAGCGATATTGCTGCCAGAGGAGTGAAGGTGCCGGTAGAAGGTAAAGTTAAGTTTGAGTCGAGGTTAAAGATTGTTCCGGATGGCGGAACTTTGGCGTCAACGGATACAAGTCTTATTTTGTCGGGAGCCAACAGTGCTACCCTGTATCTTTCAATTGCTACCAACTTTGTAAACTATAACGATGTAAGTGCGGATGCGCATAAACGTGCAGTAACGTATATTACAGATGCAGAAAAGAAGAACTATCAGCAGTTAAAATCAGACCATTCCGCATATTACCAAAATTATTTTAACCGTGTTAACCTTAATTTGGGACATACCGATTCCATAAAAAATCCAACCGATGTGCGAATTAAACAGTTCAGTCAGGCTAACGATCCGGCTTTGGCAGCCCTGTATTTTCAATATGGCCGTTACCTGTTAATTTGTTCATCGCAACCCGGAGGACAACCTGCAAACTTGCAAGGAATTTGGGCTCACGAACTTTATCCTCCCTGGAAAAGTGCCTATACCGTAAATATTAACCTTGAAATGAATTATTGGCCGGCAGAAATGACCAACCTCAGTGAAATGCACGAGCCCCTTATTGAAATGGTGAAAGACCTTTCGGTAACTGGCCAGCAAACGGCAAAAGATATGTACGGTGCCGAAGGTTGGGTGTGTCATCATAATACCGATTTATGGCGTATTTGTGGCCCGGTTGATGGCGCTACCTGGGGAATGTGGCCAAGTGGTGGACTTTGGCTTAGCCAGCATTTATGGGAAAAGTACCTGTACAATGGTGATGAAAATTATTTACAGGAAGTTTATCCGGCCATGAAAGGTTCTGCCGAGTTTTGTCTAAGCTTTTTAACTTCTGAACCCGATAATGGATGGTTGATTTTTTCACCTTCCACTTCTCCCGAAAACAGACCGTCTCATATGAAAAAGGGTGTAAACATTGCCTATGCAACCACCATGGACAATCAACTTATTTTCGATATGCTGACCAAAACAGCTGAGGCTGCAAAAGTATTAAATGTCGATTCGGAATTAATTCAAAAAATTGAAGCTACCCTTCCTAAGTTAGCCCCAACACAAATAGGACAGTACTGTCAAATTCAGGAGTGGATTCACGACTGGGATAGTCCTGAAGACAAGCACCGCCATATTTCAATGTTGTATGCCATGCACCCTTCCAATCAGTTTTCGCCTTTCCGTACTCCTGAGTTGGCCGAGGCTACCCGAAATACATTAATTTATCGTGGCGACCCATCTACAGGCTGGAGCATGAACTGGAAGATTAACCAATGGGCACGTTTGCTCGATGGAAACCATGCCTATAAAATGATGACCGACCAAATTAAGTTGGTTGGAAGACCGGGTACTCGGGGCGGTGGAACGTATGCCAATATGTTAGATGCCCATCCACCGTTTCAAATCGATGGAAACTTTGGCTTCACATCTGGTTTAACCGAAATGATGATGCAAAGTCACGATGGTGCCATTCATTTAATTCCTGCCATGCCTGACATTTGGCCCACAGGTAGCGTAACCGGATTACGTGCCCGCGGAGGATTCGAAATTGAAAGCCTTGAATGGAAAGATGGTGAAGTGATTAAAGCTGTTATTACATCGAAATTAGGAGGAAATTGCAGAATACGTTCATACAACGAACTTACTTTAAAAGGCGGAAAGGATTTGACTCTTGCTGAAGGCGATAATGAAAATCCATTCTATAAAGTTCCAACCATTCAAAAACCAATTATTTCTGAAAAAGCAGAGATGAAAGGTTTTGATGTGAAAGAGACTTACTTATATGATATTGAAACTGAAGTTGGACAAACTATTGTTTTGGTGAAAAAGTAACAATGAAATTGAAACTTGTTGAAAGAACTAAAATGAAGAAACTTTTTTTTATACTGGTTCTCGGTTTAACACTGGGAAATATAAATGCTCAAAATCCGGTTTTTACGCATGTTTTTACAGCCGATCCTTCGCCACATGTTTGGCCAAACGACGATAGGCTTTGGGTTTATACCAGCCACGACGAACCTGGCTCGAACAACCACTACGGAATGACTGGTTACCATTGCTTTTCGACTACCGATTTGGTGAACTGGACAGACCATGGCCGTATTTTGCATCTGGAAAATGTGGATTGGGCCGAGAGTCATGCCTGGGCAATAGATGCTGCTTACTACCGTGGAAAGTATTACCTCATTTACTGCATGAAAGAAGGCGGTATAGGTTTGTTTAGAACAGGTATTGCTCGCAGCGATGTTCCCGAAGGACCTTTTACCGACTTAGGATATGTAAAGGGCGTTGAATTTGGACAGGATCCGGCCCTTTTTATTGATGACGATGGAACTCCATACCTGTTCTGGGGGCACGACCGTAAGTGTTTTGCTGCTGAATTGAACGCTGACCTCATGTCTATTAAACCGGAAACTTATGTGGATTTGACATCTCAATTAACTCATGTGTTCGAAGGGCCATGGGTTCATAAATACAAAGGAAAATATTACCTCACTTATCCGGGGTTAACTCCACGTCGCTGGCCCGAAAAAATGTTTTATGGTGTGGCCGATAAACCCTTGGGACCTTACGAATTTAAAGGTTGCTTTATCGACGACTTCGAAGGCCAGAGCGGAACCAACCATGGAGGTACGGTTACTTACAAAGGGAAAGACATCATGTTTTATCACAGTGCATGGCTTTCAGGTGGTTTAAGCGAAACACGCTGTGTAATGGCCGACTATTTAAATTACGATGAGGAGGGAAATATAATACCTATCGTTCCTTCGAAAGAAGGTTTAGGCAATGCCGAACGCACCAGAACAACTCTTCAGTTAGAAGCTGAAAATGGCTTTGCTGCCGGTGGCGAATTATACAATGTAATTGTTGATACCTGGATAAAAGATTACAGCGGAAAAGGATACGTTACCAACTTTGATAATCCTTACGACCATGTTTCTATTTTGGCTCAGGTGGCCAAACCATCAAAATATCGGTTTATAGTAAAATATGCTTCGCCCGATGGAGATTCAAATCATGATGTGCTCATAAACAGTCATCAATACCGCGAATTTAAGTTCCCTCAATCAGAAACCTTTCGTGAAATAGACTTTGGTATTGTAGAATTAAAAGCCGGAGATAACCTGGTACGAATACTAAGAAGTAACTGGAAACCATCGCAGGGAGTATTTGCAGTAGACTATATTAAACTGGAGCAGGTTTTTGAAGATGAGGAATAAGATTGAACGGATAAATCAATCTGATAATAAATTGATTAGCAGGAGCGAATAAATAAAAGAAATGGAAAGACGGAAATTCATTCAGAACTCATTATTAATAGGAGCAGGGAGCGCTTTTATTCCAAATTTATATTCTTGTTCGAAACCAAAAGAAGAAATTGCTTTTATCGATCGTATTTTGCCAGCTCCCAAAAACGGAGGGTACCAGGATCCTGATTACTGGGTATGGGGGTCGTCAGTAATAAAAGGCGAAGACGGAAAATACCACATGTTTGCAAGTCGGTGGTTAAAAAAACTGGGATTTGGCAAGTGGGTAACAAACTCTGAAGTAGTGCATGCAGTAGCTGATACGCCTGTTGGACCTTACAAAACAGTAAATGTAGCTTTGCCCAAACGGGGTAAAGAATATTGGGATGGATTGTGTACGCATAATCCGAAAGTGGTAAAGTACAAGGATAAATATTTGCTCTATTATTTTGGGAATACCTACGATTTCAGGCAACCAACGGTTGAAGATACCTCGCTCGATTCGGAAGACAGAACAAATGCCTGGATGAATAAACGGGTGGGGGTTGCCATAAGCGAAAGTGTTTATGGTCCCTGGAAAAGATTGGACAAACCGGTTATTGAACCACGTCCCGGTCATTGGGATGCCTCAATTACATCAAACCCGGCTCCGGTGGTAAACGATAAAACCGGAGAAATAGTTTTAATGTACAAATCATCAACTTTTGGGAAAAAACCTCCGCTCTTATTGGGTGTGGTAAAAGCTACAAGTCCAGAAGGACCATACACGCGTTTAAGTCAGGAGCCAATTTTTAGATTCGATACCCCTGGAAAAGAGCGTGTTGATGTTGAAGATCCTTATGTTTGGTGGAATGGTGAAAAATATGAGGCGATAATAAAAGACCGTTCAGGAGAAATTTGTGGCGAAGAAGGTGGCGGAATTCATGCTTGGTCTGTGGATGGTGTAAACTGGCAGCTATTTGATAAAGTAAAAGCCTACAGCCGGAATGTTCTTTGGGATGACGGTACAACCACGCACCAAAATCATTTCGAACGTCCTTTCCTTTTAATTGAAGATGGTGTTCCAACTCATCTTTTTGCGGCTACCGGTGTTGGCCCCAAAGCCTGGAATTTTGATAAAACATGGAATATGGTAATTCCATTAAAAACTAACTTTTAAGTTAATTATGACTACAAAATATTTTCAATCGATACTTTTAGTTTTATGTGCAATATTGTTGCTTTCTTCCTGTACTGAAAAAGTGAAAATTTACCCGATACCCGAAGGAATTGAGCTCTCTGAAGCATTTCAGGTAGAAGTTGAAGGACAAAAAGTTCCGGTGCTTCCTACTAAAATTCCACCGGCTACGCCTATTCCACGTTTGAATCATTCGCGTAGTGAGTGTGGTTTTGCAGCCTTTGCCTCGTTCGATATGAATGCTCCGGTGGAAATAAAAGTAACTTATCCTGAAGCGGTCGATTCCGTGAAAATTTTGCCCACATCGTTTGGTATTGAAGCAGAAATTGAAGGCAATACCATTTCTTTTATGCTTGATGAACCAAAGCATTTAACCATTGAAGTGAATGGCGACTGGCACGAATCGTTACATATTTTTGCCAATCCTTTCGAACTTAATGTCCCCAGCCCCGACGATCCAAATGTAGTGTATTTTGGCCCTGGGATTCACAATGTAACCAATATAACGGTTGGCGACAATGCTACAATTTATATCGCCGGTGGGGCTTATATACGATGTGAAATGTCGGATGATGAGCAGCAAATGGAGATTCGTGGTAAAATACAAAACCCGCCAACCTTTATTCTCGAAGGCAAAAATATTACATTGAGCGGACGTGGAATTATCGACCAAAGTGCTATTCCAAGGTCACGAAGACGCTACACTATTTTTACTCAGTTTTCTGATAGTATTACCATAGAAGGAATAATTGTACGTGATCCCAGTCGTTGGACGGTTCCAATTCAAAGCTCGGATAATATTCATGTTGATAATATTAAGATTTTAGGCTGGCGCGGAAATTCGGATGGTGTAGATATCTCTAGTAGCCGCGATGTATTGGTTGAAAACTGTTTTTTTCGCACACTCGACGATGCCGTGGTGATTAAATCGTTTACTGCTTGTGGAGAAGTAAAAAATGTTCATACCAGGAAATGTGTTGTGTGGAACGAATTGGCACATTCCTTAAGTATTGGTGCCGAAATTCATGAGAATGTTAGTAATGTACTTTTTGAAGATTGCGACGTGATTCACGATGTGGGTAGAGAAACGGCACTACGTGTTTACCATTGCGACGACGCGGTTATCAGCGATGTAACATTTGATAACATCCGTATTGAAGAGGCTCGTCGCCTAATTTCGTGTTGGATTGGAAAAACTCGCTGGACAGTAACCGAAGAGCGGGGGCACATTAAAAATGTAACCTTTAAAAATATAGTGGCAACATCGGCTCCTATTGATACAACCCTTACCGGGTTTCAGGATGGTTCCGACTGGAAACCATACATAATTCGCGATCATGCCAGCATCGAACTGGTTGGTTTCGATGAAGGGCACATAGTTGATGGTGTAGTGTTCGAAAACGTTCTGCTTGATGGAAATAAAGTTGAACTTAAGAATTTGACCATGAACGAGTTCGTAAAAGATGTTCAGTTTAAATAAAAAAACCAATAGAATTAAAATATGAAGAAGTTATTTATTACTATCGGGT
The DNA here is from genome assembly GCA_041583785.1 of Draconibacterium sp. Classification (GTDB taxonomy): domain Bacteria; phylum Bacteroidota; class Bacteroidia; order Bacteroidales; family Prolixibacteraceae; genus Draconibacterium. The sequence continues at coordinate 7,302 of JBFHFE010000012.1, read as the reverse complement.
TGTTGGTGGGAATGCTAACTGCATTTTCGCAGGAAATTAATGTGGCAGCCAACCAGCAAGGTGAAAAATTTGAGCACTTTTGGAGTAAGTGTGTTGGAGCAGGACGTGCAAACGAAGCTCTGCGTGCCGGCTGGCTTGAACAGTTGGAGTTGGTGCAGCAAACCTGTGGTTTCGAAACCGTTCGTTTCCATGGATTGTTTCACGATGATATGTTCCCCGTAATAGAGGAAAATGGGAAGACTGTTTACAATTGGCAATATATCGATGACGTGTTTGATAGAATGCTGGATTTGAACGTTCGCCCGTTTGTTGAATTAAGCTTTTTTCCTCCTAATATGGCTGCTGAAGATTCGCACACCGTATTTTGGTGGAAAGCCAAAACAACTCCCGGAGAAGGTTATCTTGAAAAATGGCACGACCTGGTTAAAGCTTTTACGCAACATTGTGTCGACCGTTATGGAATTGATGAGGTACGAACCTGGTATTTTGAAGTTTGGAATGAGCCTAATTTAAGCAGGGCTTTTTTCGATGGAACTAAATCGCAGTATTTTGCACTTTATAAAGCATCGGTAAAAGCCGTTCGTTCGGTTAACAATAAGTTGTTGGTAGGTGGCCCTTCAACCAGTAACTTTGTGGCCGACGACCGTTATGCAGGAGAAAAAGAAGACACAAAAGGATTTACAAAAACTTTTACTGCTGAAAATATTAACGATCTGCAATGGCGTGGTGTTTGGATTGAAGACTTTTTAGCGTATTGCGAAAAAGAAAAATTACCGCTTGACTTTATCAGCTGTCATCCTTATCCAACTGATTACCCTCTCGATCCCAGAACCGGCAAAGGAAAAGACTTTTCGCGTTTTGTGCATTCTACGGTTATCGATATAAAATGGTTGAATGATGTAATTGCCAAAAGTGCATATCCAAATGCCGAAATTCACTTGACTGAGTGGAATACCAGCCCCAATAGCCGCGATGCCATGCACGATTTCCTGCCTCCGGCAGCTTATATTGTTCGTACGAATCTTGAATGTATTGGATTAACCAATTCACTGGCTTTTTGGACGTTCACCGATATTTTTGAAGAAAAAGGCGGGGCCGCCAGTATATTTCATGGAGGTTTTGGTCTGATTAACTTTCAGGGATTGGTAAAACCTTCGTATCACGCTTACCGAATGCTTCATGAGCTGGGGGATGAAAAACTATACAAAAACGATTACCTTTTTGTAAGCCGTAATTCAGGCAATAAAAAGATTGTTGCCTTAGCTTACAATTATCCCGAAGATCACTATAATGCCGTGCCTTCAAGCATTAAACGTATGGCAAAATACGAAGATGGGAAATCGCGAAAGCTCGACTTTTCTTTGTCAGGATTAAAACCGGGAGCGCAATTTAAAATTGAAATACTGGATAAAGATCACGGAAATATTTATAATTTCTGGGAGAAAATGGGAAAACCTGAACCTCCTACTCGCGAGCAGATTAAGGTATTAAAAAAGGCGGCCAATGCTCTCGGTACAGAAATTGTCATGGCTGATGCAGAAGGTAATTTGACCATTGACAGGGAAATGTCGCCCTGGAGTTTAGTGCTTATTAAGCAAATAAATTAAAACCAAAAGGAATTGTAGAGTTTTGGCTTTTATCCCTATTCCCATAGCAATTTTTCTTCTCGAGGGGAGATTGAAGGAAGGAGGAGAGGAACCGTTTTTGTGACGGAAACGTTGTTCAACGCATGCTCTCCTTTTTTAGGGGAACTCCGGGCATGGTAAGGGTATCATAAAAAGAAACATTTAATAATTAAAATATGAAAAATCTATTTTTTGGATTGATATTGGTGCTGGCCTTGGCAAGCTGTCAATCGAAAAGCAAAAACGAAGAGGTTAAATCTAAACGGCCCAACATTATTTTTATCATGTCTGACGATCATGCGTATCAGGCCATTAGTGCTTATGATGATAAGCTAACGCAAACGCCCAATATCGACCGAATTGCAGACGAAGGGATGTTGTTTACAAATGCTTGTGTAACTAACTCTATTTGTGCACCATCGCGTGCAGTTATTTTAACCGGGAAACACAGTCATTTAAATGGTAAAACTGATAATTATTTTCCTTTCGACACCACTCAGGTTACATTCCCGCAATTGTTGCAGGATGCTGGTTATCAAACGGCCATGTTTGGGAAATTGCATTTTGGAAATAGCCCTAAAGGTTTCGATCAGTTTAAAATTTTGCCAGGCCAGGGCGCGTATTACAATCCCGATTTCATTACAAAAAATGAAGGAACTGTTCGCGTGGATGGTTATGTTACCGACATAATAACCGATATGACTATTAACTGGTTAGATAAAGAGCGCGATAAGGAAAAACCTTTTATGCTGTTTTACTTGCATAAAGCACCTCACCGCGAGTGGTTGCCTGCCGAAAGACATTACAAAGAGTTTACGAAAAAGACTTTCCCCGAGCCTGAAACCTTGTTCGACAATTACGAAGGACGTGGTACTGCTGCCAAAACTGCTGAAATGAATATATTAACCTATATGAATTGGGCAGGCGATTCGAAAATTAGACCTGAATTGATGGACGAACTGGGCATCCCCGAAACCTGCGACTGGGATAAATCGGCTTATGCCCGCGAAGTTGGGCGTCAGAACCCGGAGCAACGTGCCAAGTGGGATGCTATTTATGACCCCATAAACGCTGACTTCAAAAAGAACTACAAAAATATGTCGAAAAAAGAGTTGATGCAGTGGCGTTACCAACGTTATATGCAGGATTACCTGGGCACAATTGCAGCTGTTGACGAAGGCGTAGGAACGGTTCTGGATTATTTGGATGAGCAAGGTTTGACAGAAAATACGATCGTCGTTTATACTTCCGATCAAGGTTTTTATTTAGGAGAACATGGCTGGTTCGATAAACGGTTTATTTACAACGAGTCGTTTAAAACACCATTACTAATACGCTGGCCAAATGTAATAAAACCAGGTATTACGAATACCCAAATGGTACAGAACCTCGATTTTGCAGAAACCTTTTTAGATGCTGCCGGAGTTGATATTCCGGAAGATATGCAAGGTGAAAGTCTCATCCCGCTGTTTAAAGGCGAAACCGAAAATTTCAGAGATGCGGTTTATTATCATTACTACGAATATCCTTCGGTACATATGGTGAAACGCCATTACGGTATTGTAACCGAAGATTACAAACTGGTTCATTTTTATTACGACGTGGACGAATGGGAACTGTACGATCGTAAAAAAGATGTAAACGAAATGACCAATGTGTATAACGATCCGGCCTACAAAGATGTGGTGAAAGAGTTAACCATTAAATTGAATGATTTAAGGGTGAAATACAAAGATTCTCCGGCATTGGACAGCACGTATATTCATGACTTTTTAAACAGGGATACCCCTAGTCATTAAAAAAGAGAAGAGCCAGAATCGATTATAATCACATAACGCGATAATTTTAGCGTTTTTAAAAATGGGTTTTGCTGTTAAATGTCTGTCAGACTTTTAATCGCAAGATCCATTTTTTTTGTTGCATTAGACCCTTTTGTCCGGCTATTATTTGATATTTTAGATCAGTAGAAATTGGAAAAATTGTTTTCGAAAGGCGAGTTGACAAATTTTAGAAACTGCTTAATCTGGCAAAAAAAATATTTTTTATGCGATATTCTGTCGGATCAATAAAGCCAGATCATTAACTTCGGCACTGGTAAATTTGGATTAGCCGATTTTGATATTATAATTTTAAAAAAAATATGAGACAAGTTGCTTTATTCGTTGCTGTGTTATTTTTCCTACAGGGATGTTCCCCAAAAAATGACAATCAATCAAAAACTGGTATTACATATGCCAATATCGAAAAACACATTGCTGAGTTGGCTTCAGATAAGTACAAAGGCAGGCCACCAATGACAGAAACAGAACCTTTGGTGTTAGATTATATTTCTGCGCAAATGAAAGAAATTGGTTTGGAACCCGCTAATAATGGAAGTTATTTTCAGGATGTGCCGATTCTGGCTGTTAGCTCAAAACTTTCCAAAACACTAAATTTTAAAACCCCAAAAGGTGAGTTGAGTTTCGAGAAATTGAATGAGTATGTTGCATTTTCACAGAAAGTTGAACCTGAAATGTCGCTCAATGAATCTGAAGTAATTTTTGCGGGTTATGGAATAACTGCCCCAGAGTATAATCGGAACGATTTTGAAGGGATTGATGTACAAGGAAAAACAATCATCGTTTTTGTGAACGACCCTGGCTATGGAACCAATGAAGCTTATTTTAAAGGAAATACAATGACTTACTATGGTCGCTGGACTTATAAATTTGAGGAGGCTGCCCGACATGGGGCTAAAGCATGCTTTATTGTTCACGAAACCGGGCCTGCCGGATATCCTTGGGAAGTAGTTAGAAACAATGGTGAAAATACAAAGCTGTATCTCGATGATGCCAATGGATATAAAGACCGATGTTCGTTCGAAGGCTGGATAACAAAATCGTCTGCCGAAAAATTATTTAATGCTAGTGGTTATTCCTTTAATGAAATGAAACAAAAAGCACTCGACCCCAATTTTAAACCTTTTATTTTACCCGTAAAAGCATCGGCGACAATTAAAAGTACATTCGAAAATGGAGTTTCGAAAAATGTTTGTGGATTTGTACAAGGAAAAACCAGGCCAGATGAAGTGGTGGTTTACACAGCCCACTGGGATCATCTGGGTGTTGGAACACCTATTAAAAACGATAGTATATATAATGGAGCAACCGATAATGCCAGCGCCGTTTCGTGGATGCTGGAGATTGCCCGAGCCATGAAGACTGGCAAGCAACCCGAACGTTCAGTTTTATTTCTTTCGGTTACCAGCGAAGAATCTGGCCTGCTTGGTTCTTCCTATTATGCGCAAAATCCAATTTTTCCAATGAATAAAACAGTTGCCTGTATTAATACCGATGTAATTTTGTTTCTTGGAGAATTTAATGATGTTACCATAACTGGTTACGGACAATCTGAATTGGACAACTGGCTTGAAATAGAAGCTCAAAAACAAAATCGATACATTGCTCCTGACCCAAATCCTGAAAATGGAATGTTTTTCCGTTCCGACCAGTTGCCTTTTGTAAAGAATGGTGTCCCATCTATTTTTGCAAAAGGTTATATTGATGCTGAAAAGTATGGGAAGGAAAAAACCTTAGAACTTATTTCTGATTACTGGAAGAATACGTACCATAAACCTCAAGATGAATACGTGCCTGAACGTGATAATTTGGCCGGACTGGTTCAAGATGCCAAACTATTATATAATGTAGGGGTAAATTTGTCGAATTCTGAAGAATGGCCGGCATGGAACGATGATTCCGAGTTTAAATCAATAAGAGAGAACTCTTTTTTAAAACAATAATTTTTAAAACTAAATCAACTAAAAATGAAAAAGCTATTTATTGTAGTGTTGCTACTGGCATTTCTGGTGCAAGGAAGCTTCGCTCAAAAGAAAATCTGGAATGAAACAGAGGATGAGAAAACAGAGCGATTAAGCTGGTGGACCGATGCCCGTTTTGGTATGTTTATCCACTGGGGACTTTATGCGCAGGCTGCCCGCCACGAATGGGTGAAAAAACGCGAACGAATTTCTGATGAAGATTACCAGAAATATTTCGAAATGTTTAACCCCGATTTGTTCGACCCGGCAGACTGGGCAAAAAAAGCAAAAGCTGCTGGAATGAAGTATGCAGTAATTACTACAAAACATCACGAAGGTTTTAATATGTTCGCTTCGGAGTACAACGACTATAATATTATGAACACTCCCTATGGAAAAGACATTATTAAAGAATGGGTAGATGCTTTCCGTGCTGAAGGACTTGGGATTGGTTTTTATTACTCTTTAATCGACTGGCATCATCCTGAATATACTATCGATCGCGTGCATCCGCAAAGTGTAAAAACACAGGAAGAATATGATGAATTAAATAAAGACCGCGATATGAGTATTTACAGGGAGTATCTGAAAAACCAGGTACGAGAGATCCTTACTAACTATGGAAAAATAGATGTGCTTTGGCTCGATTATTCATTCCCTGGTAAATTTGGTAAAGATAAAGACGATTGGGGCTCTGTTGAATTGATTAAAATGGTACGCGAACTTCAACCTGATATTCTGGTAAACGACCGTTTAGACTTGAAAGATTACCAGGGAGGCTGGGATTTTACAACCCCCGAACAATTTAAGGTTCAAAAGTGGCCCGAAGAGAATGGAGTTCGCATTCCTTGGGAAACCTGTCAAACTTTTTCCGGTTCGTGGGGCTATTACCGTGATGAACATACCTGGAAGGATAATAAGCAATTATTGGTGCTTCTAATCGAATCGGTAAGCAAAGGAGGAAACGTATTATTAAACGTTGGACCAACTGCACGTGGAACTTTCGACCAGCGTGCCGAAAAAGCTTTAACAGAGATGGGGGAGTGGATGAAGTTTAATGGTCGCTCTATTTATGGTTGCACCCAGGCTCCCGATGAATTTGTTGCGCCTGATAACACATTATTAACATATAATCCAAAAACAAATCGCTTGTATGTACATCTTCTGGATTATCCAATGCAGAACTTTTTAATGAGGGGGTTCGGTGATAAAGTAAAATACGCTCAGTTTTTACACGACGCTTCTGAAATAAAAATAGGTAAACCTTACGGGCATTGGATTAAACAAGAAACCGATGAGAATGATATTAATCTTGTTTTACCTATTAATAAACCTAATGTTGAAATTCCTGTTATTGAGTTGTTCTTGAAATAAGATATTCAGAAAAAGAAAGATTTGAGCCCTGTTTAAAAAAGATGGGCTTCTTATTGGCATTTTTAAGTATTAATACCGGTCAGTGTAATTTTCGTATTTTTTGAATTGTAACCTTTTATTCTTGATGCCGTACAAGCTAATCCGGTTTTACATTTTCATGCTTTCAACAGATATATAGTCAGTTGCGTACAATAGAAAAAAATAGCTTAATAAAAATGCAGTAAAAGTTTGTAAAGGCGGAAAGCTTGATTACTTTTGCAGCCGCTTAGGGAAACCGTGGCAACGTTCATAGAGGGATTGAAAAGGAATAGTGAGGGTATCTAAATTGCAGGCATGAGAAGGCGAACAACAGTTGGCAAGAGCTTGCCGGATTTAGAAAAAAGTTTCAATAAAAATGCTTCAATAATTTGGAGGATTAAAAATGATGCTTACCTTTGCAGCCGCTTTAGAAATAAGGCGGAGTTCTAAAAAAGGATGAAGGGAAAAAGGTTGAACAAAGAAGAC